>NZ_JBBDHF010000014.1:0-205 GCF_037285405.1 Microbacterium sp. KHB019 | reverse complement strand
ATCGTGGTGGCGACCGTCGTCCGTTCAACCGGGATGAGCGTCCGGCTCGCGACGAGCGTCGTCCGTTCAACGATCGCAACGATCGTGGTGGCGACCGTCGTCCGTTCAACCGGGATGAGCGTCCGGCTCGCGACGAGCGTCGTCCGTTCAACGATCGCAACGATCGTGGTGGCGACCGTCGTCCGTTCAACCGGGATGAGCGTCC
>NZ_JBBDHF010000013.1:0-249 GCF_037285405.1 Microbacterium sp. KHB019 | reverse complement strand
CGCGCTCGTTTGCGGCTGGCAAAGCTCATCGTCGAAGAGCATTGGTCTGCCACTGTCGCGGCGAAGATGTTCATGACCTCGCCGCTTACGGCACGCAAGTGGGCGGCGAGGTTTCGCGCCGAGGGGGCTGCGGGGATGATCGACAGGTCCAGCCGGCCGCGTTCGATGCCTACCAAGACGCCTCCTGAGCTGGTCAAACGGATCGTGAAAGCACGGTGGCGACGCAGGCTCGGCCCGGCACAGATCGCC
>NZ_JBBDHF010000012.1:0-250 GCF_037285405.1 Microbacterium sp. KHB019 | reverse complement strand
GGTTGGTGAGGCGGTGGGGGTACCGCCCGTACTTTGAGAACTACACAGTGGACGCGAGCATCTTCAGCGCAGCCTTCGGGCCGCGTTGTAATGATGATCTTAAAGATCATTAGTCAATTTCAATTTTGACGATTCGAACTCATGTTGTTTCAAGTCTTTAAGAGCAAACGGTGGATGCCTTGGCATCTGGAGCCGAAGAAGGACGTAGCAATCTGCGATAAGCCTCGGGGAACTGATAAGCAAGTTTTGA
>NZ_JBBDHF010000011.1:0-255 GCF_037285405.1 Microbacterium sp. KHB019 | reverse complement strand
CGGTTCGTCGGCAAGCAGCAAGGGGACAAGCACAAGGCAACGACGGCACTGCGCACGGGAAGAACCGGCAAAGGTCACCCGAACATCGGCACCGCATTCGTGCACACCGTCATCGATGACTACTCCCGCGTTGCCTACGCCGAGATCTGCACCGACGAGAAAGCCGACACGGCGATCGGCGTCCTCACACGCGCCGTCGCCTGGTTCGCAGACCGCGGCGTCACCGTCGAGCGTGTCTTATCCGACAACGGGTCG
>NZ_JBBDHF010000010.1:0-328 GCF_037285405.1 Microbacterium sp. KHB019 | reverse complement strand
AGCCGTACCGGAAGGTGCGGCTGGATCACCTCCTTTCTAAGGAGCATCTGACACCTCCGGGTGTCCAGAACCCAGATCGAAGGCATACGTTCTTCGCTGGGAGCTCATGGGTGGAACATTAGACAAGGCGCGAAGGATGGAGTCCTTCTCTTAGTACGCTGCTTCGGCAGTTGGAACGGGGTCGGGTTACGGATCTCGCGCATGCACGCTGTTGGGTCCTGAGGGACCGGAACCAGCCCTGCTTCTTCGGAGGTGGGGCCGGGACTGTCTCCTCTGGGCCCCTTTCTGGTTCACCGGTTGGTGAGGCGGTGGGGGTACCGCCCGTACT
>NZ_JBBDHF010000009.1:0-348 GCF_037285405.1 Microbacterium sp. KHB019 | reverse complement strand
CACGTGTTACTCACCCGTTCGCCACTAATCCACCCAGCAAGCTGGGCATCATCGTTCGACTTGCATGTGTTAAGCACGCCGCCAGCGTTCATCCTGAGCCAGGATCAAACTCTCCGTAAAAAACAAAAAACAACGAACGCCGGAATAAGGCATCACGCTGCGAGTTTGAAACTGACCAAAGAGATGACATCATTGCTGACTTCATCCGAATGCCAACCCCCAAAGGGGCTGGTCTTTGATCCAAAGGAATCTCACCCCAACCAAAGGCTGGAGTCGAGGTTATTTGGCATTTGACAAGTGCACGCTGTTGAGTTCTCAAGGATCGGACGCACCCACGACCCAGTCATC
>NZ_JBBDHF010000008.1:0-437 GCF_037285405.1 Microbacterium sp. KHB019 | reverse complement strand
GGGAGTAGTCATCGATGACGGTGTGCACGAATGCGGTGCCGATGTTCGGGTGACCTTTGCCGGTTCTTCCCGTGCGCAGTGCCGTCGTTGCCTTGTGCTTGTCCCCTTGCTGCTTGCCGACGAACCGCCAGCCACCGCCGTCGGGGATGTTGCCGAACTTCGTCACGTCGACGTGGATCATCGCCCCGGGATGGGGATGCTCATATCGGCGGATCGGTTCGCCGGTGACCCGATCGATGCGACTGAGTCGGTTGATACGGCAGCGCACCAGCACCGCATGAACAGTCGAGGCCGGGAGGCCGAGTTCTCCGGCGATCTGTGCCGGGCCGAGCCTGCGTCGCCACCGTGCTTTCACGATCCGTTTGACCAGCTCAGGAGGCGTCTTGGTAGGCATCGAACGCGGCCGGCTGGACCTGTCGATCATCCCCGCAGCCCCC
>NZ_JBBDHF010000007.1:0-548 GCF_037285405.1 Microbacterium sp. KHB019 | reverse complement strand
AGCCGTACCGGAAGGTGCGGCTGGATCACCTCCTTTCTAAGGAGCATCTGACACCTCCGGGTGTCCAGAACCCAGATCGAAGGCATACGTTCTTCGCTGGGAGCTCATGGGTGGAACATTAGACAAGATGCCAGCGCAGCTGGTTCCTGCTAGTACGCCGGCCTTCGGGTCGGTTGGAAAGTGGGGGCTTGTGATTCTGGCATATGCACGCTGTTGGGTCCTGAGGGACCGGAACCAGCCCTGCTTCTTCGGAGGTGGGGCCGGGACTGTCTCCTCTGGGCCCCTTTCTGGTTCACCGGTTGGTGAGGCGGTGGGGGTACCGCCCGTACTTTGAGAACTACACAGTGGACGCGAGCATCTTCAGCGCAGCCTTCGGGCCGCGTTGTAATGATGATCTTAAAGATCATTAGTCAATTTCAATTTTTGACGATTCGAACTCATGTTGTTTCAAGTCTTTAAGAGCAAACGGTGGATGCCTTGGCATCTGGAGCCGAAGAAGGACGTAGCAATCTGCGATAAGCCTCGGGGAACTGATAAGCAAGTTTTGA
>NZ_JBBDHF010000006.1:3523-5146 GCF_037285405.1 Microbacterium sp. KHB019 | reverse complement strand
TTTGTTTTTTACGGAGAGTTTGATCCTGGCTCAGGATGAACGCTGGCGGCGTGCTTAACACATGCAAGTCGAACGATGATGCCCAGCTTGCTGGGTGGATTAGTGGCGAACGGGTGAGTAACACGTGAGCAACCTGCCCCTGACTCTGGGATAAGCGCTGGAAACGGCGTCTAATACTGGATACGAGTAGCGATCGCATGGTCAGTTACTGGAAAGATTTTTTGGTTGGGGATGGGCTCGCGGCCTATCAGCTTGTTGGTGAGGTAATGGCTCACCAAGGCGTCGACGGGTAGCCGGCCTGAGAGGGTGACCGGCCACACTGGGACTGAGACACGGCCCAGACTCCTACGGGAGGCAGCAGTGGGGAATATTGCACAATGGGCGGAAGCCTGATGCAGCAACGCCGCGTGAGGGATGACGGCCTTCGGGTTGTAAACCTCTTTTAGCAGGGAAGAAGCGAGAGTGACGGTACCTGCAGAAAAAGCGCCGGCTAACTACGTGCCAGCAGCCGCGGTAATACGTAGGGCGCAAGCGTTATCCGGAATTATTGGGCGTAAAGAGCTCGTAGGCGGTTTGTCGCGTCTGCTGTGAAATCCCGAGGCTCAACCTCGGGCCTGCAGTGGGTACGGGCAGACTAGAGTGCGGTAGGGGAGATTGGAATTCCTGGTGTAGCGGTGGAATGCGCAGATATCAGGAGGAACACCGATGGCGAAGGCAGATCTCTGGGCCGTAACTGACGCTGAGGAGCGAAAGGGTGGGGAGCAAACAGGCTTAGATACCCTGGTAGTCCACCCCGTAAACGTTGGGAACTAGTTGTGGGGTCCATTCCACGGATTCCGTGACGCAGCTAACGCATTAAGTTCCCCGCCTGGGGAGTACGGCCGCAAGGCTAAAACTCAAAGGAATTGACGGGGACCCGCACAAGCGGCGGAGCATGCGGATTAATTCGATGCAACGCGAAGAACCTTACCAAGGCTTGACATATACGAGAACGGGCCAGAAATGGTCAACTCTTTGGACACTCGTAAACAGGTGGTGCATGGTTGTCGTCAGCTCGTGTCGTGAGATGTTGGGTTAAGTCCCGCAACGAGCGCAACCCTCGTTCTATGTTGCCAGCACGTAATGGTGGGAACTCATGGGATACTGCCGGGGTCAACTCGGAGGAAGGTGGGGATGACGTCAAATCATCATGCCCCTTATGTCTTGGGCTTCACGCATGCTACAATGGCCGGTACAATGGGCAGCGATACCGTGAGGTGGAGCGAATCCCAAAAAGCCGGTCCCAGTTCGGATTGAGGTCTGCAACTCGACCTCATGAAGTCGGAGTCGCTAGTAATCGCAGATCAGCAACGCTGCGGTGAATACGTTCCCGGGTCTTGTACACACCGCCCGTCAAGTCATGAAAGTCGGTAACACCTGAAGCCGGTGGCCTAACCCCTTGTGGGAGGGAGCTGTCGAAGGTGGGATCGGTAATTAGGACTAAGTCGTAACAAGGTAGCCGTACCGGAAGGTGCGGCTGGATCACCTCCTTTCTAAGGAGCATCTGACACCTCCGGGTGTCCAGAACCCAGATCGAAGGCATACGTTCTTCGCTGGGAGCTCATGGGTGGAACATTAGACAAG
>NZ_JBBDHF010000006.1:0-3423 GCF_037285405.1 Microbacterium sp. KHB019 | reverse complement strand
TTTTGACGATTCGAACTCATGTTGTTTCAAGTCTTTAAGAGCAAACGGTGGATGCCTTGGCATCTGGAGCCGAAGAAGGACGTAGCAATCTGCGATAAGCCTCGGGGAACTGATAAGCAAGTTTTGATCCGAGGGTGTCCGAATGGGGAAACCCCGCTGGGCGGCGTGCCGACCTAGTGACTCCCGCCTGAATATATAGGGCGGGTAGAGGGAACGTGGGGAAGTGAAACATCTCAGTACCCACAGGAAGAGAAAGCAACCGCGATTCCGTTAGTAGTGGCGAGCGAAACCGGATCAGGCTAAACCGAGTGTGTGTGATATCCGGCAGGAGTTGCATGTTCGGGGTTGTGGGACTCACCAGTCATCTCTGCCGAGGTGGCGACGTTACAGAAGCGTATAGACGAACGGTCTTGAAAGGCCGGTCATAGAGGGTGCCAACCCCGTAGTCGAAATGCGTGTTCTGGCGTGGAGAGTATCCCAAGTAGCACGGGGCCCGTGAAATCCCGTGTGAATCTGTCAGGACCACCTGATAAGCCTAAATACTCCCAGATGACCGATAGCGGACAAGTACCGTGAGGGAAAGGTGAAAAGTACCCCGGGAGGGGAGTGAAATAGTACCTGAAACCGTTTGCTTACAAACCGTTGGAGCCTCCTTAGTAGGGGTGACAGCGTGCCTTTTGAAGAATGAGCCTGCGAGTTAGCGATATGTGGCGAGGTTAACCCGTGTGGGGTAGCCGTAGCGAAAGCGAGTCTGAATAGGGCGATTCAGTCGCATGTCCTAGACCCGAAGCGAAGTGATCTATCCATGGCCAGGTTGAAGCGCGTGTAAGAGCGCGTGGAGGACCGAACCCACTTAGGTTGAAAACTGAGGGGATGAGCTGTGGATAGGGGTGAAAGGCCAATCAAACTTCGTGATAGCTGGTTCTCTCCGAAATGCATTTAGGTGCAGCGTTGCGTGTTTCTTGCCGGAGGTAGAGCTACTGGATGGCCGATGGGCCCTACAAGGTTACTGACGTCAGCCAAACTCCGAATGCCGGTAAGTGAGAGCGCAGCAGTGAGACTGTGGGGGATAAGCTTCATAGTCGAGAGGGAAACAACCCAGACCACCATCTAAGGTCCCTAAGCGCGTGCTAAGTGGAAAAGGATGTGGAGTTGCTGTGACAACCAGGAGGTTGGCTTAGAAGCAGCCACCCTTGAAAGAGTGCGTAATAGCTCACTGGTCAAGTGATTCCGCGCCGACAATGTAACGGGGCTCAAGCACGCCACCGAAGTTGTGGCATTGACATTATTGGTAGGCCTTCGTGGTCCAGCCGTGTTGATGGGTAGGAGAGCGTCGTGTGGCCAGCGAAGCGGCGGTGTGAACCAGCCGTGGAGGCTACACGAGTGAGAATGCAGGCATGAGTAGCGAAAGACGTGTGAGAAACATGTCCTCCGAAAGACCAAGGGTTCCAGGGTCAAGCTAATCTTCCCTGGGTAAGTCGGGACCTAAGGCGAGGCCGACAGGCGTAGTCGATGGACAACGGGTTGATATTCCCGTACCGGCGAAGAACCGCCCAAGCTAATCCAGTGGTGCTAAGTATCTGAATCCTCATGACCGGATCCCTTCGGGGTGATGGGGTGAGGCCTAGCGTACGACCCCATGCTGGTGCGGTTAGCGTATTAACAGGTGTGACGCAGGAAGGTAGCCCAACCCGGGCGATGGTTGTCCCGGGGCAAGTGCGTAGGCCGACTCTTAGGCAAATCCGGGAGTCACATAGGCTGAGACACGATGCGGATAAAAAGTGGGTGATCCTATGCTGCCGAGAAAAGCATCGACGCGAGGTTCTAGCCGCCCGTACCCCAAACCGACTCAGGTGGTCAGGTAGAGAATACCAAGGAGATCGAGAGAATCGTGGTTAAGGAACTCGGCAAAATGCCCCCGTAACTTCGGGAGAAGGGGGGCCATCCGCTTATTAGGATTTACTCCGAAAGGGCGTGGTGGCCGCAGAGACTAGTGGGTAGCGACTGTTTATTAAAAACACAGGTCCGTGCCAAGTCGCAAGACGATGTATACGGACTGACGCCTGCCCGGTGCTGGAAGGTTAAGAGGACCGGTTAGCCGCAAGGCGAAGCTGAGAATTTAAGCCCCAGTAAACGGCGGTGGTAACTATAACCATCCTAAGGTAGCGAAATTCCTTGTCGGGTAAGTTCCGACCTGCACGAATGGCGTAACGACTTCCCAACTGTCTCAACCGCGAACTCGGCGAAATTGCATTACGAGTAAAGATGCTCGTTACGCGCAGCAGGACGGAAAGACCCCGTGACCTTTACTACAGCTTGGTATTGGTGTTCGGTGTGGCTTGTGTAGGATAGGTGGGAGACTATGAAGCGGATACGCCAGTATTCGTGGAGTCATTGTTGAAATACCACTCTGGTCACTCTGGATATCTAACTTCGAACCGTGATCCGGTTCAGGGACAGTGCCTGGTGGGTAGTTTAACTGGGGCGGTTGCCTCCCAAAAAGTAACGGAGGCGCCCAAAGGTTCCCTCAACCTGGTTGGTAATCAGGTGGCGAGTGTAAGTGCACAAGGGAGCTTGACTGTGAGACTGACAGGTCGAGCAGGGACGAAAGTCGGGACTAGTGATCCGGCAGTGGCTTGTGGAAGCGCTGTCGCTCAACGGATAAAAGGTACCTCGGGGATAACAGGCTGATCTTGCCCAAGAGTCCATATCGACGGCATGGTTTGGCACCTCGATGTCGGCTCGTCGCATCCTGGGGCTGGAGTAGGTCCCAAGGGTTGGGCTGTTCGCCCATTAAAGCGGTACGCGAGCTGGGTTTAGAACGTCGTGAGACAGTTCGGTCCCTATCCGCTGCGCGCGTAGGAAGTTTGAGAGGATCTGACCCTAGTACGAGAGGACCGGGTTGGACGAACCTCTGGTGTGTCAGTTGTTCCGCCAGGAGCACCGCTGATTAGCTACGTTCGGGATGGATAACCGCTGAAAGCATCTAAGCGGGAAGCCGGCCTCAAGATGAGACTTCCATGGACCTTGTGTCCGAGAGGCTCCCAGTAGACGACTGGGTTGATAGGCCAGATGTGGAAGCACGGCAACGTGTGGAGCTGACTGGTACTAATAAGCCGATGACTTGATAACACCTGACATCAGTTCGAATTTCTGATGCTCCGCGTCCACTGAGTGGTTCTCGATGTACGGTCGAGAACCGCAAACGAAAACACAAACTTTTCGTTATGCAACGATTGAAACATCAATAGTGTTTCGGCGGCCATAGCGTGAGGGAAACGCCCGGTCACATTCCGAACCCGGAAGCTAAGCCTCACAGCGCCGATGGTACTGCAGGGGGGACCCTGTGGGAGAGTAGGACACCGCCGGACTCCTTTTAGTCAAAATGGCCACCCAAAGCAGGGTGGCCATTTTGCGTTAACA
>NZ_JBBDHF010000005.1:0-18183 GCF_037285405.1 Microbacterium sp. KHB019 | reverse complement strand
AACCCGGAAGCTAAGCCTCACAGCGCCGATGGTACTGCAGGGGGGACCCTGTGGGAGAGTAGGACACCGCCGGACTCCTTTTAGTCAAAATGGCCACCCAAAGCAGGGTGGCCATTTTGCGTTAACAGAAGAGTTGAGAGAATCAGTACATGCCGAACGACGACGAGCGCCGACCACGACGCGATGACGACCGCCGGGACGACCGCCCCCGCCGGCCACGTACTGAGAACTCCGGCTCTGAAGGCCGCACTGGCGCACCGCGCCGTGACGGCGCCGCGCCTCGTCGTGACGGCGCCGCGCCTCGTCGTGATGGTGCTGCTCCTCGTCGTGACGGTGACCGTCGTGAGGGTGGATATCAGCGTCGTGATGGTGCCGCGCCTCGTCGTGAGGGTGGATATCAGCGTCGTGATGGTGCCGCGCCTCGTCGTGACGGTGACCGCCGCGAAGGTGGCTACCAGCAGCGTGGGGGTGGATATCAGCGTCGTGATGGTGCTGCTCCTCGTCGTGATGGTGACCGTCGTGAGGGCGGTTACCAGCGTCGTGATGGTGCTGCTCCTCGTCGTGACGGTGACCGCCGCGAAGGTGGCTACCAGCAGCGTGAAGGTGGCTACCAGCGTCGCGATGGTGCCGCGCCTCGTCGTGACGGTGACCGCGGCGAAGGTGGCTACCAGCAGCGTGAAGGTGGCTACCAGCGTCGCGATGGTGCCGCGCCTCGTCGTGACGGTGACCGCCGCGAAGGTGGCTACCAGCAGCGTGAAGGTGGCTACCAGCGTCGCGACGGTGCTGCTCCTCGTCGTGATGGTGACCGTCGTGAGGGCGGTTACCAGCGTCGTGATGGTGCCGCGCCTCGTCGTGACGGTGACCGCCGCGAAGGCGGCTACCAGCAGCGCGAGGGCGGTTACCAGCGTCGTGATGGTGCTGCGCCGCGTCGTGATGGTGACCGCCGCGAAGGTGGCTACCAGCCGCGTGAAGGTGGCTATCAACGTCGCGACGACCGCCGTACCGATTCCCGGAACTCTGAGGGCCGCGGCTTCCCGCAACGTGGAGGCGCAGGACGCGAGCGTACTGATCGGCAGTCTGATGACCGACCGCGCCACGATGACCCGATCGTGCCCGAAGAGGTCACCGCGGACGACCTGCACAAGTCTGCTCGCAACGAGCTGAAGACGCTGAGCAAGGAGAACGCCGAGCAGGTCGCTCGTCACCTCGCGATGGCGTCCCAGCTCATCGATGAGGATCCTGAACTCGCCCACAAGCATGCCCTCGCGGCATCCCGTCGGGCTGGGCGCATCGCGATCGTCCGCGAGACTCTCGGTATCACCGCTTACGCCACCGGTGACTTCGCCCTCGCGCTGCGCGAACTGCGTACGTACCGTCGCATCTCGGGCAAGGACGACCAGATAGCCCTCATGGTCGACAGCGAACGCGGCGTCGGTCGCCCCGACCGCGCACTCGAAGCCGGTCGCGCAGTCGACCGTGCCACCCTGCCGACCCCGGTGCGCGTCGCACTGGCCATTGCGATGTCCGGCGCGCGTCTCGACCAGGGCGAAGCTGAACTCGCGCTCGGCGAGCTGCAGATTCCTGAACTCGATCCGGACCGCGCTTTCGAGTGGAGCCCCGCCCTGTTCGGCGCGCACGCTGCCGTCCTCGAGGATCTCGGCCGCGAAGAAGAGGCAGCCTTCTGGAGTGCACGCGCAGAAGTCGCAGCGGATGCCCTGGGTCTTAACGACGAGGACGACGAAGAGATCTTCATCGAGGACGGACTGATCGAAGGCGAGTTCGACGACGATATCGACGACGAGCCCTCTGCCTCCACGGAGCCGTCCACGCCTGAACCTCAGGAGACTCCGAAGGAGGAATCCTGAGTGGGACTCTTCTCCAAGACGCGCCCGACCCCCTTGGACGGCGTCGACGTCGTTCTCGCTGACCTCGACGGTGTGGTGTACGCCGGCGCAGGTGCGCTCCCGCATGCGGTGGAGAGCCTGAACCGCGTCGCCGCGAAGCGACGGGTCGGGTACATCACGAACAACGCCTCACGCACCGACGCATCCGTGGCCGGCCACCTCACCGAGCTCGGGCTCTCCGTCGCCGCCGAGGATGTCGTCACCAGCCCTCAGGCAGCCATGCGCCTCCTTTCGACCATCGTTCCCGCTCCGGCCACGCTGCTCATCGTCGGGGGAGAGGGGCTCGTCGTCGAGGCGGAGAAGGCCGGCTACCGCGTCACCCGCAGCGCGGACGACGCCCCGGATGCCGTCGTGCAGGGCTTCGCCCCCGAGGTGGCCTGGACGGACCTCGCTGAAGCGGCGTTCGCACTGAAGGTTCCCGAGGAAGAAGGCGGCATCCCCTGGATCGCCACCAACAGCGACTGGACGATTCCGCGCGAGCGCGGCGTCGCCCCCGGCAACGGCACCCTGGTCTCGGCCGTCCACACCGCTGTCGGACGCCTGGCGACAGTCGCGGGCAAACCAGAGGCGCCGATCTTCGAAGAGGCGATCGCACGCTTCAAGGCGCACAAGACCCTTTTCATCGGCGACCGCCTCGACACCGACATCATGGGGGCTGCACGCGTCGGGATCGACTCCGTGCTCGTCTTGACGGGCATCGACCGACCGAAGCACGTTCTCGCCGCTGCCGAAGGGTCCAGGCCGACCTACATCCTGAGCGATCTGCGCGAACTGCATGAGCCGTACCCGAAGATCGAGCGCCAGAACGGCGCCGTCACGGTCAACGGTGCCACGGTCCGCGTCGTCGGGGGAGATGTCGAGATCCTCGCCGAGGGCAAACGGCACATCGACCTCGTCCGCGCCGGCGCACACGCCATCTGGGACTCCGGCACCCCGGTCTTCGTGCTCAGGGTCCCGGAGCGGCTCTACGACGATCCCTTCCACCGGCCATAGAGTGGAATCGTGAACGACGAGACCCCGCAGCCGACCGATGGTCTGTGGAGCCGTCTGCGTCTGATCGAGGGCCAGCCGCTGGCAGCCAGGGCGGACGCGTACACGGCAGTCCACGACGACCTGTTCCGCAGACTCGAGAGCGGGACGAGACTGGACTCATACGACAAGGGCCAGGAAAAGCCCTCGCCAGGAGACCGGTGACGCGCCTCGACGCCGCCCTCGCCTCCCGCGGACTCGCACGCTCCCGAACGCACGCGGCAACCCTGATCGCGGGCGGCCTCGTGAGCGTGGACGGCCGCCAGATCATCAAGCCGTCGACGGCGGTGTCCGACACCGCCGAGATCGTCGTCGCTGAGACCGACCACTACGTCAGCCGGGGAGCCCACAAGCTCGTCGCAGCGCTGGACGCCTTCGATGTTCCGACAGACGGGCGGCTCGCGCTCGACATGGGCGCATCGACCGGCGGTTTCACGCAGGTGCTCCGCGAACGCGGTGCTCGTAAGGTGCTCGCCGTCGACGTCGGCCACGGCCAGCTCGCAGCATCGATCGCGGCCGATCCCGGCGTCGTCGACGTCGAAGGATTCAACGTCCGCTACATGACGCCGCAGACTCTCGCTGATGCCACCGGCGAATCCGAGGCGCCAGGTCTCATCGTCGGGGACCTCTCGTTCATCTCGCTCGAACTGATCCTTCCGGCGGCCGCCGATGTCGCGGCATCCGATGCGGACGTCATCGTCCTCGTCAAGCCGCAGTTCGAGGTCGGCCGGACCGCCGTCCGAGGCGGTCTCGTCACCGACCCTGCCACCCGCGCCGATGCCGTAGCCCGTGTCGTCTGGCACGGATGGGACGTCGGGCTCGGGATGCTCGGGATCATCGCCTCGCCGATCCTCGGCACGCACGGAAACGCCGAGTTCCTCGTCCACATGGCGCCCGGACGCGGCAGCAATCCGTCACAATGGACAGGACGCATCGACGAGCTGGCGGGAGGACGATGAACGAGCGCAACATCCTGGTCGTCGCCCATGCCGGCCGGGACGAAACGGTCACTGCGGCCCGTCGAGTCATCGAACTGCTCCGCGCCGCAGGCGCGCATCCCGTGCTGTCGAACGAGGATCGAGCCGAGCTCTCCGCGGTCGACGGCGACTTCTCCGACGTGGATGTGCTCGGCGACGACGTCCACGTCGACGATCTCGAGCTCGCCATCGTTCTCGGGGGCGACGGCACGATCCTGCGCGCTGCCGAACTCGTGCGCGGCACCCGCAGCGCCCCGGTGCTCGGCATCAACATGGGACACGTCGGCTTCCTCGCCGAGATCGAGCGCGACGCCATGGATGACGCCGTGCAGCGCGTCATCGACCGTGACTACACCGTCGAAGAGCGTCTGGCTCTCGCGGTCCGTGTGAAGGACGCCGCCGGCGCCGTGGTCTACGAGACCTGGGCGCTGAACGAGGCGACGGTCGAGAAGGCCAGCCGCGAGCGGATGATCGAGGTCGTCGTCGAGATCGACGGCCGACCGTTGTCGAGCTACGGGTGCGACGGCATGGTGATCTCGACGCCAACGGGTTCGACCGCATACAACTTCTCCGCCGGCGGACCCGTCATCTGGCCGACGGTCGAGGCCATCGCTGTCATCCCGCTGTCGGCGCACGCCCTCTTCGCACGCCCTCTCGTCGTCAGTCCTGACGCCTCGGTGGCGATCGAGATGCTCGAGCGCACCTCAGGAACCGGAATCCTCTGGTGCGACGGACGCCGCTCGCACGAGCTGCCGCCCGGTGCTCGCGTCGTGGCTCGCCGGTCCTCGCGGCCAGTGCGCCTGGCGCGTCTGCACCCGGCCGCGTTCACCGATCGGCTCGTGCGCAAGTTCCAGCTGCCGGTGGCGGGCTGGCGAGGAGCGGCATCGTGATCGAGGAGATGCGGATGCAGGGCCTCGGCGTGATCGACGATGCCGTGCTGCCGCTCGGCCCAGGATTCACCGCGATCACCGGCGAGACCGGAGCGGGCAAGACCATGGTCGTCACCGGACTCGGTCTGCTGCTCGGCCAGCGGGCAGACTCCGGCGCCGTGCGCGCCGGCGCGAGCCAGGCGTCCGTCGCCGGCGTGTGGATCGTCCCGACTGAGGGACCGATCGCCGATATCGTCGCGGATGCCGGTGGCGAGCTCGAGGCGTTCGGCGATGACGGCGGCGGCCAGGGCGAACTGTATGTCTCGCGGACGCTCAGCGCCGAGGGACGCAGCCGTGCCAGCGTCGGAGGGCGAGCGGCCCCCGCCGGCGTGCTGTCATCACTCGCGGATGAGCTCGTCGTCGTGCACGGCCAGTCAGAGCAGCTGCGGCTGCGATCAGCTGCTGCGCAGCGCGACGCGCTGGACCGCTTCGGCGGAGCACCGGTGGCGAAAGCGCTCGAGGCCTACTCGGTGGCATTCGCCCGCTGGCGCGAGCTGGATGCCGAGATCGCAGACCTCTCCGAGAACCGCGACCGTCGTGCCGAAGAGGCAGGCCGCCTCCGTGAGGCGCTGGCGCTGATCGAGGCGACCGCACCGGAGGAGGGTGAGGACGTCGTGCTCACCGAGCGCGCTGAGCGTCTCGCGAACTCCGAAGAGCTGCGGCTCGCAGCATCCCTCGCCCGCAACGCGATCTCCAGCGAGGAGGGCGAGGCAGACGCGTCCGCGCTCGTCGCGGAGGCCCGTCGCAACCTCGAGCGCGCCACAGACCCCGAACTCGCGAAGATCGCGGAGGGCGTCGCCGATGTCGGCTATCGTCTCGCAGATCTCGCCCTGCAGCTGTCGGCCTACCTCGCCGACCTCGACGAGACCGGGCCGCACGAGCTCGCCGCGGTCGAAGAGCGCCGCGCTGCACTGAACACGCTGATCCGGGCGCACGGCTCGCTGGATGAGGCACTGGAGGTCTGGCGGACGGGTTCCACCCGCCTCGCCGAACTCGATGACGACGGCGACCGGCTCGAGCGTCTCCAAGCGGAGCGCGACGATGCCCGTGCCGACCTCGATGCGGCAGCGTCAGCACTGACCGGTGTGCGCACAGAAGCCGCAGGACGGCTCGGCGCCGAGGTCACCGAAGAACTGCATGCCCTCGCCATGCCCGACGCGCGTCTCCAGGTCGCGATTCGGGAAGGCGTCGAGAGCGCTCATGGCCGTGACGACGTCGCGATCCTGCTCGCCCCGCATCCGGGAGCCGAACCGCGCTCGGTCGCCAAGAGCGCCTCCGGCGGCGAGCTGTCGCGCGTCATGCTCGCGATCGAGGTCGTCATCGCCGGCACCGACCCCGTGCCGACCTTCGTGTTCGACGAGGTGGATGCCGGAATCGGCGGTGCCGCGGCGATCGAGGTGGGCCGCAGACTCGCCCGGCTTGCAGAGTCGTCGCAGGTCATCGCTGTGACGCACCTGGCGCAGGTCGCGGCGTTCGCGTCGAATCATCTTTCCGTCGTGAAGTCCAACGACGGCGCAGTGACCGCATCGAGCGTCAGGCGTCTGGAGGGTCCCGAGCGCGAGGCCGAGATGGCCAGGCTGCTCTCGGGACTCACCGATTCGGATGCCGCCCTCACCCATGCCCGAGAACTTCTCAGCCTCTCCGTCTGAGCGAACTGTTAGGATTGAAGCCCGTGATGAACTCTTCTGAGGCGGGGCCCGAAAACGACACGACCAAGCACATCTTCGTGACAGGTGGTGTCGTTTCTTCTTTGGGCAAGGGCCTGACGGCTGCGAGCCTCGGCAATCTGCTCACCGCCCGCGGACTCCGCGTCGTGATGCAGAAGCTCGACCCTTATCTGAACGTCGACCCCGGCACGATGAACCCGTTCCAGCACGGTGAGGTCTTCGTCACGGATGACGGTGCCGAGACCGATCTCGACATCGGACACTACGAGCGCTTCCTCGACATCAACCTGTCGCAGGCCGCCAACGTGACCACGGGGCAGATCTACTCGCAGGTCATCGCCAAGGAGCGCCGCGGCGAGTACCTCGGCGACACGGTGCAGGTCATCCCGCACATCACCGACGAGATCAAGCGCCGCATGCGCTTGCAGGCGACGGAGGAGCCGCGTCCCGACGTGATCATCACCGAGGTCGGCGGCACGGTCGGCGACATCGAGTCGCAGCCGTTCCTCGAGTCAGCGCGTCAGCTTCGTCACGAGCTCGGCCGCGACAACGTGTTCTTCGTGCACGTCTCTCTCGTGCCGTTCATGGGCGCCTCCGGCGAGCAGAAGACCAAGCCGACCCAGCACTCCGTCGCAGCGCTCCGCCAGGTCGGCATCCAGCCGGACGCGCTCGTGCTGCGCAGCGATCGGCCCGTCAGCGAGTCGAACCGCAACAAGATCGCGCTCATGTGCGACGTCGACGTCGAAGGCGTCATCAACACCGTCGACCTGCCGAGCATCTACGACATCCCCTCGACCCTCAACGACCAGGGTCTCGACTCCTACATCGTTCGTCGCCTCGGCCTCGACAGCAAGGCAGCGACCGAGGTCGACTGGTCGCGCTGGCAGAAGGTGCTGCAGGCCGTCCACAACCCCAAGCACGAGGTGACCATCGGCCTGGTCGGCAAGTACATCGACCTGCCGGACGCATACCTCTCCGTGACCGAGGCGCTGCGCGCTGGCGGCTTCGCCCACGAGGCGCACGTCAGCATCCGCTGGATCCCCTCCGACTCGTGCGAGACACCGGAGGGTGCAGCCAAGGCGCTGTCCGACCTCGACGGCATCTGCGTTCCCGGTGGCTTCGGCATCCGCGGCATCGAGGGCAAGCTGGGCGCGCTGAAGTTCGCACGCGAGCAGGGCATCCCGACGCTCGGCCTGTGCCTGGGTCTGCAGTGCATGGTCATCGAGTACGGCCGCAACATCGCCGGTATCGCCGGTGCGTCCTCGAGCGAGTTCGACCCGGAGACCACCGAGCCCGTCATCGCCACGATGGCTGAGCAGATCGAGATCCTCGACGGCGGAGACCTCGGCGGCACGATGCGCCTGGGCCTCTACGAGGCGTCGCTCGCCGATGGCTCGCTGGCGGCGGAGGTGTACGGCGGCACGAAGATCTCTGAGCGCCACCGCCACCGCTACGAGGTCAACAACGCCTACCGTGCTCGCCTGTCGGACGCCGGTCTGGTGTTCTCGGGCCTCAACCCCGAGCTGGATCTCGTCGAGTTCGTCGAGCTGCCGCGCGACGTGCACCCGTACTACATCGCCACGCAGGCGCACCCCGAGCTGCGTTCGCGTCCGACGGATCCGCACCCGCTGTTCCGCGGACTCATCGGCGCGGCGATCGAACGTCACCGCTCCAGCGAGCTGTTCGACGTCGAAGCAGATGACTGAGCTCCGCGACGAGCCGTTCGAGCCGGAAGTCCTCCAGAGCGACCTCGTTTACAAGGGCTGGGTCTGGGATGTCCGCTCGGACCGCGTCGCGTACGGTGACGGGGAGATCGTTCGGGAGTACGTCGATCACACCGGGGCCGTCGCGGTTCTCGCGGTGGACGACGACGGCAAGGTGCTGCTGATCCAGCAGTACCGGCATCCGATCCGCCATCGGGACTGGGAGCTGCCCGCAGGTCTTCTCGACATCGAGGGTGAGGACCCCATGGTCGCCGCGCAGCGCGAGCTCGCCGAGGAGGCCGACCTCACGGCCCGGAACTGGGACCTGCTCGTCTCGACGTGGACGACGCCCGGTGGCAACAGCGAGTTGATCCGCATCTACCTCGCCACAGGCATCCAGGCGGCTCCTGACGTGTACGCGCGGGAGGACGAGGAGGCCGACATCCGGCTCAAGTGGGTTCCACTCTCGGATGCCGTGGACGCCGTGCTCGCCGGCCGGCTGCGCAACGGCATCTTGTCCGTCGGCGTGCTCGCTGCCGAGCGGAGACTGCGGGCGTAACCATGCGCGTGGATCGGGCGGTGGACGCCTACCTGCGGCACATCACGATCGAGCGCGGCCTGTCGGAGCACACGGTCGGCGCGTATCGGCGCGATCTCGCCGTGTATCTTCAGTGGCTGTCGGATGCCGGGATCGACGACACGACGGCTGTGACGGGTGCGATCATCGGCCGCTTCATCGCCGACCGCTCGTCCGTCGTTCCGGCGCCGGCGGCGACGAGTCTCGCCCGACTGCAGTCGTCCGTGCGCGGGCTGCACAGGTTCCTGGTCCGGGAGGGGATCGAGGTCGAGGATCCGACTGGCCGGCTTCGACCGCCGAAGATGCCGCAGCGGCTGCCGAAGGCCCTGACGATCGATCAGGTCGAGCGGCTGCTTGCGGCCCCATCCGCCGAGAATCCTCTCGGCATCAGGGATCGCGCACTGCTCGAGCTGCTGTACGCCACGGGCGCGCGCGTCTCGGAGGCGGTCGGGCTGGACGTCGACGACCTCGCCCACGGCGATGTGCTGCGTCTTCGCGGCAAGGGGGCGAAGGAGCGGATCGTGCCGATCGGATCGTTCGCCCGGGATGCCGTCGGTGCGTACCTGACGCGGGTCAGGCCGGCTCTCGCGGCGAAGGGCAGGGCGTCGGCGCGGCTGTTCCTCGGCGCCCGCGGGGCCCCGCTGTCGCGGCAGAGCGCGTGGTTGGTGATCAGATCGGCCGCAGAGCGCGCCCAGATCACGTCGGAGGTCTCGCCTCACACGCTGCGGCACTCGTTCGCCACTCATCTTCTGCAGGGCGGCGCGGATGTGCGCGTCGTGCAGGAGCTGCTCGGACACGCGTCCGTGGCGACCACGCAGATCTACACGCATGTCTCGGTCGACACGCTGCGCGACATCTACGCGACGTCGCATCCGCGTGCCCGCTGACGGGCTCCTGGGGGATCGCCGGGCACGGAACCGGCGGAATCGCAGGTGAATAGCTAGAATCGAGCAAGCATGAGGGAAGCAGGAGATTCGGTGGCTCAGAACGCGACGAAGACCAAGGGCAAGACGTCGAAGACCGACGACACCCCCATGGGTCCCACCGGGCGTCCCTACCATGGCTTCCCGACTCCCGCTCCGCTTCAGTCCCATGGGCCCGCGCGCATCATCGCGCTGTGCAACCAGAAGGGCGGCGTCGGCAAGACGACCACGTCGATCAACCTCGCAGCATCCCTCGCCGAATACGGCCGCAAGGTGCTGGCCGTCGACTTCGATCCGCAGGGAGCCCTGTCTGCGGGCCTCGGCATCCAGACCCACGACGTCCCCACGGTCTACGACCTGCTGCTGGACACCAAGCGCGACGCGCACGACGCGATCGTGACGTCCAATGTGGCGGGACTCGACGTCATGCCGGCGAACATCGACCTGTCAGCGGCCGAGGTGCACCTCGTCAACGAGGTCGCGCGTGAGACGATCCTCGCCCGCGTGCTGCGTCAGGTGGCGGGGGAGTACGACGTCATCCTCATCGACTGCCAGCCCTCGCTCGGGTTGCTCACGGTCAACGCCCTCACCGCGAGCCACGGCGTGCTCATCCCGCTGGAGTGCGAGTTCTTCGCCCTCCGCGGCGTGGCGCTGCTCATCGAGACCATCGAGAAGGTGCGCGACCGGCTGAACCCCGCGATCCAGCTCGACGGCCTGCTCGCCACGATGTACGACGCTCGCACTCTGCACTCGCGCGAGGTGCTGGAGCGTGTGGTCGAGGCCTTCGGCGACGATGTGCTCGAGACCGTGATCGGACGCACTGTGAAGTTCCCCGACGCGTCGGTGTCCGGGGTGCCCATCACCGAGTTCGCGCCGGAGCATGCCGCCGCTCAGGCGTACCTGCGACTGGCTCGGGAGCTGGTCGCCCGTGGCGCCGTCGCGTAGCGAGGAGGTCGCCGATCCCTCGACAGGCTCAGGGATCGAGTCTGCGGATGCGGCCCCTGAACCCGTCGAAGGGTTCCGCGTCTCGCTGACGAACTTCGACGGGCCGTTCGACCTGCTGTTGAACCTCATCTCGAAGCACGAGATGGACATCACCGAGGTCTCGCTCAGCGCAGTGACGAACGATTTCATCTCGTACCTGAAAGAGCTCGAGGCCGACGAGGAGCTGGATCAGGCATCCGAATTCCTCGTCGTCGCGGCGACCCTGCTCGACATGAAGGTCGCGGGGCTCCTGCCCCAGGGCGAGCTCGTCGACGCCGAAGCCGTCGCGCTGCTCGAGGCGCGCGACCTGCTGTTCGCGCGGTTGCTGCAGTACCGGGCGTTCAAAGAGGTCTCGGCGTGGTTCGCGCGGTGCCTGCAGCGCGAAGACCGCCGCCACACCCGGGCCGTTCGACTCGACGAGAAGCACCGACGCCAGACTCCGGAACTGGTCTGGACGCTCAGCGCCGATGACTTCGCGGCCCTCGCCCTCCTCGCGTTCGCGCCCAAGGAGATCCCGACCGTCGGCTTCGACCATCTGCACGCACCGCTGGTCAGCATCCGCGAGCAGGCTGCGATCGTCGTCACCCTGCTGCGCACCAGCGAGTCGCTGACGTTCCGCGAACTCGTCGCCGGCACCGCAGAGCCCGGCATCGTCGTGGCACGGTTCATCTCGGTGCTCGAGCTGTACCGTCACGCGGCGCTGTCCTTCGAACAACTGGAACCGCTCGGCGAGCTCACGCTGCGCTGGGCCGCCGACTCCTGGTCGGACGAGACACTGGCGAGCCTGGGAGCCGACTATGACCGATGACACTTCGACAGGCTCAGTGACCGCCGTGCTCGAGACTCCACTGACCGAGAAGCTCGAAGCGATCCTCCTGATCATCGACGAGCCGCTCGGCCTCATCGCCCTCGCCGCGGCTGTCGGCGCGCCGGTGCCGGCCGTGCGCCAGGCGATCGAGACGCTCGTCGACGACTACGACGGCAACGGCTCCGGGCCCCGTCGAGGATTCGAGCTGCGCGAGGTCGGCGGAGGGTGGCGGCTGTACGTCCGCGAAGACCACGACGACCTCGTCGCGGAGTTCGTCGGCGGACAGGCGCCTGCGCGGCTCTCGCAGGCGGCGCTCGAGACTCTCGCGGTCATCGCCTACAAACAGCCGGTCACCCGCAGCCAGGTGGCATCCATCCGCGCGGTGAACGTCGACTCCGTCGTGCGCACGCTGCTCGCGCGCGGACTCATCACCGAACTGTTCGCCGACTCCGAGACCGGCGCCATCAATTACGGCACCACGGACGCACTGCTGCAGAACCTCGGCATCAACTCGCTCGACGAGCTGCCGCCGATCTCGCCGCTGCTCGACGACGGTGCAGAAGGATTCGACGAAGGAACCATCCGATGACCCATTCGACAAGCTCAGGGACCGACGCAGGACCAGAAGGCGTCCGCCTGCAGAAGGTCCTCGCCGCCGCGGGCGTGGCATCGCGCCGCGTCGTGGAGAACTACATCGTCGAGGGGCGCATCCGCGTCAACGGTGAAGTCGTCGAAGAGCTCGGCCGCCGCATCGACCCCGAGAACGACCTCGTCGACGTCGACGGCACGGCGATCCAGCTTGACGTGTCGAAGCGCTACGTGATGCTGAACAAGCCCACCGGCGTCGTCAGCACGATGAAGGACGAGAACGGACGCCCCGACCTGCGCCGGTTCACGAAGGAGTACGAGGAGCGGCTGTACAACGTCGGGCGACTGGATGCCGAGACCAGCGGACTGCTCATCCTCACGAACGACGGCGAGCTCGCCCACGTGCTCGCCCACCCGTCGTTCGGGGTGACCAAGGTGTACATCGCCAAGGTCGAGGGAACCGTCACGGCTCAGACGATCGCCAAGCTCACAACGGGCTTCGATCTTGACGACGGCTTCATCCAGGCGGACAAAGCACGGCTGCTCGACGCTTCCCGCGGGGCCAGCCTCGTCGAGCTCACTCTGCACTCCGGACGCAACCGGATCGTGCGCCGGATGCTCGCCGAGGTGGGGCATCCCGTCACCGAACTCGTGCGCCGTCAGTTCGGTCCTCTCCACCTGGGAACCCTCCCGGCGGGGAAGAGCAGAGAACTGACTAAAATCGAACGTGGTGCGCTTCTGACTCTCGCGCGCCACGATGCCCCTGCGGACGCTACGCCGGGAGACGCCCAGGAGACCGAGTGAGCGACACCGCCAGAACCCATGGCAACGGCAACGCGCCGCGCCTCTCGGGGACCGTGCGCATCGTCGGTGCCGGGCTCCTCGGAGCGAGCATCGGGCATGCGCTGCGCGCCAAGGGAATCGACGTCGTCCTCGCCGACACGTCGCCCGCTCAGCTGCGTCTGGCGATCGACTACGGCGCAGGACGCGCTGCCCGCGAGGACGACGCCCCGTCGCTGATCGTCGTCTCGGTTCCGCCGGACGTGACCGCCGACGTCATCGAGGCGGAGCTCGCGAAGCACCCGGATGCTGTCGTCACGGATGTCGCGAGCGTGAAGCTCGAGCCGTTCCGTGCGCTCAAGGATCGCGGCGTCGACCTCACGCGCTACATCGGGTCGCATCCGCTCGCCGGTCGTGAGCGCGGGGGAGCGATCTCGGCCCGCGCCGATCTGTTCATCGGGCGCCCCTGGGTCGTCTGCCGCGACGAGGAGACCCGCGCAGCGGATCTTGCTCTCGTCGAAGACCTCGCCCTCGACGTCGGTGCCATGCCGCTCGAGATGACGCCGGAGGAGCACGACCGCTCGGTGGCGCTCACCTCGCACGTTCCGCAGGTCGTCGCCAGTCTTCTCGCCGCACGCCTCGCGATGGCCGACGAGGACGCGCTGCGGCTCGCCGGACAAGGCGTCCGCGACACCACCCGCATCGCGGCATCCGCCCCCGAACTGTGGGTGCAGATCCTCGGGGCCAACGCCGATCCCGTCGTCGAAGTGCTCGACGCCCTCGCCGCGGACCTCAAGACCGTGTCGGACGCGCTTCGCGCCCCCGACGCGCCCGGCGCGCGTCGAGCAGTCGCCGAGACGATCAGACAGGGCAACGACGGCGTCGAGCGACTCCCAGGCAAGCACGGCCAGAACCGCAAGTTCGAGCAGCTCGTCGTCATGGTGGACGACACCGCCGGCCAGCTCGGACGTCTGTTCGGCGAGCTGGGCGAGCTGGGTGTGAACGTAGAGGATCTGCGCCTGGAGCATTCGCCGGGCGCGCAGTTCGGCCTCGCCGAGATCAGTGTGGCCCCCGCCGCTCTGCTCGGCGCGGTGGAGGGACTGCAGGAGCGCGGATGGCGGATTGCAGGAGCGACCAATGAGTAGCACTTCGACAGGCTCAGCACAGGTGAACTTGCCCGGAGCGGGCAAGTTCATCGCCATCGACGGCCCCGCAGGTTCCGGCAAGTCGAGCGTGTCAGCGGCGATCGCCCGGCAGCGCGGCTACGGTCTCCTCGACACCGGTGCCGCATACCGTGCGCTCGCGTGGCACGTCCTCGAGCGCGGCGACGACACCGATGACTCGCAGGCCGTTCTGGCCGCGGCATCCGAATTCGATCTGCGTCTCGGTCTCGACCCCGACGACCGCACCGTCGGCATCGGCGAGACGGACATCACGGCGGCGATCCGCGAGCCGCGCGTCTCCGGCGCCGTCAGCGGTGTCGCCCGCGTGCCCGCCGTCCGCGAGCAGGTCAACATCTTCTTCCGGTCTCTCGTCGCGCACGCGCCCCACCCGGCCGTCGTCGTCGAGGGGCGCGACATCACCACCGTCGTCGCCCCTGATGCACCGGTCCGCATCCTCCTCACCGCTGCGCCCGAGGTGCGCGCGGCCAGGCGAGCCGGTGAGCTCGCCGGAGAGAACGCTGCGGAGGTGGCAGCAGCACTGCACAAGCGCGATGCCTCCGACAGCGCCGTCGTCGACTTCCTGAACGCCGCAGAAGGCGTCGAGGTCGTCGACACCACCCACCTCGATTTCCCACAGACCATCGACGCCGTACTCGCGGTGATCGACCGAAAGCAAGGAGCGGAACATGGCCGCTGACGAAGAATACGAAGGTGGCCCCGACCACCTCGCCGAGAAGATGGATGAGCTCGACGAGCAGCTCGCCGAACAGCGCGCTGAGGCCCTGCGCGCCGGTCTCGCCGACTACGACCTCGATGAGGAAGACGCTCAGCTCCTCGCGGGCCTCAGCCGCGCAGAGGGCGGTGTCGAGTTCCTTCCCGCCCTCCCCGTCGTCGCGATCGTCGGGCGCCCGAACGTCGGCAAGTCCGCGCTGGTGAACCGCATCCTCGGCCGCCGCGAGGCCGTCGTCGAGGACACCCCCGGCGTCACCCGCGACCGCGTGACCTACAAGGCGGAGTGGAACGACCGGCGGTTCTCGCTCGTCGACACCGGCGGGTGGGAGCCGGATGCCAAGGGCATCGACCGCTCCGTCGCAGCGCAGGCCGAGATCGCCATCGACCTGTGCGACGTCGTGCTGTTCGTCGTCGACGCGATGGTGGGCGCCACGTCCACCGACGAGCACGTCGTGCGGTTGCTGCGCAAGAGCGGCAAGCCGGTGTTCCTCGTCGCGAACAAGATCGACGACACGCGCCAGGAGCCTGAGTCCGCGGCCCTGTGGAACCTCGGTCTCGGCCAGCCGTACCCGACCTCGGCCGTCCACGGCCGCGGTGTCGCCGACCTGCTCGACGCCGTGCTCGAGAAGCTGCCCAGCATCTCGGCCGTCGCGAAGTACGAGATCGGCGGACCGCGCCGCGTCGCGATCCTCGGTCGCCCGAACGTCGGCAAGTCGTCGCTCCTGAACAAGGCCGCAGGCGAAGAGCGCGTCGTCGTCAACGACCTCGCCGGTACGACCCGCGACCCGGTGGACGAGGTCGTCGAACTCGGTGGCAAGCTCTGGCGTCTGATCGACACCGCAGGTATCCGCCGTCGCGTGCACCTGCAGCAGGGCGCGGACTTCTACGCGTCGCTGCGAACCTCTGCCGCCCTCGAGAAGGCCGAGGTCGCCGTCGTCGTGCTCGACGTGTCGCAGCCGCTCAGCGAGCAGGACGTGCGCATCATCGACCTCGTGCTCGAGTCCGGTCGTTCGCTCGTCCTCGCGTTCAACAAGTGGGACCGCCTGAGCGACACGGACCTCGAGAACCAGGACCGCCGCCGGTACCTCGAACGCGAGATCGAGCAGGATCTCGCTCACGTGAGCTGGGCGCCTCGGGTGAACATCTCCGCCAAGACCGGCCGTCACCTCGACAAGCTCGTCCCCGCGCTGGAGACGGCTCTGGAGAACTGGGATCGCCGCATCCCGACCGGCAAGTTCAATGCGTTCATCTCCGAGCTCGTCGCCGAGCACCCGCACCCGCTGCGCGGTGGCAAGCAGCCGCGCATCCTGTTCGGCACGCAGGCATCGACGCGTCCGCCGACGTTCGTGCTGTTCACGACCGGCTTCCTCGACCCCGGCTACCGCCGGTACATCCAGCGCCGTCTGCGCGAGCTGTACGAGTTCGAGGGCACGCCGATCGTCATCAACATGCGTGTGCGGGAGAAGCGCCAGCGCTGACTCAGCTCGTCGTCAACGCATCCTGGATGCTCGGGCTGAGCCCGGGCGGAACGTCGACCTCGACCGCAAGGGCGTGCAGTGCTCGACTGAAGTAGTTGCGCACCGACGCCGCAAGGGCGATGTCGACGATCTCGCGGTCGGTGAATCCGACCTCGCGCAGGCGGAGGCTGTCGGCATCCGTCATGGATGCCGAATCGCGGCTGAGCTTCGCCGCGAAGTCCATCAAGGCCGTCTCGGCGTCGCTGAGCCGCGCGTCGTGATAGTCGCGGAGGATCCGTTCCAGCTGCTCCTCGTCGAAGAGCTTCAGCGACTTGCGCGCGTGCGCGTATCGGCATGACTGCGAGCCGATCGCGTCCGCGGCGGCAAGAGTGGCGAGTTCGTACCGGCGGACCCCGAGCTGTGACACGATCGTGCGCACCAGCTGCTGGAAGGCGCGGAAAGCATCCGGGTTCACCGCCATCATGCGGGTGTGGCTGGGCACGTAGCCGAGTTCGGCGATCTCGGAGGCATACAGATCGGCGACGGCCTCATCGGCGTCATCCGGGGTGGTGATGATCGACATGGCAGGTTCTCCTCGCGTCCTGCTCTCAGGATCCCACCATCGAGCGTCGGCCGACAGGGATGTTCGAGGGGCGGCCTGCCGGTTGCCGAAGTGCGGTCCGAGTGGTGCAATGGAGGGTGGATGCCTCAACCACGCGGCATCCATCAACGCTGCCCACAAGGCCTGCTGAAAGAGGATGCAATGTCGCACACCCTGCCCCTTCCCGATTTCTCCCACGAGCGGGTGGAGGTGACCACCGGCAGGCGAAGCGGGTTGTTCATCGCCGTCGCCCTGCACTCCTCCGTACTCGGCTCTGCCCTGGGCGGTGCCCGGCTGTGGACGTACCCGCACTGGAGCGACGCGCTCGGTGATGCCCTGCGTCTTTCGGCAGCGATGACCCTGAAGAACGCGACTGCCGGTCTGGATGCCGGAGGCGGGAAGTCGGTCATCGGGCTGGAGGAGGGAACGGTTCTCGACGCCGAGCGTCGCCGTGATGCCTTCCTCGACCTCGGCGATGTCGTCGAGTCGTTCGGCGGCTCGTACCGCACGGCCGAAGATGTCGGATCGACCATGAACGACATGGCTGTCGTGGGTGAGCGCACGGCGCATGTCGTCGGACTTCCGGATGCCACTGGTGGGTCCGGCGAGCCGGCGGGCCCCACGAGCCTCGGCGTCTACGAGTCGCTGCGCGCCGTTCTCGAGCGCACCACAGGAACAGCGGATGTCACCGGTCGCCGTATCACCATCTCGGGCCTCGGCCAGGTCGGTGGGCGCCTCGCAATCCGCCTGTCCACCGAGGGCGCGATTCTCACCGTCACGGATGTGAACCCGGCACGCCGCCATCTCGCCGGCGAGCTCGGTGCGACCTGGGCGGAGCCCGGATCCGAGCACCTGGTCGCCTCCGACGTCTTCGTCCCGGCCGGCATCGGCGGGCTGCTCACGGACGAGGTGATCGACGCTCTCGACACCCGTGCGGTGTGCGGCCCCGCGAACAACCCCCTCGCGTCGCACAGCGGCGCGGACCGGCTCGCTGCTCGTGGCATCCTGTACGCACCCGACTTCGTCGTCAACGCGGGTGGAGTCATCTACCTCGACCTCGAGGCGAAGCAGCAGGGCACGCGCGAGGAGATCATGGGTCGTGTCGCGGAGATCGGTGACACAGTGCGCCGGATCCTCGCCGACGCGGAGGAGCGGGGGATCACTCCGCTGACCGCAGCCGAGGAGCTCGCGGCTGAGCGCCTGCGCGCCGGGGCACCTGCCCTGACCGTCTAGTTGTGATGTCCAGGGACGTTGTTGTGTGAATCGCTCGTGATTGCTGAGGGGTGAAGGCCTCCGGTTGCGAGAGTGGAGCTGTCTAGAAACCGCTCACACAACACAGGAGGCCTTCGTGTCCCACGCTA
>NZ_JBBDHF010000004.1:0-359364 GCF_037285405.1 Microbacterium sp. KHB019 | reverse complement strand
TACGGATCCGAATCCGAACGCCGAGACGCGCTACCCGGCTGGCTGCACTTCTACAATCATCACAGGCACCACTCCGCAGTCGGAGCCGCGCCCGTCAGCAGAATCAACAACCTGCCTGGACATCACAGCTAGGCGAGCCCGCCGCGCAGCGCCAGCACCACGGCCTGCACGCGGTCGCGTGCGCCGAGCTTCTGCAGGATGCGCGAGACGTGGGTCTTCACGGTCGCCTCACCGATGAACAGCGACGCTGCGATCTCGGCGTTGCTCATCGCCTCGGCCATGAGCGCCAGCACCTCGGCCTCTCGGTCGGTGAACGGCTCTGCGGGTCGTATCGCGGCGGATGCCGTCGGCACCGCATCCTCGCCGGACGAAGCGCCCGCGTACCGCTGGACAACACGGCGCGTCACCTCCGGTGCGAGCATCCCGTCGCCCGCGGCGAGGACCCGAACCGCTGAGACGAGATCCTCCGGCCCGCTGTTCTTGAGCAGGAACCCGCTCGCGCCGGCATCCAGCGCGCTGAACAGGTAGTCGTCCCGATCGAACGTCGTCACGATCGCGATCGACGCGTGCACCTCAGGGTCGGCGACGATCCGGCGCGTGGCTTCGATGCCGTCCATGTCGGGCATCTGCACGTCCATGCTGATGACGTCCGGCCTCAGGGCGGATGCCTGCGCCACCGCCTCGGCGCCCGTCGCAGCCTCGCCGACCACGGTGATGTCGGGCTGGCTGTCGAGGATCGTCCGGAATCCGGCCCGCAGCATCGCGTGATCGTCGACGAGCAGCACGCGGATCTTGTCGTTCGCATGCAGTGCGGTCATGCGGATGCTCCGGTCAGCGCGGGTGAGGTCAGCGGGATCTGCGCGCGCACGCGCCATCCGCCCTGCTCGCGCGGTGCGGATTCGATCGCGCCGCCGGAAGCCAGCGCGCGCTCGCGCATGCCCAGCTGCCCCATGCCAGGGCGGGGAGCAAGGAGTCTCCGGCCGGTGTTGACCACCTCGAGCTCGACGTCATCGTCCGTGTAGCGCAGCCGCACATCGGCCGTCGCGGCGGGGCCGGCGTGACGCCGTGCGTTCGTGAGCGACTCCTGGGCGATCCGATACAGGTTCACCTGCACCACCGACGGCACTGGACGCTCATCGCCGACGACCGTGAATCGCGTCGGAAGTCCTGCGGCGTCCGAGGCCTCGACGAGGCTCTCGATGTCCGCCAGTCCGACGGTTGACGGCGCATCGTCGCCCTCCGCGTCCGACGAGCGCAGTGTCTCGAGCAGGTGACGCAGTTCGCTGATCGCCTCACGCGCAGAGGTCTCGATGCCGCCGAGCATCTCCTTGGACTTCGCCGGGTCCTGGTCGATGACCATGCGGGCAGCCCCGGCCTGCACGCCCATCACCGATACGTGATGAGCGACGACGTCGTGCAGCTCGCGTGCGATCCGCACCCGCTCGAGCGCGACGGCCTGGGCAGCGGTGACCTCGCGCTCACGCTCCAGGTCGACCGTGCGCTGCTCGAGAGCCTGGCGCTGCATGGCGGAGTTCCAGGCGTGCTCGCCGAAGAAGTAGGCCCCGGCGAAGTACAGCACGTTGATCAGCAGGTTCAGCAGCATGAAGGCGAGATAGGGCGACATGGCACCGGCGATCACGTCCTCCTCGCGGGCGGCGTCGATCGCGTCGCGGTACATAGTGATCAGCAGCCACGCGAACATCCCGACGATGATCGCGACACGCACGATCATCGCGGCACGGCGATTCGCCATCCAGGCCCCCACTGTGTAGAGGGCGATGAACACGGCGATGTTGCCGGCGTAGATCTCGGGCAGATGGAGCGTGACCGAGACGAAGTAGGCCACCGACACGAGGATCGCGACGGGTGCCGGCCACACCCGGCGGAACGCCAGCGGTGCGGACACCACCGCGAGGTAGATCAGGGCCTGCCACAGCGGTGCCTGGTCGTCGCCGTAGATCTCCGAGATCGCCGACAGGGCTGCGCTGATGACGCCGGCGACGAAGATGACGACGGCCAGCAGCGCGTCGGTCTGGCGCTGACGCGTCGTGAGCGCGCGGGAGGATGCGGACATGCCTCAACGGTACGGGCGACCGGATGCCGCGGCATCCGCCATGCGGCGGATTCTGCCGCGAGAACCAGTCGACAGACGGCCGGGAACGGAGGACGCTGAAGAAGAACCTCACGGCGAAGGAGCGATCATGACCGGGCGCATCATAATCGACCTGTTCACCACCCTGGATGGCGTGGCGCAGGCGCCAGGCGGGCCGGAGGAGGACACTTCAGGGCGATTCCCATTCGGTGGGTGGCAGGCGGGTGTCCCCGACGACGCCGTCGGCCGCTGGGTCATGGACGGTATGTCGACCCTCGACGCCCTCCTTCTGGGTCGGCGGACCTACGACATCTTCGCCGGGTACTGGCCGCAGCACACGACGGGGCCGGAGGGTTCGATCGGCCGGCTGTTCGATCGGGTGCCGAAGTACGTGGCATCCAGGAACGCCGATCTCGCGCTCGACTGGCAGGGCTCGACGCGCATCGGCGACGACCTGCCTGCGGAGCTCGCGCGGCTTCGCGAGAAGCACGAGGACGTGCACGTGATCGGCAGCATCGACTTCGTCCACACCCTGCTGGACGGGCAGCTCTTCGACGTTCTGCAGCTGTGGGTGTATCCGCTCGTGCTCGGTCGAGGGAAGAAGGTCTTCCCGGACGGCGCGGCCGCGGCGAACCTCACGCTGCTCGGTGCCGAGGCGGGTGGCGGCGGTGCTGTCAGTCTGCGCTACGCGCCGGCGGAGGGCGAGATCCGCACCGGTGTGATGGGGTCGTAGCGGGAGCGGCTCAGGCGAAGATCATCGGCATGTCGTCGTCGTCCTCGGCGGTGTCGAAGGCGAGGTCGACGACCACCGGGACGTGGTCGCTGGGCTGCTCGCCCTTGCGCTCGTTCCGGTGGATGGATGCTCCGGTCACGGCATCCGCCAGCGCACGGGACCCCAGGACGAAGTCGATGCGGATGCCCTCGTTGCGGGGGAACTTCAGCCGCTGGTAGTCCCAGTACGTGAATCCTTCGGGGATGAGCGGGCGGACGACGTCCACGAGCCCTGCATCCTTGAAGGCGAAGAACGCCTCGCGCTCCTGCGGCGAGACATGCGTCGAGACGCCCTCGACGATGTCGGGGTCGCCGTTGTCCTCGGGCAGCGGGATGATGTTGAAGTCGCCCACCAGCGCCAGCGGCAGATCGGGCTTCGCCTGCAGCTCGGCGGCGGTGGCCCGCCGCAGCTGCTCCAGCCAGTGCAGCTTGTACGCGTAGTGCGGGTCGTCGAGCGAGCGGCCGTTGGGCACGTACAGGCTCCACACCTTCACGCCGTCGATCGTGGCTCCGATCGCGCGCGCCTCGAGCGGGGCATCCGGGCCCTCATGGCCCTTCGCGAACCCCGGCATCCCCGCGAACGACGTCTCGACGTCGGTGATCGGAAGGCGGCTCGCGATCGCGACGCCGTTCCACTGATTCAGGCCGTGCGCCTCGACGTGGTAGCCCGCGGCCTCGAACGGCTCGTACGGGAACTGCTCAGGCTTGCACTTGATCTCCTGCAGCGCGAGCACGTCGATGTCTTCCCGGACGGCGAAGTCGACGGCGCGGGAGACGCGGGTGCGAATGGAGTTGATGTTCCAGGTGGCCAGGCGCATGCATCCAGCCTACGGGCGGTGTCGGACGTCCGGATGCCGACGCTGGTCGTGGAGTTCACGAGACGTTCACGCCCGAGGGGCGAATCGTCCATACACGACTGTCACTGTGGACGCATCGTCCGCAGATCGTACGAACCAGTGATCAGGAGAGCAGTGAGCGTCACCATCGTCCTCGACTTCGACGGGACCATCGCGCTCGGCGCTGGTCCGCTCGAGGCCTTCGCCAGCGCTGTCGCGACGGCCTGCGGCGATGCGCCGTTCACCGACCGCGCCATGGAGGCGGTCTCGGCGTTCGAGCGCGGTGAGCGCGACGCGCGGGACGGATACGACGTCATCAGCAGTCTCGCCGGCGAGCAGGGACTCTCCGCCGAGGCCCTCGAATCCGCCTATCAGTCGTCGCGGGCGCTGCTCGGAACCGAGCGCGCCGCGATCACCCCACCGAGCGGGCTGGCCGGCTTCCTCACCCGCATCCGACCCTCGGCACGCCTCGTCCTCGCAACCAACGCGCCCGGTGCCGGCATCCTCCCCGTGCTCGACCGGTGGAACGTCGCCGATCTGTTCGACGACCTGCACTTCACGGTCGGCAAGCCGGCTGGCCTGTATCCCATCCTCCGCGCCGCATGCGCTGCGGGACCCGTGCTCTCGGTCGGCGACATCTTCGAGTTCGACCTGGCGCCCGCCGCCGAGCTGGGCGCCGCGACAGCGCTGGTCGGTGCGACCGCCGAGCGCTCTCCCGAGCGCGTGACGATGCGTGCACGCACCATCGCCGACCTGTACGGCGACATCGAAGCCTGGGCCGCAGGCGCGGCATCCAGTACCCCCACCCGCACCACCCACACCGAAAGGCATGATCTCCATGCGTAAGTCCCTGCTCACCGCGGGCGTCGCCGCGGTCGCCGTCCTCACGCTCGCCGGCTGCAGCAGCACGCCGGCGGACGGTTCAGCCGACGAGGCGACCGAATGGCCCGAGTCCATCACCCTGTCGCTCGTCCCCTCGGTCGAGGGCGAAGACCTCGCCCAGGCGCTCGACCCGCTCACCGCGTACCTCTCCGAGAACCTCGGCATCGAGGTCGATGGCGTCGTCGCATCCGACTACGCCGCCACCGTCGAAGCGCTCGGCACCGACCAGGCGCAGGTCATCATCACCGACGCCGGGTCGCTCTACAACGCGATCGACCGCTACGACGCCGAGCTGATCCTGCGCGACGTGCGCTTCGGAGCAACCTCGTACGCGGCCGTGGCCTACACGAACAACCCCGACAAGTACTGCGACGACGAGCCGGTCATGTCGACGTACGCGGCCAGCGGCATCGAGCTGTCATCGTGCAACGGCATCGAAGAGGCCGGAGCGGAGTCGACGGGATCGGGCCCGGCCGCCGTCGAGGCGCTCGGCAAGATCACCGACGGCACGAAGGTCGCCCTGCAGGCGGCGACATCGCCCGCCGGCTACCAGTACCCCGTCGTCGCGATGCGCGAGCAGGGCGTCGACACGGATGCCGGGATCACGCAGGTCCCCGTCGAGGGCAACAACAACGCGGTCCTCGCGGTGTACAACGGCGACGCCGAGGTCAGCTTCGGCTACTGGGATGCCCGCACCACTGTCGCCGAGGAGGCGCCGGACATCGCGGACGAGGTGGTCGCCTTCGCCTACACCGAGATGATCCCCAATGGCGGCGTCGCGGTGAACTCCGCGCTCCCCGATGACCTCGTCGAAGAACTGACCACGCTGCTCGACGAGTACGCCGATTCCTCCGAGGAGGCCGCGTCGGTCATGTTCGACCTCGTCGGCCTGTCGGACTGGACCAGCGAGACCGCCGAGGACGAGATCACCCGCTACGGCGAGATCCTCGCCCAGTTCGCCAACTGACGAAGCAGGAACATGCGCATTGATCCACTGCACGCGGAGGTCGGGACGTCCCCGGCCTCCGCGTCGTGGTCGATCCGTCTCGACGACGTGTCGGTCACCTACCCCACCGGCACCAGGGCCCTCAGCGGCGTCTCACTCGACATCGCCGCAGGTGAGATGGTCTCGATCGTCGGCCTCTCCGGCTCGGGCAAGTCGACCCTGATCCGCACCATCAACGGCCTGGTGCCCGCGTCATCCGGCACGGTGACCGTCGGCCCGCACACGGTCACCGGCATGCGCGGCCGCGCACTCCGCGAGCTGCGCGGCCGCATCGGCATGATCTTCCAGGGCTTCAACCTCGCGGACCGCTCGGACGTCTACCGCAACGTCCTCGTCGGGAGCTTTGCGCGGACGCCGACCTGGCGGACGCTGCTCGGGGTCACGACCGCTCAGGATCGCGAGCTCGCGCTGCGCTCGCTGGATTCCGTCGGGATGCTGGAGAAGGTGTGGAACAGGGCCGGACAGCTCTCCGGCGGTCAGAAGCAGCGCGTCGCGATCGCGAGGGCGCTCATGCAGCAGCCCAGTGTGATGCTCGCCGACGAGCCGGTCGCGAGCCTCGACCCGCCAACGGCTCACGCGGTCATGCACGATCTGCGCCGGGTCAACCGTGACGAGCAGCTCACCGTGCTCGTCAACATCCACCTGATGGATCTTGCTCGGCAGTACACGACCAGGATGATCGGCCTGCGTGCGGGAGAGGTGGTCTACGACGGCCAGGCCGCTGCAGCCACCGATCACGACTTCGAGCAGATCTACGGGCGTCCGATCCAGCCGCGGGATGTGCTGGGCGCATGACGAGCAGCCTTTCCGCCGCACGCTCAGCAGAGGTTCCGCCCAAGCCGCGCTCGCGCGTGCGCACGGCGCTCGTCTTTCTCGCCTTCGCCGCATTCACCGTCGCGACCTGCATCCCCGCGATCGGCGGCATCGAGCTCGACGTCGGTGCTCTCATCCGCAATTGGAGCAACGGCTCGGGGCTGCTGGTGCAGTTCCTGCAACCAGACTTCGGATTCCTGCCGCGCACGATCGGGCCGATGCTCGAGACGCTCCAGATGGCGGTGGTCGGTGCCGCCCTCGCCGCCGTCGTCTCCGTGCCGCTGACTCTGTGGGCCGCCGCTCCGACCAATCCGAACGCGCCGACCCGCGTCCTCGTCCGCACGATCATCAACGTCGTCCGCTCCGTCCCCGACCTCGTCTACGCCACGGTTCTCGTTGCGATGGTCGGCGTCGGAGCCCTGCCAGGACTCATCACGCTGTTCCTGTTCGACCTCGGCATCATCGTCAAGCTCGTCTCCGAGGCGATCGACGCGACCGATCTGCCGATCATCGAAGCCGGCCGCGCGGCAGGCGGGACGCAGACGCAGATCAATCGCCGAGGGGTGCTGCCGCAGACGTGGCCGCTGTTCGCGAATCAGTGGCTGTACACCCTGGAGCTCAACGTCCGCATCTCCGCGATTCTCGGCATCGTCGGCGCCGGCGGCATCGGGCGCCTGCTCGACGAGCGCCGTGCGTTCTACGCCTACGACGATGTCGCGGTGATCGTCCTCGAGATCCTCGTCGTCGTCGTGCTCATCGAGATCTTCTCGAACTTCCTGCGAAGGAGGCTCGTATGAGCGTCCTCACCGCCCCGTCGGCGACCGGTCTGGAGGTGCCGCGGCATCCGTCCCGAATCACCCCCACCGTGGTCGCCGTCATCGTCGGCGCCGTGGTGCTCGCATCCGCCGTGGGGCTGCCGATCCCGTGGAGCGATCTGGGGTCGCTGCCCGGCGAGGTCGCGCACTACCTCGGGCTCATGTTCTCCGCGCCGAACTGGGAGATGGTTCCGCAGGCGCTGTTCGAGACGTGGCGGTCGTTCTCGATGGCCTGGATCGGTGCGATCGGCTGCGTGATCGTCTCCATTCCCCTCGGGATGCTCGCCGCGCGCAACGTCGGGCCGATCTGGCTGCGGCTGCCCCTTCGAGGGCTGTTCGCCGTCATCCGCGCCGTGCCGGAGGTCATCATCGCGCTGCTGCTGCTCACGGTCACCGGTCTCACGCCGTTCACCGGAGCTCTGGCGCTGGCGATCGCCGGCATCGGAACCCAGGCGAAGTGGGTCTACGAGACCGTCGAGTCCGTGCAGGAAGGAGCATCCGAAGCGGTGCGTGCAGCCGGAGGGAACACGGCCGAGGTCACGCGGTGGGCCTTGTGGCCCGCGGTCGCCCCCGCCTTGCTGTCATTCGCGCTGTATCGCTTCGAGATCAACATCCGGACGTCCGCCGTGCTCGGTCTCGTCGGCGCCGGCGGGATCGGCAGTATGCTCGCGAACTACACCAATTTCCGCCAGTGGGACACGGTCGGGATGCTGCTGATCGTGGTCGTCGTCGCGACGATGCTGATGGATGCGGTCTCGGGTGCCATCCGGCGGAGGATCATGAAGGGTCCACGAGCCAAGGCGGCTCCGGCGCAGAGAAACCTGGTGCAGAGGGAGGAGCGGATCGATGTGGCAAGGGTCAGCTGAAGCCCCGCCGACCGCCCGCATCGCGATGTTGGCGCCGTCGATGCAGCCCAGTGAGCGCCGGGTGGCCGAGTGGATCGCAATGGATGCGGATGCGGCCGTCGAGCGGACCGCGCAGGAGATCGCCGACGTCGTCGGGGTGGGACGTGCGACCGTGATCCGCACCGCGCAGACGCTCGGATACGACGGGTATCCGCAGTTGCGCGTCGCGCTGGCTCGGGAGAGGGCGACGGCCGCGCCGAAGCAGGACGAGACGGTGGACGGCACCATGCTCGGTGCGCTGCGCGGAGCCGTCGACCGGTTCTCCGCCCGGCTCGCCCACACGGTGTCGGCGGTCACAGAGGAGACCCTGGCATCGTTCGTCGGCGAGCTGGATGCCGCCACGAGGCTCCTGGTCGCCGCGAACGGGCTGTCGGCGCCGGTCGGCGCAGATCTCGCCATGCGTCTGACCTCGGCCGGTCGCCCGGCCGAGTACGTCGCTGACACGCTCGGTCAGCAGATCACGGCGTCCCAGCTCGGAGCAGGATCGACGTGCCTGGTCGTCTCAGGATCCGGCGTGAACCGGGCATCCATCGATGTCATGACCGCTGCGCGGGCCGGGGGCGCGCGCGTGCTCGCGATCACGTCGTTCCCGCGCTCTCCGGTCGCGGAGTTCGCCGACGTCGCGCTCGTCGTCGCCCCGATCAACGACTCATTCCGCGACGAGCTGCTTCACACGTCGCGCGCTTCGCTCATGCTCGTCACCGAGTCCGTGGTCGGACTGCTCGTCCGCACGCGAGGAGAGAGCGCGACGGCCGCCCAGGTCGCCACGCTGTCCGTCCTCGGCCACTCCCTCTCGGAGTAGCCCGGTCAGCGCTCAGCGGGGTCGGCGGTGCCGATGAGAACCCCGCGCGCCAGCGTGTGGAAGTGCCGGTGGAACCCGAGGGTCGCCGGCGTCTCGTCGCCGTCCAAGTCGAGCTTCTCGACGTCGAGCGCGTCGACGACGAAGAAGTACCGGTGGATGCCGGTGCCCTCCGGAGGCGCCGCGCCGATGTACTGCTCCAGGCGCGCCTCGTTCGGCATCACCTTCGTCCCTGCGGGCAGGGCGGCTGCGGCGCCGGTGCCGCTGGGCAGCACGGCGGTGTCGGCCGGCAGATCGAAGGCGGCCCAGTGCCAGAATCCCGACCCGGTCGGGGCATCAGGGTCGAAGCACGACGCCGCGAAGCTCTTGGTGCCGGCCGGCGCCTGCGACCACTGCAGGCCGGGGGAGCGGTCCTCGCCGCCGCGGCCCGCAGACCAGGCGAACAGCGGCAGCGGTCCACCGGCCTCGAAATCGGGGCTGGTCAGTTCGAGCGTGGCGAAGTCGCGGAGCGTGGCGAGTTCGGCATACGGGTCGTACGAGAACATTGATCTCCCTGCGTCGTGGATCCGGACGTTGCGGATCCACGGCCACGATAGGCGAATCGGCCATGCGTGACCAGCGTCACCGCGCCATACACTGGATGCCGTGACTCTCGAAGCCGACCGCCAGTCCCTGCTCGCTCTGATCAAGGACGAGGCGGTGTTCCACGGCGACTTCACCCTTTCGAGCGGCAAGAAGGCGACGTACTACGTCGACATGCGCAAGCTCACCCTCGACCACCGCGCCGCTCCCGCGATCGGCCGGATCATGCTCGACCTCATCGGCGATCTCGACATCGTCGCGGTCGGCGGACTGACGCTCGGAGCCGACCCGATCGCCAACTCGGTGATGCACGCGTCGGTCGCCGCAGCATCCGAGCGGAACGGCCGTCCGCTCGACGCCTTCGTCGTGCGCAAGGAGCCCAAGGACCACGGCCGCGGCCGCCAGATCGAAGGGGCGGATGTCGCGGGCAAGCGCGTCGTCGTCCTGGAGGACACCTCGACGACGGGGCAGTCGGCGCTCAAGGCCGTCGAGGCGCTGCGCCGCGAGGGTGCCGAGATCGTGGCCGTCGCCGTGATCGTCGACCGGAAGACCGGTGCGCAGGCAGCGATCGAAGCCGAAGGCCTCGAGTGGCGCGCCGCCTTCGACCTCGACGACCTCGGCCTCGACCCGCAGTGACCGGCTACGCGCTCGCCGTCGACGTCGGCGGCACGAAGCTCGAGGCGGCGCTGGTCACGACGGACGGGGCGCTGGTCGACGGCAGCCGCAGCCGGCAGGCGACCGGTCGAGCGGCGACGTCGGCGACGATGGATGCCGCGATCACCGCCGTCGTCAGCCACGCGCTGGCCGCTCTGCCGGAGGGTGCCGAGCTCATCGGCGCCGGAGTCGGCAGCGCCGGCCCCGTCGACCGAGACACCGGCGCGATCTTCCCGGTCAACATGCCGTCGGCGCGCGGGTACGGGCTGGCGGATGCCGTCCGGTCCGCAGCATCCGCGACTGTCGGCCATGATGTCCGCACCGTCTTCGGGCACGACGGCGGCGCTCTCGCGCTCGCCGAGTCCTGGCTCGGCGCAACGCGCGATGCACGCTCCTCGCTGTCGATCGTGGTGTCGACCGGCGTCGGCGGAGGGTTCGTCGTGGACGGACAGTACGTCGCCGGTGCGAGCGGCAACGCCGGGCACCTCGGCCAGATGCGCCGCGAGGGCGGGCTGACGCTCGAGGAGATCGCCTCCGGCCCCGCGAGCGCGACGTGGGCGCAGTCGCAGGGATGGACCGGTGCGACCGGTGAGGATCTGGCCCGGGATGCCGCGGCGGGCGATTCGACCGCACGCGCGGCGATCGAGCGCTCGGCGCGCGCGGTGGGGGAGACGCTGGCGGATGCCGCGACCCTCGTCGACCTCGACGTGGTCGCGATCGGCGGCGGGTTCTCGCGGGTCTCCGAGGACTACATCGACCTCGTGCAGGCGGCGCTGACGGCATCCGCTGCTCATGAGTACTCGCGCGCGGCGCGCGTTGTGCGCTCCGGCCTCGGCGACGAGGGCCCGCTGATCGGCGCTGCTGCGTTCGTGCTTCGGTAGGTCGTCGCGTCGGCTTGCACGCCCCGATCTGCTGAGTTCGTCCCGATCTGCGGTCGGGAACGGCTAAGACGTCCGCTGAACGTGCAGGTGTCAGCAGATCGGGACGACGTAGGCTCGAGGGATGCGCGTACTCGGCCTCCTGTCCGGCACCTCCCACGACGGGATCGACGTCGCGGTCGTCGACTTCGAAGAGCACGAGGGGATGCTGAGCGGCCGGCTCCTGCTCGCGGACAGTGTTCCGTACGATCCTGAGCTCCGCGCGCGCCTGGTCGCAGCTCTCCCTCCGGCACCGACCACGCTGGCCGAGGTGTGCGAGCTCGACACCCTGATCGGGCAGGCGTTCGCCGACGTCGCGCGGCGCGCTGCGGCATCCATCGGCGACGTCGATGCGGTCTGCACTCACGGTCAGACTGTCTACCACTGGGTCGAAGACGACCACGCTCGCGGCACCCTGCAGATCGGGCAGCCGGCCTGGATCGCCGAAGCCGTCGGCGCTCCCGTCGTCTCCGACGTGCGCATCCGCGACATCACCGCCGGCGGACACGGTGCACCCCTCGTGTCCTTCCTCGACGAGCTGCTGCTGCGTGAGCGCGCCGGCGTCGCGGCGGCGCTGAACCTCGGCGGCATCGCCAACATCACGGTGGTCGACCGGTCGGGCGTCACCGCATACGACATCGGCCCGGCGAACGCGATCATCGGCGCCTACGGACTCAACCCGCTCGGCTACGACGAGGATGCGGCGATCGCGCTCGCCGGCTCGGTCGACGATGAGCTGCTGGCGGCGCTGCTGGCAGACCCGTACTACGCGCTCGCCGCCCCGAAGAGCACCGGCAAAGAGCATTTCCACCTCGCATACGTGCGCGAGCACGTCGCAGCGCTCGGACGAGACCTTCCGATCGCCGACCTCGTCCGCACGCTCACCGAGCTCACCGTCCGCACGGTCGCGCAGGATGTGCGCGCTGCCGGCATCCGGTTCCTCGCCGTCTCGGGCGGTGGATGCCACAACCCGCTCATCATGGACGGACTGCGCGCGGCCCTCCTCGAGACCGAAATCGTCCTCGCAGACGAGCTCGGAGCACCGGCGGATGCGAAGGAGGCGATCCTGTTCGCCCTGATCGGGTGGTGCACGATGCATGGCGTCGCAGCCGTGACCCCTGGAGGAACCGGAGCGCGCGAGCCGCGCATCCTGGGCACGATCACGCCCGGTGCCGGTCCGCTCAGGATGCCGGAGCCCGTCGCCGAACTGCGCGGCCTGGAGCTCGCCAAGGGCTGAGGGCCGGGGAGCGCGCTCGCGCGCGGAGGTCGCATGCGGCGGTCAAAGTCGCGCCGAGGCAGCCGTTCGCGACCCCTGCCCGCTCAGTCGGGGAGGGAGCTCGCGCGCGGGGGTCGCATGTGGCGGTCAAAGTCGCGCCGAGACAGCCGTTCGCGACCCCTGCCCGCTCCGAGGAGGAGTGACCGCGCCGTCAGCTCTTCCGGTCGTCGTCCCAGGGCCCTTCCCACCAGTTGCCGGAGCCCCGTGAGTCGTCTGAGCCGCCGCGGCGGCGCGAGCGCACGAACTGCACGATGATGATCGTGAGCGTCGACAGGGTGATGAGGATCAGCACGAGGAACAGCAGGTCCTGCTGGTTCATGGGCGCTTCCCTTCTGCGGCATCCGCCACGATCTTCGCGATGCGGGCCGATCGCGTCTCGTCCCGGCGAGCCGTCGCGATGAGCGTCAGCCCGAGCTTCTTCACCGACTTCGGGAACCCGTCCCAGTTCGGGCGGGCGGCGGGGACGGCATCCAGTGCCGCGGTGAAATCGTCGGGCTCTATCCCGGCCTCTGGGCCATCGAGCATCTCCCACGTGCCGTTCGCCTTCGCGACCTCGATCGCCCGGATGCCGGCCGGAGCCAGCAGCCCGTCAGCCTCGAGCGCAGCGAGCCGTGCCTTGTTCGTCGCCGCCCAGCCGCTCGACGGCCGCCGTGGCGAGAACCACTGACCGTTCCCCTCGGCGAGCGTCCGCACTGGGCCGTCGATCCACCCGAAGCAGAGCGCCTGCCGGACGGCATCCTCGTACTCGAGTGACGACCCCGGACCCGCACCGCGCACGTTCAGCAGCCACACGCCGCCCGCGCTCGCGTGATGCTCTTCGAGCCAGGCGCGCCAGTCGGCGACATCTGCCGCCGTGATCCGGTCGCCGTCGTCGAGAACACCCACGTCAGCCCATGCCCTTCCGATTCAGACCGTGGGGATCGTTCCGGTGATGGTGGGCAGCAGGTCGGCGACCGAGTCCACGATCTCGTCGGGGCGGAACGGGTACTTCTCGATCTCGGCCTGATCGCTGATGCCGGTGAGCACGAGCACCGTGTGGAGGCCCGCCTCGATGCCGGCGACGATGTCGGTGTCCATGCGGTCGCCGATCATGCCGGTCTTCTTCGAGTGCGCGCCGATCTTGTTGAGCGCCGACCGGAACATCATCGGGTTCGGCTTGCCGACCACGTACGGCTCCTTGCCGGTGGCCTTGGTGATGAGCGCGGCGATGGCGCCGGTCGCCGGGAGCGGACCGTCGACGCTGGGGCCGGTGGCATCCGGGTTGGTGACGATGAATCGCGCACCCTTGTTGATCAGGCGGATCGCCTTCGTGATCGCCTCGAACGAGTAGTTGCGGGTCTCGCCGACGACGACGAAATCGGGGTTCGTCTCGGTCATCACGAAGCCGGCGTCGTGCAGCGCGGTGAGGATGCCCGCCTCACCGATCACGAACGCCGATCCGCCGGGCACCTGTTGCGCGAGGAAGTCCGCTGTGGCGAGCGCCGAGGTCCAGATGCGCTCCTCCGGCACGTGCAGCCCGCTTGCGCGGAGGCGTGCGGCGAGGTCGCGGGCGGTGAAGATCGAGTTGTTCGTCAGCACCAGGTACGGGATGCCATTGGCCTCCCACCCTGCGAGCAGCTCGGATGCACCGGGGATGGCGTCGTTCTCATGGACGAGCACGCCGTCCATGTCGGTGAGCCAGCATTCGATGTCGTCGCGGTGAGCCATGTGCACAGCCTATTGGTCGCGCCTCAGACGGGAGCAACAGGCGCCGGGAGCAACAGGCGCCGGGAGCAACAGGCGGCGCGCGGATGCTACGCCGCGAGCCAGATCGCCTCGGCCGCACCATCCGGCAGAGCAACGGACGAGCCGTCGACCTCGATGCCCTCGACGGTCACGATGACCGTGTGCCCGACGCCGAGCCCGGATGCCTCGATCTCGCGCAGCAGCTGCGGATCGACGTCGCTGACCCGCAGCACGCGCCCGGTGTGACCGACATCGGCAGAGGCCAGCAGCACGAACGGCTCGCGGACGACCTCGCCCGCGGCATCCGGAATCGCATCGCCGTGCGGGTCGAAGCGAGGGTGACCGAGCCGCGCATCGATCCCCTCGAGCAGCCGATCGCTGATCGTGTGCTCGAGGACCTCGGCCTCGTCGTGCACCTCGTCCCACGCGTAGCCGAACTCCTGCACCAGCCAGGTCTCGATGAGCCGGTGCCGGCGCACCATCGCTAGGGCACGGGCCTCACCGGCGTCGGTCAGGCGCACGGCGCCGTAGGGCACGTGCGAGACGAGCCCCGATGCGGCGAGCTTCTTGACCATCTCGGTGACGCTCGACGGGGCGATGCCGAGCTTCGCGGCGAGCTGAGACGGGGTGATCGCCGCGTCCTGCCATTCGGTGTGCGCGTACACCGTCTTCAGGTAGTCGTCAGCTGCGGGGGAGGCCACGCGTCCAGCTTAGGCGTCGTCGTTCACGCCCCCGAGATCAGCAGCCAGAGCAGGGCCGCGTTCAGGGCGATCAGCAGCACGGAGGCGATGACGCCGGCGGTGGTCGTCCAGACCCGGTTCGCCCATCTGCCGAGCGTGCGCTTCTGCGCCGTGAGCGCGACGAGCGGGATCAGGGCGAACGGGATGCCGAACGACAGCACGACCTGGCTCAGCACGAGCGCGAGCGTCGGATCGACGCCGACGCCGAGGATCACGAGGGCCGGGATCAGGGTGATCAGCCGGCGCGCGAGCAACGGGATGCGCACGTGCAGCAGCCCGTGCATGATCTCCGCGCCCGCGTAGGCGCCGACCGACGTCGATGCGAGTCCTGAGGCGAGGAGGCCGACGGCGAAGAACGTCGCGACCACGGGGCCGAGGCCGGCGGCGAGGGCCGCGTGGGCGCCCTCCAACGAGTCTGTGCCCTCGACGCCGGCGAGATTGGCGGCTGCCAGGAGCAGGATGCCGAGGTTCACCGATCCGGCGATGATCATGGCGATCGACACGTCCCAGCGCGTTGCGGTGAGCAGCCGGCGGATGCGTGAGGTCTCGGTGCGGGCGGCCTCGGCCTCGGCATCCGCGGGCAGGCGGCGGGAGTTCGATCCGAATCGGTCACGGCTCAGGGCGGAGTGCGCATAGATCGCGTGCGGCATGATCGTGGCGCCGAGAATGGAAGCCGCGAGCAGTACGGAGCCCGTGCCCTCGAAGCGGGGGACGATGCCCGCGACGACGCTGCCCGCGTCCGGCGGGGCGATGAACACTCCGGCGAGGAAGCCGACGGTGATGATCACCATGAGCCCGATGATCACGAACTCGAACGGCCTGGCACCCCGCCGGGACTGCACGGCGAGCAGGATCATCGAGACCGCACCGGTGAGGAATCCGCCGAGCAGCAGCGGCACATCGAAGAGCAGGTTCAGGGCGACGGCGCCGCCGATCACCTCGGCGAGGTCGGTCGCCATCGCGACGAGCTCGGCCTGTAGCCAATAGGCACGACGGCCCCATTTGTTGCCCAGGCGCGTGCCCAGCACCTCGGGCAGGCTCTGCCCTGTGACGACGCCGAGCTTGGCCGAGAGGTACTGGATGAGCCAGGCCATCACGTTGCCGGCGAGCACGATCCACACCAGCAGGTATCCGTACTCGGCCCCGGCGGTCATGTTGCTCGCGACGTTGCCTGGATCGAGATACGCGACGCCCGCCACGAGAGCGGGCCCGAGGAGCCAGAGGCTCCGAGGAGGTGTGGCGCGGGCCACCGGGGCAACCATCGTCATATTTTTAGGCACACCGAAACCATAGACCATTTTTAGGCACACCGAAATCTATGGCGAGGCGGATAACCTGGCTGGATGGAAGAGCAGACGCCGGAGCGCACCACCCACGGCGTCGGCCCTTGGCCAGGGGGCGCAGGGCAGTGGCCCCAGGCGGAGCAGTACGATCCAGAGCTGCTCGAGCTCGGCGACACCCGCAATGTCATCGACCGCTACCGGTACTGGCGCATGGAGGCGATCGTGGCCGACCTCGACACTCGTCGTCATCCGTTCCATGTCGCGATCGAGAACTGGCAGCACGACATGAACATCGGCTCGATCGTGCGCAGCGCCAATGCCTTCCTCGCCGACACAGTGCACATCATCGGCCGACGCCGCTGGAACAAGCGCGGAGCGATGGTGACGGACCGGTATCAGCACGTAGTGCACCACGAGGATGTCGCATCGTTCGCCGAGTGGGCGGCTGGCGAGGGCATCCCGATCATCGCGGTTGACAATGTCGAGGGCGCCGTGCCGGTCGACAAGACCGATCTGCCGGAGCGCTGCGTGCTGCTGTTCGGGCAGGAGGGGCCAGGGCTCACCGAAGAGGCGATCGCGGCGGCTTCAGGACACATCGAGATCACCCAGTACGGGTCGACGCGTTCGATCAACGCGAGCGCGGCCGGAGCGGTGATCATGTATGAGTGGTGCCGGCGGTGGGCGTAAGGATCACCCGCGCGGGCGATTCGCGGTCATGGACGCTGTGACACCATGGGGCCGTGCCTGCAGGTGAGACGAGAAGCGCCTCCATCGGCGGTTGGCGGAGCATCGGCCGCCCCGATGTGATGCTCGCGGCAGCGCTGACGATCGTGCTGCTGCCTTCGAGCCTGCTCGCGCTCGTGCAGGAGCCGAACTCTGTCGCGACTCCGCTCGTGGTGATCCTGGCCCTGCTGTTCGTCGCCCTCCATGCGTTGTCGTTCCTCGCACTGCGGCTCCCTGTCGCGTCGTTCGTGGCTGCCAGCGTCGCGATGCTCGCGCTCGCCGCGATGCCCGGTTCTGACGGCGTCCCAGCGGCGGTGTATCCGTCGTCGGCCGCCTTCCTCCTGTGTCTGGCCCAGGTCGTGATCCAGCGCAGCCGCCTGCTCGGACTCGGTGCGCTGGGCATCGGTGTGCTCGGCGCAGTGATCATCACGTTCATGCCGATGTCCGTGCTCGACCCCCAGGTGAGGTGGGGGATGCTCGTGGGCCTGATCGCGCTCGTCTCGGTGGCGTGGGCGATCGGGATGCTTCAGCAGCTGCGCAGGCAGCAGGCCGACGACCGCGATCGCGCCCGTGTCCAGGCGGCGATCGCGCAGGAGCGGATGCGCATCAACCGCGATCTGCACGACGTCGTCGCGCACTCGATGACGGTGATGATCGCGCAGGCGGAGGTCGCCCGTGCCTACGTGCGCGAAGACCCGGATGAGAGCGCCAGAGCGATGTCGGTCGTGGTCGACACCGGACGTGAGGCGCTGCGGGGGATGCGAGGGATCGTGGCCGCGGGCTCGGATGCTCCGCGTGAACCCGTCCCCGATCTCGACGTGATCCGCGCCGACGTCGATGCCGCTCGAAGCGCCGAGACCGAGACGACGTTCGTCGAGGAAGGGGCCAGGGGGCAGCTGGATGCTCCGGCGCGGATCGCGCTGCATCACGCGATGCGCGAGGCGCTCGCCAATGCCATCCGGCACACAGCGCCGCCGCGGCGCATCGACGTGCGGATGCGCTGGACGGCGGAGGCGGTCGTGGTGACGGTCGTCGATGACGGTGGCTCCGGCGTGACATCTGAGCGGAGCCCTGGAGCAGGAATGGGCCTGATCGGCATGGCCGAGCGGGTGCGCAGCGCGGACGGAATGCTGAGCGCCCAGACCGCGGAGCGCTCGGGCTGGACCGTTCGAGTGCAGCTTCCACGCATGGATGCCGAGATCGGAATGGATGCGACCCCATGAGTGTCCGTGTGCTGCTCGCCGACGACCAGGCGCTGTTCCGCGAGGCGGTGACGGCGATGCTGAAGCGCGATGCGCGGCTCGATGTCGTCGGCTCAGTGACGTCGGGCGATGAGGCGATCGCCTTCGTGCGCGCGCACGCGGTCGACGTCGTGCTCATGGATATCCGGATGCCGGGAATCGACGGCATCGCGGCGACGCGGGAGGTTCTGCGGATGCGGCCGCAGGCGCGCGTGCTGGTGCTCACGACCTTCGACCTCGACGAGTACGTCTTCGGCGCCGTGCGCGAGGGTGCGAGCGGGTTCTTGACGAAAGATGCCAGCCCTGAGGCGCTCGCCGATGCGATCATCGCGGTCGCGGCCGGCGAGCCGGTGATGTCGCCGCGGGCGACGCAGGCGCTGCTCGGCTTCGTCCGGGAGGGTGCGCCCTCGAGCGACCCGGCCGCGGCGCTCGAGGTGCTGAGCCCGCGCGAGCGGGATGTCGCGAGGATGCTGGCGACCGGAGCATCCAACGACGACATCGCCCGACGGCTGTTCCTGTCGGGGAACACCGTCAAGACGCACGTCAAGGCGGTTCTCGCCAAGCTCGGCCTGCCCGATCGCATCCACGTCGTTATCTGGGCGTACGAGCGTGGTGTGCTGCGGCCCCAGGGCTGATTCGGCGGCACTCGGGGCTCACCCGCGCGGGTGACGCAGACCGCCTTCCCGGGCGATGCGGTCCACCCACCCGTGTACATACCGTGAATGGCATGAACACACGAACCAGACAGTTCCTTGCGGTCGGGATCGTCGTATCCGCCGCCCTGATCGCGGTTGCCGCCGCGGTCGCGCTCATCGCCCCACTCGCGTCATCCGCACTCGACACCCTCGGGCGCAGCCTCGCCGATCGGATGCTGCCGGCACCGGTATCCGCGGCGATCGGCGTCGCGACCGGCCTGGCCGGCATCGCACTCGGAGTGCGCGGGATCGTCGGACCAACGGGTGCGACGCCGCCTGTGCTGCGCATCGCGGCGGTCGTCCTGGCGGTCATCGCCTTCCTGCTGACGCCGGGCAGCATGATTCCCGTCGCAGGCTACACGTTCGCGATGGTCGTGATCGTCGGCGCCGTCGTGCTCGCCGCGCTGCTCGTTCGACGTCATCTGTGGTGGGGGCTGGCGGTGATCGCTGTACTCGCCGGTATCGTGACCTGGGCGGTCGTGCGAATGCAAGGCGCTCTTCTCGCCCAGGAGCTCACAGCCTCGCTCGTCGAGAAGATTCCGGTGCTGCTGCTCGCAGCGGCGCATCTCGTGCTGCTCGTGGCGCTCACGGCCTGGGCGGCCACCGGCTCAGAAGGCTCACACGGGCGCTTCGCCTCATGGGTGCTGCGGAATCGCATCGCGATCACGATCGCCGCCGCCTGCTGCGCGCTGCCCTACACGATCGCTCGCGCAAGCTGGCTGACGCCGTGGCCGCTGCTCGCACCGAGCGGTGTCGACCTCGCCGACGTGCCGATGGTGCTGCTCACCGGGCTCGGCCTCGGTGCGGCGATGCTCGCCGGCGGCGTGCTGACGCTCGGTCTGATCCTGCCGTGGGGCCGACGTTTCCCCGGCTGGATGGGCGGCCTCGGCGGGCGTGCTGTGCCGGTCGCGCTGGCTGCGGTGCCGGCGTTCGTCGTCGCGGCGCTGTTCCTCGCCGGCGGAGTGGACTGGATCGTGTCCGTTCTCGACGGCAGCCTCGGCGACGGGAGCTTCGAGCTCGCGCTCGAGCTCGTGCTCGTCTTCCCGTTCTGGCTCTGGGGTCCGCTGCTCGCTCTGGCAGCTTGGGGCTACGTGCTGCACCGGCGGGATGCGTCAGACCAGGGTCAGTTGACCCTTCCTGACACGGAGAAGTCTTCTCCTGTTGCGACCCGCAGGTCGTGAATGCGGGCGGACGTCGCGCCCTGCTCGTCGCCCAGTGCCGCGTTCAGGTCATACGGCTGGCCGACGATCTCGCGGACATGCTTGCGCGTGAAGCGCAGCGCGAGGGCGACGAGCGGGTTGCGACTGCCGAGTGTCAGCTCGTTCACGGTGATGACGGCATCCCTGGTCACCCGAATCCTCGCATCGGCGCGCACCGAGGCGAAGAGCAGCTTCCAGCGTCCTCCGGCGTACGCCGTGACGTGGACGCCGTCACTCCCGTCGCCCGTCACGTCGAGCTTCACGCGGCCGAGGCGGATGCCGACCTCGGCCAGCGCCGGGCGCAGGACGGATGTGAGCAGTGGAACGAGGTACTGCGTCCTGACCGAGGCGGAGAACGTTCCACGCGCCGAGCTCAGGTCGTCCGGTGCGGACAGCCCGTTGATGCTTTCGGGATGCCTCGGATCGGTGGGTGCTGCGAAGGTCTGCCAGAGGATCGGGACGTCGAACGCCTGCACGTCGATGTTCACGTCGGTCCGCTCGATGCGGATGGGCGTTGCTCGTATCCGCAGTTCTTGTATCGTTCCGGGCTCCTCGCTGACCGGCTGCGGGTCGTGGTGTCCTGCCGCCGCTTCGTTGCGCGCGGCGAGGTCGGGCGACGCGCGCCAGTCGAACTGCAGACGGACGCGCGTGGCATCGACGGTGAGGTGCTGCAGGTCGTTGCCCGAGAGATCGGCTGCGATCTTGACGTCGTCGAGACCGCTGATCCGAGCCTCGCGGGGGTCGGCGACCTCGGCGTGCAGCGTCGCGCGCAGCCAGCGCACGACGGTCGCCGAGTCGCCGGGCCAGGTGGTGTTCATGGAGCCATCCTCCGCCATCACGACACTGCTACGCGTCTTGGCGGAGCCAACCGCCGGTTCGCACGCGCCAGCCGAGGGTGGCGAAGCGGGCCAGCATGTACACGCCGAAGAATGCGACCGCGAGCCAGGTCACTCCGGCCGTGCCGTCGACGCCGACGAGCGAGATGATGACGAGTGCTGGCAGGAACGGCACGAGGTTGAGTCCGCCGGCGATCGCGAGGTAGCGGACGTCCCCCGACCCCATCAGCACTCCATCGAGCACGAACACGATGCCGGCGATCGGCTGGGCGACGGCCAGGACGATGAGTGCCGGCTGAATGAGCGCCGCCAGGTCCGGGTCGCCGGTGAATGCGAGTCCGATCACTCCGGAGAGAGCGCCGATGATCACGCCGACGATCACACCGAACCAGGCACCCCAGGCGACGGTGCGCGCCAGCACATGCCTGACGCCGGGGATGTCGCCGGCGCCGAGTCCCTTGCCGATGAGCGCCTGCGCGGCGATGGCGAGGGCATCCAGGGCGAAGGCCGCGGCCGAGAAGATCGTGAACACGACCTGCCAACCCGCGAGCTCGTCGGTGCCGATGCCGGTCGCGACGCCGACCGTGATCAGCAGTGCCGCACGCAGGCTGACGGTGCGGAGGAAGAGCCAGCCGCCCGATCGCGCCGATCCGCGCACGCCGTCGCGCTGCGGGCGGACCGATGCCGAGTGCTTGCGGGCGAGCCGACCGACGATGATGACGTAGGCCGCGACCATGGCCCACTGCGCGGTGACCGTCCCGACGGCGGAGCCGGCGATGCCCCACCCGAAACCGTAGATGAACAGGAAGTTCAGCAGGGCGTTCGCCCCGAACCCGAGCCCGGCGATCCACAGCGGGGTCACCGTGTCCTGCATCCCGCGCAGCAGTCCGGTGGCGGCGAAGACGATCAGCATGGCGGGCAGGCCCCACATGCTGATCATCAGGTACGTGTCGGCTTGGGCGGCCACGTCGGCTGGAGCACCGAACAGCGAGACCAGCCAGTCGGACGAGAGGGCTCCGGTGACGGCGAGAACGGCGCCGAGCCCGAGCGCGAGCCACATGCCGTCGATGCCGACGGAGACGGCATCCTTGTGATCGCCGGCACCGAACCGGCGGGCGACGGCCGGGGTCGTCGAGTACGCGAGGAAGATCATCAGCCCGACGATCGTCTGCAGCACGGCGCTCGCGATGCCTAGCCCGGCGAGGGGGATGGTGCCCAGGTGGCCGACGAGCGCGGCATCCACCATCAGGAACGCGGGCTCGGCGACCAGCGCGCCGAGAGCAGGGACCGCCAGCCGCAGGATCTCCCGGTTCAGGGATGTGGGGCGTGCGGTCATCCTCTGAGCCTATGGCGTGCCGGCGACGCTCGTTCGAGGGGCGCGTAGGCTGGTAGAACCGGCATCCGGAGGTGGACGATGACTGATCCTCGAGACGCCGCGGCCCGCTATCGGGCGCGGCAGAACGGCGACCCGGATGCTGAGTCCGAAGCGCCACCGACGCAGCTGAACGCCGAGAACAAGCACCAGTTCGTCGAGACGGCGATCCAGCTCGCGATCCGCCGTGGCGAGTTCGACGATCTGCCCGGCGCCGGCAAGCCGCTGGAGAACCTCGGTTCGCACCACGATCCTGACTGGTGGATCCGCCGCAAGATCGAGACGGAGAACCTCACAGGACTCGGACCGCCCGCGATTCTGCTGCGGAACGAAGACCGCGAACTGGACGCGAGTCTCGACCGTCTTTCGCGCGAAGGCGACGTGCGCGAAGTGCTCGAGGACTTCAACCGGCGCGTGATCGACGCACGCCGGCAGCTCATGGGCGGGCCGCCTGTCGTCACGAAGACGCGAGATGTGGATGCCGAGATCGATGCGTGGCGGCGACGTCGAGCAGCGCGCGCGGTCGCCCCCCGGGACGCCGCGCCGGCACCGGAGTCACCGGGTCGACGTGGCCTGTTCCGCCGGCGCGGCTGAGGTCAGAATTCGAGCCTGAATCTCGAGATGCTCGCGCGAGAATCCTTCCGGCTCCGAAAAGGCAATGGGTAGACATGCCCATTTCGAGCGAAAAAGAGCCGACTGGCCATAAGTCCACGCCTCCTGGACAATGGTCGATACTGCTGAATGCGCGCGCGGGATACCAGTCTGATGAACGAGGGTAGTACCCCCAGAATTGGGGGATTGTGAGCGCGCTCCCACCTTCGCCAGCATGTGCAACAGGAGCCGCTCAACTGAGGGGTGGCGGTGGCTCCTGAACCTGGGGTTGGGGAATCACAAGCACGAAGCCCGTCGGAGACGACGCCCAAACCAGGGTACCCGTTTCCGTCATCCCGGAAAGTGTGACTCTGTCATGCGTACTATCCGACGTCTCATCGAGGCTAAGAAGATCGAGCGGGAAGAGAACGGCGAAGCCGGCTTCTCGCTGATCGAGCTCATCATCGTCGTCGTGATCCTCGGCATCCTCGTGGCTGTCGCGATTCCGATTTTTACGAACATTCAGGACCGCGCTGCACAGAATGCCGTCGACGCTGCCGCGGCGAACGGTGCTACGGCTGCTGCAACCGCGTTCGCCGATCCGGACGGTGGCATCGCCCCGGGTGACGCGGCCAAGTCCGCGGGGAGCGGAAACATCAGCACCACTCTGGCAGCCAGCAGCACGAGCGTGTCCGATGTCTGCGTCTCGGCGAGCGACGGAACCAAGAGCGGATGGGCCGGACCGGCGGTGATAAAGGACGCATCTGGCGTCGCCACTGGTTGCCCGTGAGTCTGAGCTAATCCATTGCGGAGGCCCGCCCATCCGGGCCTCCGCTCCGGTCTCTATCTGAGGACCACTCATGTCGCGGCTTACCCGAAGCGACGACGGACTGGGCCTCATCGAAGTGATCATCGCGATGGTCCTGCTCGCCGTTCTGGCGCTCGCAGTACTGCCGTTGCTGGTCACGGCGATGGGGCTCAGCGTCGACAATCGCTCGTCCGTCGTGGCGACCAATCTCGCCGCTGAGAGGGTCGCCGAGATCCGCTCTGAGTTCCCGACCGGGTCCACCGCCTCGCGTTGTGTGGATCTGACGGCCGAGAACGGCGATCTGCCAGGGCCAACCGGTTCCGGCCTCACGATTCGGACCTCGCCGGCGACCTGCCCGGCTGCCGGTGCATATCCGGCGGCCGTGGCGGTCACCGTGACGGTCTTGTCAGGCACCGAGTCGCTGGCATCCGTATCCACCAAAGTCATGGTCGGTGCACCATGACCGTCCGGCAGCAATCTGACGACGATGGCATGAGCCTCGTCGAACTGATTCTCTACATGCTCATCGCGGGTGTCGTCCTGGTGCTCGTGTCATCGATCTTCATCAACGGTTGGGGGGCCCAGGTGGCGACCACCGATCGCGACGCGGCAACCGGCCAGGCCAACCTCGTCACAGCTTCATTGCAGAAGTCCATCCGCAATGCGACGGAGATCCATCCGTCCACTGGCAGCGGCGACACGCTCGTCGCCGTCGTCGCCACCGGATCGTCCGGCTGGGAGTGCCGCGCATGGAAGCGCGACGCCACCGGCGATCTGCTCTACAAGAGCTCGAACAGTGCCATCGACACCTCCGTCACCACCGGCTGGGCGAAGCTCGCCACCGGGATCGATGACGGCCCGATCTTCTCCGCCCCGTCGTCGACTCGGCTGGAGTACTCGTTCACCGCCTCAGCGGGCAGCGCGACCGTCCCCATCACCGGGGCCGTCAAGGCCCAGGCGGTCATCCAAGGAGCCGGACCATGCTGGTGAGTCTTCACGAAGCGCTCCGTCGCCGGAACCAGGAGCATCACGATCTGCGCAACGACCGGGGCGCGACGCTTGTCGTCGTCATCATCGTGATGATGGTGCTGATGGTCGGCGCCGTTCTGGTCGGCGGACTGGTCGTCAACACCGCGTCAAGCGTCGTCTCGAGTCGCAGCACCGCGCAGTCGCGAGCTGCAGCCGACGCCGGACTCGCCGCCGCGATCGCGCAGGCAAGCGGTGCCGACGCGGACCCGTGCGGTGCTGTGCCGGCCGGCACAGCACCGAACTACACGGTCGCCGTCGCGTGCGATTCTCCCGGCGTCGGACAGGTCACGTACACCGTCACCGGTACGGCCAGCGGCGCGAGCACGACGCTGAGCGCGGTCTACGAACTGGACGGTCTGACACCGCCGACCGCCGGCGGTCCTGGCCTTTTCTACACGTACAGCATGGGTTCCCGACTCAATTCCTACGTCTTCGACAGCGCCAACAGTGAGATGGGCATCGACGACTTCGTCGGCTCCGCCGGCGTTTATGCCTCGCTCGGGAAGATCGCATGCGGCACCGGATCAGTTTTCCCCGGCGACATCTACACCAAGACGGGCGACATGCAGCTCGACAACGGCTGCGTCGTTGAGGGGAACGCCTACATCGGGGGTACGGCTGTCGTGAACGGCGGGAAGATCGAGGGCAGTCTGATCGCGCCGAAGGATGTCGGACACACCATCGCCGGCACCGTCGGAAAGATCGGTGGCAGCGAGGGCAACGTCTTCGTCGGCGGCACGGTGACCCTGAACGCCGGCACCGTCTACGGCAGCGTGCGGGCCGCGGGCACGGGAAACAGCACTCTCGGCAGCGGCACCATCTTCGGCGGCTTCACCTATAAGGGCGGGTACGGAACCTGGGGCACTCCGGCGACGACGATCGTGAAGGGTTCCATCACCAAGAACACAGCGCTCGCCACGGTGCCGCTCCCGGAGATTCCGACCTGGCAGGACGTCGATTTCACACCGGTGAACGCCACGACTCCTCCGCAGGCCTGGGCGGACGAGGGCTACAAGCTCACGACGGTCACGGGTACAGCGTGCAACAAGTGGTCCGGTAATTCCGCCGATGTCACCTCAGTTGCCAGCACCCTCACCAGTCGCATGATCTTCGATATTCGGGGCTGCTCGGGCAACTTCGACACCAACGCCGGCGGCGCGAACAAGCAGGTCAAGATCAACAGGGACATCGCGATCATCGCGAATCGCTGGTACCTGTCGGGGACGAAGTTCTCGAGCGCCGACGGACAGCCCCACACGATCTATCTGATCACTCCCGACAGCAAGCCTGCCGTTGCGGGCCCCCAGTGCAACTCGCCAGCGAGCGCCTCCGAGCAGCTCAACGACTCGATGGTCGACCCCAAGATCGCGATCTACATCTACACGCCGTGCAAGATGAAGTTCAACAGTGGCCCGGCCACGTTCCGCGGGCAGGTCTACTCGGGCGAGCTCGAGTTCGGCGGCGGTGTCAAGGTCGCCTTCGCGCCACGGAACATCCCTGGCTACGACTTCGGAGAGGATGTCGACCCGTGGCCGGGAAGTGGCGGCGCGGGGACGGACAGCCTCGGCAACCTCATCTCCCAGCGGGACGTGCCGTGATCATGCCCGCTGTCGCGATCTTCATCACCGCGTGGGCGGGAGTGTTCGGGCTGGTCATCGGTTCGTTCCTCAACGTCGTCGCCTATCGCGTCCCGGCCGGCATCTCCCTCATGCGCGAGAGCCGGTGCCCGCAATGCGGTGCATCGATCCGCGCGCACCAGAACATCCCCGTGGTCTCGTGGCTGGTGCAGCGCGGCCGTTGCGCCAACTGCCGCGGCGGCATCTCAGCGCGGTATCCGTTGATCGAACTGCTCACAGGGGCGCTGTTCGTCGCTGTCGCCGTCGGAGTCATTCGACAGGCGACCGGCGGGCCATCCACCGGCGCCTGGGCGACCAGTCCGATGTTCTGGGGCGAGCTCATCATGCTCGTGCTGTTCGCCGCACTCAGCGTGGTGCTCACGGCGATCGACGTCGACGTCAAACGCCTGCCGAACGCCATCGTGCTCCCTGGATGGGCGGCGGTCGTCGTGGTCCTCGGGGTCACGACCATGCTCTCGTCCCTCGGCGACGCGGGAGCCTGGGAACCGTTCGTTCGGGCACTGCTCGGGGGAGCGGTGCTCTTCCTCTTCTATTTCATCGTGCGGCTGATCAGCCCGCGCGGCATGGGCGGCGGCGACGTCAAACTCGCCGGGCTCGTCGGAACCGTGCTCGGCTGGTTCGGCTGGGGCGCGCTCGTGGTCGGCGCCTTCGCGGCATTCGTGCTCGGCGGCGCGATCGGACTCGCGCTCATCGTGATCAAGAGAGCGGGACGCAAGACGGCGATCCCGTTCGGACCGTGGATGCTCGCCGGCGCGTGGGTCGGCATCCTCATCGGCGAGCCGATCGCGCGCTGGTATCTGGGGCTTTACGCGTAGGCCGACCCGGTCAGGAACGGTCTGCAAGAAGGAGGGGACATGGCAACAACACGAGTCGGTGTGGAGATCACCGAAGAGAGCGTCCGCGCGGTCGAGATGACCACCGGTCGATCACCGCGCGTCGTGGCGTACGGCGAGGTCCCGCTGCCCGTCGACGCCGCCAAGGACTCCGAGATCCTCGACGAAGGCGCTGTCGCCGTCGCGATCCGTCAGCTCTGGAACACCGCGCGCATCAAGGGCCGCAGCGTCACCCTCGGCATCGCCAGCCGCCGCGTCCTCGTACGCGAGTACAGCACGACCGCGCTGCCTCCCGCCGTGCTCCGCAAGGCCCTGCCGTTCCAGGTGCAGGACCTCCTGCCCGTCCCGGTGAACCAGGCCGTGCTCGACTTCTATCCGACCTCGCAGGAGGGCGATCAAGTGCACGGACTGCTCGTCGCTGCGGTCGCGGAGACCGTCGAGCACATGATCGCCGCCTTCTCGCGCAGCCGCATCCGCGTGACCCGCGTCGATCTCACGGCGTTCGGCCTGGCTCGCGCAGTGCGAGCCGGAGCAGGATCCGGCACCATCGCCGTCATCCATGTCGGCGACCACACCACGCAGGTCGTGGTCCTGCGTGACGGCATCCCGATGTTCGTCCGCATCCTTCCGGCCGACATGGAGACCGCGGCGGTCCGCCGGCGCGGGATGACGGTCGTCGACGATGAAACCGCGGATGCCGAGATCCCGGTGCTCGCCGGAGTGGGGGCTGCAGCCATCGGCACCGCCGGCATCCTTCCTGCAGACGCCATCGCACCCGGGGCGCTGCGCGGGACGCTCCGCAACGAGAACGGTGGACGAGCAGTCGCCGATTTGCTCGGGCGACTGCACAGCACGCTCGCATTCTCCATGAGTCGGCCAGGTATCGCCGGCATCGACCAGGTGCTGCTCACCGGCGCGGGCGCCGCGATCACCGGCGTGCAACGCGGGCTCGAAGAGCGCGATCAGTTCCCGGTGCGGATCATCTCGCTCTCCGACGTCGGAACGGTCGTCAACGGCGAGCCGGCCGGCGAGCTCGCCCTCAACCTCGTCAGCACAGCCGGCCTGGCTCTCGGGAAGGAGAGCTGATGTCTCGCGTCGCCGTGGTGTCGCTCGCCGGAGCACCCAGAGTCAACCTGCTGCCCGCATCCGAACGCGCTCGCCGCGAGCACGACCGACTCGGCCGCGTCTGGATCTGGGCCGCCCTCGGGGCCGTCGTCATCGCCGCGCTCCTCGTCGGCGGGGCATGGGTGTGGAACACGTTCGCCCAGCAGGAACTCGCCGCCGAGCAGCTGCGCACGCAGGAGCTCGTCGGCGAGATCGCCGGGCTCTCCGAGGTCAGCGGTGCCATCGCCACAGAGAAGGAGCTCACGGGCTACCTGGCCGAGGCGATGGGTTCCGACCTCGCGTGGAGCGACGTGCGCAGCAAGATCGAGTCCGCGCTGCCCGCAGATGTCGCGCTGGTCGGATTCAGTCTCGTCCCCGGCATGCCTGCCGTCGACAAGCTCACGGAAGAGACCGTCGTCGGCACCGCAGGGCTGACGGGAACGATCACTCTCGACAGCCCGAACACGATCGACATCGCCGCGATCTCGCGCCAGCTGCGCACGGTCGGTGCGGTGGCCCAGAGCGATTCGAATGCCATCGCCGAGAGCGGCAGCGAAGAAGGACGATTCACGTACACGATCGACATCACCTTCGATCAGGGCATCTACAGCGGCCGGTTCGCTGCTGAGCAGGAAGGCGGTCAGTGATGACCAAACAGCTCATCACCCTCATCGGCGCTCTCGTGACAGCCGCCGTGCTCGTGCTCGGCATCGTGGTCGGAGTGCTGCCGCTCGTCGGCGGCGTGTTCGCGGCCCAGGAGCAGCAGCGTCAGGTCGAAGGCACGAACCAGGTGTACGAGACCCAGATCGCCGCCCTGCAGAAGCAGCAGGAGACCCTGGAGGAGACCGAGAAGTCGGTCGCAGCCCTTTCCGCACAGATCCCTGCTCTCCCGCTGCTGGACGAGGTCTTCGAGCGCATCGCGCGCGCCGAGGCCGACTCCGGCGCGCAGCTCGTCTCCGTCACCAGGGGAGAGGCAGTGCCGTACGCCCCGCGCACGGGTGGAACCGAAGACGCTCCAGCCCCTGCCGCCACGACCGAGCCGACCGAGACGCCGGTCGACGCGGCATCCGACGTCGCCGCCGACGCGACCGTCGCCAGTGACGCGACCGCCGACGCGGCAGCATCCGAGACGACGACCGACCCGACGGCTCAGCCCACTGCGACGACGCCCGACCGGATGCAGATCGACATCACGATCCAGGCCACAGCCCCCGACATGGTGAGCGTCCAGAAGTTCCTCGACGGTCTGCGCGGCGGTCCTCGGGCCATCGCGATCGACGAGGTCGTCGTCACCGAGTCCAATGAACAGTTCGACATCCAGGTCACCGCACTGACCTTCACCCGTGCCCAGGAAGGCAGCTGACATGACGGTCACTCTGAGCGAACTGCTCTCCCTGGCTGCTCGAGGGAGAGCATCCGACCTCCACATCACCGCCGACGCCCCACCGCTGATGCGCGTCGACGGCGATCTGATCGTCATCCCCCAGCAGCCCGACCCGCTCGACGCCACCTGGGTGCGCGAGGCCGCCCACAGCCTCATGAGCGACGGACAGCGCGACGAGTTCGTCCGCCGCCACGAAGTCGACCTCGCTCACCACGAGCCCGGCATCGGGCGACTGCGCGTGAACGTGTTCCGCCAACTCGGCGCGATCGCCATGGCGCTCCGCTTCATCCCGGGCAAGGTGTTCACACTCGATGAGCTGGGCGCCCCCCAGATCGCTCAGGATCTTGCGCTCCGACCGCGCGGACTCGTCCTCGTCACCGGGCCGACCGGATCCGGAAAGTCGACGACGCTCACCGCGATGGTCGACATCATCAACAGCATCCGCCCCGTGCACATCGTCACGATCGAGGACCCGATCGAGTTCCACCACAACAGCCGCCGCGCGCTGATCCATCAGCGCGAGGTCGGCAGCGACACGAACTCGTTCGCCGAGGCGCTGCGTCGCGTGCTGCGACAGGACCCGGATGTGATCCTCGTCGGCGAGCTCCGCGACCCGGAGTCGATCTCGACCGCTCTCTCGGCCGCAGAAACCGGTCACCTCGTGCTCTCCACGCTGCACACGCAGGGCGCATCGAAGTCGATCAACCGCATCATCGATGCGTTCCCCGCCGACCGGCAGGACCAGATCCGCTCGCAGCTCGGCGACACCCTGCAGGGCATCATCAGCCAGAGCCTGCTGCCGCGCGCGCAGCACGCAGGACGCACCATCGCCACCGAGGTGCTCATCAACACGCCGGCCGTCGCGAACCTGATCCGCGAGGGCCAGGTCGCCCAGCTGTACAGCGCGATGCAGGCGGGCGCGGCCGAGGGCATGCACACCCTCGATCAGGATCTGCGTCGCCTCGTCGGGGCGGGCACGGTCGCGGCTCACGTCGCCCGCACGTTCGCGGTCGACCCGGCCTCGCTCGACAATGTGCACGTTCAGCCGGCAGATCTCGATGCCGACTCCTGGTCGCATTACGCGGTGGACCGTCAGCTCACGGAATGGGGTTCATGATGGCGACGATGCAGGAATGGCACTATCAGGCCATCGATCCGGGCACCACGCAGCTGATCAAGGGCACGATGGATGCCACGACAGAGGCGACTGTCACGGCGAAGCTTCGTGCTCAAGGACTCATGCCCGTGCAGGTCGCGCCGATCGACAAGACGGGGCTGCGCCGCGAGATCACACTGCCGTCCCTTAATAAAGGAGTGTCGGCGCAGACGCTCGCGATCTTCTCGCGGCAGATGGCGGCGCTCATCAACGCCGGTCTGCCTCTCATGCGCACGCTTCTCGTGCTCGAGGATCAGACGGCCGACCGCAAGCTGCGCGGAGTGCTCGGCTCCGTGGCATCCGACGTCGAAGGCGGATCATCACTGTCGGCATCCTTGGGGCGGCATCCCGACATCTTCCCGCCCTTGATGGTGTCGATCGTCAAGGTGGGCGAGTCCGGCGGATTCCTCGGGGCCGCCCTCAACTCCGTCGCCGAGAACTATCGCAAGCAGGCCGAGCTGCACGGCAAGATCCGCTCGGCCACCACGTACCCGGCCGTCGTTCTCGTGATCGCGATCATCGGCGTGCTCGTCATGGTGACCTTCATCGTGCCGGTCTTCGAGAACATGTTCGCCGGCCTCGGCAGCGGGCTGCCGCTGCCGACCCAGATCCTCGTGACGATCTCGCACAACATGGTCTGGATCCTGCCGGCGCTGATCGTGCTCGTGATCGTGCTCGCCGTGGTGTGGTCGCGCAACCGATACACCGACGGCTATCGCAAGGTCGTCGACCCGATCAAGCTCAAGATGCCGATCTTCGGCAAGCTGATCACGAAGATGGCGGTCGCTCGGTTCAGCCGCAATCTGGCCATGATGCTGGATGCCGGTGTGCCGATCATCCAGGCGCTGTCGATCGTCGGTCAGGCGTCGAACAACTGGAAGATCGAGCAGACCGTACGCGAGATCCAGGAGTCGATCCGCGCCGGCCGGTCATTCGCGGGGCCGCTGGCGAAGGAGGACGTCTTCCCGCCGATGGTGGCGCAGATGGTCGCCGTCGGTGAGGAGTCAGGCACGCTCGCGCAGATGCTGGGCAGCATCGCCGACTTCTACGAGGAAGAGGTCGAGACCGCGACGGAGCAGCTGTCGTCGCTGATCGAGCCGATCCTCATCGTCGGCCTCGGCGTGGTCATCGGCGGCATGGTGATCTCCCTGTACATGCCGATCTTCACGCTCTACGGAGACATGGCGAACCAGGGGTGACTCCCCGCCCGCTCACACGGTGACGCGGAGGATCTCCTCGATCGTCGTGATGCCGTCGGCGACCTTCGCCCAACCGTCATCGCGCAGCGGCACCATTCCCTGCTTCAGGGCGATCTGCCGCAGCTCGCTGCCGGTTCCATGAGCGACAAGCGCCTGCTCGATCTCATCGGTGAGTGTCATGACCTCGTGCAGTCCGACGCGGCCCCGATACCCCGTGTTGGAGCAGGCGGAGCATCCGACGGCGCGGTACACGGTGGCGTGATTGATCAGCTCAGCGGGCATCCCGACGGCATCGAGCATCGCGCGATCGTCTTCGATGGGCTGGCGGCAGCGAGTGCACAGGCGACGGGCGAGGCGCTGGGCGACTACGGCGCTCAGTGCGGTCGCCACCAGGAACGGCTCGGTGCCGATCTCGACCAGGCGGGTCAGCGCACTCGGCGCATCGTTCGTGTGCAGCGTCGAGAGCACGAGGTGGCCGGTGAGCGCCGCCTCGATCGAGATCGTCGCCGTCTCGCGGTCGCGGATCTCACCGACCAGCACGACGTCGGGGTCCGAGCGCAGGATCGCGCGCAGCGCGGAGGCGAACGTGAGGCCTGCGCGTGGATTCACCTGCACCTGGTTGATGTCCGGGATGCGGTACTCCACCGGATCCTCGACCGTGATGACGTTCACGCGTGGATTCGAGACGGTCCGCAGCGCGGTGTACAGCGTGGTCGACTTGCCGGAGCCGGTGGGGCCTGTGACCAGCACCATGCCGTGCGGGCGGGTGATCGCCTCGCGGAACCGGTGCTCGTTGCGTCGCAGGAACAGCAGATCGTCCATCGACATGGACTGGCCGCTGTTGTCGAGGATTCGCATGACGATCTTCTCGCCCCACACCGTCGGCAGCGTGGCCACGCGGAGGTCGACGCTGCGGCCCTCGTGCAGCACCGAGATGCGGCCGTCCTGAGGCACGCGCTTCTCGGCGATGTCGATGGACGACATGATCTTCAGTCGCGAGATCACACCGTCCTGGATGCTGCGATCCGCTCGCTGCATCTCGTGCAGCACGCCGTCGATGCGGAACCGCACCGTGAGGCGGTGCTCGCCCGGCTCGATGTGGATGTCGCTGGCCCGGTCGTTGATCGCCTGGGTGATGAGCAGGTTCACGAAGCGGACGACCGGGGCATCGATGTCCTGGTCGTCGAGCTGCTCGGTGAACATGCTGTCGGCGCTGGACGATGATTCGCCGATCTGCTCCGACAGGTCGCTGAGCTCGCCGTCCGAGCGCAGCAGCCGCTCGAACGCCTGCATCAGCGAGTCCTCCGCGACGACCACGGGGACGACCCGCAGATCGGTCAGCGTGGCTATGTCGTCCAGCGCGATGATGTCGGTCGGATCCAGCATCCCCACGGTCAGCTGATCGCGCACCATGCGCAGCGGCAGCAGCCGGTACTTGCGGCACAGCGGTCCGGGTACGAGCGCGACCACCTGCGGATCGAACGTGTACGTCGTCAGATCGACGAAGCTGCAGCCCGTCGCGATCGATGTCGCCTCAGCGACCTGCGCCTCGGTGATCCGGCGCTGCTGCAGCAGAAGCCGCGGCAACTCCTCTCCATCGCCCACCTCGGCGATGGCCGTCCCGATGACGTCGGCATCAGCCGCGCCCGTAGACACCAGATACTGCCCCAGTCCCCTCACAGCATTTCCCCTCTTCCGGCGTCGCCGCCGTATCCCCTTCTCGACATCATATTGCGCCACGCCCGCCCCGAACAGAGCGGATTTCCGATGCGCGCCGAGCACGCCGAGCGCCCGCGCGCATAGGGTGGACGCATGACTGATGTGCTTCCCGCCGGTCTCGCGACCGAAGAGTTCAGCTCCGACATCCGCCCCCAGGACGACCTGTATCGCCACGTCAACGGCGCGTGGCTCGATCGCACCGAGATCCCCGGCGACAAGGCGCGGTGGGGCTCCTTCCACATGCTCGCCGAGCAGGCCGAGAAGGATGTCCGGACGATCATCGAAGAGTCGCAGGACGCCGCGCCCGGCACCCTCGAGCGCAAGATCGGCGACCTGTTCACGAGCTTCATGGACACCGCGAGCATCGACGCCGCCGGCGTCGAGCCCCTGCAGGAGACCCTCGCCGAGATCGATGGCATCGACGGCATCCCGGCTCTGCTCTCGGTCGCCGGCGCCTACGAGCGCGATGGGCGTGCCCACCTGATCGGCCTCTACATCGACGGCGACCCCGGCGACCCCGAGCGCTACGTGCCGATCCTCGTCCAGTCGGGCCTCTCGCTACCTGACGAGAGCTACTACCGCCTCGACAGCTTCGCCGGCACCCGCGACGCGTACCGTGCGCACCTCGAGCGCCTCCTCGCGCTCGCCGGGGTGCAGGATGCCGCGGGCGACGCCGAGCGCGCCTTCGCGCTCGAAACCGAGATCGCCTCCAAGCACTGGGACAACGTCGCCAGTCGCGACGCCGTGAAGACCTACAACCTCAGGTCGTGGGACGACTTCCAGACTCTTGTCGGCGTCGACCTGACGCCGTGGCGGGATGCGGTCGGACCCACGAACCCGGATGCCTTCGCCGAGGTCGTCGTCAGCCAGCCCAGTGCTTTCGAGGGCCTCGGCGCACTGCTGACCGCCGACCGGCTCGAGGACTGGAAGGCGTGGCTGCGCGCGGCCGTCGTGCACGCCGCAGCACCCTTCCTCACCGATGACATCGTGCAGGAGAACTTCTCGTTCTACGGCACGGAGCTCACCGGCGTCCCGACGATCCGCGAGCGCTGGAAGCGCGGCGTCTCGGTCACCGAGGGCGCCCTCGGCGAGGCGATCGGCAAGGTCTACGTGGAGCGGCACTACCCGCCGACGGCGAAGGCCGCGATGGACGAGCTCGTCGCGAACCTCATCGAGGCGTACCGGCAGAGCATCACGACGCTGGAGTGGATGAGCCCTGACACGCGTGAGCGCGCGCTTGCGAAGCTCGACGCATTCACCCCGAAGATCGGCCACCCGGAGGTCTGGCGCGACTACTCGACGCTCGAGATCGACGCCGCCGACATCTTCGGCAACGTCCGGCGCGCGAACATCTTCGAGCACGACCGCAACGTCGACAAGATCGGCAAGCCCATCGACCGCAACGAGTGGCACATGCCGCCGCAGATGGTCAACGCCTACTACAACCCGTCCATGAACGAGATCGTGTTCCCCGCAGCGATCCTGCAGTACCCGTTCTTCGACGCCTCGCGCGACGCCGCAGCGAACTACGGCGGCATCGGCGCGGTCATCGGTCACGAGATCGGCCACGGCTTCGACGACCAGGGCAGCCGCTACGACGGCACAGGCAAGCTCGACGACTGGTGGACGGATGCCGATCGCGCAGCCTTCGAGGAGCGCACCAAGGCGCTGATCGCGCAGTACGACGCGCTGGTTCCGGTGGGTCTCGGCGAGGAGAACAACGTCAACGGTGCGCTCACGATCGGCGAGAACATCGGCGACCTGGGCGGGCTCGGCATCGCGCTGAAGGCCTACGAGATCGCCCTGGGCGGTGCGGAGGCCCCGGTGATCGCCGGCCTCACCGGTGTGCAGCGACTGCTGCTGAGCTGGGCGCAGGTGTGGCAGCAGAAGAGCCGCGACGCCGAGACGATCCGCCTGCTCACGATCGATCCGCACTCGCCGAACGAGTTCCGGTGCAACCAGATCGTGCGCAACATCGATGCCTTCTACGAGGCGTTCGACGTGGCCGAAGGCGATGCTCTGCACCTGCCGAGCGACCAGCGTGTGACGATCTGGTGACCGTTACCCCCAAACTTTGACCGGGCGTCGCCGCGCGGGACTACGATGGCGAGTGCCGCTGTCGGCGTGGATCGCGCGGCGCCTCCCCTCATCGACCTTCTTGGGAAGGAACACGCGTGGGCACTCCCCCTGAGCCTGCGATGCTGCGTCGGTCACAACGCAGCACCCGACGTCTGCCGCGCCGCGCGGCCATCGGTCGGCGGTCGTTCGCGGCGACGACGCGCGCGCTTGAGGAGCTGGCGGATGCCGGTGCCCAGGTGTCAGTGCACGTCATGGATCTCGACACCGGTACGCAGGTGCTCGCCGGCGACGACCACGTCACCCTGCCGATCGCCGGGCTCGGCGTGGTGCCGTTGCTGATCGAGGTCGCCGCGCGGTTCGAGGCGGGGACGCTCGATCCCCTCGAGATCGTGGATCGCTCGGAGACGGACGATGTGACGGGGTCAGGGCTGTGGCGCAGTCTGCGCGCCCCGGCGCTGCCGCTCGTCGATCTCGCCGTGCTCGCGGCGACGGCAGGCGACCCGTTGGCCGTGAACATCCTGCTCGACCAGGTCGGCCACCACCGGGTTCGCGACCGGATCGAGTCGCTCGGACTCGAGCGGACGGCTGTGCTCGATAGATTTCGTGACGTTCGAGGGCCGGACGACGCCCCTCATGTCGCGGTCGGCACGACGCGGGAACTGGCGAACCTCTTCTCCGCACTCGTGAACTCGACGGCCGTGGACGCAGCGGTCAGCGCGCAGGTCGCGGAGTGGCTGAGCCTCAATCACGATCTGAGTCTGGTGGCGGCATCCACGGGTCTCGACCCGTTCGCGCACGATCACGACGCGCACGGACTGCTGTTCATCAACAAGACGGGGCGCGACCGGGGCGTTCGTGCCGAGGCCGGTGTTCTTGCCGGTCCCCGTTCCGGCGTCGCCTACGCGATGATCGTCGGCTTCGACGACCTGTCGATCGCGCATCGGCTGCGCGCGCACGATGCGTTCCGGGTGCTCGGCGTCGAGCTGATGGAGTACGCGCACTGAAGCCCCGCCCGTGATCGGACGGGGCTCCGGATCGAGCGATCAGGCGTGCGCGTGCGCGCCCACCCAGGTCCGCTCGTCGCCGGTCCAGCGGTTGACCGGCATCTGCCGCCGGGCCGACTCCATGTGCATCCGAGCGAAGGCCGGTGCGAAGACCTCGTTCACGGCATCCAGGCGATCCTGCTCTTCCCGGATCCTCGGCATGATCTCGCGGAATGCGGCCAAGACCGCGTCCTCGTCGACCAGAGTGAGCCGGCCGTGCTCGACCGTGACGACCCCGTCGACCATGACACGCACGATCGACGATCCGTTCTCGCTGTATACGAGGTGGTTCTCGAGGCGATTGGTGGGCAGGAACGCCAGGGTCGTCGTGTCGAACATGACGAGGTCGGCGCGCTTGCCGACTTCGATGGAGCCGATCGTCTGGTCCAGCACCCCGCTGCGGGCGCCGCCGATGGTCGCGGCGTCCAGCACCTCGGGCACGGTCGGCCAGCGCTCGAAGTCCGGTTCGGTGGCCTTGTGCAGGAGAGCCGCGGTCTTCATGACCTCCATGAGGCGCGGCGTGTCGCTCGAGGAGCATCCGTCCGTGCCGAGGCCGAGGTTCACGCCGGCGTCCTGGTAGGCGCGCCAGGGCAGGATGCCGGACCCGAGCTTGAGGTTCGAGATCGCATTGTGCGAGACGGAGACGCCCGACCGTGCGATCCGCTCGATGTCGTCGCCCGTGACCCAGATGCCGTGAGCGAACGTCGTGCGCGGGTTCAGGGCGCCGATCTCGTCGAGGTGCTGCACGAGCGTGCGTCCGCCGTAGAGCTCATCTCCGGTCACCGCCTGCGTCTTCGTCTCGAGCACGTGGATGTGCACCTCGGCGTCGAACTCCGCGGACAGGGATGCCGCTCCCGCGAGCAGGTCGTCGGTGCAGCGCTGCGGACCGGACGGCGCCAGCATGTATCGGATGCGTCCGCCTGCCGATCCGTGATGCCTGCGGAAGGCATCGCGGGAGTAGTCGAGGTACTCCGCCGCGGTGAGCGTCGGCGCCTGCCGCACCTGGCGGACGACCTCCTCGGGCAGCCAATCAGCGACGAACGGCAAGGTGTCGACGAACGGCCGGTTGATGATGTGGCCAGAGACATTGGCCCGGATCCCGATGTCGCTGTACGCGCCGGCGACGGCCGCGAGCTGGTCGAGGTCCTGCCCCGGCGTCTCGAGCACATCGTCGACGAGCGTGGTCACGCCCGACTTCATCGACTCCATCGCGAACATGAGCGTGCGCAGCCGGATGAGATCCGGCGGGGTGGGGCTGCCGCCGAGGATGGGGTAGGCATACGCCATCCACAGCTCCAGCGGCATGTTGTCGTAGCGGCCCTTGTAGAGGTACTCCCACGAGTGGGTGTGCGCGTTGACGAAACCCGGGGTGACGAGCATTCCCGTGCCGTCGATCACGGTCTCGCCCGGTCGCGCTTCGAGGTTCGTGCCGATCTCGGTGAAGCATCCGTCCGCGATGCGCAGGTCACGCCGCACCGGCGTCGCGTGCATGCTCGCGTCCATGGTGATGACATCCGCGTTGCGGATCAGGGTGGCGGTCATTCGCCTGCTCCGTTCTGTGCGTCCGTGTGCTGCGCGGCGTCCGGCGCCGGTGCTGCGAGGGATGCCGCGGCCGCGGCCCGGCGAGTGCTGCGGGCGACCCAGTGGCAGATCGGGGCGGCGATCACTGCGACGAGGACGCCCTGGATGGCCGGGCTGCCGAGTCCGGTGATGGAGCCGAACCCGGCTGCAGCCGTGCCCAGCAGGTAGGCGATGACGCCGGGCCAGACGAACCCCGGTACGCTGTCGAGGTCTGTCCCCGGGTCGCGGCGCCGCCAGACGAACAGGAACGTGCCGATGATGACCCCGCCCAGCGGCGGGATCACCGTGCCGAGGGTGACGAGGAACATGGTCATCGAGTCGGCTAGGCCGCTGACCGCGAGGGCGATGCCGATGATGACGCCGCCGATGATGAAGGGGCGCTTGTCGGCCTTGCCGAACAGCTCGGACCCTGCGACGCCGAACGCGTAGGCCGCGTTGTCGTTGGTGGTCCAGAGGTTGAACGTGAGCATGAAGACGCCGAGGCCGGCAAGACCCATCGTGAACAGCAGCGTGGTGAAGTCGGCCTCGTCGAACGCGATCGCGCCGATGCCGCCGAACACGAGCATCGCGGTCTCGACGACCAGGAGTGCACCCAGGCAGACCAGGAAAGCGGTGCGCGCACTGCGGGCGAAGCGGGTCCAGTTGCCGATCTGCGTTCCGCCGGAGATGAACGTTCCGATCATCATGGTGATCGCCATGCCGGGGGTGATCGAGCTGTCGCCGCTCGTCGCGAATAGTCCACCGATGCCGCCGACCTCGTCGAGGGAGAGCGCGGTGATCCAAATGCACAGGGCGAACATGAGCGGCACCGACACCCACGAGAGCACTTCGATGCCCTTGAACCCCCAGTATGAGGTGGTCGCCATGAGGAGGCCGCCGAAGATCGCGAGCGGCCACGATTCCGACCAGCCGAGGGCGGATGCGAGGAGGTTCGCGAAGATGCCGACCGTGATCCCGTACCAACCGATCTGGGTGCCGCCGAGGACGATCGAGGCCCACTTGCCGCCGACCCGGCCGAGGGTGAGGCGCGAGATGAGGACCGTGGACAGGCCGGTGCGGGCGCTCGCCGCGCCGAGGGTGGAGATGTAGAGGCCGAGGACGGCGGTCGCGACGGCGCACAGCAGCAGGAACGGGGCGAAGCCGAACGCACCGGCGACCTGTCCGCCGGTGACCATCGTCGGGGTGAAGAAGACGAACCCGCCGACGACGACGAGGACACCGAACCAGCCCTGTCGAGAGTGTGCGGGGACGCGTGAGAGCGGATAGTCCTTGTCGACGCGCTCGGCGGCGGGCGGGACTGCGGGTGTGGCGGGAGGTGCGGATGTGGTGGTCATGGCGCATTCCTTTCGGTCACCGCTCATTGCAGTCCTCGAATGTTTCGGCGCTGTTGCAGGAGGGGATTGTGTGGAGGAGATCACCCGTCCGGGCATCCGGAGGTGGGGGAGAGCACACCTCCGGCAATCTCGGGGAAACGATGGCGAAACACGGCCGCCTTATCGTCGGGTGATGGTCGGGCGGAGACGGGAAGACACGGATGCGCTGGTCGGCGACGTCCGCGTCGCGGACCTGCTCGCGTGGGACGGGCCGCCGATGGAGCTCGCCGGACGGCCGGTCGGCCTCGATCGCGTGATCCGCTGGTCGCTGCCGTCGGACCTGCTCGACCCGAGCCCGTACCTGCGCGGCGGCGAGCTCGTGCTGACCTCGGGGATCTCGATGACTGAAGTCGAAGCGCAGCGCAGGTTCGTGGCGGCCGTCTGCGGCGCCGGGGCGTCAGCGATCGGCTTCGCCCTCGGCGTTGTGACCGATGAGGTGCCGGCGCCGATCATCCGGACGGCGAACGCCCTGGGTGTCGCGGTGCTGCGGATCCCCGCCGATGTCGCGTTCGTCGAGATCACGCAGCGCCTGGCGGCCGAGCAGCACCGGCAGGAGCAGGAGGCTCGCGAGCGCGCCCGTGTCGGGGCGATCATCGACATGGTGCGCCGCGGGCAGGCCAGCGCCGTCGTCCTCGGCGCTGAACTCGACGACGCGGATGCTGTGCATATCGTCGTCGCGCCCAGCGCTATCCGCCTGCCGCTCCCCGAAGGCTCCGTCGTCGGCACGGTCGGCGCGGACACGGTCGCGATCGTGCCGGGGACCATCGGCGGACTGCTCTCCGCGCCGCACGACATCGATGCCGTGTTCGGCTGGAGCGGTCCGATCGTGCAGGAACGCATCGCGATCGCGCTTCGGGAGGCGTTCGCCGCTGCCGCCATCGCACCCCGGCTGCGGCGACCGGCCGGTCCGCGCGACCTCGCCACGTGGGAGGGCCTGGTGCACCGACTCACGCCCGACCAGATCGCTCCGTTCACGGAGCACGTGATCACGCCGCTGCGCCGGTACGACGCGCGTCACCGCACACAGCTGCTGCAGACGGCCGAGGCTCTCTGCCGGAGGGGCGGCGCGGTGCAGGCGGCCTCAGCCGATCTGTTCATCCACGAGAACACCCTCCGCAAGCGCGCCGCACGCATCGAGGAGATCACCGGGCTGAACCCGCTCAACGTCCTCGATCGCGCGGCGTTCCTCGTCGCCATCCTCGGCGGCACGTGAACGAGCCGCTCCGTCAGCGCCCTGGCACCCCGAACCGCTGGTGGGGGTCCAGTGCCTCGAGCACGGGCTCGAGGGCATCGGCGAGGTGGTCGAGCTGTTCCGGGCTCAGCTGGTCGAGAACCAGTCGGTGCACGGTGTCGAAGTGGTCGGGGGTCGCGAGCACGAGCTGACGGCGCCCCTGCCGGGTGAGCTCGAGCAGGATGCTGCGCCGGTCGTGCTCGCTCTCCTCGCGCTGCACGAGTCCCCGCTGCTGGAGTCTGCTGACGACCTTCGAGGCTCGGGGGAGCGTGGCGTTCGTCGCCGCCGCGAGGTCGCTCAGGCGCATCGCGCCGGTGCGCTGCAGGACGCTCAGCAGCATGAACTCGTAGTGGGTCAGTGACGCGTCGCGTTGCAGCTGAGCGTCCAGAGCCGCGGGGAGCAGTTCGGCGGTGCTGATGAGTGCGAGCCATGCTCGGGACTGCTGCGGGGTCATCCGGGGGAGCGATGCGGCCATGTTCTCCATTGTGCCGGGAATAGTTGTTCAGGCAAGCACGTTTGATTCTTTAGTTGCCGAAGCAACCAAGTGCGACGGCCGAACGATTCATTCAGAGAAAGGCATCACCATGACTGCGATCACCGTCATCGGAACCGGAAACATGGGCCAGGCCATCGCCGGCATCGCCGCGAAGGGCGGAGCGAGCGTGCAGATCCTCGCGCGCGACCTCGAGAAGGCCGGTACGGCCGCAGCATCCGTCGGTGCGACCGCCGGCGTCGTCGGCGACGCGATCTCGGGTGAGATCGTCGTCCTCGCCGTGCCGCACCCGGCACTGGCCGAGCTCGCGGAGACCTACGGCGACCAGCTCGCCAACAAGGTCGTCGTCGACATCACCAACCCCGTCGACTTCGCCACGTTCGACGGACTCGTCGTGCCGGCCGACTCCTCGGCCGCGGGCGAGCTCGCCGCGCTGATCCCCGGCGCGAAGGTCGTGAAGGCCTTCAACACCAACTTCGCCGCGACCCTGGCGGCCGGCGAGCTCGGCGGCGAGCCGACCGTCGTGCAGATCGCCGGTGACGACGAGTCCGCGAAGAACCTTCTCGCCGGCGTCATCACCGCAGCGGGCCTGAAGGTCGCGGATGCGGGTGCGCTCAAGCGCGCACGTGAGCTCGAGGCCCTCGGCTTCCTGCAGATGGTGCTCGCCGTGCGGGAGCAGATCGGCTGGACCGGCGGATACGCCGTCCGCGCCTGATCACGTGGTGCGGGGTACCCTCGTCGCATGGACGACCGGACCCCGCACCGCCGCGACGACGGTGAACTGCTCGGCTGGATCCGCCCGGCGGGCGACGCCTGGGGGGCCGTGGACGTCTTCGGCCGTACGGTCTCGGATGCCGTCGACTGGCTCGTCGCCGAGGAGGCGCTCGAATCGCACGGCCTCGCGTGGCTCGCCGAGCCGTGGATGCTCGAGGACGAAGGCCGCCCGGTACGGGTGCGCATCGTCGAGGTCACACCGGATCATGACGGCATCCCCGGCCGCATCGTCGTGAAGACCGAGGACTACGGCGACGTCACGCGCCCGGCATCCGAGCCGATCGTGCTGCCCTGGCCGCTTCCCGACCGCCTGCGTCCGCCGCAGCCCGGCGATCCGGACGGGTACACGTTCGGCTGACCCCGACGGCTCAGTTCGGAAGCGAAGGATGCCGTTCGAGGGACCGGATCTTCGGGATGAACAGCGACAGCACCAGAGCGACGATGCCGGCGATGATCGCCAGCCAGAAGCACATCTCGAACGCTTCGTGAGTGGGCACGGCGACACCGTCGACATCGACGCTCATCGCGGCGAGCACGCCGCCCATGACGGCAGAGGCGCTCGAGGTTCCCACCGAGCGGAACAGGGCGTTGAGACCGTTCGACGCCCCCGTCTCGTTGGAGGGCACCGAGCGCATGATGATCATCGGCATCGCAGCGAACGTGAATCCGATGCCCACGCCGATGATCGCGTTGGCGATGAGGATGTGGATCCACTCGGATGACCAGATCAGCACGTATCCGTAAGCCAGGACGATGGCGGCCGAGCCCGCGGTGAACAGCGGTCGCGGGCCGATCGTGCGCTCGAGCCAGCCGGACAGCGGCGAGATCACCATCATGACGAGCCCGGCGGGCATCACGATGAAGGCCGCCGTGATCATGTCGAGCCCGAATCCGGATCCCGTCTCGACGGGCAACTCGAGCATCTGGGGGAACGTGACGTTGGACGAGAACAGAGCGAAGCCCATGCCGATGGCTGCGATGTTCGTCAGGAGCACCGCGGGGCGGGCGGCGACGCGCAGATCGAGCAGGGGATCCTTCGTCCGCAGCTGGTACCAGCCCCACAGCAGCAGCACCAGCACGCCGCCGATCACCAGGGTCAGGCCGATCGGTGACGTCCAGCCCCACTGCGCCCCGCGCGAGACGTAGAGCAGCAGGCCCGTCAGGCCGATCGCCAGACCGATCGCGCCGACCACGTCGAGGCGACCGGGGGAGAGCAGCACGTCCTCCGGCACGAACAGATAGACCAGCACGAGGCCCGCGACGCCGAGCCCGGCGGCGAGCCAGAACAGCGAGTGCCAGTCGGCGTTCAGGGCCAGATAGGCCGCCAGTGGCATCCCGAGCGCGCCGCCCACGCCCATCGTCGCGCTCATGAGCGCCACTGCGGTGCCGAGGTGCTTCGGGGGAAGGATGTCACGCATGATCGCGATGCCGAGCGGGATGACGCCGGTGACGCCGCCCTGCAGCGCGCGTCCGATGATCACGCCGATGATGGACGTGGAGAGCGCCGCGATCACGGAACCGATGATGAGCATGATCATCAGCACGACGACGACGCGGCGCTTGCCGTACATGTCGCCGAGGCGACCGGAGATCGGGGTGGCGATCGCTGCCACGAGCAGCGTGATCGTGACGACCCAGGTGGTGTCCTCGCGGGATGCGTTGAGCAGCATGGGCAGCTCGGCCTGAAGGGGCACGACGAGCGTGAACATGAACGACGACGCGAGTCCTGCGAAAGCGAGGACGGCGACGGTCAGAGCCCGGTTGGGGGTTCGCGAGAGGCGTTTCCTGGCTTTATCGTCGCTGTCTCCCACCTGTCCAGGCTAGTGGTGGATTCCGCAGAAGGACGCAGAGGGGGCAGACTGGGTGCGTGCGAACCATCCGTGACCTCGACACCGTTGAACTGATCATCGACGCGCAGAGCCTGCTGGATTCGATCCGCGGACCAGAGCGCGTCATCGACGCCGGTACGCTGCGCGCGCTGCAGCAGTCTGGCAACTACGTGGTCGGCCTGTTCGACGACGAGGGCGGCCAGGAGCGGATGGTCGGTGCATCCATCGCCTTCTTCGGCGTGCCGGCTCGGCGCCGGATGCACTCGCACATCACCGCTCTGCTGCCCGACTATCGCGGCCGCGGCTGGGGGCGCGAGCTCAAGGAGCACCAGCGCCAGTGGGCGTTCTCTCGAGACGTCGGCGGCATCACGTGGACGTTCGACCCGCTCGTGGCACGCAACGCCCACTTCTTCCTCACTGTGCTGGGCGCCCGCGTCACCGGGTACTCGGTGAACAACTACGGCATCTTCGGCGGCGGGGATGCCGGCGACGAGAGCGACCGGCTGGATGTCGAGTGGGCCCTCGCCGACATCGCCAAGCCTCCGGCGCCTGACGCCGTCGTCGAGACGCTCGAGATCCCGTCCGACGTCGAGGCCATGCGCGCATCCGATCCGGATGCCGCGCACGAGTGGCGCACGCGTCTGCGCGGCGAGATGGAGCAGCTGCTCGGTCGCGGGCTGCGTATCGCCGGATTCGACGTCGAGCGCGGCTACCTGTTCACCGAATGAGCGCGATGAGCGGGCAGACACCAGCAGAGTCTCCGTTCCACTCCCGGCTGCCGATCGGTGAGCGGCTGGATGCCTCGGCGCTGACCGAAGGTCTGCCCTGGGCGTTCGACGAGATCAGGATGCGACCGCTCGAACCGATGCTTGTGCCCGAGAATCCACGCGGCGGCGAGATCGATCGATCCACGTGCGGACCGTGCGCACCCTCGGAGAACACGATCTGGCACGACGACCTGTGGCAGGTCTACGCCTCTCCGGAGCCGAGCGGGCTGCCGTTCATCGCGGCGCTCTCGCCTCGAGAGCATTGGCTGCTCGAGGACGCTCCGATCGACGTGCTCGCAGCGCTCGGTCCTCTCATGCAGCGGATGTCCGAGGCCGTGAAGACCATCCCCGGCGTTGCGCGTTGCCACTTCGGTCGCTGGAACGACGGCTCCGCCCATCTCCACATGTGGGCGCTTGCCCGCCCGGCCGGCATGATGCAGGGGCGCGGAGCGGCGCTCGCCTTCTGGGATGACGTGCTCCCGCCCATGCCGCAGGAGATGGCCCAGGAGCACGTTCGCATCGTCGCCGAGTCGCTTGCGGCAGGCGGAGGCGTGGCGTTTCCGCACCGCTGAGCGTCCGCTCCGGGTCATCGAGGGAGTAGAAGGCGAGACGAAACGCCACAGTGGTACCAATCAGTGCGGTGACTGGTACCATCGGGACCATGGCGATGAACCTTCGATTGAGGGACGACGCGGCAGCGGCGCTGCGCGCCGAGTCGGAGCGCACGGGGCGCAGCCAGCAGGAGATCCTGAGGCTGGCCGTCGACGAGCATCTCGGGCTCGCCGGTTCCGCACGACCGACGCCGTACCCCGACTGGGTGACACCACCGGAACGCCCTTATCGGTCGGTCAAGCCGATTCTTCATCTTCCGAAGGGCATGACGACGGCCGACCTCCTCGATCGGGAAGACCGCATCTGACGTGCTGATCTACGTCGACACGAGCGCGGTGCTCAAGCGGGTGTTCGAAGAGAACGAATCCGACGCGCTCGGGCGAGCGATAGACCAAGCGGTGGCCGACGGCGATCGGCTGATCTCCTCGACCTTGACGCGGGTCGAGCTGGCGCGCGGCATCCGTCGGCGTCTCGACTTCGAGCCCCGCGATCGATTGACGTCGGCGTTCGAGCTGGCGACCGGAGACATCGCGTTCGCGCCCATGTCGTCTCCGATCGTCGAGAGTGCCCGAGTCATCGGGCCCCCGGCTCTCCGATCGCTCGACGCGATCCATCTCGCCACGGCGATCGCGGTCGGTGCCGGCGAGGTCTGGACGTACGACGATCGTCTCGCCGCGGCATCCGAGGAGATGGGGATCGTCGCGCGGATGCCGTCCTGACCTCCCTCACGTGGGGCTGATCGACAGCAGGGGCGCGGATAGGATTGGAATGCCCATGTTCCTGGGCGCATTCCCCGCCGCATCCGACCATTGGAGCCACCATGGCCGAACAGTCCCGCCTCGATAAGGTCATCAGCCTCGCCCGCCACCGCGGGTTCGTGTTCCAAGCAGGTGAGATCTACGGCGGTTCGCGCTCTGCGTGGGACTACGGCCCCCTCGGCACCGAGCTGAAGGAGAACATCCGTCGGCAGTGGTGGCAGACCTTCGTTCGCGGACGCGGCGACATGGTGGGCCTCGACTCCAGCATCATCCTCCCCAAGCGCGTGTGGGAGGCCTCCGGCCACGTCGCGACCTTCACCGACCCGCTCGTCGAGTGTCTGAACTGCCACAAGCGCTTCCGCGCCGACAATCTCATCGAGGACTTCGAGGCGCGCAAGGGCCGCAAGGCCGAGAACGGCCTCGCCGACGTGCCCTGCCCGAACTGCGGCAACAAGGGCCAGTACACCGAGCCGAAGGCGTTCTCGGGTCTCGTGAAGACCTACCTCGGCGTCGTCGATGACGAGTCGGGCCTCTACTTCCTGCGCCCCGAGACCGCTCAGGGCATCTTCGTGAACTTCTCGAACGTGCTCACCGCGAGCCGCAAGAAGCCGCCGTTCGGCATCGGCCAGGTCGGCAAGGCGTTCCGCAACGAGATCACGCCCGGTAACTTCATCTTCCGCACCCGCGAGTTCGAGCAGATGGAGATCGAGTACTTCGTTCCGCCCGCCGAGGCGCAGGAGTGGTTCGAGCACTGGGTCGAGGCATGCTGGGCCTGGTTCGAGGACCTCGGCATCAACACCGACAACATGCGTCGCTTCGACGTGCCGGAGGACGAGCGGGCGCACTACTCGGCCGGAACCATCGACTTCGAGTACCGGTTCGGCTTCCCCGGCAAGGAGTGGGGCGAGCTCATGGGTGTCGCCAACCGCACCGACTACGACCTGTCGAGCCACTCCGAGGCATCCGGTCAGAGCCTGACGTACTTCGACCAGGCATCCGGTGAGCGGTACACGCCGTACGTGATCGAGCCGTCGTTCGGCCTGACCCGTTCGATGATGGCGTTCCTCGTCGACTCCTACGTCGAGGAGGAGGTGCCCAACGCCAAGGGCGGCACCGACACTCGCACGGTACTCAAGCTCGACCCGCGTCTCGCGCCGGTCAAGGTCGCTGTTCTTCCGCTGTCGCGCAACGAGCGTCTCTCGCCGCTGGCGCGCGAGGTCGCCGACTCGCTGCGCGGACGCTGGGCGATCGACTTCGACGACGCCGGAGCGATCGGACGCCGCTACCGCCGTCAGGACGAGATCGGCACCCCGTTCTGCGTCACGGTCGACTTCGACTCGCTCGACGACAACGCGGTGACCGTGCGCGACCGCGACACCATGGCGCAGGAGCGGGTCTCCGTCGCTGAGCTGAACGACTACCTCGCGGAGCGTCTGAAGGGCGCCTGACCCCATGTTCGCGCCGAGGCCCCGTCTTCGCGCCGAGACCCCGTCTTATCCGCGCACGCAAGACGGGGCATCGGTGGCAAGACGGGGCCTCGACGTGCGGAGACATGGGGGAGGATGCTGCGTCCCGCCGCTCCATGGGACGATGGCAGGGTGGAGACGACGACTTTCACCGCGACCGACGGCTTCCCGCACACCGCTCTGGTGGGGGTGACCGGCCCCGAGCAGCCCATCGCTGTGCAGGGCGACCCGCACGCCGTGCTCCCGCTGGCTTCGGTGTCGAAGCCGCTGTCGGCCTGGGGCGTGCTGATCGCCGTCGAGCGCGAGCTAATCGACCTCGATGAGCCGGCCGGCCCCGAGGGTTCGACACTGCTCAATCTGCTCGACCACACCAGCGGGCTGCCGTTCGAGGGCGAGCAGACGCAGGCGGCGCCCGGCACGCGCCGCATCTACTCGAACGCCGGCTTCGATGCGCTCGGGGCGCATGTCGCCGCCGCTGCGGGCATGCCCTTCGACCAGTGGATGGCGCGCGAAGTCGCCGGTCCTCTGGGCATGCGGGACATCGAGCTGACCGGGCGTCCCTCCGCCGGGTACCGGGCCTCGATCGACGACCTGCTGATCTTCGGACGCGAGGTGCTCCGACCGACGCTCATCCCGGCTGAGCTTCGCGACCTCGCGCTCATGGTCTCGCAGCCGGGTCTTCGCGGTGTCGTCCCCGGCTACGGCTCGTTCGACGACAACCAGTGGGGGCTGGGGTTCGAGCTCAAGGGCACGAAGAGCCCGCACTGGCTCGCCGACTCCTTCCCGCCCGAGACGGCCGGGCACTTCGGTGGGCAGGGGAGCTTCCTCTTCATCGACCGCACTCGCGATCTCGCCGCGGCTTTCCTGTCGGGGGTCGCCTTCGGCGAGGATCACAAGCGGATCTGGCCGTCGCTGACCGAAGAGATCGTCACACGGTACGGCAGCCGCTGATACCCGGCATCGAGACCCCGTCTTCGTATCGAGCCCCCGTCGTGCGCACGAACGTAAGACGGGGGCTCGATTGCAAGACGGGGGCTCGGCGCCAAGACACGGGGCTCGGCGCCAAGACACGGGGCCTCGACGGCAAGACACGGGGCCTCGACGGCAAGACACGGGGGCTCGGCGCCAAGACGGGGGCTCGACGAGCCGATGCCGCGCTCAGTCCTGGACGGTGATGCGGGCGTAGTCGTCCCCGCCGCCCTCTGTCCACGCCAGCACATCCTCGAGGACAGGACGCAGAACGTCGAGGTCGACCTTCTCGAGATCCTTGATGTAGAGGCACCCGGCGCCGACGGTGTGCGGACCGAGCTTCGCGAGAGCGTCACTGTGCCGGTCGGTGCTGTCGAGGTACAGCGTCGACGCGCCCTTGCGCGGGGCGAAGGCGAGCACGGGCATGTCGCCCTCGTTGCCAGTGGGGTAGCGGTAGTGGCAGCTGCCGAAGCCGATGATGGTGCCCCACAGTTCCGGTTCGCGGCCGGAGATCTCCTGCAGCAGAGCTGTGAGCGTCTCGGCATCCCGTCGCCTCGCGGCCGGCGTCACGTCGGCGATGAAGGCTCCGACGCTGCCTCCGGTCTTCTTCATGGCTTCGCGGTCTTCGCTGAGGCCTTCATCGCCCTCTTGTGCTCGCGCACCTTGGTCAGCGACTCCGGCGAGACGATGTCGGCGACGCTGCGATAGGCGCCATCGTCGCCGTAGGGGGCGGATGCCTCACGCCAGCCGTCACCCGTGAAGCCGTACTGCTTGCCCAGCAGCGCCAGGAAGATCTTCGCCTTCTGCTCGCCGAAGCCGGGGAGAGCCTTGAGCCGGCGGAGCACCTCCAGCCCATCGGGATCGCCCGTCGTCCAGAGCGCTGCGGCATCGCCGCCCCACGAATCGACGAGCTCCTGGCACAGCGTCTGAACGCGGGCGGCCATCGAACCGGGGAATCGATGCACCGAGGGGGTCTGCTTGAACGCCTCGAGGAACTTCTCCGGATCCATGCCGGCGATCGCCGCGGCATCCGCTGCCCCGGTGCGCTGCTCGATCTTGAGCGGACCGGCGAACGCCGTCTCCATCGGAACCTGTTGGTCCAGCAGCATCCCGACCAGGAGCGCGAGCGGGTTGTCGGTCAAGAGTTCGTCGGCTGCCGGGTCGCCGGTGATGTGCAGGGCCATGTCTCCAGTCTGGCACTGCGGGCACCAGAGCATGCCCATGGTTCGCCGCTGTCCTATGTTTGAACCATGAGGGCCACCTTCAGCGTTGCGATCGTCGACGACCATGCGCTCGTCGGTCTCGCCATCGGTCCGCTCATCGAGAGCTCGAGGGACCTGGTGTTCCTGGGCACAGTGCCTTCGGTCGCCGCCCTCAGGCAGGCGGATCTGCATCCCGATCTCGTCGTGCTCGACCTCATGCTGCGCGACGGGACCACGCCTGCCGAGAACGTGCAATGGCTGCAGGAGCGCGGCTCTCAAGTGCTCGTGCTCACCTCGGGGGAGGATCGGTTCCTCGTCAGAGCCGCTCTGCGCACGGCAGCGCTCGGCGTCGTCCGAAAGTCCGCCCCACCGGCCGCGATCCTCTCGGCGATCGAGCGTGCGGCCAGGGGTGAGCTGCTCGTCGACGCGGAGTGGGCCGTGACCGTCGACGCCGACCCCGAACTCGAGAGCGCTCCTCTGACCGACCGCGAACGCGATGTCCTCGCCCTGTACGCCTCCGGCATCGGGGCGAAGCAGGTCGCAGCGCAGCTCGGGATCAGCGAGAACACCGTCAACGACCACCTCAAGCGCATCAAGGTCGTGTACCAGCGCCTCGGTCGCGCGGCGCCCACGAAGGTCGAGTTGTACCGCCGGGGCGTCGAGGACGGATACCTGCCCATGCCTGGGCGGCCATGATCGGGGCGGACGTCGTTTCCGAGGAGTCCGAGAACGACCCCGAATCGACGGATTCCGCGCCGGCGGATCGTCACGAACTGCTCGCGGCGCGCCTGCTGACAGCGGTCAACGGTGCGCTCGCCGCGGCAGCGGCGCTCGGCGTGCTCACCGTGGTCGTCCAGCAGAACCCGGCGTCGTACCCGCCGTTCTTCCGGGCGATCATCGCCGTGGTCTACGCTCTCGTCGTCGTCGTCGCACTGCTGGCCCAGGTGAGCAGTCGCCGCACGATCGCTGTGCTCAACGGTGTCGTCTCCTCTGCATACCTCGCTCTCGTCGCGCTCGCCTGGCCGGTCCTCGCCCTGAGCGGCGCGGCCCCCAGCGGGCAGCTCCTCTGGCCGCTCACCGTGATCTCGATCCCGGTCCTCGCCGGTGTCATCGCCTGGGGACAGGCGGGCGGATGGATCGTCCTTGGTGCCCTCGGAGTGTTCATCCCGTTGCTGCGCTTCGCGATGGCGGACTTCTCGGCGAACGCGACCGCCAACAACGTGCAGGCGTTCGCCACGGCCGTGCTGCTGGCCGCGCTCGCCGGCGGGACGCTCGCCCGGGCCCAGCGAGCGGATGCCACGGCTGCCATCGCTCGCGACGCGGCTGCCCGCGAGGCTGAGCTCGCAGCGCGCCGAACGGTGGACGTGCGAGCTCAGGCGCTCGTTCACGATGAGGTGCTGGCGACGCTCGGATTCGCTGCTCGCGCGACGCCCGAGATGCTGCCGGTGCTCGCCTCTCAGGCCCGCCGCGCTCGAGAGGCGCTGAACGCTTTGGCGAGCCCCCCGACCGAGGCTGTCGGCGCGGACGCGTTCCGCGGCGGGCTGCAGGAACTCGCTCGAGCGCACGGTGCGCACTTCACCGACGCCTCGGCCCAGGACGGACGAGCGGCCACCGACATTCCAGCCGATGTCGCCGCCGCCATGACGGGTGCAGCGAGACAGGCGCTGATCAACACCAGGGCGCATGCCCCCGACAGCGCGAGCAACGTGACGCTGACGCGGATCGGAGACGGCATCCGGGTCGAAGTCAGCGACGACGGGCCGGGCTTCGATCGCGATGCGGTCGCCCCTGGCCGGCTCGGAATCGCAGTGAGCATCCTGGCACGGCTGCGCGCCGTCGGCGGCAGGGCCGACGTGCGTTCCTCGCCGGGAACGGGGGTCGTGGTCGACGCCCGGTGGCGGCCGACGCCGAGCACGCGACCTGTCGCGGCGGCGCCGATGGGACTGATGGGCGTCAGAGACATGCGTCTGGCCGGTGCGCTTCTGGCCGCCGGTCCGATCCTGCTCGCCGCGTATTCCTTCACCTGGCTTCGTCAGCCGATCCCCGCGGCCGCTGCAGGCGTGGCTCTCGCCGTGGCGTTCATGATCCTGTCGTGGCGCACGGGACGCGCAGGAAACGCGATCGTCATCATCACCTCTGCACTCGCCGTCGCCGCCGTCTGCACGATGTTCGCCGGGGTCGCCGTTCCGGATGCCGCGACGATCCCCACCTTCGCCGGTATGTGGCCGTTCGTCGGCGCTTCGCTGGTTCTCGGGATGCTGTGCTTTCGCGGGCGCCCCGTCACGGCGCTCGTACTGCTCGTTCCGATCACGGTGCTCATGGTCCTCTCTGCTGTCCCCGGCCCTTATCCGGAGGTTCGCGCGGCGGCCGTGCGGGCCGTGGTGATCGTGGCGGTCGCGGCCGCGCTCGCGGTCTCGGTGCACGTGCTCGGTCGTCACCTCGAGCGCGACAGGGCCTCGGCGCTGCGTGCGAGCAGCGATCGAGCCTGGCTCGCTGAAGTGACGGCGCGTGCGCGCGAGAAGGTCGCACGGCTGGATGAGACGGTCGGTCCGTTGCTGACCCGCATAGCCGAGGGCACTCCGCTCACCGAGGCGGAGGTCCGCCAGTGCCTCGTCCACGAGGGGCGATTGAGGGACGGCTATCGGGCAGGACGCCTCGACTGCCCTGAGGTCGCGGACGCCGCAGCACGGGCGCGCGCGCGCGGCGTCGACGTCGTGCTGATCGACGATGTGGTCGACCGCGAGATCGATGGTGAGCGCCTCGAACGGCTGCGGAGCTGGCTCGTGGTCGAGCTCGATCGAGCCGTCGGAAGCTTCATCGCACGCATCCTTCCGGCCGGCCGCGATGCGCTTGCCACGGCATCGTCCGATGCTTCGTCCACCCGTTTTGGTGGCTGAAAGACCTACTGCTCCTAGACAAAGGTCTATATCGTCGTAGTCAGCGATGAGGGCTGGCGTTGTTCCCGTAGGGGACACCCGAAACGCAGGTCAGCATCGATTGCTGGGGGCGGGGCCGAGCCGGTGACCAAGAAACACAGGACGCCGGATCAGCCGTCAACGACCGAAACGAAGCCGCGGTCGATGGGGGTGGCGCTCGGGCATGGCGTGGGTGCGGGTGTACTGGGGATGCTCGCACTCATAGCCGTGCTTGTGGCCGGCGTTCCGCTCGCCACCGGCGCGAGCGCGTTCACGATCATGGATCGATCCATGGAACCCGCGCTGCCGCCGGGGACGCTCATCGTGACGCGGCCTGTGGACGCACCTCGCCTCGACGTCGGAGACGTCATCGCCTTCACGATCGACTCATCCGAGCCGACAGTGATGACGCGACGCGTCGTCGACCTCGACCGCACGGTCGGCGGATCCGTGCTCACCCGTGGGGACGCCACCGTGACCTCGGTGATCGTCGCGCCGGAGCAGATCCTCGGCCGGCTCTGGTACAGCGTTCCGCTGCTCGGCTGGGTGAACATCGCGGTGACAGGGCCGCTCCGTGCAGCCCTCGTCCCCGCTGTCGCCGCGGCCATCTGCGCCTACATCGCGTGGACCGTCATCGCGCGGGCACGTCGGCGTCGCAGAGTACGGTGAGACGCACTCGGACCCGGTCTGCGGCTCAGGCCGATGCGGCCGCTTCGTCCGCGGCCGACTCGGCAGGGGCGATGCCGTAGATCGTCTCGAGCGCCGCGACGAACTCCGCACCGCGGCCGTCGGCGGCGAGCTCGTGGGCGCGGGTCGTCGGCGTGTGCGTGAGGACACCGGCCAGGTGGCGCATGGCCTGTTCGACCTTGCCGTCCTCGTCGCCGCGGGCACGAGCACGATCGATCTCCGCCTCCATGAGCGCGAAGATGTGCGAGCGGAACGCGACCACCGCTGGGGTCACACTCTGACGATCCCCGACGACGTTGAAGGTGTCGGCGGCGTCGCGCACGACGGAACGGGCGGCATCGGTCGCCTGCAGTTCGTCGAGCGGTGCGTGCAACCGGATGGTCTCGAGATCCAGCAGGGCGACGCCTTCGAGCTGTGCGACTGCCGGGTCGACGTTGCGCGGCATCCCGAGGTCGATCACGAGCTGCGATCCACCCGCGGTTCCTGAGCCTGTCGAAGGGCCCATCGGGCAGCCGACGGCGGTCAGTGCTGCCGGCGCCTCGAGGTGCTCCGGCCCGAGGACCGGCTCTTCCGCGGCGTTCGTGCAGGTGATCAGCAGCGACGACCCGGATGCGACGCGTGCGTAGTCCGCATCGGAGACGGCGGCGATGCCGTGCTTCTTCGCGAAGAGTTCAGCGCGGCCGGACGGCGAGTAGACCGAGATGTCGATGGCGCCGCGCTCGCGCAGAGTCGCCAGCGTGACGGCAGCGTAGGCCCCGGTGCCGACCAGCAGCACCCGCTCGGCGGCCCAGTCGGCGATACGGCTGTCTGCGAGCTCGAGCGAGAGGCGCACGAGCGAGCGGCCGGCGCGGCCGAGGGCCGTGACGTTCTTGACCTTGCGCTGCGCCTGGCTGGCGCGCTGGAACAGGCGCTCGAGCTCGGGTGACGTTGTGCCATCCTTGCGTGCTTCGGTCAACGCGCGTCGCACCTGACCGGCGATCTCGCCCTCGCCGGGGACGACCGACTCCAGCCCTGAGGCCACCGCGAACAGGTGCTCGGCGACCCGGCGGCCGGAGTGCACGGCGTACGCGCCATCGAGCTCTGCGGTGGGGATGCCGGTGGACAGCTCGATCGCCTCGAGCACTGCTTCGACGCCGACAGCGCCGGCCGCGGTCACCGGCTCGTCGACCTCGACGTACGCCTCGAACCGGTTGCAGGTGGAGAGCACAACGGCCCCCTGCACGCACGAAGCGAGCCGAAGCAAGTTCGGGGCGACGTCGTCAGGGGTGCGGCTCAATCGTTCGAGCATGTCGAAGGAGGCGGTCTTGTGACTCGCCGTCACGCACAGCAGCACGTCGGCTATCTTACGCCGTCGTCCGTAGAGGAGGCTGACAGGCGGTTCATGAGCGCCGGATGGGAGGATGGAGACATGTCCTCCACGAACTCTCCGCTCCTGCGCGCACTCGCCGGAGATCGCCCAGAGCAGACCCCTGTCTGGTTCATGCGCCAGGCCGGACGCTCGCTGCCGGAGTATCGCGAGCTGCGCGTCGGCACGCGGATGCTGGATGCCTGCCTCACCCCTGATCTCGCGGCCGAGATCACCCTGCAGCCGGTTCGTCGGCACAAGGTGGATGCCGCTGTGTTCTTCAGCGACATCGTGATCCCGCTGCGACTGGCCGGCGTCGACGTCGTGATCGAGCCGGGCCGCGGCCCCGTGTTCGCCGAACCGGTGCGCACCCGCGCCGATGTCGATCGCATCACCGCGATCGATCCGAACGGTTTGGACACGACCGCGATAGCCGAGGCCGTGCGCATCGTCACCGACGAACTCGGCGACACCCCGCTGATCGGATTCGCCGGTGCGCCGTTCACTCTCGCCGCGTACCTCGTCGAGGGCGGCCCGTCGAAGGAGCACCTCCGCGCGCGCGCCATGATGCACACCGACCCCGAGGCATGGGACCGGCTGGCCGGCTGGCTCTCGCGCGTCTCACGCCGGTTCCTCGAAGCGCAGCGCGATGCAGGGGCTGCGACGGTGCAGCTGTTCGATTCGTGGGCGGGCTCGCTGAGCCCGGCCGACTACCGTGCGCACGTCGCCCCGCACTCGAAGGCAGCGGTCGAGGGCCTCGGCCTGCCCGTGATCCACTTCGGTGTCGGCACCGGGCCCTTCCTTGCCGACATGCGCCTGGACGGTGCGGCATCCGCCGTCGGCGTCGACTGGCGACAGCCGCTGGACGAGGCCGCCGGAATCCTCGGCCAGGACGTCACCGTTCAGGGGAACATCGACCCGGCCATGCTGCAGGCGCCGTGGGAGGTTCTCGAGGCTCACGTCCGCGACGTCATCGAACGAGGCAAGGCTGCACGCGCGCACATCCTGAACCTCGGTCACGGCGTCCCTCCCGAGACCGACCCCGACCAGCTCACCCGCATCGTGGAGCTGGCACACTCATGAGCGGCGACCGCACGGCAGACCTCGCCGCGCGGGCGGCGCATCGTCACGTCGTCGTCATCGGCGGCGGCATCGGCGGACTGGTCGCCGCGCGGGAGTGCGCGAAGGTAGGCATGCGGGTCACGCTGCTCGAGGCGGCGGACGAGCTCGGCGGTGCGATCCGACGGGCGGACCTCGACGGCGTGCGAGTGGATGCCGGCGCCGAGAGTTACGCCACCCGCGGCGGTCACGTCCGTGGGCTCCTGGAGGAACTCGGACTCTCCGACCGCATCGTCACGCCGAACCCTGCAGGAGCCTGGCTCGTCGGAGCACCCGGTGCGGATGCTGCGCCGCTGCCCAAGGGCGGCATCCTCGGTATCCCGGCGAACCCGTTCGCCGACGACGTGCGCCGGATCATCGGCTGGGGAGGCGCCTGGCGCGCCTATGTCGATCGCCTTCGGCCGCCGCTGACGATCGGGCAGGAGCGCAGCCTCGGAGCTCTCGTCGCGAAGCGCATGGGCGCCAAGGTGCGCGACCTGCTGGTCGCCCCGGTCACGGCCGGCGTCTATTCGGCTGACCCGGACGACGTCGACACGGAGGTCGCGGCCCCCGGTCTGAACGAGGCGCTCACCCGTGCGGGTTCCCTGTCCGGCGGCGTCGCGCAGCTGCTCGCAGACCGTGCCGGCCGTGCCAAGAAGGCTCCGGGTTCTGCGGTCGAGGGGATCGCGGGCGGCATGAGTCTTCTCGTCGATGCGCTCGCTGCGGATCTCGGCGAGCTCGGTGCTGTCATCAGAACAGGCGCGGCAGTGGACGCCATCGCTCCCGCCGGAGAAGGCTGGATCGTGACGGTTCCCGTCGCATCGGATGACGACGTGGATGCCGTCCAGCACGAGACCCTCGAAGCGGATGCCGTCATCGTCGCGACCGCAGAACCCGCTGCCCGCCGTCTGCTGGAGTCCCATGTCGACGGCCTCGGCGACCAGGGCGAGGCGCCGCAGATCGAGATCGTGAGCCTGCTGCTCCACTCGCCGGCGCTGGATGCCGCGCCCCGCGGGACGGGCGTGCTCACGGTTCCCGGCAGCCACACGGCCAAGGCGCTGACGCATTCGAGCGCCAAGTGGGGCTGGGTGCTCGAGTCGGCCGGCGGCCGCCACGTCGTGCGGGTCTCGTTCGGTGCACAGGGAGAGCCGGCGGCCACCGCCGCCCTCGATGACGACGCTGCGGCACGCCTGGCGTTGAGCGAAGCATCCGCGATGCTCGGTGTCGCGCTGCCGGAGTCCGCGCTCATCGCAGCGCACCGCGCCCGCTTCACGCAGTCGCAGCCCGCATCGCTCATCGGAGCCGCGACCCGGCGCCGTGAACTGCGGGCAGCAGTGGAGCGGACCGGGAGCCTCGGCGCCGTCGGCGCCTGGCTGTCCGGCACCGGGCTGGCGCAGGTCGTTCCCGACGCGACCGCCGAGGCCGACCGTGTCCGCCGCGCGCTCCTGTGGGGCCCGGAAGGCCACCTGTCAACCCCCTGAGGTATTGATGCCGTTCTCGGCATATGGCGTTACGCTTGAGCCCTGGCCGACGGCAACCATGCCAGCGGCTCGACCGGAACAACGTGAGGAGACCCCATGAAGGGGAAGATCGGACTCGTCGTCGGGCTCGGCGTCGGATACGTGCTCGGAACGCGCGCCGGACGCGAGCGCTATGAGCAGATCAAGAAGCAGTGGCTGAAGGTCTGGGATCAGGAGCCCGTGCAGCGGCAGGTCGAGAAGGCGAAGGCTTTCGTCGGCGCGAAGGCGTCGGCCGTGCCCGGCGTGATCTGGAACGGCGTCGTCAAGGTCGCCAAGTCCGTCGGCGACGGCGATACGCCTGGAGAGAAGCTGGACTCTGCGATCGCCACCGGCAAGAAGGCCGTCGATCGCGTCGAGGACGCGCTCGAGGACGCGGTCGACGCCGCGAAGTCGAAGACGGCGCCCAAGCCGAAGACGTCATCCACGACGAAGAGCTCGTCGAACTCGACGGCAGCGAAGAACACCACGACGAACGGAAAGTGACATGGTCCGCGGATATCGTGACCGCGCTGACGACAGTCTCCTGACGCTGCTCGGCGACCTCCCTGAGCTCGTCACCAAGCTGGTCAAGGCCGAGATCGACGCCGCCAAGTCGTGGGTGTCGCGCACGGCGAAGGATGCCGGCATCGGCGGCGCCTGGTTCGTCATAGCGCTCTTCTTCCTGTTCTGGCTCGTGCCGATGATCCTCGTGTTCGCCGTCGCCGGGCTCTCGTCCTGGTGGCCGGTGTGGCTCTCGGCGCTCGCCGTGCTCGTGCTGCTGCTGCTGTGCGTGCTGGTGAGCGTGCTGCTCGGAGCGCTGAAGTTCCGCAAGGTCCTGCGCCGCGAGAACCCGGGCCAGGCCGTGGCAACGGATATTCGAATCGTGAAGGATGCCGGTGATGACCAGCTCTGACTCCACTCTGCCCCGCACCGCCGTGCGCGCCGGGATCACGGATCCCGTCGAATCAGCCCGCGCCGAGCTGAAGGCGGCGCTCGCCGCGATCGAGATCAAGGGCAACGTGCCCCGTCGTCTCGAGAAGGCCTCGCAGCGGGGGATCGCGAAGGCGCGTGTGTTCGCCGACCGCAACCCTGTGGGTGCGATCGCTGCGGCCGTCGGCATCGCCGCGGTCGCCGGCGGCCTGGTGTGGGCCATCGCCCGCGCCGTCGCCCGATAGCTCGTCGCCGCATTCGCTCCCTGCCTCGGAAAGGGGCAGACTGGGAGCATGTCCGAAGCGAGTGAGCAGAACCCGTCCGGTTTCACCCTCTGGGCCGTCTGGCGGCGCAATCCCGATGCACCGGTCGCCGAGACGGACGCCACCGAGCTCGAGACGATCGTCGGTCACATCGAGGACTCCGGCGTCACCGTCCGCGGCTTCTACGACGTGTCGGGGCTGAAGGCAGACGCCGACCTCATGGTCTGGTTGCACGGTGAGACGGCCGAAGATCTGCAGAAGGCTCTGCGGCGCCTGCGCCGCACCGAACTGCTGCGCACCCTGCTGCCCGTGTGGAACGTGATGGGCGTGCACCGCGACGCCGAGTTCAACCGTGCGCACGTGCCCGGATTCCTCCGCGGCGTTGAGGCCAAGGGGTGGCTGTGCCTCTACCCCTTCGTCCGCACACCCGAGTGGTACCTGATCGACGAGGCCGAGCGCCGCAAGATGCTCGCCGACCACGGGCGCAAGGGCGCGGCCTTCACCGGCGTCATCGCCAACACCGTGGCAGCCTTCGCGCTCGGCGACTACGAGTGGCTCCTGCCGCTCGAGGCCGACGATCCCACTGAACTCGTCGATCTCATGCGCGATCTGCGCTACACCGACGCGCGCCGCTACGTGAAGGAGGAGGTGCCGTTCTACACCGGACGCCGCCTCCGCTTCGACGAGATCGCGGACGTTCTCCAGTAAGCCATGTCCACTCCCAACCGATCGCGCCCGATCCGCCTGGGCACACGTCGAAGCGCTCTGGCACAGGCGCAGTCCGGTCACGTCGCCGCAGCCCTGGAGAAGATCTCCGGCCGCAGGGTCGAGCTCGTCCCGATCGTCTCCGAGGGGGACACCAACCGCGCATCGCTCTCCGAGATCGGCGGGCTCGGAGTCTTCGCCACACGGCTGCGTGAGGCGCTGCTCGCCGGTGAGTGCGACATCCTCGTCCACTCGCTCAAGGACCTCCCGACCGCTGTGCCCGACAGCCTCGTCATCGCAGCGACGCCGGTCCGCGAAGACGCCCGCGACGTCGTGATCACCCGCGACGGCACTCCGCTGCACGCGCTGCGCCCAGGCGCCAAGGTCGGCACTGGTTCACCTCGCCGTATCGCTCAGGTGCGGATCCGTGCGCCGCGAGCGGAGGTCGTCGACATCCGCGGCAACGTCGACTCGCGTCTTGCCAGGGTGGAGTCCGGCGAGCTGGATGCCGTCATCCTCGCCGCTGCCGGACTCTCGCGGCTCGGCTCGGAGACGAGACTCAAGCGTGAAGAGCTCGGGCTCGCCGAATGGCCGACAGCGCCAGGGCAGGGCTCGCTCGCCGTCGAGACCACCGCGGATGCGGCATCCGATCTGCGTGCGGCGCTCGCCGAACTCGACGATGAAAGCACCCGTCTCGCGATCACCGTCGAGCGCGCCGTGCTCCAGGGGCTGGATGCCGGATGCCAGGCGCCGATGGCCGCGCACGCGGTCGTGACCGGTGACGCCGTCCGGCTGCGGACGATCGTCTACGACCCCGCCGGGGAGCGGCGGATCGGGCTCGACGTCACGGAATCCCTGAACCGGGGGTATATTCGTGAGAACGGCAGTGGCAACGATGCAGATGCTGCCGATGGTGCGAACCCGAATCGCGCAGCACGTGAGCTCGGGCTTTCTGTCGCCCGTCGGCTGCTCGAACAAGGGGCGGCCGACTTCGTCCCCCGAGAGCAACCCTGATGACCAGCACACCCGAAACCAAGCCCGAGAAGCCGTTGAGCGGCTGGCGCATCCTCGTCCCGCGAGGAGGCCCGTGGGGCGACGGCGTCGCCGCGAGCCTGCGCTCGCAGGGGGCGATTCCCGTGGTCGCTCCGCTGATCAACTTCGGGCCGACGACGGACCAGGCCGCGCTCGACGACGCTCTGGAGAAGCTCGCCGCCGGTGACTTCGACTGGCTCACGATCACCAGTGCCACGACGGTGGACGTTCTGTACGCCCACCGCGCCGTCGTGCCGAAGGGGACCAAGATCGCCGCGGTCGGAGAGACGACAGCGGCGGCGCTCCAGGCAGTCGGCTACGAGGTCGCCCTCGTCCCGGAGCAGGACAACTCCGCCGAGGGCATGGCCGAGCAGCTCATCGCGCTCGAACCGGAGCCGCGCCGCATCCTGACTCTGCGCAGCGAGATCGCCAAGCCCGTGCTGACGCGTTCGCTGATCGCGGCTGGCCACGATGTCGCGAGCATCGTCGCCTACCGCACGGTCGGAGTCCCGGTGACGGATCGCATCCGCCGCGACGTCGACAGCGGCCGCATCAACGCGATCCTCATCACCAGCGGATCGGTCGCTCAGCAGGTGCGCGAGCAGTTCCCCGACATCCCGGATGACACGCTGCTCGCCGCGATCGGACCACGCACCGCGAAGGACGCCCGCAAGGCCGGACTGCCGATCACGGTCGTCGCCGACAAGCAGACCGTCGATGCGCTCATCGATGCCGTCTCGCACTTCACCCTTCCGCACGCAGCCGACGAGTTCGCGCCGTGAGCTTCCCTTCTGCAGGGTTCCCGGAAGTGCGTCCTCGGCGGTTGCGCCGGTCGCCGGCTGTCAGGGCGCTCGCCCGTGAGACCTCCGTCGAACCGCGACAGCTCGTGCTGCCGATGTTCGTGCGCGAGGGCGTGAACGAAGCTGCCCCGATCTCATCGATGCCCGGCGTCGTCCAGCACAGCATGGACTCGTTGCGGCGTGCCGCGGTGGAGGCCGCTGAGGCCGGTGTCGGCGGTGTGATGCTGTTCGGCGTGCCAGCGGTTCGGGATGCTGCCGGCTCCGGCGCCGACGACCCGAACGGCATCCTGAACGTCGCCACCCGCGCGCTCGTCGATGAGGTGGGCGACGCGCTCGTCGTGCAGACCGACCTGTGTCTCGACGAGTTCACCGACCACGGCCACTGCGGTGTGCTCGCCGCCGACGGTTCGGTCGACAACGACGCGACGCTCGAGCGCTACGTGTCGATGGCCCTCGCGCAGGCGCGAGCGGGCTCCCACCTGCTGGGGCTGTCGGGCATGATGGACGGCCAGGTCGCCGCCATCCGCCGCGGGCTGGATGCCGAAGGCTTCACAGACACGCTGCTGCTCGGCTATGCGGCCAAATACGCCAGCGCGTTCTACGGCCCGTTCCGTGAGGCCGTCGACTCCCAGCTGCAGGGCGACCGCCGCACGTACCAGCTCGATCCCGGCAACCGACGGGAGGGCATCCGCGAAGCGCTGATCGACGAGGCCGAGGGCGCCGACATCGTGATGGTGAAGCCCGCGATGAGCTTCCTCGACGTGCTGCGCGAGGTTCGCGACGCCGTGCACGTGCCGGTGTGGGCCTACCAGATCTCCGGCGAGTACGCGATGATCGAGGCCGCAGCGGCGAACGGCTGGATCGACCGCCGCGCGGCAGTGCTCGAGTCGCTGCTGTCGATCCGCCGCGCCGGTGCCGATGCCGTCCTCACCTACTGGGCGACCGAGGCCGCCACCTGGCTTCGCGAAGGCTGAGTCGCCTGCAGGTCGTTGAGCGGAGGCGCGCAGCGCCGCAGACGAAACGGGTTGAGCGAGCAAAGCGAGTCGAAACCGAACATCCGAGGAGCCACCATGACCGACCGCAATGATGAGCTGTTCTCCGCCGCGCGAGCGGTGACCCCCGGCGGCGTGAACTCGCCCGTGCGCGCCTACGGCTCGGTCGGCGGGACGCCTCGATTCCTGGCATCCGCCCGTGGCGCGTACGTCACGGACGCGGAAGGCCGCGAGTACGTCGACCTCGTCGCGTCATGGGGACCCGCTCTGCTCGGGCACGCGCATCCGGAGGTCGTCGCGGCCGTGCAGGAGGCCGCGACCCGCGGTCTATCCTTCGGCGCGCCCACCGAGGGCGAAGTCGCGCTCGCACGCAAGATCACCGAGCGCGTCCGCCTCGGAGACCTCGCTCCGATCGAACGCGTCCGCCTGGTCTCCACCGGTACAGAGGCGACCATGACGGCGATCCGTCTGGCCCGCGGCGCGACGGGCCGCGACCTGCTCGTCAAGTTCGCCGGGCACTACCACGGCCACTCCGATGGCCTGCTCGCGGAGGCCGGCTCCGGCGTCGCGACCCTGGCACTGCCCGGTTCAGCCGGCGTCCCTGCCCCGATCGCAGCCCAGACCCTCGTGATCGGATACAACGACCGCGCCGCCCTTGAAGCGGTGTTCGCCGAGCACGGCGACCGGATCGCCGCCGTCATCGTCGAGGCCGCAGCCGCGAATATGGGCGTTGTCGCACCGGAGCCCGGCTTCAACCGCTTCATCGCCGACACCGCGCACGCGCACGGCGCGCTCATGATCCTCGACGAGGTGCTCACCGGATTCCGCGTCCACCACGCCGGATACTGGGCCCTGCAGGCCGCGACCGGCGAGGAGTACCTGCCCGACCTCATCACCTTCGGCAAGGTCATCGGCGGTGGCATGCCGCTCGCCGCTCTCGGCGGTCGCGCGGACGTCATGGACATGCTCGCCCCGACGGGCCCGGTCTACCAGGCCGGCACGCTGTCGGGGAACCCGCTGTCGGTCGCCGCGGGCCTGGAGACCCTGCGACTGGCGACCCCCGCCGTGTACGCCAGAGTGGATGCCGCCGCCGCCCGCGTCGCCCAGGCGCTCGACGCCGCTCTCACCGAAGCCGGCGTCGTGCACGCGATCGCGCGAGCCGGCAACCTGTTCGGCGTCGCGTTCGCGGCGGAGGCCCCGCGCACCTACGCCGAGGCGCAGGCCCAGGAATCGTTCCGCTACGCGCCCTTCTTCCACTCCATGCGCGAGCAGGGCGTCGCGCTGCCGCCGAGCGTGTTCGAGGCGTGGTTCCTCACCGCAGCACATGACGATGAGGCGCTCGGCCGCATCGAGGCTGCGCTGCCGGCTGCGGCGCGCGCCGCGGCATCCGCCCGCCCCTGATGAGGGAAGCCACAACCTGATCGTTGTGGTCCTGTGAGGAAGTCGCAGACAGTTTGCAGTCCGACGCTGGCAGACTGGACGAATGGTGACCCTGCTCCTGGACCAGACGCAGCTCGAGGTTGTGCTCTCTCCGGTCGAGCGTGCTGCGACGTTCCACCGTGAGAACCTCCGAGTGGCCCGCGAGACCATCACGAAGGTGCAGCTCACCGATGACGCATGGACGTGGCTGCGAGGTGTCCCGGGGCCGGGCACGCACATCCCCGGCATCCTCGCCGCCGGGACGTGGAAGGCGGCGGCGACCACCGACTTCGTGCTCATCCGCAAGCGTCGCCCCAGCGTGGTGATCGACCTCGAGGGCGACGAGCAGTTCGAGCGTCTCATCTTCACCACTCGCCACGGACTCGCCCTCACGCAGGCTCTGCGGTTGAACGTGTCGGACGAGGCCGTCGACGTGGTCGAGATCGCGGGCACCGCTCCGATCCCCGTCGTGACGGGGCGGCAGCGGCCGGTGATCCGGCCGCGCCCGGTCTGAGCTCAGTTCTGCTCGCGCTCGTCGTTCTGCTCGGGCTCGCCGTCCGTCGCGTGCTCGCCTTCGCCCGCTGACTCTTCGTCAGTCGGGTGATCGATGTCGCCCTCCGGCTCGGAGCCCGAGTCGGACTCGAACGTCGGCACGACGTCTATGACGCGTGTGGCGTCGTCCTCTGCGACGGGCTCGGATTCTGCAACGGGCTCGGATTCCGCAAGGGGCTCGGACTCGTCATGCGCTTCGTCCGAAGCGTCGGCAGCATCCTCGGCCGCGTCCTCTTCGGACGTCTCGGCGTCGACGGACTCGACCGCGGCAGCAGCGCTGTTCGGATCGGTGACGGGCGTCGCGAACATGCTCGCCACGGCCGCGAGGCCGGCGAGGCCGGGGAGCGGCCGGTCGTCGACGGGCGCGGACTCTTCGACGGCGTCGGATGCTTCGGGGGAGGTTTCGACTCGCTCCGCTCGCTCGACGTCTCGCGTGGAAGAGTCGTCCGCATTCACTTCCGGGTCGTTGAGCGAATCGAGTCGAAGCCGCTCCGGATCCGAAGCATCCTCGCTCTCAGTGGCGAGCGTGAAGAGCGTGTCCGTCTCGTTCGGCACCGGCGCGGGCGGAGCGACGTAGCGGTCGTTCACCAGGTCGAGGAAGACGTCTTCGAGCGTCGGCCCTCGTTGCTGCAGGGTCGTCAGCGCGACGCCGGCGTGTGCCGTGATGCGGCCGATGGTCGCCGCGTCGCTGCCGCGCACGGTGAGCCCCGAGCGCAGGATCTCGTACTCGTAGCCGGCATCCGTCAACGATTCCGAGAGCGCGTCGCGGTCGAGAGCATCCACTACGACGGGTCCGGTCCTGGGATCGGCGAGCGCCTCCATGGTGCCCGCGAACTTGAGCTCGCCGCGCGAGATCACGAGGATCTCGTCGGCGATCTGCTCGACCTCGGAAAGCACGTGCGAAGAGACGAGCACCGTGCGGCCCTCGTCGGCGAGGCCCCGGATGAGCGTGCGCATCCAGCGGATGCCCTCGGGGTCCAGGCCGTTGGCCGGTTCGTCGAGGACGAGCACGCCGGGGTCGCCGATCAGAGCAGTGGCGGCACTCAGACGCTGGCGCATGCCGAGCGAGAGAGCGGCGATGCGGGATTCGACCTCGTCGCCGAGACCGACGAACGAGATGAGCTCCCCGACACGGGAGAGGGGGACGCCGCCGGCCTTCGCGGCTGCGATGAGGTGACGCTCCACCGTGCGTCGTCCGCGGAATGCGGGGTCGTCCAGCATGGCGCCGATGACACGCGCCGGGCTGCGGAGCTCGGCGTAGCGCGAGCCGCCGATGGTGGCGGTGCCGCTGGTCGGTCGCTCGAGGCCGAGCAGCATGCGCAGGGTCGTGGTCTTGCCGGCGCCGTTGGGCCCGAGGAATCCGGTCACGACGCCTGGGCCGATGCGCGCGGAGAAGTCCGACACCGCGGCGACGGCGCCGAAGCGCTTGGTCGCACGGTCGAACTCGATCAGCTGTCCGTCTGGCATCCGGGGCCTTTCCTGCATGGGCGTTCTCCCCATCTTGCCGGAAAACATGCAGAATTCCGCATCGACGGGGCGCAGAAACCCCAGAAGAGAGCAGAGTACAGCCCCATGTAACGTGGCTCCCGTGACTGACATCGACGCCGAGCCCACGGTTCTGGTTCGCACGGAAGGCGCCCTCGGACGCCTCACCCTCAATCGGCCGAGGGCGATCAACGCACTCGACCACGACATGATCCAGCAGCTCGGTGCGGCGCTGGACGCGTGGCGCGATGACACCGACATCGACATCGTCCTGATCGACGGCGCCGGCGACCGCGGAATGTGCGCCGGTGGTGATGTGCGTGCTCTCTACGACCAGATCGTCTCCGGCCGACCGGAGCAGACGGCGGAGTTCTTCCGTGCCGAGTACGCGCTCAACCTCATGATCTCCGAGTTCCCGAAGCCGGTGGTCGCCATCGCGGACGGCATCACGATGGGCGGGGGGATCGGCCTGGCCGGCCACGCCGCGATCCGCATCGTCACCGAGCGCAGTCGCCTCGCGATGCCGGAGACCCGGATCGGCTTCACCCCGGACGTCGGCGGCACGTACCTGCTCGGCCGCGCGCCGGGCCGCATCGGCGAGTACCTCGGGCTGACCGGGGGAACCATGTCGGCGGCGGATGCCGTCTACGTCGGCTTCGCGGACCACTACGTGCCGTCGCAGCACCTGGACGAGCTGCGTGAGGCCCTCGGCAAGCGCGCCGACCCGACGAGCCCGTCCGAGCTCGTGCTGCTGTTCGACGAGACCCCCGAGCCGTCCGTGCTCGTGACCGAGCGCGCCTGGATCGACGAGGCCTTCTCGGCCGACACGGTCGGCGAGATCGCCGAGCGGTTGTCCGCACGGGCAGAGGTGTCGGCATCCGCTACCGCCGCAACGCTGAGGGAACTGTCGCCCACCGGCCTCGCCGTGACGCTGGATGCCGTGCGCGAAGCGCGCGAGGGAACCCTGCGGGACGCGCTGATCGGCGAGTACCGCCGCGTGATGTGGTTCGCGACGCAGCATCCGGACCTTCCGGAAGGGATTCGCGCACAACTGGTCGACAAGGATCGCTCGCCGAAATGGCAGCCGGCGACCATCGCGGAGCTGACGACGGATGCCGGATCAGCGGCCCGTGCGTTCACGCCGGACGTGCCGCTGTTCGACTGACCGAGGCCGTCGAAGGTTCTTGGACGGCGGAGAGAAATCCGGCGCCATCTGCGAGTCGTTCGCCCTGAGCGGATAATGCCGTTCGGCTATGGGCAATGTCCGAAGGTCGTGGCACTCTATCTGGTGGCCTCGTCGGCCTTTTCCCCAAAAGGACTCCACCACATGCTCGGGAAACTCCTCCTCCGCTATCTCTCCAAATACTGGCCGCTGCTCGTCGGCGTCCTGGTGTTCCAGTTCGCCAGCGCGCTGGCCACGCTCTACCTTCCGCGCCTGAACGCGGACATCATCAACGAAGGCGTCGCCACGGCTGATACCGGCTACATCTGGCGCACCGGCGCCTGGATGCTGGTCGTCTCGCTCGGTCAGATCGTCTGCTCCGTGGTCGCGACCTACTTCGCGGCCAAGGCCGCGATGAGCGTCGGACGCGACATCCGCTCCGACGTGTTCGCGCGCGTCAGCGGCTTCTCCGAGCGCGAGGTCTCGCAGTTCGGAGCGGGATCCCTGATCACCCGCAACACCAATGACGTGCAGCAGGTGCAGATGCTGGCGATGATGGGCGCGACGATGTTCGTCACCGCGCCGCTCCTCGCCATCGGCGGCATCATCATGGCCGTCCAGCAGGACGTCGGCCTCAGCTGGCTGATCGCCGTCTCCGTGCCCGTGCTGCTCATCGTCGCCGTGCTCATCATCGCCCGCATGGTGCCGTTGTTCCGCCGCAACCAATCGAAGCTCGACGCGATCAACCGGGTCATGCGCGAGCAGCTCACCGGCGTCCGCGTCGTCCGCGCCTTCGTGCGCGAGCGCGTGGAGGAGGAGCGGTTCCGCGAGACCAACACCGACCTCATGATCCTCGGCCGCAACATCGGCTCGTTGTTCGTCCTGCTCTTCCCGCTGTTCATGCTGATCCTCAACGTCACTGTCGTCGGTGTCATCTGGTTCGGCGGCGTCGAGGTGCAGAACGGCAACGTCGAGGTGGGCACGCTGTTCGCCTTCATGCAGTACATCGGTCAGATCATGATGGGCGTCATCATGTCGAGCTTCATGGCGATGATGATCCCTCGTGCTGCGGTCTCCGCCGAGCGCGTGGGCGAGGTCCTCGACGCCGACTCCAGCCTCGAGCGGCCTGTCGACGGCGCGACCGACTTCCCGGTCCCTGGGACCGTCATGTTCGAGGGCGTCGAGTTCGCATACCCCGGCGCCGAGTCGTCCGTGCTCAAGAACATCTCGTTCGGGGCGGAGCGCGGCGAGACCGTCGCGATCGTCGGATCCACCGGTGCGGGCAAGACCACGCTCGTCTCGCTGATCCCTCGCCTGTTCGATGTCACCGGCGGCACGGTGCGGGTCGGCGGTGTCGACGTGCGCGAAGCCGACATGGACGCGCTCTGGAAGACGATCGGCCTGGTGCCGCAGCGTCCGTTCCTGTTCACCGGCACGATCGCGTCGAACCTCCGGTACGGACGCTCGGATGCCACGGACGAAGAGCTCTGGGCTGCGCTCGAGATCGCGCAGGCCAAGGACTTCGTCGAAGAGATGCCCGAAGGGCTCGAGACCCGCGTCGCCCAGGGCGGCACGAACGTCTCCGGCGGGCAGCGCCAGCGCCTGGCGATCGCCCGTGCCCTGGTGCACCAGCCGCAGATCCTCGTCTTCGACGACTCGTTCTCGGCACTCGACCTCACCACCGACGCCCGGCTCCGTCAGGCGCTGTGGCGAGAGTTGCCGCAGGTGACGAAGATCGTCGTCGCCCAGCGCGTGTCCACGATCACTGACGCCGATCGCATCGTCGTCCTTGAAGGAGGAGAGATGGTCGGAGTCGGCACGCACGAAGAACTCGTCGCGAGCAACGAGACCTACCGAGAGATCGTCGAGTCGCAGCTGGGGGTGGACGCATGAGCACCTCGCTTCCTGAGCCCTCGCGATCGATCCCTGAGCCTGTCGAAGGGTCGGACGTCGGCCCCACCTCGACCCTGACCGCCGAAGAGCAGTACGAGGCCGAGCTCGCGGAGCAGGCGCGCCAAAACTCCGGTGACTGGGATGCGGTGAAGCCCGGCAAGGCCGACAACTTCGGCAAGAGCTTCGCACGCATGATCGGGCTGCTCAAGCCGTCCGCGCTGTGGTTCGTGCTGGTGTCGTTCTTCGGCGCCGTCGGCGTCGTGCTGACCGTCGCGGCGCCCAAGGTCCTCGGTGAGGCCACGAACCTCATCTACGAGGGCTACATCTCCAAAGTGCTCGGCGACAACGGCGTACCCGCCGGGACGTCGCAAGAGCAGGTCGTCGAGATCCTGCGCTCGCAGAATCAGGACGACTTCGCCAACATGGTGGCGGCGTTCGACGACTTCCAGGTCGGCGCAGGCATCGACTTCGACCGACTGCGCTGGGTCATCATCAGCGTGCTCGCGATCTACGTGGTCGCCGCTCTGCTGAGCTGGCTGCAGGGCTATGTCATCAACGTGATCATGGTCCGCACCATGTGGCGACTGCGCGAGGCCGTCGAGGCGAAGATCAACCGCCTGCCGCTGGCTTACTTCGACAAGGTGCAGCGCGGTGAGCTGATCTCGCGTGTCACGAACGACATCGACAACATCACCCAGACGATGCAGCAGTCGCTCTCGGGTGCGCTGACATCAGTGCTCACCGTGATCGGCGTGCTGGTCATGATGTTCTCGATCTCGTGGCAGCTCGCCCTGGTCGCCCTGGTGGCTCTGCCGCTCATGGGCGTCATCTTCGGCGTCATCGGGCCGCGTTCGCAGAAGGCCTTCGGCACGCAGTGGCGCAAGGTCGGTCGCCTCAACGCCCGCGTCGAGGAGTCCTTCTCGGGTCACGCCCTGGTCAAGGTCTTCGGTCGCGAGCAGGAGGCCCTCGAGAGCTTCCAGGCCGAGAACGAGGAGCTGTACCAGGCGAGCTTCAAGGCGCAGTTCCTGTCGGGCGTCATCATGCCAGCCATGACCTTCGTCGGCAGCCTGACCTTCGTCGGCATCGCGGTCCTCGGCGGCCTGATGGTCGCCAGTGGCCAGCTGCGCCTCGGCGACGTGCAGGCGTTCATCCAGTACTCGCAGCAGTTCACCCAGCCCCTCGCGGAGCTCGGTGGCATGGCGGCGGTCGTCCAGTCCGGTACCGCTTCTGCGGAGCGGGTGTTCGACTTCCTCGATGCCGACGAGCAGGATCCGGATGCCGAGAACGCGGCGTCGCTGCCCGACCCCGAGGTCGCCGGTCGCGGTGTCATCGAGTTCCAGGACGTGTCGTTCTCGTACACACCGGATCGTCCGCTGATCAAGGATCTGTCGTTCCGGGTCGAGCCCGGTCAGACCGTCGCGATCGTCGGACCGACCGGTGCGGGAAAGACCACCCTGGTCAACCTGATCATGCGGTTCTACGAACTCAGCGGCGGGCGCATCCTGATCGACGGTCAGGACATCGCCGGCGTCACCCGCTCTGAGCTCCGCTCCCGCACGGGGATGGTTCTGCAGGACCCGTGGCTGTTCGCCGGGTCCATCCTCGAGAACATCCGCTACGGCCGCTCCACCGCCACCGATGACGAGGTCATCGAGGCGGCGACCGCGACGTACGTCGACCGTTTCGTTCATTCCCTCCCCGAGGGGTACGAGACGGTTCTCGACGAGGACGCCTCGAACGTGTCGGCCGGTGAGCGCCAGCTGATCACGATCGCACGAGCGTTCGTGTCGCAGCCGTCGATCCTCATCCTCGATGAGGCGACGAGCGCCGTCGACACCCGCACCGAACTGCTGCTGCAGAACGCCATGGCGGCGTTGCGACATGGGCGTACGTCGTTCGTGATCGCGCACCGTCTGTCGACGATCCGCGACGCCGACCTCATCCTCGTGATGGAGCACGGCGACATCGTCGAGAAGGGCTCGCACGATGAGCTCATCGCGGCTCAGGGCGCATACTGGCGTCTGTACCAGTCGCAGTTCGAGCAGGCCGCGACCGACATCGACGCCGAAGCGGCCATGACCGACGCGGTTCCCGTCGTCGCGACCGGCGAGGCAGAGGTGCTGGAGAACGCAGAGCAGCCCAGCGAGAGCTGACGCGATCGCAGAAGAGCGGGGGTGGCCGACCGGCCACCCCCGCTCTTCTGCATCTACGGCTGCAGATCAGTCGACGATGCCCAGCAGCTCCAGCGGATGAGTCAGCCGCCACCAGGGGCTCGGGTCTGCGATCTCGTCCGCGAGGGAGACGTCGACCGTCGTGGCATCCACGGGGCCGGTCACCGAGAGCGTGCCGACATCGTCGCCGTCGGCACGCTGGTCGTCGAGAGCGAGGGCGACCGTCGCCGTCGAGCTGGCGCCGTTCCAGAGCGCGACGGTGGCATCGGAGTCGGTGACGATGTCTACGCTCGTGCCCCACACGGTGTCGACGCGGCCCACCACCGTTCCCTCCGCGACGGACGGCTCCTGCGCTGCGAGTGCGGCCTCCACCTGCGTGAACAGCGAGCGTGTGGCAGCGAGTCTGCTCTCGTCGTCGGCCTGATTCAGGACAGCGGCGTAGAGGTGAACGGTCGTGTCGCCGATCGTCACATCCTTGGCGGTGAGCAGATTCCAGCTGTCACCCAGCGTCCCGGTCTTGATCCCGACGACGCCGGGGTCGGCGAGCATACCGTTGGTGTTGTTCACGACGCCGGCGCCGGGCAGGTCCACCTGCTTCGTCCCGACGATCTCGGCGAAGACCGGGTTCTGCATGGCACGCTCGCCCAGACGCAGCAGCGCCTCGGGCGTCGCGGCGTTGCGCGCGTCGAATCCGGACGGCGTCACGACGGTGATGTCACTGAGTCCGCGATCGGCGAGCCAGGCCTTGGCCGCCGCAGCGAACTGCTCGTTCGACCCCCAGATCTCACGGGCGAGGCGGTCGACGTAGTTGTTCGCCGATCCGAGCAGCGTGCCCTGGAGCATCTGATATTCGGTCAGGACGCCGTCGACCGGCACATCGAGCGCCGACTGATCGGAGCGTCGATAGTCCCAGTACTCCACGCTGTCGGAGTAGGTGAACGCGTACTCCGGCCCCTGCTCGCCCAGCTTCAACGGGTGACGATCCAGCACCATGAGGGCGGTGACGACTTTCGTCACGCTCGCGATGGATGCCGCATTCGGGGTCGACGCGGTGGACGAGACGCCGGCGACGCCGACGCTCGAGCTACCACCGGTGGGCCAGGTGATCTCCGCTGCGGCAGCGGGCGTCGTCGCGAACTCGAGTGCCTGAACGACGGGTGGCACAGCGTGCAGGGGCCACATGAGCGTCGTCGCGGCATAGGCCGCACCGCAGAGCACGAGGGTGCCCAGCGGCACCAGCCACCGTGTACGCAGCAGAGCGGGGCGGAGCTTCGCGTCCGCCAGGACGTCCTCGCCGCCGGGGCGGCTCGCCGTGGCATCCAGATCAGGGGGGAGCGTGGTGTCGACGACGTCACCGGTCTCGAGCCACGCGAGCGCCGTCGCCGTGCGCTCGGCGTCGGCCCAGGCGACCGGTGGCGCGGCCGCCTCTGGGGTCTCGCCGGTCAGTTCTTCCAGGGGCGCGTCGACGTCCGGCTCTTCGCCGTCGGGCAGGTCGGGCATCGGGATCGCGGGCGTCTGCGAGCCGCGCATCTCCTCGCGAGCACGCAGGGCGCGACGGGTCATCCCGGTGGTCACGGGCGTCGCGTCTTCGATGGTCACCTGCTTACGGTACCCAATCGCGTGCACGGATCGAGTAACCCTGCGGGTTCGAGGCGGGTAAGATCGAGTTCACAACCACGGGAGTCCGGGCATGCCGGGCTGAGAGGAAGCGATCCGCGCTTCGACCGTCGAACCTGATCCGGATCATGCCGGCGCAGGGAGGAGCTCAGATGAGTACGTCTACACGCACGCCCCAGACCGCACAGACGGTCACCCCGAATCGTTGGCGCTGGCGCGTCGTCGACATCGTCGTCGCCGCCGTCCTGGGTGTCGCGATCGGTCTGCTGTTCTGGGGGTGGAACGTCGTCGGCGGCGCCTGGTTCGGCGCCGCGGATGCCCTCACCCCCGGCCTCGGCGGCATCGCGGTCGGCATCTGGCTGATCGGCGGCGTCGTCGGCGGCCTCGTCATCCGCAAGCCCGGCGCCGCGTTCGTCGTCGAGGTCGTCGCCGCCATCGTCTCGATGCTGATCGGCAACGTCTGGGGCGTCTCCACCGTGCTCTCCGGCATGGTGCAGGGTCTCGGCGCCGAACTGATCTTCGCGCTGTTCCTCTACCGCCGCTTCGGCATCGTGGTCGCCGCCCTCGCCGGCGCCGGTGCCGGTGTCGCCGCGTGGATCTTCGAGCTGTTCTACGGCAGCTCCCCGAACATCCTGAAGTCGCTCGAGTTCAACACGATCTACCTCGTCAGCGTCGCCGTCTCAGGCATCGTGCTCGCCGGAATCGTGGGCTGGCTGCTCGTACGAGCCCTCGCCGCCACCGGAGCACTGAGCCGCTTCGCCGCAGGCCGAGAGCTCGCCCGCGAGATCTGAGGCGTCAATTGCCTGTTGAGAACGGGGCGCCCCCGGCTCGCGTGCAGGCGGCGGGCTGGGGCTGGCGCTACGCGGGGCGCAAGCGCCCGGCGGTCAGCGACGTCAGCTTCACGATCGAGCCCGGCGAACGGGTGCTGCTGCTCGGCGCATCAGGCGCCGGCAAGTCGACCCTGCTCGCCGGGCTCGCCGGCGTCCTCGGCGACGCCGACGAGGGGGAGCGCACCGGCACGCTGACGATCGATGGGGCAGCCCCGGAGTCGCGGCGGGGTCAGACCGGGCTCGTGATGCAGGATCCGGATGCCGGGATCGTGCTGTCCAAAGTGGGCGATGATGTCGCCTTCGGATGTGAGAACCTCGGCGTTCCGGCATCCGAGATCCCGTCGCGGGTGTCTGGGGCGCTGGATGCGGTCGGACTCGAGGTGCCGCTGCAGCGCCCGACCAAGGCGTTGTCCGGTGGGCAGAAGCAGCGCCTCGTGCTGGCCGGCGTCCTCGCGATGCGGCCCGGGCTGCTGCTGCTCGACGAGCCGACCGCGAACCTCGACCCTGAGGGTGTCGCCGAGGTGCGCGCGAGCGTCGAACACGTCGTCGAGGCGAGCGGTGCGACGCTCGTGGTCGTCGAGCACCGCACACCGGTCTGGGTCGATCTGATGACCAGGGTGATCGTGCTCGGCGCCAACGGCGGGCTGCTCGCCGACGGGGCGCCCTCGCATGTCTTCGCCGCGCACGGCCAGGCGCTGGCGGATGCCGGGGTCTGGGTGCCGGGGCTCGAGGTCGACCTGCCGCAGCTGGCGACTGTCCTTCCGGATGCGGCGCCGGTTCTCTCGGCATCCGGGCTCGCCATCGCCCGAGACCCGCGGACCGCTGCCTCGAACATCCCAGTGCAGGCAGGACTCGAGGTTCAGGTGCCGCGCGGTCACGCGACCGTCATCACGGGGCCGAACGGCGTGGGAAAGTCCACGCTCGCGCTCACCCTCGCCGGTCTCATCCCCGAGCAGGCCGGCACAGTCGAAGCGGCGGAGCCGCTCGCGGGCAAGCGCGGACGGCGGCCGTTCCGGTGGACCTCCCGCGAACTGCTCACCCGCATCGGCACGGTGTTCCAGGAGCCGGAGCATCAGTTCCTGAAGCAGACCCTGCGCGACGAGCTCGCCGTCGGACCTGCGGCGCTCGGCTGGACGGCATCCCGCACCACGGCCGTCGTCGACGACCTGCTCGAGCGGCTGCACCTCGCCCCTCTCGCTCTGGCCAACCCGTTCACGCTGTCCGGTGGACAGAAGCGACGGCTGTCGGTTGCGACGGTGCTCGCGGCATCCCCCGAGGTGATCGTCCTCGACGAGCCGACGTTCGGACAGGATCGCCGCGGCTGGATCGAGCTGGTTGCTCTGCTGCAGGAGCAGATCGCCGCCGGGACCTCGGTCGTCGCCGTGACGCACGACGACGGTGTGATCCGGCACCTGGGCGGCCACCGGATCGCGCTCGCGCCGCAGGAGGTGCGCGCATGACCTCTGTCATCGCAGCGCCACCGCGCGCCTGGCTCGACGGCGTGAACCCGGTCACGAAGCTCCTCCTCGCGCTGCTGCTGTCGGTGCCGCTGTTCGCCTCGATCGACGTCGTCAGCGGTCTCGTCGCCATCGGGCTGCAGCTGCTGTGCCTGCCGCTGACCGGTCTGCGGCTGTCGACGGTCCTTCGGCGCATCCTCCCCATCGTCGTGTTCGCGCCGATCGCAGGGCTCAGCATGCTGCTGTACGCCGAACCCGCCGGACACGTCTACTGGAGCTTCGGCTTCGCGACGATCAGCGACGACTCGATCTCGCTCGCGGTCGCGGTGAGCCTGCGCGTCGTCGCGCTCGGACTGCCGACGATCCTCCTGTTCGGAAACACGGATCCGACCGAGCTCGCCGACGGGCTCGCACAGGTCGCGAAGCTCCCCAGCCGGTTCGTGCTCGGCATCCTGGCAGGCACCCGCATGCTCGGGCTGTTCCTCGACGACTGGCGCACGATGAGCCTGGCGCGGCGAGCCCGTGGAGTGGGCGACAGCGGAGCGATCCGGCGCTTCTTCTCGATGGCGTTCGTGCTGCTCGTCTTCGCCGTGCGTCGCGGAACGCGGCTCGCCCTGGCGATGGAGGCCCGCGGGTTCGGCTCCGGCATCCCGCGGACCTGGTCGAGGCCGTCGCGGCTGCACGGCCGGGATGGGATCGCCCTCCTGGGCGCCGCTGTCATCATGTCCCTGTCGCTCGCCGCCGCCGTGCTGGCCGGCACGTTCCGCTTCGTCTGGAGCTGAGAAACCACTTTCCGCTCGAGACACCACGTCACCGGTGGTGTCTCGAGCGGAAAGTGGTTTCTCGGGGTGGGGATGCCGCGTCAGCGCGCGTCGAGGTCAGCCACGAAGCGACGAGGAGCTGTCACGCGGTAGGACGCGTCGATGAGCTCGGCGATCTCCTGCCAGTCCGTGTCATCGTCCAGGTCGATGCCGAGCCATCCGGATGGCCCGAGGTAGGCGGGCACCCAGAATCGCGGGTCCTGTCGCAGCGCCGGATCGTCCTCGGCGTCGGGGCGCACCATGATCCCGGCGTCATGCGCGACCCAGTCCCCGTCGATCCGCACCGAGCCGCCGAAGTAGCAGAAGACCTTCTGCGTGAAGAACGCCGGGCGCCCGTGGCTGACCTTCTCCGCAGCCTCGGGAAAAGTCAGGGCGATCGCCCGCACCCTGGCCAGCAGCGGGTCGTCGGGGGAGAACATCAGCGGATGTGCCATGTCAGCTCGCGTTCCAGAGGTCGCGGTAGTACGCGAGGCGGTCGCGATCAGGGGTGACTCCGTACGCCTCGATGAGCGCGTCCTCCCAGCCGGGCCCGTAGTTCCACTCCGTACTCATGGATGCGACGGCGATGTCGGCCCAGCGGTCGGCCGTGCCCATCAGCGCGAGGTCGACATGGGCGAGCCAGCGCCCGTCCTCGGCGACCAGGGTGTTCGGGCAGCAGGCGTCGCCGTGGCTGACGACGAGGCGGTCGATCGGCGGCGCGTCGCGCAGGGCGTCAGGCACGCGGATGCCGCGACCCTCGGCGTTCGCGATGCGCCCTGGCACGCTCCACTCCCACGGGCATTCCGCGACGGGAAGCGCATCGTGCATCGCGCGGAGCCCTTCGCCGACCGCCCGCACCGCAGCCGCGGGCTCGGCGACCCAGCGCGGGTCGACAGCGCTTCGCCCGTCGATGGCCGCCGTGATCAGCCACTCGTGCGTGGCATCCTCGCCGTGGTCGAGAACGCGCGGCACGCGAATCCAGCGCCCAGCCCACCGCATCCGCTCCACTTCATCGCGCAGCGAGAACTCGAGGTTTCGCGGGCCCCACTTGATGTAGAAGGGATCGGTCGCGTTCGTCGAGCCGGTCGCGCCGGTCGCGCGGAACGTGACGCCACCGTAGTCGTTGAGCCACACGGGCGTGAGATCTGCGCCGCGCGCGAGCTCGCACACCTGGTCCGGGACGGCCATCTCGTCCGCCGGAATCGTCACAGTTCCGACCTCGTCGACCGCATGACTCCGGAGAAACTGCTCAAAACCTCGTCGACGATGCCGTAACCACGCGGATCTGCCGAAAAGATCCGGAGTTGTGCGGGCGCGGTGATGCTCACAGCAGCTCGCGCAGCGCCTCGACGAGCACGACGGCGTGGTTGTGCTCCTCATCGTGTGCGGCGTACACGAGGGTGACGACTTCGTGCCCCCGCAGTTCGTCGGCCAGCTCCTCCAGCGCGGACGCCGACTCGCCGTCCAGTTCGGCACGATAGCGGTCGGCATACGCGCCCCAATCCCCATCGGATGCCGCGTGCCACTCCTTCCGGAGTCCCGGGGTGGGAGCGGCATCCTTCGCCCACAGATCGATCGCGGCACGCGCCTTCGAGACCCCGCGCGGCCACAGCCGATCGACCAGCACGCGGAACCCGTCCGAGGATTCGGCGGTGTCGTAGGCTCGCTTGCGACGCAGTTCCATGGCTCCAGCCAACACCTCTCCGCCACCGCACGCCAGAGTTGGTACTGAGAACCGCGTATGCTGAGACTGAGTTGCAGATTCGTTCGAAGGAGAACCATGCAGATCCAGGGATCCGGCGCACTGATCACCGGAGGCGCCTCCGGCCTCGGCCTCGCGACCGCTCGCGTGCTCGCCGCTGCCGGCGCACATGTCACGCTTCTCGACCTGCCGTCCTCCGCGGGAGCCGAAATGGCCGCAGAACTCGGTGGCACGTTCGCCGCCGGCGACGTCACGAGTCCCGAGGATGCCGCATCCGCGGTCGCGGCGGCCAACGAGAACGCGCCGCTGCGCATCGTCGTCAACTGCGCCGGCATCGCCCCGCCGGCGAAGGTCCTCGACCGGGAAGGCAACCCGGCCGTTCTCGCCGACTTCGAGCGCGTCGTCCGCATCAATCTCGTCGGCACCTTCAACGTGACCTCCCAGGCCTCTGCCGTCATCGCGAAGAACGACGCCACGGACAGCGGCGACCGCGGGGTCATCGTGAACACGGCATCCGTCGCGGCGTTCGACGGCCAGATCGGGCAGCCGGCCTACTCCGCGTCGAAGGGCGGCGTGCACGCCATGACGCTGCCGATCGCGCGCGAACTCGCCCGCTACGGCATCCGCGTCTGCACGATCGCCCCCGGAATCATGGAGACGCCGATGCTCGCGGGGCTCCCGGAGGCGGCGCAAGCGTCGCTCGGGCAGCAGGTGCCGTACCCCGCCCGCCTCGGCACGCCCGCCGAGTACGCCGCGCTCGCCCTGCACATCGTCACCAACGGCTACCTGAACGGCGAGACGATCCGCCTCGACGGCGCCATCCGCATGGCGCCCGAGTGACCCGACCCCAACCGAGGAGCAGCCAATGACCACTCTCGCCGGAAAGACCATCCTGATGTCGGGCGGCAGCCGCGGCATCGGCCTCGCCATCGCGCTGCGAGCCGCGCGCGACGGCGCGAACATCGCGATGCTCGCGAAGACCGACACCCCGCATCCCAAGCTCGAGGGAACGGTTCACACGGCTGCGGAGCAGATCCGGGATGCCGGCGGCAAGGCGCTGCCGATCGTGGGCGACGTGCGCGACGACGACGACATCACCGAAGCGGTCATGAAGACGCAGGGCGAGTTCGGCGGCATCGACATCGTCATCAACAACGCCAGCGTCATCGATCTCTCGCGCTCACTCGACCTCAACGCGAAGAAGTACGACCTGATGCAGGACGTCAACGTCCGCGGCACGTTCATGCTTTCCCGCGCCGCCGTACCGGTGCTGCGCGGTTCGGCCAACCCGCACATCCTGTCGCTCTCGCCGCCGTTGAACCCGACCCCGAAGTGGCTCGGCGCGCACACCGGCTACTCGCTCGCGAAGTTCGGCATGACCATGGTCACGCTCGGCCTCGCCGCCGAGTTCGCGAGCGACGGCATCGCGGCGAACACCCTGTGGCCGCGCACCACCATCGCGACGGCCGCAGTGCAGAACCTGCTCGGCGGGGATCAGGTCATGGCCGCCAGCCGCACCGCCGACATCTACGCGGATGCCGCGTACTCTGTGCTCACGAAGCCCGCTGCGTCGTACACCGGCCAGAGTCTGATCGTCGAGGACGTGCTCGAGGCCGACGGTGTCACGGACTTCTCCGGCTATGCCGCCGTGTCCGGCACCCCCGACGCCGCTCTGTTCCCCGACATCTTCCTCGACTGAGCAGGGTTCCCGGGCCGGATCCCAGACGATTCGGCGGCCGCACGGCGCGCCGCACGGCCGACACGCCGCTCGCGCGGCTGATCGTCTGGGGTCTGGGACGGTTCGTCTGGGTTTTCCCCGTGCGGACTGCGGGCGCCTCAGAACAGCAGGTACACGGCGCCGATGACCGTGAGGCCGATGACGATGCGGTCGAAGACCTGCTGCTTCATCCGCCGTGCCAGCCACAGCCCGACGAAGGCGCCGAGGATCACGAGCGGCACGAGGGCGGCATCCGTCAGCAGCACCTGTGTGTCGAACAGGCCGATCCGGGCGAGGAACGGCAGCTTGAACAGGTTCACGATCGCGAAGAACCACGCCGAGGTCCCGAGGAACACCTGCACGGGCGTCCGCATCGCGAGGAAGTACATCGACATCACCGGCCCTGCCGCATTCGCGACCATGGTCGTGAAGCCGGCGAGTGCTCCATACGAGGATGCCGCGACGACGCCGCGCGCCGGCGGCGCGGCATCCGCTCTGCCCTGCCGTGATCGACGCCAGAGCGTCACCGCGATCATCGCGAGCAGGATGACGCCGATCGCGCGCCGCACGATGTCGTCGTTCCCGATCGCGAGGAATGCGAAGCCCGCCAGCAGCCCGATCACGACCGCAGGCGCGAGCCGCAGCAGCGTCGGCCAGTTCGCGTGCCGCCGATAGGCGATCAGCGCGAACGCGTCGCCGACGATCAGCAGGAGCAGCAGTGCCGCCGTGGACGTGCGCGCCGGCAGTGCGGTTGCGAACAGCGCGACGGGCAGGATGCCGCCACCGGGGATCGCCGTCTTCGCCAGCCCGACGGCGACCGCAGCGACGCCGAGGAGCGCCCATGCCCAGAAGGGAAGGCCGAGCACGCTCAACCGCGAACGGCGGAGAGCGCTGCGGCGAAGCGTGCCGCGCGCTGAGTGATGTCGTCCCAGTCGTGAGCCGCGATCGAGGCGGAGTTCGCGAGGTCGCCCCCGGCGCCGACGGCCACGGAGCCCGCCGCGAACCAGTCCGCGAGGTTGTCCGGCTTCACACCACCGGTCGGCATGAGCGGGGCATCGGGGAACGGTCCGCGCAGCGCGCCCAGGTACGAGGGGCCGCCCAGGGATGCCGGGAAGATCTTCACCACGTCCACGCCGAGCGCCAGCGCGCCCATGACCTCGGTGGGCGTCATGGCTCCGGTCATGACGACGCGGTCGGTGTCGAGCATTGCGCGCGTGAGGTCGGGCAGGGTGCCCGGGCTCACGAGGAACTCCGCACCGGCGTCCGCGGCTGCGCGCGCCTGGTCGGCCGTGGTGACGGTGCCGGCGCCGATGTAGGCGGCATCCCCGTGGCGGGCGATGAGCTCGCGAATGACCGACGGCGCATCGGGCGTCGAGTACGTGACCTCGATGCCCGTGATTCCGCCGCGGATGATCGCCTCGGCGGTCTCGAGCGCGAGTTCGGGGGAGGGGGCGCGAAGCACGGCGAGAACACCGGAGGTGCGGGCGCGCGCGAGACGGTCGGACATGGGGCTCCTTCGTCGGGGGACGATCCCATTCTCTCGGATCACAACCTGTAATGACAAGTGATGGGGTTCCGGGCGCCCCAGGCTCTTTCCATCCGTCAGCCCGTACCCTGGAGGGTATGACCGAGAAATCTCCCATCCGCCAGACGGGACCCGCGAAAGCGCAGGTACGCCCGCGCACCGAGGGTTGGACCCAGAAGAAGGATGAGAGCGGTCGCCCGCTGCTGCAGTTCGCCAGCCCCAAGCGCGGCAAGCCGCCCGTGCACCTGGCCGATCTGACGCCGGCGGAGCGCATCGAGAAGGTCAAGGAGCTCGGGCTTCCCGGCTTCCGCGCGAAGCAGCTCGCCACCCATTACTTCACGCACTACACATCCGATCCCGCTCACATGACCGACCTCCCCGCAGCCCTGCGGGACGAGCTGGTGGCCGGCATGCTGCCGCCGCTGCTCACCGAGGTGCGACGCCTGGAGACGGACCGCGGCGACACGATCAAGTTCCTGTGGCGCCTGCACGACGGTGCCCTGGTCGAGTCGGTGCTCATGCGCTACCCCGGACGCATCACGCTGTGCGTGTCGAGCCAGGCCGGCTGCGGTATGAACTGTCCCTTCTGCGCCACCGGCCAGGCGGGACTCACCCGCAACATGTCGACCGCCGAGATCATCGAGCAGATCGTGCGCGCCAACCGTCTGATCGCCGAGGGCGGGCTCGGCGGAAAGAAGGCCGACGACCACAGCATGGAGCGCGTCAGCAACATCGTCTTCATGGGCATGGGAGAGCCGCTCGCGAACTACAAGCGGGTCATGGATGCCGTGCGTATCATGGTCGCACCGCAGCCGGACGGCCTCGGCATGAGCGCCCGTGGCATCACGGTCTCGACCGTCGGACTGGTGCCGGCCATCCGCAAGCTCGCTGACGAGAACATCCCGGTCACGTTCGCCCTGTCGCTGCACGCGCCGGACGACCACCTGCGCGACGAGCTCATCCCGGTGAACTCGCGCTGGAAGGTCGACGAGGCACTGGATGCCGCGCGCGAGTACTACGAGAAGACGGGTCGCCGCGTCTCGATCGAGTACGCGCTCATCAAGGACATGAACGACCACGCCTGGCGCGCCGATCTGCTCGCAGAGAAGCTCAACCAGCGCGGCCGTGGATGGGTGCACGTGAACCCGATCCCGCTGAACCCGACGCCCGGGTCGGTGTGGACGTCGTCGGAGAAGGACGTCACGGACGAGTTCGTCCGCCGGCTCAACGATGCCGGCATCCCGACGACCCTCCGCGACACCCGCGGCAAGGAGATCGACGGGGCCTGCGGTCAGCTCGTCGCCACCACCGAGGACGAAGCGGCGGCCGAAGCCCTGGCCTGAGTCGGCGCGCGGCCTTGCCCCGCGCGCCCCGATGGAAGAACGTTTTCGCGGCTTCGCCTGACATCCGAGCGCGGAAATCCATCTCGCATCGCGGGCTGGTCGTGTGTGGGTGGGAAGCCTCCTCTCAGCGTGCGAGCAGAGGTCGTCCGGCTGTCCCACAGGCGACCTTTCCTAACCTGGAGGGATGTCCTATTCCGCACATCGCCCTGGTCGCATGGGCTCCGACGGCAAGATCTCCGTCGACGCCGACGCTCAGAACGGCACGGTCGACGACGAGATCGACTTCCTGCGCGACTACGAGCCGACGGGCAGCGAGCCGGCTCCTGCCGCTGACGAGCCGTCGCCCGCCGCGCCGTCGACCGCCGCTCCGGAGGACGATGAGCTCGACGATCTGCGGCGTGCGCAGGGCGTCTTCGGGCCTTCCAAGATGAAGCTCCGGAAGGCCGAGAAGGCTCCGCGCAAGAAGCGCGAGCGGATGCCGCGGCAGAAGACGGCGCGGACGCCAGGCTCCCGCCTGCGCACGCTCGCGATCCTCGGCGGCGCGGAGGGAGAGATCCTCGACCGCGTCCCCGGTGAGACTCCGCGGTTCGTGCAGATGTTCTTCGTGCTCGCCGGCACCGCCCTCGTCTCGGCGATCTCCATGTTCTTCGCCCTCACCACGGGTGTGCAGGCGGCCATCTGGATCGCCGTGCCGCTCGCGGTCGTCTGGGCGGCGATCATCTTCAATCTCGACCGCTTCCTCACCTCGACCATGACGTCGACGCGCAGCGTGTGGAAGCTCCTCGGACTCGCCCTGCCCCGCGTCGCGATGGCCGTCTTGATCGGATTCCTCGTCGCCGAGCCGCTCGTGCTGCAGGTCTTCCACAACGACATCAACCGTGAGGTCGCAGCGACCAACATCGTCCAGGCGCAGTCCGATCAGGATGCCCTGGAGAGCGGGCCGGAGCGCAAGGCACTGGATGCCGCGACCGAGCGCGTCGCGACCCTCGAGAACCAGGCGGCGACCGGCATCGTCGCCGACACGGACTCCGGGTCTGCCACCACCTCAGCCGCGCAGGCGACGATCGACGACATCACGGCCAAGATGGCGGAGCAGCAGAAGGTCATAGATCAAGCCCGTGCTCTGTACCAGTGCGAGCTCACCGGTGAGGGCGCCGGGGAGGTCCCCGGGTGCACCGGAGTCAACGGTGAGGGCTCGAGCTCCGACGCCGCGAAGGCGCAGCTCGCTCAGGCGCAGCAGACCTATGACGGTCTCGCGGGCCAGCTGCGCACCGCGAACGACGATCTGGCGACGGCCGAGGGGGCGGCGAAGGAGAACACCGCATCGTCCGAGGCTGCGAACCGTCAGCAGGCGAACGACCAGCTGCCGGCGGCACGCGACTCCTACCAGCAGGCGCTCGCCGCCTACAACGCGCGCGCGGACTCCGTCGCGCAGGGCAACGCCGGAGCGGTCGGCCTGCTCAGTCAGATCAGCGGCCTGAACCGTCTCGCCGAGAAGGAGCCGACCATCTGGTGGGCCCACTGGCTGATCGCTGCGCTGTTCTTCATGATCGAGCTGCTGCCCGTCATCGTGAAGGTGCTCACCAGCTACGGCGACCCGTCGCTGTACGAGAAGGCGCACGCGATCCGGAAGCAGGTCGATCTCGATCGGGTGACCGCTGAGGGATTCCGTGACAGGGCGTCGATCGTGACGACGGCGGATGCCACGGCATCCGACACAGCACTCGACGACGACCTCTCGGCCAACGGCACTCCAACGCAGCCGATCACGCGCGCCGACCTGCGCGAATCCGTTTCGGTCTAGCGGCCGGCGACCGGCGATCTCCCAGCGATCGCTCCTACGATCGCCGCATGACCACTCGGACCCGCACTGCCGTAGCAGCGTCGATCGTCGGCGTGCTCGCCGTGACGCTGTACGCGACGTGGGCCGCCGTGCACATCCTGGTCATCAACCCGCTCGCGGCGGTTCCTGGCACTGGCCTCGTCGAGATCTACGCGACCATGTCGGATGCCGGTCAGATGTTCAGCATCGGGTGGGTGTTCGCAATCCTGGGGCTCGGCGTCGTACTCGCCGTGGCCGTGGCGTGGGTCTGCATCGCTTCGAAATCTCCACCCGTCGTGGCGATATCGGCTCAACTCGGCCTGCTCGTCTCCGGGGCTCCGGCGTACTTCATCGCCTCGTTCGGACCGGGAATGTCGCTAGCGGACACGTACCTGATCTCCGGCGGGAGCCATTCGCCGTGGCACCTTCCGCTCTATGCGATCAGCGCTCTCGCAGCCGTCGCAGCCATCGCCATCGCGATCGTGGTGCCGATGCGCCTGCGATCCGCGCCCGCGGTCGTCTGAAGGCCCTAGCGTAGATGCATGGTCAACTATCGCTACCTCGGAAACAGCGGCCTCAAGGTCTCGGAGATCACCTACGGCAACTGGGTGACGCACGCTTCTCAAGTCGAAGACGACGCCGCGGTGAAGACCGTGCACGCCGCGCTCGACGCCGGAATCACCACGTTCGACACGGCTGACACTTACGCCAACACGGCGGCCGAGGTCATCCTCGGCAAGGCGCTCGAAGGTCAGCGGCGCGAGGGTCTCGAGATCTTCACGAAGGTCTACTTCCCGACCGGGCCGAAGGGCCCGAACGACACCGGTCTGTCGCGCAAGCACATCCTCGAGTCGATCAACGGTTCGCTGAAGCGTCTCGGCACCGACTACGTCGACCTGTACCAGGCGCACCGGTTCGACTACGAGACGCCGCTGGAGGAGACGTTCCAGGCGTTCGCCGACGTCGTCCGTCAGGGCAAGGCGCTCTACATCGGCGTCAGCGAGTGGACCGCGGAACAGCTGCGCGAAGGCCACGCCCTCGCCAAGCAGCTGGGCGTGCAGCTCATCTCGAACCAGCCGCAGTACTCGATGCTGCACCGCGTCATCGAGGGCAAGGTCGTGCCGGCATCCGAAGAGCTCGGCATCTCGCAGATCGTCTGGTCGCCGATGGCGCAGGGCGTCCTCAGCGGCAAGTACCTGCCCGGGCAGCCGGTGCCAGAGGGCTCGCGCGCGACCGACCCGCACAGCGGCGCCGACTTCATCAAGCGTCTTCTGCAGGACGACATCCTCACGGCCGTGCAGCGGTTGAAGCCGATCGCCGAGCAGGCCGGCCTCACGATGCCGCAGCTCGCGATCGCGTGGGTGCTGCAGAACAAGAACGTCGCGGCTGCGCTGGTCGGAGCATCCCGTCCCGAGCAGCTCGCCGACACGGTCAAGGCATCCGGCGTGACCCTCGACGCCGACACCATGGCTGCGATCGACGAGGCGCTCGGCGACACGGTCAACAGCGACGCCGAGGACACCTACTCGGTCTCGCCGAAGTCGCGCCTGGTCTGATGCTCCGCCCTCGGCCCTGCCGAGACCCCGTCTTCCCACCGAGACCCCGTCGTACTGGCGTCCAGAAGACGGGGTCTCGGTGGGAAGACGGGGTCTCGGCGGCGGCGCGGCAGCGCTCAGTCGAGCGTGATGTCGACCTGGAGCTCGGCCGTGAGCCGCTCCAGGTCGGCGCGCAGGGCCGTGAGATCGGCGGATGCCGGTACCGTCGCCGCCACGGATGCCTCGAACAGGCGGCCACCGGCCATGGCGGCATCCCGTGTCTCGGTCGTCATGTCCTGGATGCTGAGCTCATGCGCTCGGAGCACGGCGGAGACCTCGCGCACGATGCCGGGCCGGTCGTTGCCGAGCACCTGCAGGGTGATGGGCTGCTCGGCTGCGGTGGAGGCATCCGCCCCGGTGTGCACGGTGATCGCCAGCGTCCCGTCGAGGGCGCGAAGCGCATCCTGCAGCTCCGCCTCGCGATCGGGCGCCACCGACACCTGGATCACACCGGCGAAGACGCCGGCGAGCTCGGCGAGCTGACTGCTCTCCCAGTTGCCGCCGTGCGCGTCGACGATGTCGGCGACGGCTGCGACGAGGCCAGGGCGGTCGGATCCGGCGACGGTGAGGATCAGAGTGGTCATGCGGCCAGCGTAGCCACCAGGAGGTCAGGCCTGCCAGACGCCCGTGGCCAGGAAGTGGTCGAGGCGGGCGCGGTGCGGGGCGAGGTCCCAGCCCTGGGCGGCGACCCAGTCGTCGGAGTAGTACGTTCCGGCGTAGCGGGCGCCTCCGTCGCAGATCAGCGTCACGACGCTGCCCGTTCGACCGGAAGCCAGCATGCGCGCGATCAGCTGGAACGCTCCGACGAGATTCGTGCCGGTCGAGCCGCCGGCCCAGTGCAGCGTGCGCTCCTTCAGCAGCCGGATGGCCGCGACGGACGCGGCATCCGGGATCTGCAGCATCTCGTCGATCACGCTCGGCACGAACGAGGGCTCGACCCGTGGCCGGCCGATGCCCTCGATGCGGCTCGGAGTGCCGGTCGTGTAATCCGAGGCCCCGGTGCTCCACCCGCCGTAGAAAGCCGACCCCTCCGGGTCCACGACCGCGACCCGGGTCGGATGCTGACGGTAGCGCACGTACCGGCCGAACGTCGCGCTCGTGCCGCCGGTGCCCGCACCCACGACGATCCACTCCGGGATCGGATGCCGCTCCTGACTGAGCTGGCTGACCACGCTCTCGGCGATGTTGTTGTTGCCGCGCCAGTCGGTCGCCCGCTCGGCGTACGTGAACTGATCGAGGTAGTGTCCGCCGCACTCAGCGGCGAGGCGCTCGGCTTCGCCGTACATCTCCGGCCCGCTGTCGACGTAGTGGCACCGGCCGCCGTAGAACTCGATGAGCTCGATCTTCTCCGGGCTCGTCGACCGCGGCACGACTGTGATGAAGTCGAGTCCCAGCATCCTGGCGAAGTACGCCTCCGACACGGCCGTCGATCCGCTGGATGCCTCGACAAGCGTCGTCTTCTCGCCGATGCGGCCGTTGACCAGGCCGTACAGGACGAGGGAGCGGGCGAGGCGGTGCTTGAGCGAGCCCGTCGGATGCACCGACTCGTCCTTCAGGTACAGGTCGATGCCCCACTCCGCCGGCAGCGGGAAGACATGCAGATGCGTGTCCGCGCTGCGGTTGGCGTCGGCCTCCAGCAGAGCGATCGCGGCGCTGGTCCAGGAGGTCATGCGATGCCGGGCTGGGCCGCCTGCCACAGGACGATGCCGACGGCGACAGCGGCGAGGACCGCGACGACGATCACGGGCACCAGCCAGCGTGCGCGCCGACGCGGCGGTCGCACCACCGGTGAGGGCTTGGTGAGAGGACCGGGGATGGGCACAGGGCGGCTGGTCAGGTCCGCGAGCGGCGGCGTGGAACCCGTCTCGGGCTTGCGCTCGTCCCCGGGCGTCTGGTCAGAAGTGGCGCCTGCGACCATCATCGTCCTCTCCGAGGCGTGAGGACGCCTCAGACAGAGACTGTACCCGCCCTCGACGCGCCACCGGTGTCATCGACATGCAGCAACGACGCCTGCGACTGGTCGCGGCGCAGCTGGAACTCGAACCGCGACCTGTCGCCGCGGTGCAGCGCGATGAAGTACTCGATCGGTGTGCCGGATGCATCGCGGCTGATGCTGCGCAGTCGCAGCAGCGCCGATCCGGCGCTGATGCCGAGATGCTGGGCCTGGTCGTGCGTCGCGACGGTCGCCTCGGCGGAGCGGACACCGTCGGTCGCCTGGATGCCGTGCTCTGCGAGCAGCCGGTAGAGGGATGCTTCGGACAGGTCGACGCCGAGGGTCAGGGCCCCGACCTGCTCGGGCATCCAAGTCGTCGACAGCGACCACGGTTCGCCGTCGACGTGGCGCAGTCGCTCGAGCGCGATGACCGGCGAACCGACGGGTATCTCGAGAGCCGCCGCCACTTCGGGGTCGGCCTCCTCGGGCTCATGCCGGAGGATGTCGCTGTGCACATGACCGCCGCGCTGTTCGACGTCGTCGTAGAGACCGATCAGCGTGTGCACCAGGGACTCGCTCGTGCGAGGCCGCGACACGAACGTGCCCTTTCCCTTGACCCGTTCGACCATGCCCTCGTGCTCGAGCTGCGCGAGCGCCTGCCGGACCACGGTGCGGGAGATGCCGTAGCGCTCGCAGAGCCGGTGCTCGCCGGGGAGCGGGTCGCCCGGTTGCAGCCCGTCGCGCTCGATGCCGTCGATGATGAGCTGGCGCAGCTGGTCGTACATGGGGGCAGCCGAGTGCCGGTCGATCGCGTCTGTGCCGATGACGGTTCCGGTGACAACGCTGGTGGCCATCAGTACGCCACCCCTGCGTGCAGGATCACATTCGCGTACGGCGTGAACTCGCCGGAGCGGACGAACGCGCGGGCGTCGTGCGTGCGCTTCTTGAACTCCACGTGCGGGACGAGCTCGACGGCGATGCCGGGGAGGCGCTCGCGCAGCTGTGCGAGCACCTCAGGGCTGTGGTCGGCCACCTCGGCCGAGACCGTCGCGCCCTCGACGACCATTTCGGCGAGCACGGTGTCGAGCACGTCGAAGAAGGCCGGTGCGCCGGGGCGGTACGCCAGGTCGATCCGCTCGGACCCCGGCGGGATGGGGAGACCTGCGTCGGTGACGACGATGAGGTCGGTATGGCCGGTCTCGCTGATCACGCGCGAGAGTGCGGGGTTGATCGTCGTCGAGGTCTTTCGCATGGTGACTCCTGCTCAGGATGCGCGCGACGCGCTGTCGTTCTGGAGAGTGAGGAAGGCGTCGACATCGCTGCGCACCGGGAGGCTCGGCGACGCGCCGTGCTTGGTGACGGTGAGTGCGCCGGCGGCGGTAGCGAGTCGAACGGCATCCGTGAGGGTGGCGCCGTTCGCGAGGGCGGCGCCGAGGTAACCGGCGTAGGCGTCGCCGGCCGCGGTGGTGTCGACGGCCTCCACGCGCAGTGGAGGCACGATCGTGGTGCCCTCCGGCGTGACCACGCAGGAGCCCTGAGCGGCCAGGGTGATCACGGCGGCGCCGACGCCCTGATCGAGGAACCAGCGCCCCGCCTGCTCGGCGGTCGCGGCGTCGGTCACCTCGATGCCGCTGAGCACCGACGCCTCGGTCTCGTTCGGCGTGACGATGTCGATGCTGCCCCACACATCGTCCGGCAGTGGAGCCGCTGGTGCCGGATCGAGGATGACGGTCATTCCGTGCTCGCGGCCGCGGGTCGTGATGTGCGCGGTCAGCGCGGACGGAGTCTCGAGCTGCGTGAGCAGGACGGACGTCGTCGCCGCCAGGTCGTCGAGCGCCGCGTCGATCTGTGCCGTGTTCAGCTCGGCGTTCGCCAGCGGCACCATGACGATGTCGTTCTGGGCCGAGGCATCCACGCGGATGTGTGCGATGCCGGTGGGGCCGGGGACGGTGCGCAGGTGGGTGAGATCGACGCCGGCATCGGTGAGGCCATCGACGATGAGGTCGTGGAACAGGTCGTCGCCCACGCATCCGACGAAGCTCGTCGTCGCACCGGCGCGTCCGGCGGCGACCGCCTGATTGGCGCCCTTGCCACCGAGGAAAAGGGTGAACTGGTCGCCGAGGATCGTCTCGCCCCTGGCGGGAAGACGCTGCGAGAACGTCGTCACGTCCGCCGTGACGCTTCCGACGATGACGACGCCGGTGCGTCCTTCACGGGGGGAGGTGGGCATGGCGCTCCTGATCTTCATCGACGGCACGCGTCTGGGTGATGGCTCCGGCTTTGACACCGGCGATTCCTGTCATTACATTAGCCGAATCCGAACCTGTAACGACAGGTTGCCGCCTGCCGTATCGAGGAGCCCCCATGTCTGCCGTCGACATCGCCCCGCGTCTGTACGTCGACAGCGCCGACGTGGACCGGGTCTCTGCGCTCCTCGGCGCCGGTGTCGTGCACGGCGTGACGACCAACCCGACGATCCTCGAGCGAGGTGGGCGGACGGTCGCCGACATCCCCGACCTCTACGCCCGGTGGGAGTCCGAGGGGGCGCAGGAGATCTTCTTCCAGACCTGGGGTGCATCCCGGCTCGAACTGCTGCGCAACGCCGACACCATCCGTGCGCTCGGCGATCGGGTGGCTGTGAAGGTCCCCGCCACCGCTGAGGGGTTCGCCGCGGCATCCGCCCTCGTCTCCGATGGCGCGAGCGTGCTCGTGACTGCGGTGTACTCGGTCGGCCAGGCGCTCGCCGCCTCGAGCATCGGGGCGCGGTACATCGCACCGTACCTCGGTCGGCTTCGGGATGCCGGCGTCGACGGCGATGCGCTCATCGCGCGGATGCAGGCGGTCTGCGCCGGCAGTGAAACGAACGTGCTGGCGGCGAGCCTGCGCTCAGCGGACGACATCGTCGCGCTGCGTCTGGCAGGCATTCCGTACTTCACCGCGGCACCGGGCGTGCTCGACGAGCTGCTGCAGCACGACGTCAGCGACAGCTCGGCGGCGGAGTTCGAGGCGGCGATGGGCCGCATCGGCGCGTAGCCGCGCGCCCGCGTCCCGGGGCGCGGGTCAGACGGTGGCGGCCTGGCGCAGCCACCGCTCGACGCCGGCGATGTGCGCTGTCGCGAGCGACGTCGCCAGGTTCGGATCGTGCTGAGCGATCGCCTCGGCGATGGCCCGATGCTCGGACAGGGTCCGCTCCACCGCACCCTGTTCGGTGAGTCCGCGCCACACGCGGGCGCGGACCGTCTGTCCGCTGAGGCTCTCGATGAGACTCGCGAGGTATGTGTTGCCCGCCATGCGGACGATCTCGCGGTGGAAGCGGATGTCATGGGCGACCAGATCGTCGACGCTGACCTCGGCGCCTGTCGAGTCCAGCTCCGCCAGCAGCGCGGCGACGGCATCCTCGGTGCCGAGGGTCGCAGCGAGGCCGGTGGCCTGGGATTCCAGCATCCGGCGGACGGCGAAGATCTCGAGCAGGGAGTTGTCGTCATGCATGTCTGCGACGAACGAGATCGCCTCCAGCAGCAGGTGCGGCTCGAGGCTCGTCACGTAGGTGCCGTCTCCGCGCCGCACGTCGAGGACTCGGATGACTTCGAGAGCCTTGACCGCCTCACGCATCGAGTTGCGCGAGAGTCCGAGCCGCTCGGCGAGCTCCTTCTCGGGCGGCAGTCGGTCGCCCGGGGAGAGTTCGCCGGACACGATCATCGCCTTGATCTTCTCGATCGCCTCATCGGTGACTGCCATGCTCGTCATCCTAGCGATTGATCGGATGTCTGCCGGCGGCTGTGTGATCATGGTCGCATGCGTGTTGTCGATGCTCACCTGCACCTGTGGAACCCGGACATCCTCACCTACCGCTGGCTCGAGGGCGACCTCGACGCGCCGTTCGCGGAAGCCGAGCTTCGTGAGGACCCGATCGAGGACGTGGAGACCCAGGTCGCGGTGTTCGTGCAGGCCGACCCGATCGACAAGCACGCGATCGACGAAGTGCGCTGGGTCGAGTCGATCGCGCGCGCGACGGGTGTCGTCGGCATCGTCGCCGGTGCTCGCCTGGATCGCGGTCGCAAGCTCGAGAAGCATCTGGACGCGCTCGCCGAGTTCGAGCTCGTCGTCGGGGTCCGCCACCTGCTGCAGGACGAGAAAGACGGCTTCGCACGCAGCCGCGCCTTCATCGACGGCGCCCGAGAACTGGCCGCACGAGGCCTCACCTTCGATGCCTGCGTGCGGCATCATCAGATTCCCGACGTCATCGCTCTGGCCGAAGCCGTCCCTGGGCTGCGGATCGTGCTCGACCATCTCGGCAAGCCGGCGATCGGCACCGTGGAGTCGCCGCTGCCGCCGAGTGCCGAATGGATCGACGCCCTGCGCGAGCTGGCCGCCCACCCGCAGGCGCTCGTGAAGCTGTCCGGACTCCCGGCCGAGTCCGGAGGGCGCATCGACGAGGGGCAGATGGAGCCGTACCTCGATGTCGCAGCCGAGGCCTTCGGCGAGGATCGATTGATGTGGGGCAGCGACTGGCCGGTGTCCTCGGTCGACGTCACCGGCCAGGACAGTGCGTACTATTTCCCCGGCAACCGTGACGACTGGTGCCACACCGTCGCCGATTGGGCGCAGGACCGCGGCCTGGATGCCGAGAAGCTCTTCTGGTCGAACGCGGTCGGCTTCTACGGCATCCGCTGAGCCGCGGCTACCGGCCGCCGGCCGACGCCGCGTTCACTCCGCGCGCAGGCGCAGCTGCGCCATGCCGCCGTCGACCTCGATGAACGTTCCCGTCGTCGACCCGGCAGCCGGGCTCACCAGGTATGCGACCGCGGCGGCGACCTCGTCCGGACTGACCAGGCGCCCGTGCGGCTGGCGGGCCTCCAGCGCTGCCCGCTCTGCCCCGGGGTCGGCCGCTTGATCGAGCAGACGTCCCACCCACGGGGTGTCGGCGGTACCGGGATTCACGGCGTTCACGCGGATGCCCTCGCGCAGGTGGTCCGCGGCCATCGCGCGGGTTAGGGCCGAGACGGCGCCCTTCGACGCGCTGTACAGAGCGCGCTGGGGGAGTCCGGTCGACGAGGCGATGGATGCCGTGTTGCACACCGCAGCGGCGGGCGACTGCCGCAGCCAGGGGAGGGCTGCGGCGGTGACTCGTGCGATGCCCGTGACGTTGATCGAGAGGACGCGCGCCCACTCGTCGTCGTCGTTCGCGCTGATGTCGCCGACCGCGCCGATGCCTGCGTTGTTGATCACGATGTCGATGCGGCCGAAGTGCTCCGCAACAGCCGTGACAGCAGCATCCACGCTCGTGCGATCCGAGACGTCCGCGGTGAACGCGGCGAAGCGGGCGTCCGCTCCCGCGGTGTCGCGGTCGAGCACGGCGATCTGCGCACCGTCGGCGTGCAGACGCGCCGCGATCGCCGCGCCGATGCCGGATGCCCCGCCCGTGACGATCGCGACGAGTCCGTCCAACTGCCCCTGAGCGCTCACTTGCTCTCCTCCCAGGCGACGAACTTCTGGCGCTGGTGACCGAGCCCGTCGATCTCGATGTCGACGATGTCGCCGTCGGCCAAATAGGGGTACTTGCCTGAGAGGGCGACGCCCTGCGGGGTGCCGGTGAGGATGAGGTCGCCCGGCTCGAGCGTCACGTACTGCGAGAGGTGGTGCACGATCGTGCGCACGTCGAAGATCATGTCCGACGTGTTCGAGTCCTGCCGGGGCTCGCCGTTCACGAAGCTGCGCAGGCCGAGGTCGTCGACGTCGACCTCATCGGGGGTGACGAGCCAGGGGCCGGTCGGGTTGAAGCCGGCCGCGATCTTGCCCTTCGACCATTGGCCGCCGGACACGTCCATCTGGAACGCGCGCTCGGACACATCGTTCGCGACCACGTAGCCGGCGATGTGCGCGTCCGCCTCCTCGGGCGAATCGAGGTACGCGGCCCTGGCGCCGATCACGATGCCGAGCTCGACCTCCCAATCGGTCTTCTCGCTGCCGCGGGGGATGGTCACGGTGTCGTTGGGGCCGACGACGGTGTTGGGCGTCTTCAAGAAGATGATCGGGATCTTCGGCGGCTCTGCGCCGGATTCTGCGGCGTGAGCGGCGTAGTTCATGCCGATGCAGATGACGGCGCTGGGGCGCGCGATCGGGGCACCGATGCGCATTCGAGCGGCGCCATCGACCTCGGCGAGCTCACCGGATGCCAGCGCGGAAGCCACGCGAGCGTGGAAGTCGCCGGCGAGGAAGTCCCCGTTTACATCGGATGTCAGGGGCCGGAGGTCGAGGTGACGATCTCCGTCTATGACGACGGGAATCTCGGATCCAGGGGCGCCAAGCCGCGCGAACTTCATGGTTCTCCTACCTCGTTGGGGAGCCGCCGTTGAGCGGCAGGGGAGCCGCACGGAGGCGACACGTCTGATTGACAGTATAGACATCCGATGTTTACACTCCAAGGGATCCGTGCAGATTCGTGCTGCGCAGAGGTCCGGCCCCTAGAGAGGACTCCCGTGAGCCGCATCGTCGCACTCGAGACCACCGACATCCGCTTCCCCACGTCGCTGAGCCTGGACGGCTCCGACGCGATGAACCCCGACCCCGACTACTCTGCGGCGTACGTCGTGATCCGCACTGACGCCTCGGACGACATCGCCGGGCACTCGTTCGTGTTCACGATCGGCCGCGGCAACGACGTGCAGGTCGCGGCGATCGACGCGCTCGCAGGTCATCTCGTGGGTCGCGAGCTCGAGCCGCTGCTCGACGACATGGGCGGCACGTTCCGCGACATCATCGGCGACTCGCAGCTGCGGTGGCTGGGTCCGGAGAAGGGCGTCATGCACATGGCGATCGGCGCCGTGATCAACGCGCTGTGGGACATCAAGGCCAAGCGCGCGGGGCTCCCGCTCTGGCAGCTGCTTTCTCGCATGACACCGGAGGAGATCGTCGACCTGGTCGACTTCCGGTACCTGACCAATGCGCTCACCCGCGAGGACGCGCTCGAGATCCTCCGCGCCGGCGTCGCCGGTCGCGAGGAACGAGAAGCCGAGCTGCTCGCGACCGGGTACCCGGGGTACACGACCAGCCCCGGCTGGCTCGGCTACTCCGACGAGAAGCTCGAGCGTCTGGCCCGCGAGGCGCTCGCCGACGGCTTCACCCAGATCAAGCTCAAGGTCGGCGCCGACCTCGACGACGACATCCGCCGCTTCCGCAAGGCGCGCGAGGTCGTCGGGCCCGACTTCCCGATCGCCATCGACGCCAATCAGCGCTGGGAGGTGTCGGAGGCGATCGAGTGGGTGAACGCGCTCGCCGAGTTCAATCCCGCGTGGATCGAGGAGCCGACGAGCCCGGACGACATCCTCGGTCATGCCGAGATCGCTCGCGGGGTGGCACCCATCCGCGTCGCCACCGGCGAGCACGCGCAGAACCGCATGATCTTCAAGCAGCTGCTGCAGGCGAACGCCATCGAGGTCATGCAGATCGATGCCGTGCGCGTCGCCGGCGTGAACGAGAACATCGCGAACCTGCTGCTCGCCGCGAAGTTCGGGGTGCCGGTCTGTCCGCACGCCGGCGGCGTCGGCCTGTGCGAAGCCGTCCAGCACCTGTCGATGTTCGACTTCATCGCGGTCAGCGGGTCGCGAGAGGGGCGTCTGATCGAGTACGTCGACCACCTGCACGAGCACTTCGTCGTGCCGACCGACATCCAGGGCGGCTCGTACATGGCTCCGACCGAGCCGGGTGCGAGCATGGAGATGAAGGCGGCGAGCATCGCGAAGTACGCCTGGAAGGGCGCGCATGTCACGGACTGAACTGGAGATTCCGGCGCTCGGATACGGCGCGGCCAACGTCGGGAACCTCTTCCGCGCGCTCACGGACGATGAGGCGTGGGCCGTTCTGGATGCCGCGTGGGAGAGCGGCATCCGCTATTACGACACCGCACCGCACTACGGACTCGGCCTGTCGGAGCGGCGCCTGGGCGCGTTCCTGCAGACGAAGCCGCGCGACGAGTTCGTGCTCTCCACGAAGGCGGGGCGGCTGCTGCGCCCGAACCCCGCGTACGCCGGTGGCCTCGACACCGACCACGACTTCTTCGTGCCGGACGACCTGCAGCGGGTGTGGGACTTCTCAGATGCCGGCATCCGAGCATCCATCGACGAGTCCCGTGAGCGGCTGGGCCTCGACCGGATCGACCTCGTGTACCTGCACGACCCGGAACGGCATGATCTCGACCTCGCGCTCGCCGAGGCGTTCCCCGCGCTGGAGGCGCTGCGTGGCGAAGGGGCCGTCGGCTCGGTAGGCCTCGGGTCGATGGTCAGCGCGGCGCTTGCGCGCGCTGTACGCGAGGCCGACCTCGACACGATCATGATCGCCGGCCGCTACACGCTGCTCGAGCAGCCGGCGGCCGCCGATGTCCTGCCGGCCTGTCACGACCGGGGGACCGGGGTGGTCGCGGCATCCGTTTTCAACTCCGGCCTGCTCGCCAAGGCCGAGCCGAGCCGCGACAGCCGGTACGAATACGGCGGCGTCCCGGACGAGATCTGGGATCGGCTGCAGCGCATCGTCGCCGTCTGTCGTGCGCACGATGTGCCGCTGCCGGCTGCGGCGATCCAGTTCCCACTGCGCTCGTCTGTCGTTCGATCGGTCGTCGTGGGAAGCTCGCGGCCGGAACAGGTGCAGCAGAACGCCGAACTCGCCGCGGTGCCGATCCCGTCGGACTTCTGGTCCGAGCTCGCCGCCGACGGGCTCATCCCCGCGTGACCGACCGCCTGAGGAGGCGCCATGCTCGAAGGAATCAACCCGCTGCTGACCGGTGAGCTGCTGCTGCATCTCGACCGCATGGGCCACTCGGACGCCGTCGTCATCGCCGACGCGCATTTCCCGGCCTGGGCGCTGGGGGAGCGCACGATCGACCTGCCCGGCACGACGACGCCCGAGGTGCTCGCGGCGATCCGCACCGTCATCCCGCTCGACGACGCCCCGGGACTCGACCTCATGGAATCCGCCGATGGCGATGTGCTCGACGTGCAGCGCGAGTTGATGGACGCCGCGGGCACCACGGTCGAGACCACACGGTTCGTGGAGCGCTTCGACTACTACGAGGCGGCCAAGCCCGCGTACGTTATGGTGCGCACCGGCGAGACCCGCAAATACGGCAATGCGCTGCTCCGCAAGGGCGTCGTCGGGCATGCGTCGGCGTAGCGAGCGCCTAGTGCAGGTCGATCGTCCCGACCGCGTGAAGCGCGTCTCGGATGTAGCGGTTCGCGTGCGCGGCCAGGTCGTCGGAGTCCTGCCAGAGATTGCGCCAGATGCCGAGGGTGTTGCTGAGCTCGGCGCTCACCACGGCCGACGAGAACGACTCGAAGACGACAGGTCCGTCGTAGGCGACGTCGTGCAGCGCGCGGAAGAACGTCGCGAAGTCGACGGTGCCCGTTCCGAGGTATCCGCGGTGGCTGTCGCCGATGTGCACGTAGCCGAGCTTTCCGGCCGCGGCGACGTCGTGTACCGGCTGGAAGAAGTCCGACTCCTCGATGTTCATGTGGTAGGTGTCCAGGTGCACGCTCACCTCGCCGGCGACGCCATCCAGGTAGCGCAGTGCGCCGCGCCCGGTGTTGAAGACGTTCGACTCGTAGCGGTTCACCACTTCGAGGGAAAGACGGATGCCGCGTTCAGCCGCGTACGCCGCGAGCTCGCTGATCGCTGCCTGACTGTTCGCGACACCGCGCTCGGACGCCGGTGCCATGTACTTGCCCATCGCCGAGTAGATCACGCCGCACAGCACGTCGCCGCCCATCGTCGCGACGTGGTCGATGCACCGTTCCAGCGTCGAGACGCCCGCGGCGACGGCAGTGGGATCGTCGCTGGTGAGATCAGTCGAGGGGGTGAGTCCGAGCGAAGCCGTCACGGCGAGACCGTTGTCGCGCAGCATCCGCTCGGCGAGCGCGGAATCGAAGCCCTCGGCATCCATCAGGGGGATCTCGATGAGGTCGAAGCCTGCCTTCCCCGTGCCCTCGATGGAGCGCCGCAGCCCCGCCTCGTCGAAGGTTCCGGTGAAGACCAATCCATGCGCGCCGATGAGCATCTTGTCCCTTTCTGTGCGCAATTCGAGCGCATCCGTGATCAGGTTGTTATTACAGGTGTAGCACGACCGCGCGCAGTTGCGTACATTTAGATACAACTTGCGCAGGGTCTCGCGGCCCGGCACAATTGATCCGATGTTTGAAATGGATTCCAAGCGGGAGTCCGAAGGCATGACCTCCAAGGAAGCAGGTGAGCACATGAGCGATCCCATCCTCCGGGTGGAAGGCATCAGCAAGGGGTTCCCCGGGGTGCAGGCACTCCAGGATGTGCATCTCGAGGTGCGCGCAGGAGAGGTGCTCGTCCTCGTCGGCGAGAACGGCGCCGGCAAGTCGACTCTCATGAAGATCCTCTCCGGGATCTATACGCGCGACGAGGGGACGATCACCTTCGAAGGCCAGGAGGTCGAGCTCACCAGCCCGCTTCAGGCTCAGCAGCTCGGCATCACGATCATCCATCAGGAGCTCAACCTGATGCCCGATCTGACAGTCGCTCAGAACATCTTCATCGGCCGCGAGCCCACGTCGGCGATGCTGCTTTCCGAACGTCGCCTCAACAAGCAGACGGCCGAGCTGCTGGGCCGGCTGAACATCCGCCTCGATCCGCGCCGCAAGGTCGGCGAGCTCACCGTCGCCGAGCAGCAGATGGTCGAGATCGCCAAGGCGCTGTCGTTCAACGCCAAGGTGCTCATCATGGATGAGCCGACTTCCGCCCTCACCGATAGCGAGGTCGAGACCCTCTTCACGCTGATCGAGCAGCTCAAGGCAGCCGGCACGGGCATCGTCTACATCTCGCACCGCATGGACGAGCTCCGCCGCCTCGCCGATCGGGTCAGCGTGCTGCGTGATGGGCAATACATCGGATCACTCGAGAAGAGCGAGATCAGCATCCCCAAGATCATCGAGATGATGGTCGGCCGTGTGATCGACGAGGGCACCCGCCCTGAGGCCCGCGATCATGACAGCGCCCCTGTCGTGCTCGACGTCGCGGGGCTGTCCACCAGGGCGCTGCTGAAGGATGTCTCCTTCCAGCTGCACCGTGGGGAGATCCTCGGATTCGCCGGCCTCATGGGCGCCGGCCGCACCGAGACCGCTCGCGCCGTCATCGGGGCCGACCCGCGCAGCGCGGGCACGATCGCGATCAACGGTCGCGACGCCCGGATCAGCAAACCCGAGGATGCCGTGCGCCGAGGCGTCGGGTACCTCTCCGAGGACCGCAAGCAGCTCGGGCTCATGCTCGAGCAGGACGTCACCTTCAACACGGTGCTGGCGTCGCTCGGCAACTACGCCGGCGCCCTCGGCTGGATGGGTGACAGCAAGGCGAAGAACCAGACCAAGCAGTACGTGCAGCAGCTGCGGGTCAAGACGCCGTCGGTCAACCAGATCGTCAAGCTCCTCTCCGGAGGAAACCAGCAGAAGGTCGTCATCGCCCGCTGGCTGATGCGCGACTGCGACATCCTCATCTTCGACGAGCCCACGCGAGGGATCGACGTCGGAGCGAAGGAGGAGATCTACCGGCTCATGCAGCAGCTCGCAGACGCCGGAAAGTCCATAATCGTCATCTCGTCGGAGCTTCCAGAGATCCTGCGCGTCGCCAACCGCATCGCGGTGTTCGCGAACGGCCGGATCACCGGAACCCTCCGCAACGAGGAAGCCAGCCAGGAGAAGATCATGCAACTCGCAGCCCACGGGGAGGAAGACTGATGAGCACCCCACAGCAGTCCGGAGAGACGACGACCGTCATCCAGCAGGCCATCAACGAGGACACCGACAAGCGCGACGTCGCCGGGTTCCTGAAGCGTCAGCTCCAGCAGTCCCTCGCGTTCGGCACGCTCATCGTGCTGGTGATCTTCTTCTCGATCGCGAGCCCGAACTTCTTCACCGCCAGCAACATCGCGACGGTGCTGCTGTCCACGGCCGTGATCGGGATCCTGGCGCTCGGGACGACCTTCGTGATCATCACCGGAGGCATCGACCTGTCGCTGGGAACCGGAATGGCGCTGTGCGCGGTCATGACCGGTGTGTTCATCACGAACTGGGGCCTGCCCGTCTGGGTCGGCGTCATCGGAGGCATCGCCACAGGTGTGCTGATGGGACTGGTCAACGGTCTGAACGTCACCTTCCTCCGGCTTCCGCCGTTCATCGCGACGCTCGCGATGATGATGATCGCCGGTGGGCTCGCGCTCGTCGTCTCGAACGTCGCGCCGATCTACTTCTCCACCTCGGCCCCTGATTTCAAGAAGATCGCGCTCGGTGTGATCATCCCCGGCATCCCGAACGCCGTCCTCATCACCGCCGTCCTCGCGATCATCGCCGCCATCGTGCTGTCGAAGACGCTGCTGGGCCGCTACACGTTCGCCATCGGCTCGAATGAGGAGGCGACGCGCCTGTCGGGTGTGAACACCCGCCGCTGGACGATCTTCATCTACATGTTCGCCGGCGCCTTCACCGGAGTCGCGGGCATCATCATCGCCTCGCGTCTCGACTCCGCACAGCCGCAGATCGGCACCGGCTACGAGCTGCAGGCGATCGCGGCGGTCATCATCGGCGGTACCTCGCTGCTGGGTGGACGCGGCTCCATCCTCGGCACCGTCGTCGGTGCGCTCATCATGAGCGTGCTCGTCAACGGCCTGCGCATCATGTCGATCCAGACCGAGTGGCAGAACATCGTGGTCGGCGTCGTCGTGCTGCTGGCCGTGTTCTTCGACTCGCTGCGCAACCGCCAGCGGACCTGACCTTTCCTCCCTGCCCACCCGTCGGCTTCGGCCGGCACCCATCACAGAGCAGTACTCAACACAGAACAATGGAGTTTCCATGAAATTCGGCAAGAAGACCGCATTCGCGGCCCTGGTGGCCGCATCCGCTCTCGTCATGGCCGGCTGTGCCGGCAGCGGGGATGTCATCGAAGAAGGTGGCGGAACCGACACCGGCAGCGGCGACGGAGAGATGTACATCGCCCTCGTCTCGAAGGGCTTCCAGCACCAGTTCTGGCAGGCCGTCAAGAAGGGCGCTGAGCAGAAGGCTGAAGAGCTGGGCGTTCGGATCACCTTCGACGGTCCCGCCGCCGAGACGGAGATCGCCCAGCAGCTCGAGATGCTGACGGCCGCGATCGACAAGAACCCGGATGCCATCGCCTACGCCGCCCTCGACCCCGAGGCGTGCGTCGCCCCGCTCGACCAGGCGAAGTCGAAGGACATCCCCGTCGTGTACTTCGATGCACCGTGCAACGGGGACGTGGGCCTCAGCCTCTCGGCGACCGACAGCAAGGTCGCCGGCGCGCTGGCGGCGGAGCACATGGCCGAGCTGATCGGCGGAGAGGGTGAGGTCGCGATCGTCGGCCACTCCCAGATCAACTCCACCGGCGTCGAGCGCCGTGACGGCTTCGTCGAGAAGATCGAGGCGGACTACCCCGACATCAAGATCGTCGACATCCAGTACGGTGACGGCGACCACCTGAAGTCCGCCGACATCGCCAAGGCCATGATCGCCGCTCACCCGAACCTCAAGGGCATCTACGGCACCAACGAGGGCTCGGCCATCGGCGTCGTGAACGCCGTGAACGAGCTGGGCCTTGAGAAGGGCAAGCTGACGATCATCGGCTTCGACTCGGGCGCTGCTCAGATCAACGCCATCAAGGACGGCACGATGGCCGGCGCCATCACGCAGGACCCGATCGGCATCGGCGCGCAGGTCGTCCAGGCGGCGTACGACGCAGCCAACGGCGACGCGGTCGAGGAGTTCTACGACACCGGCTCGTACTGGTACGACGCCACGAACATGGAGGACGACAAGATCGCCGCAGTTCTCTACGAGTGATCACCGTCTGACACGGCGGCCCCGCACCGGAAGGTGCGGGGCCGCTTCGTCGTTCGGATGCTGTGGCTGTCGGCTTCGGCCGCCTCCGGTCGCTCAGTCCAGGTCGAGCAGCCGGGCTGGGTTCGCGACCAGCATCCGGTCGACGGCATCCGCGCCGATCGCCGATCGCAGACGCGGCAGGTAGCGGTCACCGAGATAGGCGAGCCCTGGCATCCCGCCGTAGGAGAGGTATCGCGAGCTGCGGGCGACATCGCCGCCGAGCAGGATGCGATCTGCTCCGATGCGATCGACGACATGCTCCGTCAGCGCGAGCAGCTCGGCGTCGGACCGCGTGCGCGGGCGCGCGAAGCCGTCGTAGCCGAGGTGCGCTCCGCGTTCGATGAGCGAGACGTGCAGCGTCGGGTCGGGGTCGCGGTCGGCGTGGGCGAGGACGACCCGATCGGATGCCACTCCCTCAACCGCCAGCAGGTCGAGGACCTCGTGGGCAGCCGTGCAGAACTCCAGGTGCACCATGATCGGGGCGTTCGTCGCGCGGTGTGCGGCGCCCACGGCCTCGAGCGTGGTGCGCTCGAACGGGCTGATGCGCCAGTAGTCGATGCCGGCTTTGAGCATGCCGGCGCGCACCGGCTTGCGGTCCGCCGTTCGCGCGGTCGGCACGTCGGGGGCCTCGAAGACCACGGCGTCGTCGGCCGGCATCCCCTTCGTGACGTCGGCGATGAAGAGCTCGGCGAGTTGCGCCGCTCTCCAGACCTGCATCGGATGATCGTCGCCGTAGTGCGCCTCGCGGTGTCGGCCGGTCGTCGCGACCACATGGAGGCCCGTTTCCGCGCTGATGCGCGCCACGGCCTCCGGATCACGGCCGAGGCCGAAGGGCGTGGCATCCACCATCGCGGCGAAGCCGCTCGCCTTCAGCAGCGCGGCTTCGGCACCGGATTTGAGCTCGTCGTCGAGCTCGTCCCCCGGCAGCAACGGAGAGACCTGGAACAGGTGCTCGTGATAGTTCACCGGCCCCAACCGTGCGGCATCGAGATCGCCGAGGACTGTGCGGATCATCAGCGTGCTTCCTCGGCGGCCTCCGCGAGCTGCTCGACGATCTCAGGGGTGAGGGCGAGCTCGAAGACGTCGGCGACGACCTGAGACCAGCCGTGGATGAAGTAGCGCCAGCCGTCCACGACGTGCAGGCCGCGCTCCGCCTCCTGCGCCCTCGCCTGGTGCAGGAACTCCAGCGATCCGCGGTAGTTGAACTCCCACACGTAGGCGTGCTCGGGGAAGACGACGTCATCCGGAAGGGGGGAACCGGGGCGGTCCTTGCCGAGCCCGGTGGCGTTGACGATGAGCGAGCCGCGCGGCGCGGCGGCGACCAGCGCTGCGGCGTCCTCGACCGAGAGTGTGCGCACATAGGAGATGAGTCCGTCGCGGGTGCCGTGCTGGCGGTGCACCTCGCGCAGGTGCTCGAGCTTCTCGTCGTCGCGGGCGGTGACGGTCACCTCGGCGGGAGCATCCGCTCGCTCGGCCAGTGCCCAGCTGAGCGCGGTGCCCGAACCGCCCGCGCCGAGGATGATCACTTCAGCGCCCGTGGTCGCGAAGTAGTCGGCCGGGAGGAAGTCGTTCAGCGCCAGATCGACCGTGATCGGGTCCTTAGCGCGGCCGGAAAGGCGCGTCCCGCGCTTGGCGATGCTGGAGATCTCCGAGCACGACACGGCGAACGGATCGAGCTCGTCGAACAGGTCGGATGCCGCGGCGTACACGTTCATCTTGTGCGTCGTCACGAGCGCCCCGCGGTGATGAGGATCGTCGCGGATCTGTTCGACGAGCGCTCGATACTGCTCGGGGCCGGCGTCAATCGGCAGGTCGTGGCCGATGAGCGTGCGTGTCGGCAGGCCGAGGATGTCGGCCCACAGCGGGAACACGTTCATGATCGACGACGAGCCGGTGGTCACGCCGACGAAGCCCATGTAGTCGGCGTCTGGGGTGGTTTCCGTGGTCATGCGGGGCCTTTCAGCGAGTGACGGGGTGAGCGGGCGCACGTCCCGCGAGGACGGCGAGCACGTCGTCGAGCGACATGGATCCCATGTTGTCGACGGCCTGTGTGGTCTGGGCGCCCAGGTGCGGCGTGACGATCACACGTTCGGCGAGGTCGTCGGCGAGGAGCGGACTGGCGGAGGCCGCGGTGTCGCCGTCGAGGGTGTCTGCGGCGTAGCCCCCGAGGCGGCCGTCGACCAGCGCTGCGGCGAGGGCGGCCTCGTCGACGAGGTCAGGGCGCGCCGTGTTGACGATGATGGTGCCGGTGCGGATGCTGCCGAGCCGCTGCGCGTCGATGAGGCGCTGCCCGCCCGGGGCGTGCAGCGTGATCACGTCGGCCGTGCGGAACAGCTCGTCGAGTTCGACGGGCTCGGCGCCGAGCTCGGCGATCCGATCGACCGACAGGTAGGGATCGGCGGCGACGACGCGCGATCCGAAGCCGCTCAGGCGCTTCGCGACGCCCTGGCCGATCCGGCCGAACCCGACGATGCCGACGGTGGCCGCGCCGAGTTCGCGCCCGCGGCGAACGCTCCAGTCGCCGTGGCGCACGCGGCGGTCGCCGTCCGGGATGAGCCGGAGGGCCGCGAGCATGAGGCCGACGGCGTGGTCGGCGACGGCATCCGCGTTCGCACCGGGGGTGTTCGTGACCGGGATGCCGCGGTCGGCAGCTGCGGCGAGGTCGACAGCCTCGGTGCCGACGCCGTACCGCGCGACGATCTTCAGTCCGGGGCCCGCATCGAGATGCGCTGCGGTGACCGGACCGGTACCGGCGATCCAGGCATCTGCTGCGGCGAGCAGGGGAGCGAGCTCGTCCAGATCGTGATGGGCGGGGCCGCGCACGATCTCGTGCCCTGCGTCCGCCGCGCGGGCGACGAGGTCGGCGTCGCCGTCCGAGAAGGATCGGCTGGTGGCGAGGATGACGCCCATCAGCGCGTGCCCTCGGTCTCGACGGGTACACCTGCACGATCGCGGAACGAATGCACGACAGGATCGGGTGTTCGGGCGTGCATCCGTGCCCGGGTCGTGCATCCGTATCGGGGCGGGGTCATCGTGCGTCTCCGGTCGGAGCAGCAGCCGGAGCGGAGGCGAACCAGGGGGCGAGGGCGTCGTAGGCGGCGGTGAAGCGGCCGTGGCGCTCGGCGTAGACACCGTGGCGCGTCGCGTCCGGCGTGAACTCCGCAGTCACCTCGCTGAGCGCGCGGGCCGCCGAGAAGTCGGCGAGTCCGAGGCCCACGGCCGCCGTGACGGCGGCGCCGAGGCTGTTCGCCTCCTCGACGATCGTGCGCCGACGGACCGGCATGCCCCACACATCCGCGAGGACCTGCAGCAGCGCGTCGCTCTGCGCGCCACCGCCGACGGCGTCGATGCGATCGATCGCGGCGCCCGATTCGCGGAACGCGTGGATGCTGGTGAGCAGGTTGTATCCGATGCTTTCGAGCACAGCGCGGACGAGGTGCTGGCGCGTGTGATGGCGGCCGATGCCGACGAAGGCGCCACGGGCGTTCGGGTCCCATATGGGGGAGCGCTCGCCCAGCAGATACGGCAGGAAGTAGAGGTCCTCGGTGTCGATGTCGCGCCCGGCCTCATCGGTCAGCCGCGCGGTTTCCGGCTTGGCCGGATCGGGGGAGAGCGCTTCTGAGATCCATTGGATCGAGGCGCCACCGGCCTGCATCGTGGCGGTCGGCACGAACGAGCCCGGGACCACGTTGTCGAACGTGAAGGTCCGGAGCCCCGGGTCGCGGACCGGGGCGTTCGACGCGAACGAGATCCACGACGAGGTTCCCAGGCAGACGTAGGCGCCGTCCTCGGGCGCCACGATGCCGGACCCGACTGCCGCCATCGGTCCGTCGCCGCCGCCCATCACGACGCGCACGCCCCTGTGTCGGCCCGAAGCATCGTGCAGGCCGAGAGCATCGGCCGCAGCATCCGTCAGCGTCCCGACGACCGCCGTCGAGTCGAGGATCTCGGGGAACAGCGCACGGTCGAGGCGGGCGGCTGCGAGCACCTCTTCGGACCAATCGCCCGTGCGCTGGTCGTAGGCGTTGGTGCCCGAGGCGTCGGAGCGGTCAGTCGCCAGGCGACCGGTGAGGCCGAGGACGATGTAGTCCTTCGCGACGCAGAAGCGACGGACGCGGGCCCAGCTGTCCGTCTCGTTGTCACGCACCCACATGACCTTCTCGATCGAGTAGGTGGGGTTCAGCCGGTGGCCGAGGACCTCGTAGGCGTGCTGCGCGCCCAGCGCCTGCTCGAGTTCGCGCTGCTGCGCGCCTGAACGCGTGTCCGCCCAGATGATCGCGGGGCGCACGGGGGTGCCGTCGGCGTCGAGGAGGACGGCGCCCATCATCTGGCCGCTGACGACGAGCCCCTGGACGTCCGCGGGCGCCGTGTCGGTGCGGGCGAGCAGGTCGCGGGTGGCATGCACGACGGCATCCCACCAGTCCTGGGGATCCTGTTCGGCGATGCCGCCGGCGGCGAAGTGCGCCGGATAGCCGACGGTCGTGGATGCCACCAGCCGCCCGTCGTCGTGGTGCAGCGATGCCTTGTTCCCGGTGGTGCCGAGGTCGTGGGCGATGATCACAGTTCGTGCCTGCTTCGTTGGTTGCGGTTCCGGATCCTGCTGTTTTGGAGTATACCTGTAATTACAAGTCCTGTAGTTACAAGTTGTAGGAGATCATTGTGAGCACCCCATCCGCCGTCGACATCCCCACCCTGCTGGAGATATCTCCGCAGGGCGGCATCGAGGGGCGCTCGCGCCGCTACGAGAAGTTCCTCGGCGACATGGACGGCGTTTACCGCGACGACCGGGCCTGGCAGGATGCCGTCGGCGAGCGTGGCGCGGACGACCTCGTGTACTGGGTCGACGACCACCGCTACCAGGAGGGCCCCGGTGCGCTGATCGTCGGGACGAGCACGCTGCTGCCCGGTCGGTGCGGCGAGGAGTTCGCCGTTACTCGGGGTCACCTGCATGCCGAGGCTGATCGTGCCGAGCTGTACTACTGCTTGAGCGGGCGTGGTGTCATGTTGCTGGAGACTCTCGATGGGCAGACGTCGGCGATCGAGCTCACGCCCGGCAAGGCTGTCGACGTGCCGGGGCACTGGATCCACCGGAGTGTGAACGTCGGCGACGAGCCCTTCGTCACCCTGTTCTGCTACGCCGCGGATGCCGGGCAGGACTACGGCGTCATCGCCGAGGCGGGCGGCATGAAGAACCTCGTCGTCGTGGATGGCGACGGCTGGAGCCTCAAGCTCAACCCCGACCACGTCGGGTACAGCGCAGACGCGTGACCGGTCAGCGCTGCCGCGCGCGGTACGCGGCGACGGCGTTGCGGTTCGTGCACGTGGTGGAGCAGTAGCGGCGCGAGCGGTTGCGGGAGAGGTCGAAGACCACCCCCCGGCAGTCCTCGTCGGCGCAGACGGCGAGACGGCTGCCTTCGTCGGCGCGGACGATGTCGAGAAGTCCCATCGCGGTCTCCGCCAGCACCCGTTCTGCGAGTGGACGGTCGTCCGCCACGGCGTGCAGGTGCCAGTCGGCGCCGTCGTGCCGGACGACGTGCGCGTCGAAGGTCACATCCCGCAGTGCCTCGTTGATGCCGTCGACCATCTCATCGCGGGGCGCGAGCAGCATCCGGCGCAGCCGCGGGCGAAGAATGCGAAGGGCGTCGAGCTCCGCGGGGGAGTGGTCGATCCGCCCGGTGTACGGGAACGCGTCGAGGAACGCCACGAAGTCCTCGGGCGTGGTGAGCGTATCCGGATCCTCCGCGCTGTTGACGAGGTGAACCGCCGCGCGCATCGCCTCGACCGTGTCATTGGTGAAGAGCATGTTGACACCTTACACCGCCGCGGGATAACGTCATCTATCATGAGCACTTTGGCGAATGACACGAGTGCGCGCACCGGGCTGCGGCTCGGTCTGCCGCTGGCGATCGCTGCGGCCTTCACATTCGGGATGTCCGGTGCGTGGGCGCGCGGACTCATCGACGCCGGGTGGACGCCGGGCGCCGCTGTCACCGTTCGGATCTGGGTCGCGGCGATCGTGCTGCTGATCCCGACGGTCATCTCGCTGCGCGGGCGATGGAAGCTGTTGCGCAAGAACGCCGGGATCATCGCCACGTACGGTCTGCTCGCCGTGACGGCGACGCAGCTGTTCTACTTTCAGGCCGTCGCCGTGATGGACGTCGGGCTCGCCCTGCTCATCGAGTACACCGCGCCGATCGCCGTCGTGCTGTGGCTGTGGATGCGCCGAGGCGAGAAGCCCACGCGGCGTAGCATCCTGGGCGCCCTCATCGCATTCGTCGGGCTCGTGCTGATGCTCGACGTGCTCTCCGGGCGCACCGTCGACATCGGCGGCATCCTCTGGGCGTTCGGCGCCATGGTCGGTGCCGCGGCGTACTTCGTGCTGTCGGGCAAGAGCGACACCGGGCTGCCGCCTCTGGTGCTCGCCGGTGCGGGACTCTTCGTCGGCGCACTCGGGCTGACGGTCGCGGGTGCAGTCGGAATCCTTCCGATGTCGTGGAACACGGATGACGTGACCTATCGGTTCGGGACAGTGCCCTGGTTCGTGCCCGTGCTGGCCATCGGCATCGTCGCGACGGCGCTGGCGTACGTGCTCGGGATCGCCTCGACCCGCCTGCTCGGCTCGCGTCTGGCCTCGTTCATCGCGCTCGCCGAGGTCGTTGCCGCTCTGCTGTTCGGCTGGCTGCTGCTCGGACAGCTGCCGAACCTCCTCCAGGGTGTCGGTGCGGCGCTGGTGCTGGCCGGTGTCGTCGTGGTGAAACTCGGCGAGCCGGCGGCATCCGACGGCGTTGCATCCACCGCGGGTGATCCCGCACTCGCCCTCCCCGCCGAGGAGCTCGCCGAACCCTCTTGATCTCGACCGGCGGCGGGGCGAGACTTGCCGTGCCGGCGTCGATGCCGACTGAGTTGTCCTGTATACCTTCAGCCCGCCCTAGTGAACATTGGCGCCCCTTCACGCGATTTATGTATACACTAGCCATGTGAGCACCACAGTCGAGCGCACCAGAGCGAGTGATCGCGCATACGCGACGCTTCTCGAAGAGATCCAGTCCGGCGCGCTCGCTCCTGGCACCGTGCTCGCCGAGGTCGAGCAGGCCGCGCGGCTCGGCGTCAGCCGCACCCCGCTGCGCGAGGCGCTTCAGCAGCTGAGTGCCGCCGGACTCGTCGAACAGCAGTCGCCACGGGTCACCGTCGTCAGCGGCATCGATGCCGACGACATCCGTTCGCTGTTCGAGATCCGCCGCGCGCTCGAGGAGTCCGCTGCGCGCCTGGCCGCAGAACGCGGCGATGCCGAGCAGTTCGGCGCTCTGGCATCCGAATTCGCGCTCGCCGGAGCATCCCTCGGGGCTGCAACAGGGCGTGACGACTACTACGCGCTCATCGCCCGCTTCGACGCGGCCGTCGATGCCGCCGTCGACAACGACTACATCGCCGCAGCCCTGCGCACCGTCCGCACGCACCTCGTGCGGGTGCGACGCATGGCGCGCGACAACCCTGAGCGATTGGCCGCGTCTGTCGCCGAGCACCGCCTCATCGCCGAAGCACTCGCCGAACGCGACGGCGAGCTCGCCGCTCACGCCACGCACGTGCACCTGCGCAACGCGCTCACCAGCATCCTCGATTCCCTGCACGCCGAAAGCGAAGGACAGCCATGACCGTCAACCACCACGTCCGCGTCTACAAGAGCGAAGAGGACCTGCCCCGCGGGGAGCAGCTGGCCTGGAAGATCGCCGAGGTCGCGGCCGATGCCGTCGAGATCGAGAAGGACGTCGTCGACATGATCATCAACCGCATCATCGACAATGCGTCGGTGGCTGCGGCATCCCTCACCCGGGCCCCGATCGTCGCCGCCCGCGACCAGGCCTTCAGCCATCCTGTGTCAACCGGCGGGCAGGGGGCGTCCGTCTTCGGCGCCGCGCTCGAGAAGCGCACCAGCCCGGAGTGGGCGGCGTGGGCGAACGGCGTCGCCGTCCGCGAGCTGGACTACCACGACACGTTCCTCGCGGCCGAGTACTCGCACCCCGGCGACAACATCCCGCCGATCCTCGCGGTCGCGCAGCACGTCGGCGCCGACGGCCGCGCGCTGGTCCGCGGTATCGCAACCGGCTACGAGATCCAGGTGGATCTCGTGAAGGCGATCTGCCTGCACAAGCACAAGATCGACCACGTCGCGCACCTGGGCCCGTCGGCCGCGGCCGGCATCGGCACCCTGCTCGGCCTCGACACCGAGACGATCTACCAGGCCGTCGCGCAGGCGCTGCACACGACGACCGCCACTCGGCAGAGCCGCAAGGGCGAGATCTCCACGTGGAAGGCGCATGCCCCGGCGTTCGCCGGGAAGATGGCCGTCGAGGCCGTCGATCGCGCCATGCGCGGCCAGACCAGCCCGTCGCCGATCTACGAAGGCGAAGACGGCGTCATCGCCTGGATGCTGGACGGCAAGGACGCCGCGTACGAGGTGCCGCTGCCCGCAGCCGGTGAGGCGAAGCGCGCGATCCTCGACACGTACACGAAGGAGCACTCCGCCGAGTACCAGGCGCAGGCGTGGATCGACCTGGCGCGCAAGCTGCACAACGAGGGCGTCGACACCTCTGCGATCGCTTCTGTTGTTCTTCACACCTCGCACCACACGCACTACGTGATCGGCTCCGGGGCGAACGACCCGCAGAAGTACGACCCGAAGGCGTCGCGCGAGACGCTCGACCACTCGATCCCGTACATCTTCACCGTCGCGCTGCAGGACGGCACGTGGCACCACGTCGACTCGTACGCTCCTTCGCGGGCTGCGCGTCCCGACACCGTCGAGCTGTGGAACAAGGTCACCACGCTCGAGGACGCCGAATGGACGCGCCGCTACCACTCGAACGACATCGCCGAGAAGGCATTCGGCGGCCGCGTGGAGATCACGTTCACCGACGGGACGACGCTGGTCGACGAGATCGCCGTGGCGGATGCACATCCGCTGGGCGCTCGTCCGTTCGCCCGCGAGAACTACATCGCGAAGTTCCGGCTGCTGGCCGAGCCGGTGCTCGAAGAGGCGGAGATCGAGCGGTTCCTCTCGCTGGTGCAGCGGCTGCCCGAGCTGTCAGCCGCCGAGGTCGCAGAGCTCTCGATCATCGCGAAGCCCGGTGTCGTGGCATCCGAACCCGCCACCAAGGGACTGTTCTGATGCTGTACGCGCACACCACGCCCGCCGAGAAGCGGCGGCTGTTCCGGGAGCGGCTCGCGACCGGTGAGCTGCTGCGCTTCCCCGGCGCGTTCAATCCGCTGTCTGCGCGACTCATCGAGCAGAAGGGGTTCGAGGGTGTGTACATCTCGGGCGCCGTGCTGTCGGCCGATCTCGGCCTGCCCGACATCGGGCTGACGACGCTCACCGAGGTCGCCGGCCGCGGCCAGCAGATCGCGCGGATGACCGAGCTGCCGGCGATCATCGACGCCGACACCGGGTTCGGCGAGCCGATGAACGTTGCGCGCACGATCCAGACGCTCGAGGATGCCGGCCTCGCCGGCGCCCACATCGAGGACCAGATCAACCCGAAGCGGTGCGGTCACCTCGACGGCAAGGCCGTCGTCGATGCGGACACGGCGGTCAAGCGCATCCGCGCCGCCGTCGATGCGCGGCGCGACTCGAATTTTCTGATCATGGCCAGGACGGATATCGCGGCCGTGGACGGTCTCGAGGCGGCGAAGGATCGCGCGAAGGCGCTGGTGGATGCCGGAGCGGATGCGATCTTCCCCGAGGCGATGCGGTCGCTCGAGGAGTTCGCCGCGATCCGGGATGCCGTCGACGTGCCGATCCTGGCCAACATGACCGAGTTCGGTAAATCGGACCTGTTCTCGGTCGACCAGTTGCGGAATGTCGGCGTGAACATCGTCATCTGGCCGGTGTCTCTCTTGCGTCTGGCCATGGGCGCGGCCGGTCGGGGCCTCGATACCCTGTTGGAGGAAGGGCACCTGACCGGCAAGCTCGGCGAGATGCAGCACCGTGCCGACCTCTATGACCTGATCGACTACGAGTCGTACAACCACTTCGACTCCGGGGTCTTCAACTTCACCATCACGAAGGAGTGAGCATGACCGACATCAAGAAGGGCCTGGCCGGAGTCGTCGCGGACGAGACGGCGATCAGCAAGGTCAACCCTGAGACGAACAGCCTGCTCTACCGCGGCTACCCGGTGCAGGAGCTCGCCGCGACCCAGTCGTTCGAGGCGGTCGCGTATCTGCTCTGGCATGGCGAGCTGCCCACGGCATCCGAACTGGCGGCCTTCCGCGCGAGCGAGCGCAAGCACCGAGCGCTCAGCCCTGCGGTCAAGGAGGCGATCGACCGCCTGCCGATCGACTCGCACCCGATGGACGAAGTGCGCACCGCGGTCAGCGTGATCGGCGCGATCGAGACGGCCGGCATCACGAACGTCCTGGATGCGGTCGGCACCGCTGAGGAGAATCTCGAGCGGAGCCTGCAGCTGTTCGCGGCTCTTCCCGCGATCGTGTCGTACGGGCAGCGGCGTCGTCGCGGCCTGGACGCGGTCGAGTCGCGCGATGACCTCGACTACGCGGCGAACTTCCTGTGGTTGACGTTCGGTGAAGAGCCGGATGCCGTCGTCGTCGACGCTTTCAACCGGTCGATGATCCTGTATGCGGAGCACTCCTTCAATGCGTCCACGTTCACGGCGCGGGTGATCACGTCGACACTGAGCGACCTGTACTCGGCTGTGGTCGGTGCGATCGGCGCGCTGAAGGGCCCCCTGCACGGGGGCGCCAATGAAGCCGTGATGCACATCTTCGATGAGATCGGGACGGCTTCTGAGGTTTCGGGATGGCTGGACACCGCGCTCGCCGAGAAGCGCAAGATCATGGGCTTCGGACACCGCGTCTACAAGCGCGGCGACTCGCGCGTGCCGACGATGAAGGCCGCGCTCGACACGCTCGTCGAGCACTACGACCGACCGGATGTCGCCGAGCTCTACTCGACGCTCGAGGACGAGTTCGTCTCGCGGAAGGGCATCTACCCGAACCTGGATTACCCGTCGGGTCCGGCGTACAACCTCATCGGATACGACACGCTCACGTTCACGCCGCTGTTCATCGCGGCGCGCATCACCGGGTGGACCGCACACATTCTGGAGCAGCAGGCGTCGAACGCGCTGATCCGCCCGCTGTCGGCATACAACGGACCGGATGAGCGGCACATTGACGAGTACGTGCCGGACACCGCTGCGATCGATGTGCAGGAGCGGCCGGAGGAGGCGGCGGGCTGAGCCGGGGTCAGCGATTCAGCCACGGGCGCAGCATCAGTGTCACCCACGGCAGCACCCAGTACGTCATGATCGGCGTCAGCACGACGGTCGTGGCGAGCGCGCGCAGCCAGATCGGCAGCAGGTCCCACCCGGGGACAGGCGCGATCGCGTAATTGAACGCGAGGTTGACGGGGAAGAACCCGAGCCAGATCGACACGGCCTGCTTCCAGCGCGGCGGTGTGTGCACCATCGCGACCGTCGTCGTGCCGCCGGTATCCGGGTTCGGGACCGTGATGGTTCCGGTGGTCGGCTCGTCGAACCAGCCCTCGATGCCGGTGCGGCGCTTGGTGCGCTCGCTGAGCACGAACCCTTCGCCCATCGACAGCCACCACTCGCGTTCGGGGGACCTCTCCCAGGTGACGAGGTCCTCTTCGGTGGCGAAGCGGTACAGCATGTGCCAGACGTGCGAGTCCTGGCCGGCCCGCACCCACCCTGAGCCGAGGAACCCGGGATAGCGGTTTGCGAGATTCACGCCGGTCTGCACCCAGGCGGTCGCCTCGGGCACGTGCTCGGGGTCGACCTCGCGGCGGATGGACACGGTGATGGGCTCGGACAAGGTGGGTCCTCGGGATGCTGCTCGGATGTGAGTGTGGGGAGTGGGCGGCGGATGGCCGCATACGAGTGTAAGTGAGCGGATACCGCGCCGCCTGCGGGTTTGCGGGGCAGACTGGGACCATGAGCAATGAAGCCGTCGTCGTCGATGTCGTCCGCACCCCGGTAGGGCGCGGCAAGCCCGGCGGGGTGCTGTCGGAGGTGCATCCGGTCGATCTCGCTGCCGGAGTGCTGCAGCAGATCCTCGAGCGCAACGGGCTGGAATCGACGCAGGTCGACGACGTGCTGCTCGGATGCGTGAGCCAGATCGGCGAGCAGGCGATGAACATCGCACGGCAGGCGGCGCTGGCGGCCGGGTTCGACGAGACCGTCCCGGCGACGACCATCGACCGGCAGTGCGGTTCGAGTCAGCAGGCCGTGCACTTCGCCGCACAGGGCATCGCCGCCGGAGCCTATGACATCGTCATCGTCGGGGGAGTGGAGTCGATGAGCCGCGTGCCGCTCGGCTCATCGCTCGCCGGCGTCTCGCCGATGTCGCCGCGCATGCGCGCACGCTACCCGGACGGCCTCGTGAACCAGGGCGTGTCTGCCGAGCTCATCGCCCAGAAGTGGAACCTCACCCGTGACGACCTCGACGCGTTCGCCGCCGAGTCGCACCGGCGTGCAGCGCAAGCGTGGGAGGGCGGATTCTTCGACCGGACGATCGTCCCCGTGCCCGAGGCGCCGGAGGCGCGGGGCGACGAGACCGTGCGCGCCGGAACCACCGTCGACAAGCTCGCCGGGCTCCCGGCATCCTTCCGCACCGACGCGCTCGCGGCCCGCTTCCCGGAGCTGGACTGGCGCATCACGCCGGGCAACTCCTCGCCGCTGACCGACGGTGCCTCCGCCGCCCTGCTGATGAGCGCCGAGCGCGCCGAAGCATTGGGGCTGACTCCGCGTGCGCGTTTCCGCGCGTTCGACGTGGTCGGCGATAATCCGATGTTCATGCTGACGGGGCCGATTCCGGCATCCCACCGGGTGCTCGAGCGGGCAGGACTCGGCATCGATGACCTCGACGCGTATGAAGTGAACGAGGCATTCGCCTCGGTACCGCTGGCGTGGGCCGCGGAACTCGACGCCGACCCCGCCAGGCTCAATCCGCGGGGCGGCGCGATCGCGCTCGGGCATGCGCTCGGCTCATCGGGCACGCGGCTGCTCGGCACGCTGCTCGACCACCTCCACGCGACGGGTGGCCGCTACGGCCTGCAGACGATGTGCGAGGGCGGCGGTATGGCCAACGCGCTGATCGTCGAGACGCTCTGACTCCTGATCTGCCCAAATGGGGGGATCGTCGGCGCCAAGATGGGGCATAACCCCGATTGCAGCCGCCGCACCGCGGAGGAGAATCCCGGATGAGTCGTCGCTGAGGACGGCTCACACCGAGATCGGAGTTAGGTATGCGCAGCATTCGAATGGTTCTCGCCGCGGCGGCTGCCGTGGCATTGGGCCTCGGACTCCCCGCGACCGCGACGGCCGCATCCGACCCGCCAGTCCCGCAGGAGTGGTCCACGCAGCTTGGCGCGCCCTTCAGCATCGCCCTCGACGGCACGCGCGTGTACATCGCCGATGGAGCGACGGGGACGATCGGCCAGTTGCAGCCCGACGGACAGGTCGCTCCGCTCGTCGAAGGCATCCCGGGTCTAACGGGCCTCGCGATCCGCGGCGCATCGATGGCCTGGGGATCGTCGATCGAGGACGGATCCACCGAACCTCCGGTGATTCTGCAGAGCGGGCTCAACATCCGCGGCCCGAAGGGGGCGACCGTCTACGCCGATCTGCACGCGTACGAGGTCGCGAACAACCCTGATGGGGCCAACACCTACGGCATCATCGACCCGAGCCAGTGCGTCATCGACGCCGCCGGCGAGATGCCGCTGAGCTACCCGGGCCTGATCGATGCGCACGCCTACAACGTCGCGTCGTGGAAGGGCGATTGGCTGGTCGCCGATGCAGGTGCCAACGCCGTGATGAGGGTGACCGACTCCGGGCAGATCAGCACGCTGGCGGTGCTGCCGCCCGTGCCGGTGACGCTCACCGCCGAGACCGCCGGGATGCTCGGCCTGCCCGCGTGTGCGGCGGGTGACACCTACTATGTCGAACCGGTGCCAACAGGCGTCGCCGTCGGCAGTGGCAACACGATCTACGTCACCACCCTGCCGGGCTTCCCTGGGGAGAGCGCCTCGCAAGGGGCGCTGTGGGAGGTCGACGCCAGAAGTGGCTCTGTCACGCAGCTCGTGTCCGGACTGTCCGGTCCGACGAGCGCAGCGGTCAAAGGCAAGGACGTCTATGTCGCTGAACTGTTCGGCGCAGGGGTGACCAAAGTCACCGCCGGTACCCCGTCGACGTACGCCGCCCTCAGCGGGGCACTCTCTGTGGCGGTCACATCCAACGGCACAGTGTGGGCGGCGACGGCGGATCTCTCCGGCGGTCCTGGCACGATCGTCAGCATCGCGAAGGGCAAGGTGCACGTGAACGGAAACATCGTCCGCTGACACGGCATCGCAGAAAGGCAAGACCCCCGCCGACCCGATTCGGCGGGGGTCTTTTCGGGAGCTGAGCTCACCGTGCGCGGAAAGCTTCTGACTACCCGATCCGGTCTGAGTCGCTCCGCGCAAGAGCAGTTCTACGTGCCGAAAGTGTCTCATCGGTGAACGCGCCGGGAACACCAGGACCGAGTGCGTTTCGAAGGATACAAGGACGCCCTAGTAAATCCCCGGGATGCCGAGTAATCTGGACATCACGCCAAAGAAGGCGTGAAGGGACAGTGCACAATGACTCGTACAATCCCGCATCTCATAGGCGGATCGCTCATCACGCCGGATGCCGGACGCTTCAGTGACGTTTTCGATCCGAGCACCGGTGCCGTGCAGGCGCGGGTGCCGCTGGCTTCGGCCGATGAGGTTTGTCGCGTGATCGAGAACGCCGAGGCTGCCCAGCCGGGATGGGCGGCCACCAATGCCCAGAAGCGCGCTCGGGTCCTGATGCGCTTCGTCGATCTCGTGAATCGTGACATGAACGCGCTTGCCGAGCTCCTCTCCAGTGAGCACGGCAAGACCCTCGACGACGCCAAGGGTGATATCCAGCGCGGTCTCGAGGTCATCGAGGTCTGCATCGGTGCACCGCACCTGCTCAAGGGCGAGTACTCCACGCAGGCGGGCACCGGCATCGACGTGTACTCGATGCGTCAGCCGCTCGGCGTGGTCGCCGGCATCACGCCGTTCAACTTCCCTGCCATGATCCCGCTGTGGAAGGCGGGGCCGGCGCTCGCCGCCGGCAACGCCTTCATCCTCAAGCCCAGTGAGCGCGACCCCTCGGTACCGGTTCGTCTGGCCGAGCTGTTCCTGGAAGCGGGTCTGCCCGAGGGAATCCTCAACGTCATCCACGGCGATAAGGAAGCCGTCGACACGCTGCTCGCCGACGACCGCGTCAAGGCGGTCGGCTTCGTCGGATCCACCCCGATCGCGCAGTACATCTATGAGACCGCAGCCGCGCACGGCAAGCGCGCGCAGTGCTTCGGCGGCGCGAAGAACCACATGATCGTGATGCCCGACGCCGACCTCGACCAGGCGGTCGACGCTCTCATCGGCTCCGGCTACGGCTCGGCGGGCGAGCGTTGCATGGCGATCTCGGTCGCGGTCCCCGTCGGCAAGGAGACCGCCGACGCCCTCGCCGCCAAGCTCACCGAGCGGGTCGCGCAACTCAAGATCGGACCCTCGCTCTCCCAGGGCGTCGACTACGGGCCGCTCGTCAGCCGCGCCGCGGTCGAGCGCGTCGAGGACTACATCCAGCAGGGCGTGGATGCCGGAGCGACACTGCTCGCCGACGGCCGAGGCTTCTCCGTCGACGGGCATGAGGAGGGCTTCTACCTCGGCCCGACGCTGTTCGACAACGTGACGACGGACATGTCGATCTACCGCGAGGAGATCTTCGGACCGGTGCTCGTGATCGCGCGGGCGAACGACTACGAAGAGGCGCTGGCGATGGCCTCCGACCACGAATTCGGGAACGGCGTCGCGATCTTCACCCGCGACGGCGACGCAGCCCGCGACTTCACCGCACGCGTGAACGTGGGCATGGTCGGCGTCAACGTGCCGATCCCCGTCCCGATCGCGTACTTCACGTTCGGCGGCTGGAAGAAGTCCGGCTTCGGAGACCTCAACCAGCACGGCGCCGACGCCTTCCGCTTCTACACGAAGACCAAGACGGTGACGAGCCGCTGGCTGTCTCATGACACCCGTGACGGCGCCAGCTTCGTCATCCCGACCATGCACTGAGCCCACAAGGAACGCACATGACGATGATCACCACCACCGCCGAAGAGCGCGAGGCCATCCTCGGCGCCGTGCGCGAATACGCCGAGACGGAGTTGGCCCCGTTCTCGGGCGAGCGCGATGAGAAGCACCTGTTCCCGAGGGAGTCGCTGCACCGCGGCGGCGAACTGGGGCTGGGCGGCATCTACGTCCGCGAGGAGTCCGGCGGCACCGGCCTCTCCCGGGTCGACACCGTCGCGATCTTCGAGGAGCTCGCGAAGGGCGACCCCGCCATCGCGTCGTACATCTCCATCCACAACATGGTCGCCTGGATGATCGACACCTACGGCGACGAGTCCCAGCGCGGCCGCTGGCTGCCCGAACTCACCGGGATGTCAGGGTTCGGCAGCTACTGCCTCACCGAGCCGGGTGCAGGATCGGACGCCGCAGCCATCGCGACCAGCGCGGTCCGCGAGGGCGACGAGTTCGTCCTCACCGGTGTCAAGCAGTTCATCTCCGGCGCCGGCGAAGCGGCGGTCTACGTCGTCATGGCTCGCACCGGCGACTCTGCAAGCGGCGCTCGCGGCATCAGCGCATTCCTCGTCCCCGGCGATGCCGACGGGCTGAGCTTCGGTGCGCTGGAGAAGAAGATGGGCTGGCACGCGCAGCCCACGCGCCAGGTGATCTTCGACGGCGTCCGTGTTCCGGCATCCGCCATGCTCGGCGACGAGGGAACCGGATTCGCGATCGCGATGTCGGCTCTCAACGGCGGCCGGCTCAACATCGCCGCCTGCTCGCTCGGCGGCGCGCAATGGGCGCTCGACCGCGCCGTGCAGTACGTGCACGAGCGAGTCGCATTCGGTGAGCCGCTCGCCGAGAAGCAGTCGATCCTGTTCGCCGTCGCCGACATGCGCACCGAACTGCAGGCCGCGCGGCTGATGGTCAGGGACGGCGCACAGGCTGTGGACGAGAAGGCTCCGGATGCCACGATGCGCTGCGCCATGGCCAAGCGCTTCGCGACGGATGCCGGATTCGACGTCGCCAACCGTGCTCTTCAGCTGCACGGCGGGTACGGCTACCTTCAGGACTACGGAATCGAGAAGGTCGTTCGCGACCTGCGCGTCCACCAGATCCTGGAGGGGACCAACGAGATCATGCGACTCATCGTGGGCCGCGAGATGCTCCGCCCCGCAGGCTCCGCATCCATGCGCAGCACGGCGAGCGAACCGGTGAGGAGCGCATCATGACCCGTATCGCCTTCCTGGGCCTCGGACACATGGGGCTGCCGATGGCCCTGAACCTGGTCAAGGCGGGTCACGATGTCGTCGCCTTCGACGTGATGGAGGTCGCGCGTTCCGCCGCTGCCGACGCCGGGTTGGTCGTCGGCGAGTCGGGGCCGGAGGCCGCGGCCGGTGCGGACGTCGTCATCACGATGTTCCCGGCGGGCAAGCACGTGCTCGAGGCGTATCAGGGCGGGCTGCTGGCCGCCGCCGCTCCTGGCACGTTGTTCATCGAGTCGTCGACGATCGCCGTCGACGAGGCACGCGCTGCGCACGAACTCGCTCTTGCAGCGGGGCATCGCAACGTGGATGCCCCGGTCTCGGGTGGCGTGGTCGGAGCCGAGAACGGCACGCTCGCGTTCATGGTCGGCGGGTCCGATGAGGACTTCGAGGCGGCCCGCCCCCTGCTCGAGGCGATGGGCAAGCGGATCGTGCACTGCGGCGGGCCAGGCCTCGGCCAGGCGGCGAAGGTGTGCAACAACATGATCCTCGCGGTATCGCAGATCGTCGTGGGTGAGGCGTTCGTGCTGGGCGAGCGCCTCGGCCTCGCACACGAAGCCCTGTACGACGTGGTGTCGCAGGCGTCGGGGCAGTGCTGGGCGCTGTCGACCAACTGCCCTGTACCCGGACCGGTTCCGACGAGTCCGGCGAACCGCGACTACCAGCCGGGGTTCGCCGGAGCGCTCATGGCGAAGGACCTCGGGCTCGCGCTGAAGGCGATCGAGCAGACCGACACCGACGCGAAGATGGGCCGACTGGCGCAGGAGCTGTACGCGGCCTTCGCCTCCGGCGACGGCGCCGGTCGCGACTTCTCCGGCATCATCACCGACATCCGCGACGGCCGCGTCTGACCGGCATCCGGCAGACTTGAGCACGACCCCGACGGAGAGGAATCCGATGACCGAGTATGAGACGATCCTTGTCGAGCAACGCGGACGCGTGGGCTGGATCATCCTGAACCGCCCGCACGCGCTGAACGCCCTGAACGGGCAGATCGCCGACGAGGTCACGGCTGCGGCCACCGCTTTCGACCGCGATGAGGGCGTCGGTGCGATCGTCGTGACCGGTTCCGAGAAGGCGTTCGCCGCCGGCGCCGACATCAAGGAGATGGAGGGGATGACGGCATCCGACATGCTCTCCACCGATCACTTCGGTGCGTGGACCGAATTCGCCGCAGTCCGCACTCCCGTCATCGCCGCTGTGAGCGGCTTCGCACTCGGCGGCGGATGCGAGCTCGCGATGATGTGCGACATCATCCTCGCCGCCGACACCGCGAAGTTCGGTCAGCCCGAGATCAACCTCGGGGTGATCCCCGGAATGGGCGGCACGCAGCGCCTCATCCGGGCTGTCGGGTACTACAAGGCGGCGGAGCTCGTCCTGTCGGGGCGTCTGATGGGCGCCGAGGAGGCGGAGCGTGCCGGTCTCGTGTCGCGGGTGGTGCCGGCATCCGATCTGCTGGATGAGGCGACGAAGCTCGCTGAGACCATCGCGTCGAAGAGCCTGCCATCGGTCTACGCCGCGAAGGCCGCGCTGGATGCCGCGATGGAGACGACCCTCGCCGAGGGCCTCGCACACGAGAAGCAGGCCTTCGCGGCGCTCTTCGACACCGAGGATCAGAAGGAAGGGATGAGCGCCTTCCGCGAGAAGCGGTCGCCGAACTTCACGAACCGGTAGGCGGCTCGGCCCACTTGCACGACGCGGGCACACCTGCACGGCGAAAGCGGATGGGGTGGCCCAGGGATGGTGGAGTCTTGTCTTGGTGATGTGATGAGTGATGAGAAGAAGCGGCGTGTGGATCGGCGTCCGCGGAAGACGGATCGGCGGTGGTATTCGCCGGAGGAGCGTGCGAGCGCGGTGCGGATCGTGCGGGAGTCGCCGGGGCGGACGATCCGCGATATCGCGGCAGATCTCGGCCTGAAGGAAGACACGTTGTATGCGTGGGTCGTGCGGGCGCGGAAGGCGCAAATCGATCCTGACGGGTCGATGTCGGATGCCGCTCGGCGGCGGATCTGGGAGCTTGAGCGGGAGAATGCCCGGTTGCAGAGGGATCTTGATTTTGAGAGAAAAGCGAAGGCCTTCATCCGGCAGATCTCGCACCGGCGGAACGATTCGCGGTGATCGAGGGGATGAAGGCGCAGTTCCCTGTTTCGTATCTGTGTGAGCGTTTCGCGGTGTCCGAGTCGGGGTTCTATGCCTGGCGGGGCCGGCCGCAGTCCGTGTCGGCTCTGCGCCGCTCCGTGTTGTTGGCCAAAGTGCTCGGGGCGTTCATTGACTCGGGTCGCGCGGACGGGCACCGCAAGATCACGGCGACGCTGGCCGCGGAGCATGATCTGTCGGCGAATCGGAAGACGGTGCTCAAAGCGATGCGTGGTCTGGGCCTGATGCCGCCTGCCGCGCAGGCGGCGTTCCGGCGCTCCGCCGCGCGAGCTCGCGTTGTCCCTGACCCGCCGGACCTGGTCGATCGTCGGTTTGCGATCACGGTCCCAGGGACCGTCCTCGTCGGTGACATCACTTATGTTCCGACCGCCCAGGGATGGCTTTATGTCGCGACCGTGATCGATCTGGCCACCCGGATGGTCCTCGGATACGCCACCGGGAAACGGCAGACCGCAGAACTGATCGTGACGGCGTTGCGCCGAGCGATCCGCACCGGGATCGTCACCGCTGGCGCGATCTTCCACTCGGATCACGGCACCCAGTACCGCTCGAAACGGTTCACGCGATTCTGCGGCACACACGCGATCCGCCGTTCGATGGGCGCGAAGTTCGAGTGCTGGGATAACGCGGTCGCGGAGTCGTTCTTCTCCAAGTTGAAGAACGAGCGACTGCGTTGGCTCACGTTCACGACCCGTCAGTCCGCGGCCTGGGAAGTCCGTGACTACATCGACATGTTCAACCACAAGCGGCGCCATCAAGCCCTCGGCTACGCAACACCCGCCGAGACCATGGCCCGACTCACCGCCCCGACCACACTGGTCGCGGCCTGATAAGGAGAGGAAACACGACAACACTCCACGACACGCGGGCCACCCCAGGAGGTTTGGTCGTGCACCTGTGCCGTGGTCGTGCACCTGTGCCGTGGTCGTGCATGCGTGCCCCGGTCACCCGCGCAACGCGTCGAGTACCTTCTCCAACCGCCGCTGTCGGGTCTCGTCCTGCTTCGCCTCGGTGATCTGCCGCGCCATCTCCTTGCGCTTGGACGGTGCGAACGCGTCGAAGGCCGCACGGGCGGCGGGGTCGGCATCCAGTGCCTCGGCGAGTGCCGGCGGGAGCTCCACGACACGCTCCTCGGCATCCACCCGGATCGTCACCTCGACCTCGTCGCCAGGGGAGAGCCCGACTTCGGCGCGTGCGGCCTTGCTGAAGCCGATCAGGTTCTGCCCGCCCATGCGGGCCAGGCGCAGGCGGATGCTGCGATCGCCGAAGTCGACCACGACGGGGAACGCCTTGCCGGCGCCCAGCGACGCGACCTCCTCGTCGGTGAGGACGATCGCGGCGGCAGGGCCGCGGGGCTCGAGGGTGGTGGTGAGCTGCAGTTCGGACATGCCCGTCAGGTTACGCGGAGTCGCGCTCGACCGAAACCGCGATCGCGACTGGCATCCGCAACTCAGAGCGGGTCGGGCTGGGGGCGCGGTTCGGTGAAGTCGCCGGCATCCCGGCGGAGCCTGGCGACGATGGCGACGAGGTCGGCGGTGTCGGTATCGCTGAGACCCGGGTTGGTGAAGACCTGGCTGTTGAGAGCCGCGGTCGCCCGCTCGACGAGGTCCCGTCCGGCCTCGGTGAGAGCCAGCATCGCGGCCCGCCCATCGTGCGGGTGCGGTTCGCGCACGACGAACTCGTCGCGCACCAGACGTTCGGCCGTGCTCGTGACAGTCGTGGCGTGCACCTGCAGTCGGGAGACGACGCTCGACAGCGGGAGCCGGCCGGCGCGGCTGAACGCCAGCAACCGCAGCACCTCGTAGCGGGCGAAGCTCAGCCGGAACGGCTTGAGCGCGGCATCCACTCGGGCGAGCAGAAGCTGCTGCGCCCGCATCACCGAGATGACGGCGGTCATGCCGTCGGCGGCATCGGTCCATCCGTGCGCGAGCCACTGCCGCTTCGCCTCGGCGAGCGGATCGATCGGGAGCGGACGGAGTCGGGCCACATCCTCACGCTACTGGGTGCGCCGCCCGTGCCGGCGCACCCCGCGCGTCAGTCGATGTACTTGATGTCGATGTCGGCAACGTCCTGGTTCTCGAGGTTGACCACGATGTTGTCTGGAGTGCGGGTCGTCATCCAGACGAGCTCCTCGGTGTGGCTCAGGTTGCCCTCAATGTGCGGGACAAACGGCGGAACGTAGACGAAGTCCCCCTCCGACATATAGAGAATGTCCTCATAACGCTCGCCGAAGCGGATGAAGCCGTTCCCCTTGAACACATAGCCCCCGGTCTCGGCCTCGCCGTGGTGGTGTGGATCGGAGACCTCACCGGGCCCGGTGTAGACCTTGCCGAACCAGAGGTTCTCGACCTCGGTCGTCTCGACGGAGACGCCGGAGTACCGTCGCGCCTTCGCTGTCTGGCCAGGAGCCATGGGCAGCTCGTCCTTGCGCTGAACCGAGAGCTTCTTCAACTCCTTGGGTGCATCGGTCATGATCATTCCTTTCTGTAGTGGTCAGTGTTCTGCTGCGACGGGAGAGGTGAGCGTTCCGAGCCCGTCGACCGAGATTTCGAGGACGTCGCCCGGGGTGAGCCAGAGCGCGGGCTTGCGGCCGTCACCGACACCGCCAGGAGTGCCCGTGGCGATGATGTCTCCGGGGCGCAATGTCGTCCATTCGGAGCAGTACGCGACGAGGTGGGCGACGTCGAAGACGAGTTGGTCGAGACTCGAATCCTGCACGATCTGTCCGTTGACGCGGGTCTGGATCCGCTGTGATCCCACCGCGCCGAACTCGTCGGTGGTGACGATGGCAGGGCCGAGGCTGCCACTGCGGGGGAAGTTCTTGCCGGGCGTGAACTGCGACGTATGACGCTGATAGTCGCGCAGCGATCCGTCGTTCATGATCGTGTACCCGAGTACGTGATCGAGTGCGTGCGCCTCATCAACGTGACGCGCCTCGCGCCCGATCACCACGGCGAATTCGCCCTCGTAGTCGAACGATGTGCTGTTCCCGGGAGCGACCAGGTCATCGCCGTCGCCTACGAGCGAGTCGGCGAACCTGGTGAAGATCACAGGCTTCTCAGGCCACGGCCGATTCATCTCTTTGATGTGATCGGCGTAATTGAGACCGACGCAGATGATCTTCTGTGCATCAGGGACCGGGGGGAGCAGGTCCACACTGTCGCGTGCGATCACCGTCGCGCCCGCTGCGGATTCGACGACGTCCCACAGTGCGCCGTTTCGCAGGACGTCGCCGAGCGATCGACCTGCGGAGGCTCCGACCGCACCGAGATCGCGGATGATCTCACCGTCGAGCGAGCCCCAGGAGACGCGACCCGCGTCAGTGAACGAAATGAGCTTCACGGTTCCTCCTTGAATCCGGTCTTCGATGGGCGCATGCTTCAGTGTAAACTAACAAGCAACCGTTCGCTAGAATCACGAAGAGGTGACACCTGATGCCCAAGTCCCAAGCTCCGCCTCGGTTGTTCGAGCCGATCACGTTGCGTTCGGTCACCGCGCGGCACCGGCTCTGGGTCGCGGCCATGTGTCAGTACTCCGCGCGCGACGGCGTCGTCCAGCCGTGGCACCTGGTGCACCTCGGGTCGTTCGCGATCGGCCGGGCCGGTCTGATCATCACCGAGGCGACGGCAGTGAACCCTGAGGGCCGGATCAGTTCCACCGACGCGGGGATCTGGACCGATGAGCAGGCTGCTGCCTGGGAGCCGGTCGTCGAGTTCGTACACTCGCAGGAGACGCCGATCGTCGTGCAGTTGGCTCACGCAGGGCGGAAAGCGTCGAACCGACCGCCGTTCCAGGGGCGCGGCTATTTGCCTGTCGATGAGGGCGGATGGGAGACGGTGGGGCCCTCCGGTGTCCCGTTCGGTGAGCTGCCGGAGCCACAGGCGCTGACTGCTGACGGCATCTCGGGAGTCATCGACGACTTCACCGCAGCGGCGAGGCGCGCAGTCGCCGCGGGGTTTGACGGCGTCGAGATTCACGCTGCGCACGGATACCTGCAGCACCAGTTCCTCTCGCCAATCTCGAATCGACGTGAGGATGAGTATGGCGGCAGCTACGAGAACCGCACCCGAATCGTCCGCGAGACGGTGTCAGCCGTTCGCGGCGCGATCCCGGATGGCATGCCCTTGCTCATCCGGCTCTCCGCGACGGACTGGGTGCAGGGCGGCTGGTCTCTGGCTGATACGCAGCGTCTCGTGCCCGTGCTCCGTGACCTCGGGGTCGATTTCGTCTCGATCTCGTCGGCCGGCAACGACCATCGACAGGAGATCCCGGTCGGCCCTGGCTACCAGTTGCCCCTCGCGCGTGCGGTTCGTGAGAGCGCGGGGGTGCCCGTCGGCGCGGCGGGTCTCATCACTGAGCCGCGACAAGCGGAGACGGCCCTGGTCGACGGTGGCGCGGATGTGATCTTCGCCGCGCGGCAGTTCCTCCGCGAGCCCGGGTTCGCGTTGCGAGCGGCCGCCGAGCTCGGGGGTCACCTTGAGTGGGCGAGGCAGTACCGGATGGCGCGTTTCGACGGCAGCATTCCGTGACCTTGACGCGCCCACCTGGTAGAAGTGAAGCTAGAGCGTCCTGCGGACGGACGTTCGTGTGAGCACGCGACAGGAGTATTGGGTATGACGGGGGTTACGGCCAGCGGGCAGCAGACGGCGGCGGCGATTCGACGTGAGGCGGCGGCCAGTTTCGTGAAGCACGGCTACGAGGCCACAAGCCTCCGCAACATCGCTGCTGCAGTAGGCATCAAGGTCGGAAGCCTCTACAACCACATCACGAGCAAGGAGGATCTGCTCCTCTCTGTGATGGGCGGGACGATGGATGACCTGAACGCGCTGATGGAAGAGGCTCTGGACGGTCCCACCGACCCCGTCGACAGGCTCATCGCCTTCGTCGAATGCCACATCCGATTTCACGCTGAGCGTGCGCAGGAAGTATTCATCGGCAACACCGAACTCCGGTCGTTGCGCGACGACGCGCGCGCTGAGCTCTCCCAGAAGCGCCGCGAGTATCGCAAGCTGCTGGAGGAGTTGATCGTCCGGGTAGGGGAAGCCGGTGAAGCCGACATCCTCAATGCCCGGCTTCACGCATTCAGCATCGTCGCGATCGGAACGCACGTTGCCGGCTGGTACCGCGAAGATGGCGGCCTCCCGCTCGACGAGATCATCGAGATCTACACCACCATGGTGCTCCGCAGTCTGAGCGTGGAGAACGCGGATACGCGCGTGAGCGAGCACCTCGCCACTCTCGGCTGAGTATCCGGTCTGCCGGGCTTGCGTCCGTTCTCCGATGAGCTACACTCGATGACAGACGAACGCTTGTACGTTTGTTTATGACATGGAGAAGCAAAGATGCGCACCATCGGAGAATGGACTCGGCTCAACGCTCGGCGGCACCCCGACCGAGAAGCTTTCGTCGGCATCGACGGTCGGGTGACGTTCGGCGAGGTCGCCGAGCGAGCATGGCAACTCGCCCGTGGGTTGCGCGCCGCGGGCGTGCAGCCGGGAGGCACCGTCGGCGTCCTCGCCGGCAATACAGTGTTCAACGCGGAAGTCTTCATCGGCACGGCGATCAGCGGCGGCATCTACACCGCGTACAACTGGCGGTGGGCAGCGGAAGAGTTGGCCGAGGGGATCCGCGAGAGCGAGACGTCGATCGTCGTCGTGGAGGATCGCTTCCTGTCATTGCTCAACGACGCGCTCAGCATCATCGCCGCGCGACCCGAGACGAAGCGTCTGCCGCGCGTGATCGAACAACCGCGCGTCGACGCGCTGCGCATCGGCGAGGGAGAGGCTCCCGACGTCGTCGCACCCGATGACGCCCTCTGCCTGATCTACACGGGCGGCAGCACCGGCACCTCGAAGGCCGTGGTGCTGTCGCATCGTGCGGCCACCGCGAACGCATTCAACGAGTACATCGACCTCGGGATCGGTGCACACCCCCAGGAGCGCGGCCTCCTCGTCACCCCGATGTTCCATTCAGCAGGTCTGCTGACGTGGCTGGTCACACACTTCGTGGCGGGAAAGACCACCGTGCTCGTCGACAAGTTCGACGAGCAGGAATTCGTGGAATGGGTCGGTCGTGAGCGGGCCACCAATAGCTTCATGATCCCGAACATGATGCGCCGGCTAATGCAGGCGGGCGCTTTCGAGGCCCCGGAGGTGCAGAAGCACTTCAGGGCGATGCACACGGGGGCCGGCCTGCTCCGCATGCCCAACAAGGTCGAGTTCATCGAGACCATGCCCAACGCCAAGCTGTTCTTCCGGTACGGGCTCTCAGAAGCAGGACCGATGGTGACGAGGCTCCACCATGACGACATGCTCGACCCCGGTGTCGACGGATCCATCGGTCAGGAGTACACGCTCGTCGAGTCGAAGCTGATGAGCATCGACGGCGATGATCGTGCGGTCGAGCCGGGCGAACTGGGTGAGATCTGCGTTCGCGGCCCCAGCATCATGACCGGCTACCACCGGCGGCCGCAGGCCACCGCCGAGACGATCGTCGACGGATGGTTGCACACCGGCGATCTCGCCACACAGGACGACCGCGGGTACTACTTCTTCAAAGACCGACTGAAGGAGATGATCAAGTCCGGCGGCGAGAACGTCTACTGCGTCGAGATCGAGCAGGCCCTCTATCTGCACCCCGCCGTGCTCGAAGCCGCCGTCGTCGGCGTCGCGAACGAGGCCTGGGGCGAGGAGGTCCGCGCAGTCGTGTCGTTGCGCGAGGGCCGCGAGGCCGATGCGGGGGAGCTGTCGACGTTCCTTCGCACCCAACTTGCCGGGTACAAGATCCCCAAGGAGTTCGCCTTCATGAGGGCGTCCGAACTGCCGCGCTCGGGCGCGGGAAAGCTCGTCAAGGAGCAGCTGAAGCACAAGCTCGGCTGGAACTGATCCGCCGAAGAACAGCAAGAGAGACTGAGATGTTCGAGAAGATCCTGATTGCCAACCGCGGCGAGATCGCCGTTCGCGTGATGCGCACCGCCAAGCGCCTCGGCATCGCGACCGTGGCCGTGTACTCCGATGCGGATGCCGGTGCCCTGCACGTGCGGACCGCCGACGAGGCGTTCCCGCTCGGCGGGGGCCCCGCGAGCGACAACTACCTCAACGTCGCGAAGATCGTCGAGGCGGCGAAGCGCACCGGGGCACAGGCCGTGCACCCCGGCTACGGGTTCCTGGCCGAGAACGCGTCGTTCGCAGAGGCGATCACGGACGCCGGGATCGCATTCATCGGCCCGTCGGCGGGTGCCATCACGACGATGGGCGAGAAGGTCGCTGCCCGCGCCGTCGCCGTGGAGGCGAAGGTTCCGCTCGCCCCTGGCTCCGACGGGCCGATCACATCCGCCGACGAGGTCATCGCATTCGGCGACGCACACGGGTACCCGGTGCTGGTGAAAGCCGCATACGGCGGCGGCGGACGCGGCATGCGCGAGATCCGTTCGGCCGACGAAGCGCCTGAAGCATTCGCCGCCGCCGTGCGCGAGGCGACCGCGGCTTTCGGCAACGGCGAGGTGTACTGCGAGCGCTACCTGGTGAACGCCCGCCACGTCGAGGTGCAGGTGTTCGGTGACAGCCACGGCGAGATCGTGTATCTCGGTGACCGCGACTGCTCGGTACAGCGCCGTCACCAGAAGCTCATCGAAGAGGCTCCTGCACCTGGGCTGAGCGACGAGCTCCGGGCCGCGATGGGCGAAGCCGCAGTGCGACTGGCCGGCCACGTCGGCTACGTGGGTGCGGGTACGGTCGAGTTCCTCGTCGAGGACGGGGCGTTCTTCTTCCTCGAGATGAACACGCGAATCCAGGTGGAGCATCCGGTGACCGAGGCCGTGACCGGCCTCGATCTCGTCGAGCTCCAACTGCGGGTCGCGGACGGCGAGCCACTCGGCATGACGCAGGCGGACGTCCGCATCACCGGCGCGGCGATCGAAGCTCGCGTCAACGCCGAAGACGCCTCCGGTGGGCTGTTCCTCCCCGCGCCCGGCCCCATCGCTACGCTGGATGCGCCGAACGATGATGGCCTGAGATGGGATGCCGGCTACGAGAGCGGCGACGAGGTGCTGCCGCTCTACGACAGCCTCATCGGCAAATTGATCTCCGCCGCACCCACTCGTGAGGAGGCCATCGACCAGCTGCGTGACGGGCTTGCGCGCCTGGCCGTCGCCGGCGTCGCCACGACGGCTCCGGCGGCTCGTCACATCATCGGCCTCGCTGCCTTCCGTGGCATGGAGATCAACACGCTCTGGCTCGAGTCCGACGTGGAGTTCCCCGAATTCGACGAAGAGCCGGAAGACCGCTTCGAGGTGGAGGTGGGCGGACGCTGGTATCGGATTCCCTTCTTCCCGGAGGGCGTCGTGGCCGCGCCAGCGGGCGTCCTCGCACCTACTGAGCCGGCCGCCTCGCGAGGGGCCGGGCCTCGAACGGCCGGAGGGCGCTCCCGGAAGAAGGCCGGGGACGGCACCGTCAAGGCTCCGATGCAGGGCACGATCGTCAAGATCAACGTGGCACCGGGTGACGAGGTCAGCGCCGGAACGGTGCTCTTCGTCCTCGAAGCCATGAAGATGGAGAATCCGATCCAGGCGCAGCAGGACGGTGTCATCGCCGCGGTGCACGCCGAGATCGGGCAGTCGACGCCGTCAGGAACGCTTCTCGCCGAGTTCGCCAAGGCGGATGCCTGATGCGGGCACTGCGCTCGGTGCTGTTCGTCCCCGGACACAAGGCGGACTGGATCCAGAAGGCTCTCTCGTCGTCGGCCGACGGCATCATCATCGACCTCGAGGATGCCGTTCCGGAGACCGACAAGGCGCTCGCACGTGAGAATGCACGCACCGCGATCTCGTCGTACTCCGGTGGCAAGACCGTGCTGGTCAGGGTGAATGGACTGGAGACTCCGCACTTCGGGGACGACGCACGCGCCGTGGCCGTCGAGGGTGTGGGCGGGCTTCTTCTGCCGATGCTCCGGCATCGCGACGACGTCGTGGCCTTCGACGGCGTGATCGCCGCCGCCGAGATACTCAACGGCGTCCCGCGGGGATCCGTCGAGGTCGTGCCGTCGTTCGAGACGGCAGAGTCGATCGTCGACGTGGAGAGCATCCTCAGCGGACCGCGTGTCGGCGGGGTCATGGCCGCTGCCGCGAAGGATGCCGATATCTCGCGGGCGGTCGGATTCCGCTGGAGCGCCCAGGGCCTGGAAACGCTGTATCTGCGCAGTCGAATCCTGCTCGCTGCCCGTGCTGCGGGGCTGGAGCTGATCGTTCTCGGCCTGTGGCAGGACGTGCGCGACCTCGACGGCATGCGCACCTTCGCCCGCGACAATGCTGCGCTGGGGTTCACCGGTCAGGTTCTCATCCATCCGACGCATGCCGACATCGCCAACGAGGAGTACGGCCTCTCAAGCGATCGCGTCGATTACTACCGGAGACTGATCGCCGCCTTCGAAGCCGGAGAGCGCGCGGGGCACGGGGCCGTGAGCTTCGAGGGCGAGCACATCGATCTCGCTCACGCCAACAATGCGCGCGAGCAGTTGCGGCGCGCGGGACTTTCCGTCGTCCAGACGGCAGAGTGAACAGGAGCACGCCATGCCCATGTATTTCGAAGACTTCGTCGTCGGCGAGGTCATCCGCCATGCGGTCACCCGCACCGTCACCGAGACGGACAATCTGCTCTTCACGACGTTGACGATGAACGTGCAGCCCCTGCATCTCGATTCCGAGTTCGCCGGGAAGAGCATGTACGGGCAGCGCATCGTGAACAGCGTGTTCACGCTCGGGGTCGCGACCGGCATCCCCGTGCAGGAGACCACGCTCGGGACGACGCTCGGCAATCTCGGCTTCCGAGACATCGAGTTCCCCAAACCGGTCTTCATCGGTGACACGCTGCGTGTCGAGACCGAAGCGCTCGACACGCGGGTGTCGAAGTCACGCCCGACGACGGGGATCGTCGGGATCGAGCACCGCGCATACAACCAGAACGACGAGCTCGTGTGCGTCGTCCGTCGCACCGCGCTCATGATGCGCCGTGGCGAGACCGTTGCCGACTGAGGAGGCGGAGATGAGCGACTACAGTCCGTTGCCGATCGAGCAGACCGAGGATCAGGCCGACCTGCGCGGCATGGTGCGGGAGATCCTTGCCGAGCTCGCCACACCTGAACGGCTGTCCGACCACGATGAGCGGGAAGCGTTCGACGAAGAGCTGTACAGGGCGCTGGCCGAGGCGGGGCTTCTCCAGCTGGAGGGAGAGCTCGGAGGCGACGCGCCGAGCCATGCCAGCCAGGCTGTCGTCCTCGAGGAGCTCGGAGCGACCGCGACGTCGATCGGTGTCTCGCTGGTGGTGCAGTACATGGCGGTGACGCTGCTGTCGCAGCACGGCACCGACGCCCAGCGGCAGAACTACCTCGCGGAGTTGTACAGCGGCGCGCATCGCGCAGCCTTCGCGTTGACGGAACCCGGAGGCGGTACGGATGTCGCCCGTGCCATGCAGACCAAGGCGGTCCGCAGGCCTGAGGGCGGCTGGGTCGTCAACGGCGCCAAGATGTGGATCTCGGGCGCAACCGACTGCGGCTTCCTCGTGGTGCTCGCCCGCACCTCGCCCATCGAGCGGTCGGCCGTCAGCGGAATCACCATGTTCCTCGTGCCCGCGGATGCGCCCGGGGTCACGGTGAACGAGATGGACACCGTCGCCATCCACGGGCTGTCGACATGCGAGGTCGGATTCGCCGACGTCATCCTGCCCGACGATGCCGTGCTCGGTGAAGTCGACAAGGGGTTCCGCCAAGTCATCTCCACCCTCAACGGCGAGCGTCTGAACGCGGCCGCCGTCGCGCTCGGGATCGCACGTGGCGCGCACGAGGCCGCGCTCGAGTACGTGCAGAGTAGGCAGGCTTTCGGCCGTCCGATCGGGGGATTCCAGATCCTTCAGCACCGACTCGTCGACGGCGCCGTGAAGATCGAGGGGGCGCGGGGTCTTCTCCAGCGAGCTGCGCGTGCCGCTGACGACGGTGGTGAGGCCGAGACCCTGTCGGCGATGGCCAAGCTCGCCGCATCCGAAGCGGCGACCACGATCGCGGAGAACGGGATGCGCGCGATGGGCGGATCGGGGCTCAGCCGAGAGTACGCCATGCAACGTTTCTGGCGGGACGCCCGGTTGTACACGTTCGCCCCGCTCACCGACGAGATGATGCACAACTTCATCGGCGAGTTCCACCTCAAACTGCCGCGCTCGTTCTGAGCCGCTGTTCCACTCTCGCCCATCCCGCGAAACGGAGAATCATGGAAACGAAGACTGATCGCACCGTGCTCATCACCGGGGCCGCCGGCGGTATGTGTCGCGGCATCAACGCCCGACTCGGCGCTGCCGGCCACACCGTGCTGTGCGCGGATCTGTCGCTCGATGCCGCGCAGAGCGCGGCTCAGTCGGTGCGCGACGCGGGCGGTCGTGCCGAGGCGTTCGCGGTGGACGTGTCGAGCCACGAGAGTGTCGCGGCGTTGGTGGATGCCGTGCATGAGCGGGTCGGCGGTGTCGACGCGCTCGTCAACGCCGCCGGCATCCTGGATCGGAAGTACCTCGCGGATCATGACGCCACATCGTTCGAGCGCACGATCGACATCAACCTGATCGGTCCGTTCCGGATGATCCAGGCGTTTGCGCCCGAGATGATCGAGCGTCGTTGGGGGCGGATCATCAACATCTCGTCGATCGCCGGCGTCACCGGATATCCGTATCCGAGTTATGCCGCGTCCAAAGCCGGGCTGTCCAACCTCGCCAGGTCGCTCGTGATCGACTTCTGGGGCACAGGCGTGACGGTGAACTCCATCTGCCCCGGCGTCGTCGACACCCCGATGGTCATCCAGGAGATCCGCGACCAGGTGCCGCGAAAGGTTCCGACGGAGCAGATCATCGATCCCGACGAGATCGGTGGGGTCGCGTCATTTCTTCTCAGTGATGACGCGAAGAACATCAACGGCGCAGACATCCTGATCGATGGTGGGGCGACGCGCTACTTCCAGCTGTTCGACAGGCCGTAGATGCGGCTGAGGGGCGGCGTGTACACGATCGTCGCCTTCGTCCTCACCGGCATCGTCTGGGGCGCCGGGTTCCTGTTCATCAGAGTGGCGATGAGCGAGTTCGCTCCCGTCGAGTTCGTGTTCGCGCGGACTCTCATGGCCAGCGTGGTGCTCGCCCTGATCATGTTCGTCACGCGTCGTCGATGGCCCAGAGGGTGGACGGCGTGGCGCCGCATCGGAACGTTGGGCATCGTCGGATGCGCTGTCCCGTTCCTCTTCTACGCCTGGGCCGGCCAGCGGATCCCGAGCGGACTGTCCAGCATCTACAACGCCGCCGTCCCCGTCGCCACGGCCCTTGTCACGCTGGTCGCCATGCGGCAGGAGCGGCTCGGCGCACAGAAGCTGCTGGCAATCGGTATCGGGGCGCTCGGCATCGTCGTTGTGATGCAGCCGTGGCGGCTGGACGCTTCGGAGTTCGATGTCTGGGGGCAGGTCGCGTGCATCTGCGCGGTGCTCGGCCTGGGGTTCGCCTTCTCCTACACGCGTAAGGCGATCAGCCCTCTGGGTATCGATCCGATCGCCGTCGCGATGGGGCAGATGCTGGTGTGCACGGCGGTGCTCGGCGCCGTCGTGCCCTTCGCGACAGTCGGCTTCCGGGAGCTCAGTCTGCCGGTGATCGGGAGTCTGCTGATGAGCGGCATCTTCGCAACGGGCATAGCCTACGTGTGGAACTTCCACGTCATCGCCCAGTGGGGGGCGGCATCCGCCTCGATGGTGACATACCTGACGACGCTGGTCGGGGTGGCGCTGGGGATCATCGTGCTCCACGAGCCCCTGAGCCTCAATCACTTCATCGGCGCCGCGATCGTTCTTCTCGGGGTCGGCGTGGGAGTTCGCGGATCGCGGGGCACAGTCGGGCTCGGCCCTGCGGCACCAGGATAGAACGGAACGCTCACACGCCGCCGATCCAGTCGAGCGTCGGTCTGGGAACGTCATACTCCGGGGCGGGGCCCTTCCTATCGACCAGAGGGTCGATGCGCACGCGTGTCAGGCGCATGAAGGCGATCCGCCACCCGGCTTCGGTGCGCCGGTACTCCTCTTCGTAGTAGCCGTATCCGTAGAGTCCGTACATGCCGGGTATCTCGATTCCGCGGTAGACCTTCGTGCCGGGTTCCCACGTCAGGTGATCCGTCATCGACCACACGCCACGCACCTGACCAGCAGCCACCTGCTGGAAGCGAGGATTGGTTCCGCGATGCTGTGAGGTCACGCCGGTGAAGAACGAGCTGAGCCCCTCCACCCAGTCGTCCGGCCCGTCCATCTCGAACGGGAAGCCCTCGAATCGAGCGTCGTCGGTGAACACGCGGCGGAGTGCGTCCCACCGCTTGTTGTCCATCCAGTAGAAGTACTGCGCTTTCAGGTCCTGGATCTCCTGCAGGTCCTGCCAGGTCATTGCGTCCATGCTTCATCTCCTTGACATGTGGTGAAGGGGATGCCCGGCGAACCGGACATCCCCTTCGAGTTGGCGAGCGATCAGTAGGTCTTGACGACCTCGAACGTGCCATCGGTCACCCGTAGAACCGCGAGCCCCTCCAGCGATGTCGACCCGTGGAACTCAGGCGTGTACGTGTAGATGCCGTTGACGCCGACAACGGACTGCGTATCGTTCTCGAGCGCATCGCGAATTGCGTCGCGCGTGGCCTGCACATCTGAGGGGTCCGGCGCGCCTGCCTTCTCGATCGCGTTGACCAACAGGGTCGCTCCGTCCCAGCCGTTTGCGGCGTACTGACCGGCAGGTTCGCCGTAGGCCTCCTGGTAGCCGTCGACGAGTGCCATCGTCGCTTCGTACTGCGGGCTGTCCTCCGTGAGCGAATCGGGCGCGAGGACGACGGATCCCTGGAGGTAGGTGCCGTCACCGGCGGCTCCGGCGTTCTCGATGTATGCAGCCGAACCTGCGCCCGGCGAGTTGAACAGCGCCGGTTCGAATCCGATCGACTCCGCGCTCTTCGCAACGATCGCATTCGCCGGATTGACCGCCCATACGAATACCGCATCGGGGTCTCCCTGCTCGAGATTCGAAAGCTGTGCGGTGACCTCGGTCGCGGTGGCGTCGAATGCTTCCTTGCCCGTGACCTCGATGCCGTACTCGGCGGCCACATCGTCAATGCGGTTCGCCGGGTCCTGGCCGTAACCGTCGTTGGTGTGGAGCAGGCCGACCTTGGTCCACCCCTCAGCCTTCGCGAACTCGAACTGGGCCTTCAGTGACTCGTTCGTGCCGGAGTACTGCTTGAACATGTACGTCGCGTTCTCGGCCGGGTCGACGATCGCACTCGACGACGCCAGCGCGATCGTCGGTACGGTCAGATCCTTCGAGAACGTCTGCAACGCGATCGATTCGCCGGATGATGACGGGCCGAGGATGGCATGCACGTTCTCCTCGATCGCGAGTTTGCGGAACTGGTTCACCGCGGTGCTCTCGGTGCTTCCGCTGTCGAGAACGACGAGTTCGACGGGGTGACCGTCGATGCCGCCGTCGGCATTGAGCTGCTTGACGTACAGCTCGATCGCCTTCTGCTCGGGTTCGCCGAGGGCCGCGTAGCTGCCGGTCAGCCCGACGAGGACGCCGACCTTGTACGCGTCGGCGTCGCCTCCGCCGCCGCCATTCCCGTCGCCTGGCGCGGCACCGCCGGAACAAGCGGCCAGGGTGAGAGCGATTGCTGCAGCCCCCGCTGTAAGGGCGGTCCGACGCCAGATTCCCGACACCGTGGATAGCTTCTTCATCGAGCTGTCCCTTCTCTCTGATTCTTGTGACTTCTTCGTTGAATGTCAGTCGTCGGACATCGCCGGTCAGCTGGGCGGCCGACATTGACGTGATGCGAAACGACGTCTACGCTGATTCAAGCGAACGTGCGTTCGTATGTCAATATGGACATTCGGATGTGACGCATTCGTGATCCAGCTCTGAATCAAGGAGGCTTCAGTGGAAGTGGTCATGCAACTGCTCCTCACGGCCGTCGCCACGGGTGCCCTTTACGGCGCGATCGGCATCGGCTTCGTGATCGTGCACCGTCTGACGGGAATGGTGAACTTCGCAATGGGCGACATCGCCGTCGCCGGAGCGTTCGGTGCCGTCGTCGCCTCGGCTGTGATGCCGCCGTTCCTCGCGATCCTCGCCGGTGCTGTCGTCGGGGCGCTCGTGAGCGTGGCGATGTATCACCTGGCGATTCACCCGCTCCGCAAGGAGAGCCTCATGGTGCAGACGATCGTGACGCTCGGCGTCGGAATCGCCTTGCGGTCGCTGCTGCAGCTGATGTTCGGCAGCGGACCGCGTCAGTTCGATCCGATCACGGGGGGAGGGTCGATCAACATCCTCGGAGGATCCATCCCGCCGCAGTCGCTGTGGTTGATCGGTATCGCCGTCGTCGGCTACATCGGGCTTGCACTGTTCTTCGATCGCACTCTCTCTGGCAAGGCCCTCAGCGCGTTCTCCGTCAATGCGTACGCCGCAGGAGTCGTCGGTATCGGGCTGACGGGGATGGCCACGATCGCCTTCGCGCTGTCCGGTGCGATCGCCGGCGGTGTGCTTGCGGCGCAGACCCCGACGTCGTTCATCACCGCTGGAGCCGGGCTCGCTCTCGGCCTGAAAGGATTCATCGCCGCGATCCTCGGCGGGTTCGACAAGCTCGGACTGACGCTTGTGGGTGGCATGCTGGTCGCCTTCGTAGAAGTCGCGTTCGCCCGCTTCGTGGATGCCGCGCAGGCGCAGACCGTGATGTTCGCCCTGTTGATCGTGCTCCTGATCGTCCGCCCCCAGGGCCTTACTCGAAAGGTGGCGGCAGACCGTGTCTAAGACAACGACGAGTTCGCTGCACATGCTCACCTGGAAGCACGCCGTAGGCATTCTGGTGTGGATCGGTGCCGTGGTGCTGTTCGCCGCGACCTCGAACGCGTACTCCGCGGGGCTCGGAGCATCCGTCGGAATCCTTGCCCTTCTCGGTCTCGGGATGATCCTGGTGACCGGGTATGCGGGGCAGTTCTCGCTCGCCGTCGGTGCGTTCTATGGGATCGGGGCCTACGGCTCCACGATTCTGACGGTGAAGTTCGGTTGGTACGGGCTATTGGCATTGGTGCTCGCTGCGGCCATCGCTGCCGCTGTCGGATTCGCTCTGGCACGGCCGCTGTTCCGCCTGCGTGGGCATTTCCTCGCAATGGCGACTCTCGCCCTCACCGAAGTGTTCTACTTGCTCGTGAACAACTCGTCCTACACGGGCGGCTCGACGGGTATGGGCGGGCTCCGGCCGTTGGACGTTCTCGGCTTCGCATTCACCTCGAGCCAGAGCCATATGATTCTCAACTGGCTCATCGTGGGAATCGTCCTCTGGGGTGCTCTGATGCTGCGCAAGGGCCGTGAAGGCCGGGCGCTGCTGGCGATTCGCGGCCACGAGGCCGCGGCTGCGTCGGCGGGTATCAACATCGCATCGTCCAAGGCCCGGGTGTTCACGGCGTCGGCTGTGATCAGTGCCGTTGCGGGCTCCCTGTACGCGCATCAGATGCTCTACGTCAACCCGCCGCCCTTCGGCCTGGCTACCGCGATCGACGTACTCATGATCGCCGTCCTCGGTGGGATGCGCAGCCCCTGGGGCGCCATCATCGGTGCGATTGTTCTGGAACTGCTCAATCAGTGGATCGAGTCCGCACTTCCTGGACTGCTCGGCAGCGGCGCGGTCGGTGCCGGACAGCAACTCGTCATCGGTGTTCTTCTCGTGGTCATCCTGGTGGCTCGCCCGGACGGAGTGGCCGGCGCTCTCGGCTCGCTATTCGGCTTCGTGCGACGCTCGATCGATCGGCGACGTCGATCGACGAGCGCTCCGGGACCTCTCGTGGAGAGCGCCGAGGTTTCGGAAGGGGGGCGGACGGACATGGCGTCGCTCCGGCGCGCCGAAGATGCTGACCGTGCTGCACGCGCCCCGGGTGAAGTCGTGCTCGAAGCCAGCGGTCTCGTCAAGAGGTTCGGCGGGGTCAAGGCCGTCAGCGAGGTCTCGCTGCAGTTGCGTTCCGGTGAAGTCCTGGCCGTCATCGGGCCCAACGGCGCGGGCAAGTCGACGCTGGTCAACCTGCTGTCAGGCAACCTGTCGCCGACGGCGGGAAGGGTGCAGCTCGACGGCAGGGAGACGACCGATCTCAAGGCTTTCCAGGTGGCAAGGTATGGGCTCTCGCGGACGTTCCAGACACCGTGCTTGTTCGAAGGCATGGACGTCGAAGCAACGGTCAAGGTCGGGGCGCATCTGCGCGGATCCGTCGGGATGCTGCGATCTTCCGTTCCTACGATCGGAGCGCTCAAGGAGGAGCGGCAGCTCGCTGCGGAGACCGCAGAAGTGCTGGAACGCTTGGGTCTCGCGGAACTGGCTGACCGCGATGCTAAAGCGCTCTCGCTCGGTCAGCAGAAGCAGGTCGAGATCGCTCGCGCTCTCGTCTCGCGGCCGAAGGTATTGCTGTTGGATGAGCCCTGTGCCGGCCTGAACAAGCAGGAGAAGGCGTCGCTCATGCAGCTTCTGAGGGCACTCGGTAGGGAAGGGCTCGCTGTACTGGTCATCGAGCACGACATGGAATTCGTGATGGCGAGCGCTGATCGCGTGCAAGTGCTGAACTTCGGGGCGACGCTCCGTGTGGGCACCCCGGAGGAAGTCCAGAACGACCAGGCGGTGATCGACGCGTACCTCGGGGTCTCGCACGAGAACGAGCCGGTCACGACCACGACCATGACGGTCGTCGAGAAGAAGACGTGGTGGAAGCGATGAGTACTGCACTCGATGTCTCGAACGTGAGTTTCTCGTACGGGCGCGCGCAGGTGCTGCGTGATGTGTCCTTCGCGGCGGATGCCGGTGAGATCGTCACGGTCATCGGTCCGAATGGTGCGGGCAAGTCGACGCTCCTGAACGTGATCGCGCGCAGCCACAGGCTCCGTCGTGGAACAGTCACGGTGATGGGCAAGGACACGAGGATGATGCGCCAGGCGCAGGTGGTCCGATCGGGGTGTGTGCTCGTGCCCGAGGGGCGTCAGGTCTTCTCGACGCTGTCTGTCGAGGACAACCTGCAGCTCGGCGGATACACGCGTCGCCGCGACTTCAAGCGACTCCTCGATGAGGTGTACGGCTACTTTCCCCGGCTCATGGAACGACGGACTCAGCTCGCCGGAACCCTGTCCGGTGGTGAGCAGCAGATGCTCGCCGTCGGCCGAGCGTACATGAGTGAACCCAGCGTGATGCTGCTGGACGAACCCAGTCTCGGGCTATCGCCGCAGATGACGGCGCAGGTGATGGCCGTGCTCGGCAAGCTTCGCCGTGACCGTGGGCTGACCATCATGCTCGTCGAGCAGAACGCGCATGCCGCGCTCGGACTCGCAGACCGTGGGTACGTGCTCAGTGGCGGCGAGGTTCTGCTCGAAGGATCTGCTGAGGAGCTGCGTGCCAACCCGATGATCCAGCACATCTACCTCGGTGGGGCTGCGTCGTCTGAGCCGGTGGCGCCGACGATCGAGGCGGCGCTCAACGACGAACTTCCGGAGTGACATGCGCGTCACCGCGGATGTCACTCCTACCAGCGCACAGCAGTTCCACGCCTGGTCCCGCCGTGCGGTGCCGGCAGCCGAGCGAATCGCCGACGGGGTCTGGGCGGTGCCGGTGCCAGTGTCGCGCATCCCGATCCGGTTCACGTACGCGTATCTGATCCGCTCCAACGGTCAGGCGGTGCTCATCGATCCGGGTGCAAGCAGTCCCGAGGGCGACGCCGCCCTCGCCCGTGGATTGGATGCAATCGGGATGCCGGTGCGATCGCTGACGGGCATCGTCATCACGCACTACCACTTCGATCACTGGGAGGCCGCGGACGCACTTGCACAGCAGAGCGGGGCGTGGGTCGCGATCGGTGCGAGCGAGCAGAATTGGATCGACCGGCTGACCGATGACGTTCTGAGTTTGAAAGCCGCGATCGAGCGGTTTCGCGAGTTCGGAGTCCCGGCAGAACGAGCGGCTGAGTTCGCTGCTGTGGAGGACTACCGCTACACACGGGACCATCTGCGTCCTGGTCTCCTGTTGCGTCACTTGGACGTGTTGCCGGTCGAGGGGGAATCGCTTCGGGTCCTGTCCACGCCAGGACACAGCCCAGGGCACGTGTGCATCCATGATGAACGACGCGACCTGCTGTTCAGCGGCGATCACGTCCTTCCAGGGATCACACCGCACATCGCATTGAATCCGTTCGGGGAGCCCGATCCGCTGGATCAGTACCTTCAGTCGCTTCTCGTTGTCGAGCAGATCGGCGATGTCGAGGTGCTCCCGGCGCATGAGTATCGCTTCAGGGGACTCCGCGCGCGGACGCAGTCGCTCAGGGATGATGTTGCGCTCCGAGCGTGCGAAGTCTCGAACGTGCTCGAGCGTTCTCCCCGATCGACGGTGTGGGAGGTCGCGCGCGACTTGACGTGGTCACGCCCGTGGACGCAGTTCGGGGTGGAGGCGCAGCGAATGGCCGTCGTGGAGACGGCTGCTTATATCGCAACGCTGGCAACCGGATCCGCGTAACGCGTCACAGGCGTGGCCGGCTCGCGCCAGGAGTTATGCGTCGCGCCGCCGCACGAGAAAACTGGACGTGAATGTCATCACCACTTCGCCGCGCTGGTTCATGGTCGAGTAGTCGATCGTCCAAACCCCGTTCTCCGGCTTCGAAGTCACGCGCGCCTCGCGGACCGTGGCGCGAACGTATATCGAGTCGCCGATGAGCACGGGCTTGCTCGCGCGCACCTCGTCGAGTCCGAGCCAGGCGATCACGTTGCCGAAGTAGCCGAGTTGCGTGACAAGACCGAGGGACAGGGAGAGAGTCAGCGGCCCGTGGGCGATGCGCTCACCGAACGGCGTGGATGCGGCGTAGTCGGCGTTGATGTGGAACTGCACGATATCGCCGGTGAGCCCTGCCCAGTTGACGAGATGCGCATCTGTGATCGTGATCCCGGTCGAATGCAGCTCGTCTCCCGCGATCAGATCTTCCCAGTGCCGTGGTTGCGGTGCTTTCACATTTCCCGGCGTTGGCATCGTCTCGGTCATGAGGGCCTCCTTGCTCTCCAGGAAGCCTGTCAGAACATCGGCGACTTCCGTTAACGATCAGACTAGCGTACGCTCGTTCGCAGAACTACCCACCTCATGGAGGTCAACGATGACGAACGCTGTGACTGAGACCCAGCCCGAAGACGGCCAGGTTGCCGAGAAGACCGTGCACGACACTCTGTCGGAGTACGCCGCGGCTGCCAAGCTCGGCGGCTCGCAGAAGAACCGCGACAAGATCAAGGCGTCGGGCAAGATGCTCGTGCGCGAGCGTCTTGCGCACCTGTTCGATGACGGCGAGTACATCGAGGACGGCCTACTGGCTCGCTTCTCCGAGGGTCTGCCCGGTGATGCCGTCGTGTGCGCGTACGGCAACATCGACGGCCGCGAGGTCTGCGTCATCGCCAACGACTACAGCGTCAAAGCGGGCACGTGGGGCTACCGCACCTTCGAGAAGATCACCTTCGCACAGGACACGGCCACGGCCGCCGGCATCCCGATCGTGTACCTCTTCGACTCCGCCGGCGCACGTATCGACGAGCAGCTCGACAGCTTTGCAGGTCGTCACGCGTGGGGCAACATCTTCTACAACCAGGTGCAGATCTCTGGGCGCGTACCGCAGGTGTGCGCGCTGTTCGGCCCTTCGCCTGCGGGCTCTGCGTACGTCCCGGCCCTCTGCGACTTGACCATTATGGTCCGCGGTCACGCGACGGCATACCTCGGGTCTCCCCGCCTGGCCGAGATGGTCACGGGGGAGAAGGTCACCCTCGAAGAGATGGGGGGTGCGGAGATGCACTGCACCGTCTCGGGTCTGGGCGACGTCCTCGTCGAGGACGACATCGAAGCCCTCAACGCGATCCGTGTCTGGCTCAGCTTCCTTCCTGCGAACTGGGAGAACCCGGCGCCCGTTGCTCCGGCGGCCGAACCGCGCGAGGGACGCAAGCTCAGCGATATCGTTCCGCTGCGCGAAGCAGAGGTGTTCGACATGGAGGAGTTCGTCGAATCGCTGGTCGATGAAGGAAGCTACTTCCCTTACAAGGAGCTCTTCGCGCCTGAGATGCTGACCGGCTTCGCCCGGATCAACGGACAGCCCGTCGGACTCGTCGCGAATCAGCCCAAGCACATGGGCGGCACGATCTTCCCCGACTCGTCCGACAAGGCGGCCCGTTTCATCTGGATCTGCAACGCCTACAACATCCCGATCCTGTTCCTCGTAGATATCGCGGGATACATGATCGGATCCGCGGTCGAGCGCCAGGGCATCATCCGTCACGGCGCGAAGATGATCTTCGCCGTGTCGGAGTGCCGCGTCCCTCGCATCACAGTGCTCGTGCGCAAAGCGTACGGTGGCGGCTACCTCGCGATGTCCGGAGCTCCCATGCACCCCGACGCGATCATCGCGCTGCCGACGGCTCGCCCGGCGCTGATGGGGCCGGATGCCGCCGTCAACGGCGTCTATTACAACCAGATCCACGCCATCGAAGACCCCGAGGAGCGCGCGAGGTTCGTCGCCGAGAAGCACGCCGAGTACGCCGAGGGCATCGACGTCTTCAAGATCGCCGACGCCAACGCAGTTGAAGCGGTGGTGCCGACGGACGAGCTGCGCGGAGAACTGTCCAAGCGTCTTCGCCTGTACAAGAAGCGTGACGCCGTGCCCGTGCAGCGCCGCCAAGCAGTAACGCCTGTCTGATGTACCGAGTGATCGTGGTCATCCGCCGGAAGGTGGGGATGGCGCGTGAGGAATTCCTCGAGCACTGGCTCGCCGACCATCCGCGCTTCGTCGAGCGTCTTCCCGGCGTGCGGGCATACCGGCAGAGCCCGGCAATCGAGCATCGCAAGGAATGGCCGTTCGACGGCATGGCGGAGCTGTTCTTCGATTCGCTCGGTGACATCGCTCGTGCGTTCGACTGCGTCGAGGCGCGGGAGCTGTTCGCGCATGAGGAGGATTTCCTCGAGGACGCGACGTGGTTCATCGCCGACGAAGGGCGAGATGTCCCATTGGCGTCGCTGTTGAACAAGGAGTAGAGCTGTGCCCAAACGAATCACTTACCTGACGAAGCGGTCCGACCTCAGCGCCGAGCAGTTCAGCGCGCACTGGTCGACCTCGCACGCGGCCATCGCCGTGAACCTGCCCGGAATCGAGTCGTACCGTCAGAACCACGTCGTCGGTGGCGGATCGTCCGTGTACAACGTCGACGGGATCGTGGAGCTGTGGTTCGCCAACGATGAAGTGGTGACAGCCGGAATCGATTCGGAGGTCGCGGATCTGCTCGTCGAGGACGAACCGCGATTCCTCAGCGGTCTCGTTGGTGGTGCAGTGGACTCTGGCGCGCCGACGCAGTACTGGCCGACCAAGGTTTGGGTTCTGGCGCGATGGACGGATCAAGACGCATCTGACGTTCTGGTCGCGTGGTCGCGTCGGACTGCGCGTGGAATCGGTGCGGTCGCTGCCGTCAACATCGTCGACCCCAGCGGACCCCAACTCACTCGCGAACGCCTCACGGTCAACCCAAGGCCACCGCAGGTCGCCGTGTGCTTCGGTCTGGAGTCCGGACAGGACCCCGAGCACGCGCGTGCGACTGTGTTGCGTGAGGCGGCGAGACTCGACAGCTTGGCAGACCTTGACGTGCTGCTCGCTGAGGAGAAGGTCATCGTTTGACCGCTCTGCGCGCTCCGTGGTGATTCTAAGTATCATGATACTTGACACTCAATTCCACCTTTGCCGGCCGACTAGACTCGACTCAGTCGTGAGGAGCATTCGATGAAGATCTTCGTCCTGGTCAAAGAGGTGCCAGATACCTATGGCGATCGCAAGTTGAATCTGGAGACGGGTTTGGCTGATCGTGGCGCCGGTGATGTGGTGCTGGATGAGATCACCGAGCGTGCTCTTGAGGTGGCTCTGAGCTTCGCCGACAAGAACGATGGCACCGAGGTCGTGGCCCTTTCGATGGCCCCCGAGTCGTCGACGGCTTCCATTCGCCGCGCACTTGCGATCGGTGCGGCATCCGCCGTGCACGTCGTCGACGCGGAGCTTGCCGGAGCCGATCTCGGACTCACCGCCGAGGTTCTGGCCGCGGCGATCCGCCGCGCCGAGCCCGACCTGGTGATCACGGGGAACCTGTCCACCGACGGTTCGGGTGGCATGATCCCGGCGATGCTCGCCGAGCACCTCGGCTTCGCGCAGGCGACTGCCCTGAGCGCGGTGGAGATCACGGCCGACGGTGTGACTGGTACCCGTGCGGCCGACGACGGGAACCAGTCCGTGACCGTTCCGCTCCCGGCGGTGATCTCGATCACTGAGGCTCTGCCCGATGCGCGGTTCCCGAACTTCAAGGGCATCATGGCCGCGAAGAAGAAGCCGCTCGAGGTTCTGTCGCTGGCCGATCTCGGCGTCTCCGCCGACCCGGCTGCAGCGCCGCGGACGATCATGACGACGGTTTCCGAGAAGCCCCCGCGTGCGGCGGGCGTGAAGATCACCGATGAGGGGGATGCCGGCGCACAGCTGGTCGACTTCCTCGTGCAGAACAGGCTGGTGTGACCATGAGCTACCCCGCAGACTCCATCCTCGTCCTCGTCGACGTGACCCCCGCAGGTGACGCTGCCTCGAGTACGGCCGCGCTGATCGGTGCCGCATCGTTGATCGGTTCTCCGGTTGCGCTGGTTCCCGGTGGTGCGCAGAGCGCGGTGGATGCCGCGGCCGCTGCCGGTGCATCCGTCGTCCTCACGGCGGATGCCGATGCCGGGTCCCTCACGGTTCCGCTGGTGGACGCGCTGCAGGCCGCGTACAAGAAGGTGCAACCGGACGCGATCCTGATCTCGAACTCGATCACCGGGCGCGATGTCGCCGGGCGCCTCGCTGTGCGCGAGCGGCTCGCCATCTCGGTCGACGCGACCGGCGTCTCGCGTGATGATGAGGGCATCGTCGCTCACCACTCCGTCTACGGCGGCGCGTATCTCACGGATTCGGCTCCGACGTTCGGCGCCCCGGTGATCACGGTCCGTCAGGGCGCGGTGGATGCTCGTGCCGAGGCCGTCGGCACACCTGCCGTCGAGGCGCTCGAGGTGACGGCATCCGGCGCCGCCGCAGCGTCGGCCGGCACGGTCGAGGTCGTCGAGGTCGCGTCGTCGCGTCCCGAACTGCGCGGAGCCACCAGGGTCGTCTCGGGTGGTCGTGGGCTCGGCTCGAAGGAGCAGTTCGTGCTCGTCGAGCAGCTCGCTGACGCGCTCGGTGCCGCGATCGGCGCGTCGCGCGCCGCGGTGGATGCCGGATACATCCCGTATGCGCACCAGGTCGGGCAGACCGGTGTCTCGGTGTCGCCGCAGCTGTATGTCGCTGTCGGAATCTCCGGTGCGATCCAGCACCGTGCCGGCATGCAGACCGCGAAGACCATCGTCGCGATCAACAAGGATGGCGACGCCCCGATCTTCGACATCGCCGACTTCGGCATCGTCGGCGACCTGTTCACGATCGTGCCGCAGGTCGTCGAGGCCCTCGAAGCACGGAAGAAGTAACCATGGCGACGCGGATGCTCAGGCGGGGCCTGCCGCGCGTGGCCGGCGGCGACCCCTGGCCCCCCGCCGGGGACGTCGAGGTGGCGGATGCTGCGGCCGCCGTCGCGGTCGCTGAGCCCTCGCGGGACGTTGAGCGACTGGAGGGAGTCGAAACGACTGCCCCTGCTGCCGCGACAGAAGACGGCTTCGACTCGCTGACGCTCGCTCAGCCCGTTTCGTCTCCGGCTGCTCCGCAGCCTCCGCTCAACGACCCGCAGGGGACGTCCGCTGAAGGCGTGACGCTGCGTCGCGGGCTGCCGCGCACGCCGGGTGGGGAGGCTTGGCCTCCGGCGGACTCTACCGCTGCCGCGTCCATCGCAACCACCGTCGCCGCGACCGATGCTGTTGCGCCGACTCCTGCGAGAACTCCGACTTCGCGGAGCGTTGAGCGAGCCGAGGGTGAGACGAAACGGGTTGAGCGAGCGGAGCGAGTCGAAACCGCTGGCCTTGCCGCGACGTCAACATCTGGGGCATCCCTCCGCCGTGGCCTGCCGCGCATGCCGGGCGGAGAGCCGTGGCCTCCGGAGGGGACCGCTGCAGTCGTCGCGACCGTCGTCGCCGACGCCGAGTCTGTCGAGGCGTCCGCTGCCGAGGCCACGTCCGCTGCCGAGCTCGTCGAAGCATCCGAGGCGCCGGCATCCACGGCCGTCGCGACGGTCGACGTGAGTACGCCGCTGCCGTTCCAGCGAACGGTGTTCCCCGGCAAGAACGCGTTCAACCGCCCGGCGCCGGCGCCCGAGCCGAAGCGCATCGGCCCGTTCACGAAGGTCCAGTGGGCGGGAGCTGTGATCGTCGGAGGAATCGGACTGCTCGGCGCCGCAGCGATGGCCGTGCTGTTCGTGCGCTGGCTGCTCAGCCTGTCCGGTATGCAGGACTTCCTGGCGGCCTACCCCGGTGAGTACCACCTGCCAGAGGGCGCTCCCGTCGGCTTCCCCGGATGGCTGGGCTGGCAGCACTTCCTCAACGTGTTCCTGATGGTGCTGATCATCCGCTCGGGGCTCCGCATCCGAAACGAGAAGCGGCCGACGGCGTTCTGGACGCCGCGGAACAACCCCAAGGGCAAAGTCAGTCTGACGATCTGGTTCCACCAGGCGCTCGACATCCTGTGGCTGCTCAACGGCGTCGTGTTCATCGTGCTGCTGTTCGCGTCAGGTCAGTGGATGCGAGTGATCCCCACGAGCTGGGAGGTCATCCCGAACGCGATCTCGGCCGTCCTGCAGTACATCTCGCTGGACTGGCCGACCGAGAACGGCTGGGTGAACTACAACTCGATCCAGCAGATCACCTACTTCGTGACGATCTTCATCGCAGCCCCGCTCGCTGCCGTCACCGGATTCCGGATGAGCGGCATGTGGCCCAAGAACGCCGAGAAGCTCAGCAAGGCGTACCCGATCGAGTGGGCGCGCGCCCTGCACTTCCCGGTGATGCTGTACTTCGTGGTCTTCATCGCGATCCACGTGTTCCTCGTGTTCGCGACCGGCGCGCTGCGCAACCTCAACCACATGTACGCCGCACAGGGCTCTGTCGACCCGAACGCCTATGCCGACAACTGGACCGGATTCTGGTTCTTCGCGGCATCCCTCGTGGTCATCGCCGCAGCCTGGGTCGCCGCACGACCCCTCGTGCTCGCACCCATCGCGAAGCTCTTCGGCAGCGTCAGCAGCCGCTGAGCGCCGCCGCCCCGGCATCGTCCGCCGCCGAGCCCCCGCTTTATCGCCGAGACCCCGTCGTACTCACGTGAGTACGACGGGGTCTCGGCACGAAGACGGGGTCTCGGCGGGAAGTGGCGGCGTCAGGGACGGACGAAGCGGACCTCGGTCAGCGTCTCGCCCAGGAAGGGCTCTGTGTGCGATGCGCCGTCGAGGTGGAAGCCGTTGCGCTCGTAGAAGCGGTGCGCGCGCGGGTTGTCCTCGGCGACCCACAGGTAGAGCGGGGCATCCTTCTCGACGGCTGCGTCGAAGAGCTTCTGGCCGAGGCCGGTGGAGTGCCACTCGTGCAGCAGGTAGATGAAGTACAGCTCGCGGAACGCCGGAGCATCCTTGTCGCGAGCAGGACCCGATCCGACGAATCCGACGATCTCGCCGTCCACGAGCGCGGCGCGCATCGTGAAATCATCGCCCTGCGCAGCCCAGTGCGTCCAGAGCTCCGCCATGCGACGGGGTGACACGCGCTCGAGAGCGGCCTTGCTGATCAGGTGGTCGTAGGTCTCGTGCCAGCACTTGGCGTGCACGCGCCCCAGGGCTTCCGCATCCACATCACGGACCGGACGGACAATGACTTCAGGCTGGGCTTCGGCGCTCATGCCCGTGACTCTACGCGCGCCCTCTGCTAACGGGAAATCGAGAGAGGATGAACGGGAATTCGGGTGACGCGACTGTGGGAAGTCCACAAACGTCTCCGCTCATCGTGCGCCTCTGGCTACCATCAGAGATCGTGAACGTGATCTGGCGAACCCTGTTTGTGATGTGGCGTGCGCGCCGTCGAGCCCGAAGCGAAGGCCGCCTCGCTCCGACGGAGATCAGCCGCATCCGCGTGACGACGCTGCCCACAGACCTCGACATCCTCCGCCATATGAACAACGGCCGCTATCTGTCGCTGTTCGATCTGGGTCGCTGGGATCTGCTGGTGCGCACCGGGATGCTGGACGTGATGAAGCGCAACAATTGGTATGCGGTCGTCTCATCGGAGACGATCACTTTCCGCAAGTCGCTCGAGCTCTGGCAGCGGTTCGACGTCGAGTCGCGCTTGATCGGCCACGACGACAAGGCGATCTACCTGGAGCACCGGGCGGTCGTCGACGGCGAGATCTACGCGCGGGCGATCATCCGCAGCCGCATGCTGAAGCGCAGCGGCGGCACCCTGTCGCACGAAGAGCTGTTCGGGGCCGTCGGGCGACCGGAGGGCATCCCCGAGATCGAGCCGTGGGTGCACGACTGGGCGGATGCCACTTCCCTCCCGCCGACCAGAGCCGAAGCTCCGAGCATCTGGAACTGACCGGACTGCGCCTGGCGGCACCCCGGTCGACGGTTTAGGGTCGTGCGTGAGGGGAAGGAGCCACACATGTCCGATGACCGCACGCACTCCGAACCGGGTGCTCAGCAGTACGGCGCTCCGGAGTTCCGCGATCCAGCGGACCCGTCGGCGCACCCCGGAGCATTCGTGCAGGGCAGCATGCACGAGCAGTACCCCGGATACACCGGTCCGTCACCGTACCCACCGGCTCCCATCACGCAGAGCAACGGTCCTGGCGGGCTGGCGATCGCCGCGCTCGTCGTGGGCATCGCTGCCTTCATCTTCGGCTGGATCCCGTTCGCCGGGCTCATCCTCGCCGTTGTCGGCATCGTCCTCGGCATCCTCACGCTGCGCAAGCCTCGTGGCAAGGGCTTCGGGGTGACGGCACTGATCCTCTCGGGGCTGGCGGTGCTCACCGGACTCATGGTGCTGTTCCTCATCTTCATGTGGCTGCCGATGGCGTCGGCCTGACGCACCCCGGCGGCAGCAGTGAGCGGGGCAGTGCCCACACGCTAATGTGAGCGTGTGCTGGCGATCCTGACGACTGCCGGGCGCGTGCTGTGGCGGCACTGGCCCGCGCTGATGGCGTGGTATCTGGCCGGCGTCCTGGTGCACTACGTGGTCACTCAGACCGCGGGATACATCGGCGCCTCGTCGGCCACGCTCGGCTTCCTGGTGCTGCCGATCGCGATCCTCGCCCGGCTCGTCAGCCTGGTCGCGATGTTCCTGGTGCTGCGCGACGGTCTGCGCAACCTGCAGGAGGTCGCGCCGCTGCCGGAGTCCGCGGCGGAACGGCGACGAACGTTCCTCACGGCTCTGCTCGCCGGCATCCTGCCGTTCTTCGCGGTGTACTGGGCGCAGGGTCTGCTCGGGGAAGATGTGCGCGCGTACTCGTCGCGCGCCCTGGAGGTGCGCAGCGGCATCGTCGCGACGGCGATCTTCAACGGCGAGGATCCGGTCAGCGCGGATGACACCGTCCTCAACCTGCCGATCAACGTCTGGACGATCGCGATCATCGCAGTCGCGTTCGCGGGTCGGTGGGCATGGTCGAAGTGGTCGCCGAAGCTCGCTGCCTGGCTGTCGCCGGTCGCCGTGTACTTCGAGGTCGTGTGGGTGTTCTTCTCGGTCATGGTGATCGGCGACATCTTCGAGGCGATCAAGGGCTGGGTCGACAGCCGCGCGGCCATGGCGTTCCTCGAGTCGATCCGCGAGCAGGTTCTGGATGCCGTCGCGCCGTTGCGCTGGCTATGGGAGGGCGTCGGCTGGGTGCTCGCCGAAGCCGGACCCGTGCTGCTCGCCCCGCTCGCCTGGCTGACGATCGCCGGTGTGGTGTTCGGACAGGCGATCGTCGCCGAGAAGCTGCGGTTGGAGAGCCAACTCGTCTCGCGGTTCCGTGAGCACGCCAAGGCGATCCCGAATCCGGTAGTGCGACGGCTGCGCGATCTCGGCGACGAGCTCGGCGCCCGCTTCCGCCCGATCTGGCGCGCCCTCCTGCTGATGTGGCGCTCCGGTCCGCTGCTCGTCGCCTCGTACGCACTCGCCTACGTGGTGGTCAAGGCGCTCGAATCGCTCCTGTCATTCGGCGTCACCCGGCTCGTCGGCCCGCGCGAGTTCGTCTTCTGGGCCATCGCCATGCCCCTGGTGTCCCTGGTTCCGGTGCTGGTCATGGAACCGGTGCGCATCGCCGTCATCAGCGGTGCCTACGACGCGACGCTGGGTCGTCTTCGCCGCAAGCGCCAGGAGCTCGCCGACGACCCGACGGTCTCGTCGGAGGAGTCGGAGATGCGAGCCGTCGCCGACGCAGCCGGCCTGTTGCCCGCAGTGGTGGACGCCGTCGCCGCGGCCGCCGTCGCCGCACCACCCAGGGACGTCGTGGGCGGTCAGGGTTCGAACGAGAACCTGAGGAACGAGCCGCCGGCGTCGTAGGGTCGGACATCGACCCAGAACGGACCCTCTGCGTCATCCGGCACGACGAACGGCACGATCAGCTCGTAGTCTCCGGCTTCTGCGCTCAGACACGTCTCCGGTTCGTCGGGATCGGAGAGCAGCCCGATCTCGAGCCGCGTCGGAGTCCAGATGCGTCCGGTCGACTGCTCCACCAGCTTCGGGGTCTCGCAGCCGATTCCCTCGGTGCTCGCCTGCACGGGTATCGCGGCGGCGAGCAGACGCGTGCCGTCCGGCACGTCCAGCCCCGTGAGGTCGTCGATCTCGCCGCCGCGGATCGGCCCCCACGTGGCTCCGACGAAGTCGACCGTGTCGTCCTCCGCGACTGCGATGGCAGTGACGGCGCGGGCGCCGAAGCCGAAGTACTGGTACCACTCCTGCCATCCGATCGCTGCGGCGGTCATCGGCACGAGGACGGCGACGCCGATCAGGGCCACCGCGTTGCGCCGCCACCAGGAGGGGGCTTTCGCCGCAGCGGCCGGCGTCTCAGATCGCGCGGGGGACGGGGGTAGGGGCGGGATCGTCATCGGTCCGCCCACCCGTTCTCATCCAGGAGGACCTCTGGTTCCGCCGTCAGCGCCGCAAGGTCCAGAGACAGGTCGATGACGCCGTCGTCCAGCACCTCGCCGGGGGCGCCGCTCGGCACTCCCAGCCGGAGAGAGGCCCGATCGCCCGTGACCTCATCGGGAAGTTCGAACGCGAGACTGCCCGCACGTGGCACCCCGGTGACCAGCCGTTGCTGATAGAACGTGGTGCCGCGTTCGGTTGCGCTGAACGTGCGCTCGCCGATGGTGAGCTGCGCGAGCCCGAGCGTCCCCCGATCCTGCGTGCCGGCGCCTGCGGCTTCCAGGTCGATGACCAGCCAGGTGCCATCCGCGGCCCATCCCTCGGCATCCGTCACCCTCTCGGCGAGATGCACGTCGGTCACCGTGACCACGAGGTTGCGCACCGCAGCCTGCTCACCGACCTGCGCCGTCGCGGGGAACGGTGCGATCGTGGCGTCGTCCGGCAGCGTGACCTTGACCACAACCCAGGCGCACGCGAGCAGCGCCGCCGTCAGCAACCAGGTGAGCACCTGCTTCTTCACGAGTTCACCTCGTCGATCGTCGCAGACAGAGTCGCGCCGACCCGCACGTCGGTCCAATAGTCTCCGCGCATGACGCTCTGGCCGACGTAGTGGGTGGAATCGGGGAGAGTGAGGGCGATCTCGTCGCCGTCGTGGAAGTCGCCGGGTCCGACGATCCACGCCAGCAGCAGGCGGGCGGGGACATCGGGTTGCAGCGTCGGCGAGATCCTGCCGTCGTCTGCGCGGAAGACCTCGCCCTTCGCCTCCAGGCCCTCGATCCGGATGCCGTCGATCATGGGCGATGATTCCGAGAGGGAGGTCGCGCCGCGGGGGGTCGCGAACGTGTTGACGGCATCCACCGTCACGACGAGGATCCGTTCCCCCTTCTCCTCGTCGGGGAAGATCGCCATCGGGCCGCGGTCATCGCGCAGCTCGACTCCGGTGACGGTCATCTCGAGATCCGAACCCGCGAAGGTCTCGCCCACGGAAATGACCGGGATCGGGTCGACCGCAGCGGCCTCGAGGCCGCCGAAGAGCGCCGTCGCCGCCAGCAGCACGGCACCGGCGCCGGTGATCATCCACGACGTCGGGATGAGGTCGATGCTGCGTCGCGCCCAGCCGAGCACCTTCGCTCTGGCGTCGGCGTTCGTGGATGCTGCAGGCGCAGCGGAGTCGCCGTCTGTCGCCTTCTGCGCCCCCGCCACGGCAACAGCATAGAGTGTCCGATCATCCGGCGGCTCGCAACGGAATTAGGCTGATCTCATGTCAGTGTCGCCCGCCCAAAAGGCACCCCCTCTCGCCGACCGCGCCGTCGAACTCGCGCAGCGCTGGATCATCGAGGCATCCGAGGCGGAAGTCGATCCCGCCGCCGCCCGACTCGCCGATGTCCTGCAGGACGAGAACGGCCTGCCGTTCACCCTCGGATTCGTGGACGGAGTGATGCGTCCGGAGAGTCTCTCCGCCGCAGCGGCGCAGCTGCAGCGCATCGCCCCGATAGTGCCCGAGTTCCTGCCCTGGTACCTGCGAGGCGCGGTGCGTCTGGGCGGAGTGGTCGCCCCTGTGCTGCCGTCGCCGGTCGTGCCGATCGCCCGCAAGGTGCTCCGCGAGATGGTCGGGCACCTCGTCGTCGACGCGCGGCCCGCGAAGCTGGGTGCGGCGATCGAGAAGCTCCGCGAATCCGGCGCGCGCCTGAACCTGAACCTCCTCGGCGAAGCGGTCCTCGGCGAGGACGAGGCGAAGCGCCGACTCGACGGCATCCACGACCTCATCCGGCGCGACGACGTCGACTACGTCTCGGTCAAGGTCTCGTCCGTCATGAGCCACCTGTCGATGTGGGCGTTCGACGAGGTCGTCGATCGCGTGGTCGAACGCCTGACGCCGCTGTACCTCACAGCCGCGAAGACGGGCACGTTCATCAACCTCGACATGGAGGAGTACCGCGACCTCGATCTGACGATCGCGGTCTTCACCCGGATTCTCGAAGACCAGCGGCTGCAGCTGCTCGAGGCGGGCATCGTCCTGCAGGCGTACCTCCCCGACGCGCTCGGCGCCATGCGCGAGCTCACCGCCTGGGCGAAGGATCGCGTCATGCACGGCGGTGCCGCCATCAAGGTGCGGCTCGTCAAGGGCGCGAACCTGCCGATGGAGAAGGTGGATGCCGTGATGCACGGCTGGCCGCTCGCCACCTACGACACCAAGCTCGACAGCGACGCGAACTACCTGCGCGTGCTCGACGAGGCACTGCGCCCGGAGAACGCCTCGGCTGTCCGGGTGGGCATCGCCGGACACAACCTGTTCGGCATCGCGTACTCCTGGCTTCTGGCGGGGGAACGCGACGTCCGCAGTCAGATCGAGTTCGAGATGCTGCTCGGCATGGCGCAGGGGCAGGTGCAGGCTGTCTCCCGTGAGGTCGGCCACGTGCTCCTGTATGTGCCGGTCGTCAAGCCTGAGGAGTTCGACGTCGCGATCAGCTACCTCGTCCGACGCCTCGAGGAGAACGCCGAGCAGGACAACTTCCTCTCCGCAGCGTTCCACCTGCATGACGACGAGAGCCTGTTCGCCCGTGAGCGCGACCGGTTCCTGGGCGCCCTGGAACGCGCCGGCGATCAGACGACCCGCACAACTTCGACGTTGCGCACGGTTCCGTTCCGGACGCAGAACCGACAGACCCCGGTGCACGAATCGCTTCGGCCCTCCGCGCCGGCCGAGGTCGACGACGGCGACCTCACCCAGGCCGTGCTCGGCATCGCCCGGGGCTCCAGCGCCGCCGCCAGTGGCGACGCGTTCGTCGAGACAGCCGTGTACTCGCGCCGCGAGGCGGAGGCGGACTCCGCCGGTGCGCCCGGCTTCCACAACACTCCCGACAGCGACCCCGCCCTTCCCGCGAACCGCGAGTGGGCACGCCGCATCCGCTCGCGCATCGCGACGTCGACCGCAGGAGACGCGACTCTCCGAGCCGCCCTCGTCGACGATGAGGGGCTGCTCGAGGAGACCGTTCAGAAGGTGCTCGCCGCTGCGCCGGCCTGGGGTGCGCGCCCGGCCGCCGAGCGCGCGGAGACGCTGCTGCGCGCTGCAGCCGCGCTCGAGTCGCGCCGCGCAGAGCTCATCGAGGTCGCAGCGTCCGAGACGGGAAAGGTCCTCGCCGAGGCCGACGTCGAGGTCAGCGAGGCCGTCGACTTCGCCCGTTACTACGGCGCGAAGGCGCGTGAACTGGATGCCGTCGCCGGCGCAGCATTCGAACCGGCAAGGCTCACGGTGGTCACCCCGCCGTGGAACTTCCCGCTGGCGATCCCCGCCGGTGGCGTGCTCGCCGCGCTCGCCGCAGGGTCTGGTGTCGTTTTCAAGCCGGCGCCGCAGGCGCGCCGGTGTGCGGCTGTCATCGCCGAGGCGCTGTGGGAGGCCGGCATCCCGCGCGACGTGCTCGCGCTCGTCGACATCGAAGAGGGCGCGCTCGGCCAACAGCTGATCTCGCACGAGGCCGTCGACCGCGTCATCCTCACCGGGTCATGGGACACCGCAGCGCTCTTCCGCTCGTGGCGGCCGGACCTGCCGCTGCTCGCCGAGACGAGCGGCAAGAACGCGATCGTCATCACGCCGTCGGCCGATCTCGACCTCGCGGTCGCCGATCTCGTCAAGAGCGCCTTCGGTCACGCAGGACAGAAGTGCTCCGCGGCGTCGCTGGCGATCCTCGTCGGGCCCGTCGGGCGCTCCAAGCGCTTCGCGCGTCAGCTGGTGGATGCCGTCCGGTCGCTGCACGTGGGCTGGCCGACCGAAGCGCTCAACGAGGTAGGCCCAGTGATCGAGCCGCCGCAGGGCAAGCTCGCCTGGGCGCTCAACGAGCTCGAGGGCGACGAGCAGTGGCTCGTGAAGCCGCGGCCGATCGACGGTGACGAGAGCGGTCGCCTGTGGCATCCAGGCGTCCGCGTCGGTGTGCAGCCCGGATCGCGCTTCCACATGGAGGAGTTCTTCGGTCCGGTGCTCGGCGTGATGCACGCGCCGAACCTCGAGCGGGCCATCGAGATGCAGAACGCGGTCGCCTACGGGCTCACGGCGGGCCTCCACACGCAGAGCCCCGAAGAGCTCGCGACCTGGCTCGACCGGGTTCAGGCGGGCAATCTGTATGTCAACCGCGGCATCACCGGGGCGATCGTCCAGCGTCAGCCGTTCGGCGGCTGGAAGCGCTCGTCTGTCGGACCAGGCACGAAGGCGGGAGGACCGAACTACCTCATCGGCCTCGGCAGCTGGCGCGCGAGCAGCGGGGGAGCGGCATCCAGCACGCTGCACCTGCGTGGCCTCGACTCCCGCATCACCGACCTCATCGAGTCGGCGCAGCCGTCCCTCGATTTCGAGAGCTTCGAGTGGTTGCGCCGCAGTGCTCTCTCCGACGCGATCGCGTGGGATCGAGAGTTCGGGCAGGTGCGGGATGTCTCGCAGCTCGGCGTCGAGCGGAACCTGTTCCGGTACCGCCCGCTGCCGGTCATGATCAGGGCCACCGGCGACGCCGGATGGCACGAGCTGCTGCGCGTCGTCGTCGCCGGCATCCGCACCGGTTCGAAGTTCTTCCTGTCGACGCCCGTCGGGCTGCCTGCGGAGGTGCGCCGATCGCTGTCGGAGCTGCGCGTGGCCGTGGCCGTGGAGAGCGACGACGAGTGGATCGCACGGATGGCCGCCTCGCCGGAGGAAGCGATTCTCGAGGCGGATGCCGCGCCGCGGGCGTCACGCGTTCGTCTGGTCGGGCCCCGGGATGCTGTCGCAGCGCTGCACCGCGCGCTCGCCGAAGCAACCGGCGGCGACCCGGACCTCGCGGTCTACGACGGCGAGGTGACATCGGCTGGGCGTATCGAGCTGCTGCCGTTCCTGCACGAGCAGGCGATCACGATCACCGCGCACCGTTTCGGCAACCCGGACGACTGGAGCGCCGACGTCATCTGACCGGAGCCTGATTTCGTCTCGCTGCGCTCGCTCAATCCGTTTCGACTCGCTCCGCTCGCTCAACGACCCGCGGCTGAAGGCGGCGGGGCTCGGTCTGCGGGTCGTTGAGCGGAGGGCCGCGGGCCCGAAGCCGAAACGGGCTGAGCGAGGAGTGCAGCGACGAGTCGAAGCATCACCAGGCTTTTCGTCTGGCTATCGTTCCCGGGGCTCATCGAACGCGACGAGGAACTCGCCGATTACGGTCTTGCCGTCTTCGAGATAGACCTGGACGGTCTCTTGCGCGCGGTCGGCCTGCGACTCCTGCCACGCCAGCGCGTCGGCCGGGGACGTGAACGTCTTCATCGCAGCAGTTCCGTCGACAGCCTCGAGCTCGGATCGACGTACGTAGCCGGTCTTTCCCCCGGTTGATACGACTTGGATGAGGTCGGGAGCGTCGTCCGGAGACGGTGCGTCGGCCAGCGAGCCAAAGGTCTCACCGGACGCGTTCGCTCGATATGTCGGGGTGGGCATCGGCTCAGTCTCGGTATTGAGGTCCGCTGTGATGCCCCAGGGAGAGAGGAGGCCAGTACCCCCAGCGGCTACAGCCGCTCCGCCGGCGGTTCCGACGCCCAGAGCGAGTATCCCACCTACGATCACCTTCGTGGCTGTCGATCGACGCATGCTGGTTCCTCAAGAGCTCTGGTTCGGTGACTTATAGGTGTAGACGGCGCTGTATTGCGATCCGGTCCAGCCCCACGTGACGCCGTAGGAGTATCGTGCTCCCGATCCCGAAACGCTGGTCCCCTGGTCGTACATGACGGTGCACCCCGAGTTGTAGAGGATGCTGCTCTGCTTGAGCATCGAGCCCGCGGAATTGAAGATGCGAGCTCGTGCGCCCGCCCACCCGGAGGGGAAGCAGCCGGATCCATTCTTGGCTACCGCAGTCCACGCTACCGCCGAGCCGGATGAAGTACTGATCGTCGCTGCGTTCTTATAGGCGACGCCGTTTATCGTCTAGTAGCCCCACGACGATACGGCCTGGCCCGCGTGAGCTGCGAGAGGTGCCACACCGATGAGGAACCCCAACACCAGCGCGCCAACAATCGTGCGAGCTACTGGGCTGGGGCCATGCTTCACTGCAATATCTGCGGTCATGGTACTCCAAGACGCGCTCATCGCTTGTCAAGAGCATCGTGGCACCGTTGTCACGCGATGTCCAGAGTTCGGAGCTTTCGACGCAACCGTCGGACACCCGATTCATCAGCATGATCCAGGAGCGAAGCAGCGAGTCGAAGCCGCACATCTGTGTGTAAAAGATTCTTGACACGAATGCTGCGCTCGCAGTACATTCAGGTGTCAAGAATATTTGACATCGGAGGTCGTCATGGTCTACCACGAACGCGCCGCATGGGCGGGGCTCGTCGCATCCGTTCTCACGCTGGCCTTCTACATCACGGCCGTTCTCCTGCAGGCGGAGGGCGGCGACCTCACCGCCGTCGCCTGGTTCCCGCTGATGCTCTGGACCATCGGCGGCGGCATCGTCGCCACCATCATCATCACGATCGTCTGGGGCATCTTCGCCGGTATCCGCGATCGTGACGGTGCGATGACCGGTGATATTCGGGACCGCGACATCAACCGTTTGGGCGGACGCGTGGAATCCGGCTTCCTCACGATCGCCGGCCTCGGCGTGATCGCATTGTGCGCGGTCGGCGCCGACGTGTTCTGGATCGCGAACACCATGTTCCTAGGGTTCGCCGTGTCGGCCTTCGTCGGCGGCATCGCCCGCGTGATCGCCTACCGCCGCGGGCTCGTCTGATGGTCAAGCCGACCCTTGTCACCAACAGCATCCGCGCACGTCGCGAGGAAGCCGGCATCACGCAGGCCGACCTCGCCGGACGCATCGGCGTCACCCGTCAGACGCTGATCGCCATCGAGCAGGGCAGGTACTCGCCCACGCTCGAGCTCGCCTTTCAGATCGCCCGCGCTTTCGAGGTCGGCATCGACGACCTCTTCCAATACCCGGAGGACTGACGCATGAACGCCACCATCACCACCACGATGCCCGCCTGGTTGAACGACGACTACGGCCCGGCCGGCGCCACCCGCCAGGAGATGGTTCCGACGCCGGAGCCGGGGCCGGGTGAGGTGCTGCTGCGCGTGCGTGCCACGGCCCTCAACGCCGCCGACGTGCACCTCATGCACGGGGATCCGCTGCTCATGAGGCTCATGTTCGGACTGCGTCGGCCGAAGCAGAAGATCCGCGGCATCGACGTCGCCGGCACGATCGTCGCCGTCGGTGCCGATGTCGACGAGAGCCGCATCGGCGACGAGGTGATGGTCGAACTGGGGGCCGGCGGCGGTCTCGCGCCGTTCGCCGTCGCACGCGCCGACCGGCTCGTCACCCGCCCCGGCGGGCTCGCGCCGGAGGTGGCCGCGACGATTCCGATCTCGGGTGGCTCGGCCGTACAGGCACTCGATGTCGCCCGCGTCGCCGGTGGGCAGCGCGTGCTCGTGATCGGGGCATCCGGGGGAGTGGGCACCTTCGCGGTGCAGCTCGCAGCGCTCCGCGGCGCTGAGGTGTGGGCGACGTGCGGCGAGGCCAACCGGAAGCTCATCGAGTCCCTCGGTGCCACTCGCACGTTCGACTACCGCACGACCGACCTCTCCAGCATCCCGGCAACTTTCGACGCGATCATCGACATCGCCGGCGGCGCGCCCCTGCGACAGCTGAAGCGGATGCTGTCGCCGACCGGCACGCTCGCGATGGTCGCCGGTGACGGTGGACGCGTGCTCGGACCGATCCCGCGGATCCTGCGGGCGGTGTTCATCTCCATCGGCTCGCGGCGCAGCATCCGCCCCGTCGCGGCCGTGGCGAAGCCCGACATCAATCGGCAGCTCATCGCGCTCGCCGCCGAAGGGCGGATCACGCCGGTCATCGAGCAGCTCCTGCCGTGGGATGCCGCCGCTGAGGGACTCGCGCGACTGGAATCCGGGCACACGGTCGGCAAGGTCGTGGTTCTCGGACGGGAGTAGGCCGCGTTGTGCACTGTGCAGGTGCTGATGTGGGACAGGCCGGGGATGCAGGACGCCTCCCGAAGGCTGGCGGGGTCAACCCGCTGGCACTCTGACGCGCCGCTGGCGAACATCCAGGGCCGGATGTCACAATGAGAACTGGCGTGCCTGTGTCGCATCTTCCCCCGCCATGATCCCTGAGCCTGTCGAAGGGTCGTGAGAGGGTCGAACTTCCGCCGGGCCCCTGGACAGCGTCCGCCGCGTCCCTCTCAAGGAGAATGATGTCGACGCCTGAGACCATCACGGCACCCACGAACGCTCGCACCGCGCAGCATCGCCGTTACCTGATGTGCAAGCCGGAGCACTTCACGGTCAGCTACAAGATCAACCCGTGGATGGAGCCCGCCAACCCCACCGACACCGCCAAGGCGGTCGCCCAGTGGCAGAAGCTCTACGACCTGTACCTCGAACTCGGCCATGAGGTCGAGCTCATCGAGCCGCTCGCCGGATACCCCGACATGGTCTACACGGCCAACGGCGGCTTCCTCATCGACGGCCGTGCGTACGTTCCCGAGTTCCGGTTCGTCGAGCGGCAGGGTGAGGCCCCGGCCTTCGCCGACTGGTTCCGCGCCAACGGTTTCGACACCGTGATGCCCGAAGAGGTCAACGAGGGCGAGGGCGACTTCCTGCTCGTCGGCGACACGATCCTCGCGGGCACCGGATTCCGCTCGACCGGCGACAGCCACCGCGAGGTCGGCGAGGTCTTCGGGCGCGAGGTCGTCTCGCTGAACCTCATCGACCCGCGTTTCTACCACCTCGACACCGCGATCGCCGTGCTCGACCCGGTGGAGGGCGTGGCGAACGGCGGCCCCGAGAAGGCCAACATCGCCTACCTGCCCGGCGCCTTCGACGACGCCAGCCGCGCGATCCTCGAGGAGCGCTACCCCGATGCCATCCTGGTCTCCGACGAGGACGGCTCGGTGTTCGGACTGAACTCCGCAAGCGACGGCTACAACGTCATCATCTCGCCGCGTGCGAAGGGGTTCGAGAAGCAGCTCCGCGAGCGCGGCTACAACCCGATCACCGTCGACCTGTCGGAGCTGCTGCTCGGCGGCGGCGGCATCAAGTGCTGCACGCTCGAGCTGCGGGGTGCGAAATGACCCTTGGGCAGACTCAGGGACCGGCTGAGACGCGCACGGCGCTCGAGGCGCACGTCGCGGAGAACTACCACCCGCTCCCTGTGACGATCTCGTCCGCTGAGGGCGTCTGGGTCACCGACACCGACGGCAAGCGCTACCTGGATCTGCTCGCGGCTTACTCTGCCGTGAACTTCGGTCACCGGCATCCCTCGCTCGTCGAGGCGACCGTCGAGCAGCTCGGGCGGGTGACGCTCACGAGCCGCGCGTTCATGAACGATCGCCTCGAGCCGTTCTCCGAGGCGCTCGCGCGTCTGTGCGGCAAGGATCTCGTGCTGCCGATGAACACCGGCGCCGAAGCCGTCGAGACCGGCATCAAGGTGGCCCGCGCCTGGGGCTACCGCGTCAAGGGCATCCCGACAGGCAAGGCGCGTATCGTCGTGGCCGCCGGCAACTTCCACGGCCGCACGACGACCATCGTCAGTTTCAGCGACGACGAAACGGCGCGCGACGGGTTCGGCCCGTTCACGCCCGGCTTCGATGCCGTTCCGTACGGAGATGCGGATGCCATCGCCGCCGCCATCACCGATGAGACCGCCGCCGTGCTCGTCGAGCCCATCCAGGGCGAGGCCGGCGTGATCATCCCCCCTGACGGCTACCTGAAGCGCATCCGCGAGATCTGCGACGAGAAGAACGTCCTGTTCATCGCCGACGAGATCCAGGCGGGGCTCGGCCGCGTCGGCGAGACCTTCGCCTGCGACCGCGAGGGCGTCGTCCCCGACCTGTACCTGCTCGGCAAGGCACTCGGCGGCGGCATCCTGCCCGTCTCCGCCGTCGTGGGGAACCGCGACGTCCTCGGTGTCATCCGCCCCGGCGAGCACGGCTCGACGTTCGGCGGCAACCCGCTCGCGGCCGCGGTCGGACTCCGTGTGGTCGAGATGCTCGAGACCGGCGAGTTCCAGGAGCGCGCCCGCCAGCTCGGGGAGCACCTGCGCGCAGGGCTCGAGAAGCTCGTGGGCGACGGCGTCACCGGCATCCGCGTCGCGGGCCTGTGGGCCGGTGTCGACATCGACCCGGCACGCGGCACCGGACGCGAGATCAGCGAGAAGCTCATGGAGCGCGGCGTGCTCGTCAAGGACACGCACGGCCAGACGATCCGCATCGCGCCACCGCTGGTGATCCGCGCGACCGAGATCGACTGGGCGCTCGAGCAGCTGCGCGTGGTCCTCGCGGGCTGAGGCACTGTCGAGACGGGCTGAGCCCCCGACGAAAGAAGAGAAACCGGGCCGGATGCATGATCCGGGCCCGGTTTCTCGTCTTTCACGGCTTCTCCGACGTGCGGGCGCGCGCCCGCCTACCGGACCGGCGGGGCCTCGTCCTCGCCGTGGGAGGGGACGTCGTGGTCGTCGTACCCGGACAGCTCATCCGACGACACCAGTTCGTCGACGTCGAGCGTTCCCGGCCCGGCATCCGACCGGCGCTCCGCATCGAGGATCGCCTGGGGAATGCGGATCGGCGCCGTCGGCGAGACGGGCATGCCCAGCCGCTTCTGCAGCTGCCGCAGCCAGCGCGGCTGCGCGCCGATGATCCCGCGCTCGTCACGCGACTCGACCTCGAGTCCGTAGTAGTCGCCGATCTTGTCGATGAGCTGCGCGCGTTCCGCACGGGCGTAGGCGCGGCGCTCTCGCGTGAAGGCGACCATGGTCGACCAGCAGATCAGCAGCATCACCACGCTGAACGGCAGCGCGATCGTGATCGCGGCCGTCTGCAGCGCCGTCAGACCGCCGGCGAGCAGCAGCGCGATCGCGAGGGCCGCCGTGACCGCGACGAAGAACGTGCGGATCCAGCGCTTCGGGTTCTGCTGGCCGCCCGTGGCGATCATGCCCATCACCAGGGCGCCCGAATCGGCCGAGGTGATGAAGAAGATCGAGATCAGGAACAGCACGCCGAAGCTCGCGATCGTGCTGCCGGGAACCTGCTGCAGCATCTCGAACAGCGCGCCCTGCAGATCGACGCCGCCCTCGCTGTTGCGGAGGATGCCCGGGTTCTCGAGCTCCATCGCCAGGGCGGATCCGCCCATGACCGCGAACCAGAGGATGCCGATCAGGGTCGGCACGAGGATGACGCCTGCGACGAACTGGCGGACCGTGCGCCCCTTCGAGATGCGGGCGATGAAGATGCCGACGAACGGCGCCCACGACATCCACCAGCCCCAGTAGAACGAGGTCCAGCTCGCCTGCCAGGCCTCGCCAGCCTCGCCCTGGAACGCGCTGACGTTGAACGACAGACCGACGAAGTTCTGGATGTAGTAGCCCATCGACTGAACGAAGTCGCGCAGCAGGAACTCGCTCGGACCGACGATCAGCAGGTACAGCACCAGGATGCCGGCCATGATCAGGTTGATGTTCGACAGCCACTTCATGCCCTTCGTGACTCCCGAGAGCACCGAGGCGAGAACGAACACCGAGATGATGAGGATGATGACGATCTGCGTCGTCTCATCGGGGTCGGCGATGCCGGCGACATCGAGTCCCGCGCTGATCTGCAGCACGCCGAGCCCGAGCGAGGTGGCCACACCGAACAGGGTGCCCACCAGTGCGATGACGTCGATCACGTGACCCCACCCGCCCTCGACGCGCTTGCCGAGCAGGGGTTCGAGCGTCCACCGGATCGAGATCGGGCGCCGCCGGCGGTGGATCGCGTAGGCCAGGGCGAGTCCGATCACGACGTAGATAGACCACGCATGGATGCCCCAGTGCAGGTAGGTCTGTCCGAGTGCCGCCTGCGCGAGCTGCTCCGGCGTGCCGGTGACGCCCGGGCGCGGGGTCACGAAGTGGGTCAGCGGCTCGGAGACGCCGTAGAACACCAGGCCGATGCCCATACCGGCGGCGAACAGCAGCGAGAACCAGCTCATCAGCGAGAACTCCGGCTCGTCGTCGTCCTTGCCGAGCTTGATGTCGCCGTACTTGCTGAAGCCGAGGAACAGACTGAACGCGACGAACACGGCGGCGATCAGCACGTAGTACCAGTTGAAGGCGTTGACGATACTCGTCTGGATCGTCTGGAACAGGCTCTCCGCGACCCCCGGTGCGATCAGGGTGAACGCGACGAACGCGATGACGATCACCGCGGCGGGCCAGAAGACCCAGCGCTGCACGGGCGGCAGCGACCGGTGAGGCGTCGCAGCTGCGGCATCCGTGGTGTTCTCGGCGGCCGGAGCCGCGGCATCCTGCGTCTGATCTTCCCCCGGTGCGGTCATGCGCCCACGCTAACGACAAACGCGGCCGAGCGGCAGTGTCAGTCGGTGCGTTCCGTGCGGATCGGCGTCGTGACCGCGGCGACCTCGTCGCTGAACGCGACGGGATCGACGCGCACGACGGAGACGGGCATCGTCTCGTCCAGGGTGAGGCGGAACCTTGCGCTCTCGTGCCGACGCAGTCGCCCGGAGCCGATGATCCAGGAGAGCCCGACGCTCATCGCGACCAGTCCGGCGACGCCGCCGACGAGGATCGCGGCGCGCGGTCCCGCCACATCGGTGATCCACCCGGCGATCGGCGCGCCGATCGGCGTCGAACCCATCACGACGGCCATGTACAGCGCGAGCACGCGTCCTCGGAGCAGCGGGTCGGTCGTCGTCTGCACGTAGCCGTTGGCCGTGGTCAGCATCGTCACCGTCGAGAACCCCACGAGGATCAGGACGGTCGCGTACGTCCAGTAGGTCGGCATCCACGACGAGACGATGGATGCCACCCCGAACAGTCCGGCCGCGACGATCAGCACCCGCACCCTGGCGCGATCGCGTCGCGCGGCCAGCAGGGCTCCGACGAGGGAGCCGATCGCGAGAACGGAGCTCAGGATGCCGTAGCCGTCGGCCTGACGCCCGAACTCGAGTGCCATCGTCGAAGCGAAGATCGGGAAGTTCATGCCGAACGCGCCGATGAGGAACACCATCACGAAGACGACCTTGAGGTCGCTTCTGGACCAGACGTAGCGGAAGCCCTCGGCGAGCCCGGTGCGCCCGCGGCTCTTGACACGGGGGAGCAGCTCGCCGCGGCGGATGAGCAGCAGCGCCACCAGCATGGCGAGGAAGGTGGCCGCGTTCAGGACGAAGACCCATCCGCTGCCGACGGCGACGATGAGCAGACCGCCCACAGCGGGGCCGATCAGGCGAGCCATGTTGAAGGACGCCGAGTTGAGCGCGACCGCGTTCGAGGCGTCCTCGAGCGTGACCATGTCGGAGACGAATGCCTGGCGCGCCGGGGCGTCGAACGCATTGGTGATGCCGAACGCCAGCGCGAACGCGAACATCAGCGGAAGGGTCATGACACCGGTGAGCAGGAGAGCCGCGACCCCCAGTGCGAGCGCCATGAGCACCGACTGGGTCAGCAGCAGGATCCTGCGACGGTCGAATCTGTCGGCCACCCAGCCGGTGACGCTCACGAGCACGAGCGGCGGGCCGAACTGCAGGGCCATCGTGACCCCCATCGCGGTGGCGTCGTTGTCCGTCAGCTCGGTGAGGACCACCCAGTCCTGTGCGGTCGCCTGCATCCAGCCGCCGACGTTCGACACGAGGGCGCCGAGGAACCAGATCCGGTAGTTGAAGTTCGAGAAGGAACGGAACATGGCGCTCATCGCTCTGCCACCTTCCGCATCAGGGCGGCCGCTTCGCCGAGGGTCCGCAGCTCCTTGTCGCTGAAGTCGAGTTCTGCGAGCGCATCGGCGAGCGCGGCGTCGCGCTTCTGCACGGTCGCGGCGACGATCTGCGTGCCGGCGTCGGTGATCTCGATGTAGACGCGCCGGCGGTCGTCCTCGGACGGGACGCGCACGACCAGGCCCGCCTCGACGAGGGCGTCGACGGAGTTCGACATCGTCGGCGCGCTCACCCGCTCGTGCTGCGCGAGTTCGCCGACCGCAAGGCGGCCGTGCTTGTGCAGATTGGCGACGACGGCGAAGTGCGCATCGCTGAGTCCGTCGTTCGCGCGCTCGCGGCGCAGGCGGCGTGCGAGGCGGAAGGTCGCCATGCGCAGATCGGTCGCGGTGTCGTGGAGGAGGTCGTCGGGTTCAGTCATTACTTAGGTAGTCTAACTAAATTTTCTGAGTGATCGGTCAGAAGAATGCGGTGAGAATGGATGCCGTGACCATCGCACTCGAACTCGCCGTCCAGGATCCATCCGGTGTCCGCATCGCCCGCGAGGTCGGCGCCGCACGTGTGGAGTTGACCCAGGCGCTCGCTCTCGGCGGCCTCACGCCGTCGCTCGCCACGCTCGAGCTGGCCCTGGATGCCGCAGGGGAGCGCGGGCCGGAGGTCCACGTCCTCATCCGCCCGCGGGCCGGCGGATTCCACTACGACGACGACGAGATCGCCGTGTCGGTGCGGGACATCGAGCGGGCGGTGGCCGCGGGCGCGGCAGGTGTCGTCGTCGGCGCTCTCGACGAATCAGGACGTCTGGATGCCGGCACGATCGCGCGGATGCGGGATGCCGCAGGCGCAGCATCCGTCACCCTGCACCGTGCGATCGACGTCACCGCCGACCCGGTGGTGGCGCTCGAGACCGCGGCAGCACTCGGGCTGCGCCGCGTGCTGACATCGGGCGGAGCATCCGCGGCGATCGACGGGATCGAGACGCTGCGCGCCATGGCGACGGCGGCTGCAGGGCGGATCGAGGTCATGGCGGGCAGCGGTGTCAACGCGGCATCCGCGCCGGCGCTCGTCGGTGCCGGGGTCGACGCACTGCACTTCTCCGCCAAGCGGACGATCGCTGCGACCGGTGACGGATCGGTGGCGGACAGCATGGGCGGCCACGAGGTCACCGACCGGGATGCAGCGTTCGCCGTGCGGGAAGCTCTGGGGCTCTGACGCGAGGCACCCCGCGACCGTAGACTCATCCCATGCCCCAGACCTCGGAGTTCACCGACGCGTACGGCGTCGCGATCGTCTACGACGTTCACGCCGCTGAGGGCACGCCTCGTGGCGTCGTGCAGCTGCTGCACGGCGTCGGCGAGCACGCCGGCCGCTACGGCAAGCTCATTGCGGCGCTCACGGATGCGGGCTTCATCGTCTACGCGGACGATCACCGCGGGCACGGGCGCACCGGCATCCGTCAGCACGGCGGGCCGGAGAAGCTGGGTCGTCTCGGAAAGGGCGGTCTGCGCGCAGCCACGGACGCCGTCTGGCAGCTGACCGGGATCATCAAGGACGAGCATCCCGACCTGCCGCTCGTGCTGCTCGGGCATTCGTGGGGGTCGTTCCTCGCGCAGAAGCTCGTGAACGAGCATCCGGAGGCGTGGGATGCCGTCGTGCTCTCGGGATCCGCCCTGCGCACGATCCGCGACCTGAACGCGGCGCCGCTCAATGCGCGGTGGGAGGGCAAGGACGCCACGGGCTACGAATGGCTGAGCCGCGACAAGACCGTGTGGCAGGAGTTCGACGACGATCCGCTAACGACCAACGTGCCGCTGCTGAAGCTGTTCGGTCCGATCGAGGCCCTCAAGCTCTACGGGCGCCCGGCGAAGGATCTCGGGCGTGACATCCCGATGCTGCTCCTGGTGGGCCGGGATGATCCGGTCGGCGGGCCGCGCAGCGTGCACAAGCTCGCCGACGAGTACCGGTCACGGTCAGGGCTCACCGACATCACCACTCTGGTCTATCCGGATGCCCGTCACGAGATCTTCAACGAGCAGCAGCAGCAAGAGGTGCGCGCCGACGTTCTCGCCTGGCTCGACAAGCACATCCCGCGCCGCTGAACTCGTCGGCCCTGGGTCTGTCGAGGGTCGTTAAGCTGGTCTCGTGCATGGTGAGTACAAGGTCCCCGGTGGAAAGCTCGTCGTCGTCGACGTCGAGGTCGCAGACGGCAGGCTGACGGACTTCCGTCTCGCCGGAGACTTCTTCCTCGAGCCGGACTCGGCGCTCGACGACATCAACGCGGCGGTCAACGGCCTGCCTGCGGAGTCGGATGCCACGGTCATCGCCGATGCCGTGCGAGCCGCCCTGCCCGCCGGTGCCCAGCTGCTCGGCTTCAATCCGGAGTCCGTCGGAACAGCCGTGCGCCGCGCGCTCGTGACCGCACCCGGCTGGCGCGACTTCGACTGGGAGATCGTGCACGAGAAGGCCGTCTCGCCTCGCATGAACCTCGCCCTCGACGAGGTGCTGACCTCGCGTGTCGGTGAGGGGCGCCGGCGCCCGACGCTGCGCATCTGGGAGTGGGAGGAGTCCGCGGTCGTGATCGGCTCGTTCCAGTCGTATCGCAACGAGGTCGACCCCGAGGGGGCGGCGAAGCACGGCTTCGATGTCGTCCGGCGGATCTCCGGCGGCGGTGCGATGATGATGGCCGCCGGGCAGATCATCACGTACTCGCTGTACGTGCCTGCCTCCCTCGTGCAGGGCTTGACGTTCGCCGACTCGTACGCGTTCCTCGACGACTGGGTGCTGCAGGCGCTGCGTTCGGTTGGCGTCGATGCGACCTACCAGCCGCTCAACGACATCGCGAGTCCGACCGGGAAGATCGGCGGCGCCGCGCAGAAGCGTCTCGCCAACGGCGGAGTGCTGCACCATGCGACGATCTCGTACGACATCGATGGTCAGGTGATGACCGAGGTGCTGCGGATCGGGCGCGAGAAGCTCAGTGACAAGGGCACGACCTCTGCAGCCAAGCGGGTCGACCCGCTGCGTACGCAGACCGGTCTCAGCCGTGCCGAGATCATCGAGCGGTTCAAAGCGACGTTCCGGTCGCTGACGAACGCCGAGGACGGCACGATCGCTCCCGACGAGTACGCCGACGCCGAAGCGCTCGTCGAGTCGAAGTTCTCGACGGACGCGTGGCTGCATCGTGTGCCGTGAGCGCTGACGCGTCGGGATCCGTCGACATCATCCAGGGCGACAACCTCGACGTCGCGCGCACGCTGCCCTCGGCATCCTTCACCCTGATCTACCTGGACCCGCCGTTCAACACCGGGCGCGCGCAGGAGCGGCAGGTCGTCACCGCTCGCCGGACGCGCCCCAGCACCCGCACAACTCCGGAGAAACCTGCCGAATCGCCCGAACCGGAACCGGAAACGGGCGGATCCGGCGAAAATCTCCGGAGTTATGCGGCGGGGATGGGCGGCGTCCCCGCGCCCGCTGATGCACCGCGCGAGATCCGGCACGGGTTCCACGGGCACGAGTACGAGCGCGTGCGCGGCATGCTGCGCACGTACGATGACCGGTTCGACGACTACGGCGGGTTCCTCATGCCGCGTCTCGAGGAGGCCTGGCGACTGCTCGCCGACGACGGCACGCTGTACCTGCACCTCGACTACCGCGAGGCGCACTACGCCAAGGTGATGCTGGATGCCGTGTTCGGTCGCGACGCGTTCCTCAACGAGCTGATCTGGGCGTACGACTACGGCGCCAAGTCGCGACGACGCTGGCCCACCAAGCACGACACGATCCTCGTCTACGTGAAGACGCCCGGCGGACACGTGTTCAACTCCGACGACATCGACCGCGAGCCGTACATGGCCCCCGGCCTCGTCACGGCCGAGAAGGCCGCGCGCGGAAAGCTCCCCACCGACGTCTGGTGGCACACGATCGTGCCGACCACCGGCCGTGAGAAGACCGGCTACCCCACGCAGAAGCCCGAGGGCATCCTGCGGCGGATCGTGCAGGCGTCCAGCCGCCCAGGCGACCGAGTGCTCGACCTGTTCGCCGGCTCCGGAACGACCGGAGCCGTGGCATCCGCCCTCGGTCGCGACGCCGTTCTCGTCGACGACAACCCGGAGGCCATCCGCGTGATGCGCGAGCGGATGCCGCACGCCGAGGTCTCCGGTCCTTGAGGGCAGACCCGCCCGATGTGGCGGCTTCGGCGCGCTGCGCTTGCTCAGCCCGTTTCGTCTTCGCGGCCGGCGGCCGCTGCGCTCAACGACCCGCAACGGGGTTGAGCGGGGAACGACCGCCCGTCCGTCGTGCAGTTCGAGGACGTCGTCGATCGAGGCGAACTCGCTCAGGACCGCTTCGACAACGCCCGCATCCAGCACCTGCTCGCCCAGATCGGCAAGGACGGCACGACCAAGCTGCGCATGCGCATCGTGGAGGTGCTGCTGGCGGAGCGCGAGGCCGGTCGGGATGCCGCCGCGAGCATCCGCGTGCTCGGATCGTGGGTCGCGCAGGCCCGTTCTGGGCGCACTGCCCGAGGACACCAACGGGGTCGCAGTCGCACAGGCCGCGGCTCAGGGCGATCGCGCGGTCGAGGCATTGCTGACGCTGATCGACAAGCGCCTCACCGAACCGGATATCGTCAAGGCTGTCACCCGAGCCGCCGACGACGTCACTCAGAACTGACACCACTGGAGGAATCATGATCATCGACAAGGCTGAAGTCATCGTCACCAGCCCCGATCGCAACTTCGTCACGCTGAAGCTGACCACGGCCGAGGGGCTCACCGGCCTGGGAGACGCGACGTTGAACGGCCGCGAGCTGTCGGTCGTCGCGTACCTGCAGGAGCACGTCGTGCCGCTGCTGATCGGCTCGGACGCCTCGAAGATCGAGGACACCTGGCAGTTCCTTTACCGCTCGGCCTACTGGCGCCGCGGACCCGTGACGGTGGCCGCGATCGCCGCCGTGGACATGGCGCTGTGGGACATCAAGGCGAAGGCTGCAGGCATGCCGCTGTACCAGTTGCTCGGTGGTGCCTCCCGTGAGGGCCTGCTCGCGTACGGCCACGCATCCGGTAAGGAGCTGCCCGAGCTGTTCGACAGCATCCGCTCGCACCAGGAGCAGGGATACCGCGCCATCCGCGTGCAGACCGGCGTCCCCGGTCTCAAGGCGATCTACGGCATCGCGTCGCAGGCGGCTGACACCGGCGGCGGCGAGGCCCGCTACGACCACGAGCCCGCCCGTCGTGGAGCGAAGCCAGTCCAGGAGGACTGGGACACCCGCGCGTACCTCCGTCATCTGCCCGGCGTCTTCGAGGCTGTCCGCAACGAGTTCGGCCCCGAGATGCCGCTGCTGCACGACGGCCACCACCGGATGACCCCGCTGCAGGCCGCGAAGCTCGGCAAGTCGCTCGAGCCCTACGACCTGTTCTGGCTCGAGGACTGCACCCCGGCCGAGAATCAGGAAGCGCTGAAACTCGTCCGCCAGCACACCACGACGCCGCTGGCGATCGGTGAGATCTTCAACACGATCTGGGACTTCAAGGACCTGATCCGCGACCAGCTCATCGATTACGTCCGCGGCGCAGTCACGCACATGGGCGGCATCACGCCGCTGAAGAAGACCGTCGACTACGCGGCGATGTACCAGATCAAGTCCGGCTTCCATGGCCCCACCGACATCTCGCCGGTCGGCATGGCCGCCCAGATGCACCTCGGGCTCGCGATCCACAACTTCGGCATCCAGGAGTACATGCAGCACGGCGCGAAGACCGACCAGGTGTTCGAGCAGTCGTTCACGTGGAAGGAGGGCCTGCTGCACCCGGGAGACAACCCCGGCCTCGGCGTCGAGCTCAACATGGACGAGGCGGGCAAGTACCCGTACGAGCAGGCGTACCTGCCCTACAACCGTCTCGCTGACGGAACCGTGCATGACTGGTGAGATTCCAGAGTCGGAAGGCAGTGCTCCGCTGATCTGCGTCATGGGGGTGTCGGCGGCCGGCAAGTCCACCGTCGGCATCGCCCTCGCCGAAACGCTCGGCGTGTCTTTCGCGGATGCCGACGGCCTGCACTCGGATGCCAACAAGGCGAAGATGAACGCCGGCACGCCGCTGACCGACGACGACCGCTGGCCATGGCTCGACGCCGTGGGAGGCGCGTTCGACTCGGCGTCCGGCACCGGACTCGTGATGGCGTGCAGTGCGCTGCGGCGTGTCTACCGCGACCGCATCCGCTCGGTCGCCTCGGACGTCGTCTTCGTGCACCTGACCGGATCGCGCGAGCTGCTCACCTCGCGCGCAGAGGCACGGACCGACCACTTCATGCCGGCCTCGCTGCTCGACTCGCAACTGGCCACGCTCGAGCCGCTGGGCGCGGATGAGGCCGGACTCGAGGTGACCGTCGACCGTGCGCCGGACGTCCTCGTCGTGGAGATCGTGGAGCGGCTCGCGCGCTGACGGCTCGAAAGAAGAAGGATTTCCCGGCTTCCGCCTGCATCGAAGCCGGGAAATTCTTCTTCCATCGGTCTTGCCGCCCCCTCACACGAGCGGCAGCACGCTCGCGTAGGCATCCCGATCCGTCCCGGATGCCGGGGCGTCGAACACTCGCGCCGTCCCGGGTTCGGTCGACCAAGCGGGCCAGCCGGGGTCGCCGTCGGTGATGAACCTCACCGCGGCCGCGTGCATGTCGTCCGCCAGGGCCTGCGGCGGAGCGACGCCTGCGAGATTCGCGACCTTCTCACGGTCGAGTCCGTCGAACCAGAACGGCACGTCGAGGCAGTGGCAGGCCCAGCCCTTGACGGGGGACACCCACGAGAACCGGTAGGCCCAGGTCTCGGCATCCGCCCCGCTTCGCGCTTCGGCGACGCGAGGGACCAGCACGCGGAAGACGTGATCGCTGATGAAGCGCCCGACCATCGCGGCGCCACCCTTCTTGCGCTGTGGACGATTGGCTCTGAGATACGCACGGCGGGTCGAGCGGCCGTGCAGGAACGGCAGCAGCAGGATGCCGGACGGCATCCTGCGAAACCGGCCGCCCTCGCGCTCGGCGACCATCGTGAACTCGTCGTCGGTCGAGCCGAGCAGGAGCGGCTTGTCCGATCCGGTGCCGGTTGTGAGTGAGTCCACGGTCGGATGCCTGAGCAGCTCGCCGTCCACCATCGGCCCCCAGGGCAGCCCGTCGTTCAGCAGATCCAGGACCATGCCGATGCCCGCACGGGGAGTCGCGGCCTTCGGCTGCAGCTGGCGGATCCGGCGCTCGGTCAGGGCGCGGAACCCCTCGACATCCGGGGTGACTCCGCCGAGTTCGGCGATGCGGTCGGCGCGCGCCTTCGCGATGGCGAGCGGGACATCGGCGAGAGCGCCGGAGAATGACATGGCCCGATCGAACAGGTGCTGGGCCTGCGGCATCCCGAGCAGCGTGAGCACAGCCCCACCGCCGGCGGACTGTCCGCCGATCGTGACGCGCGACGGGTCGCCGCCGAACGCCGCGATGTTCCGCTGCACCCACTCGAGGGCGGCGATCCAGTCGAGCACTCCGCGATTGGCCGGGGCGCCCGAGATGTACCCGAAGCCGTCGAACCCGAGCCGGTACGAGATCGAGACGGTCACGACGCCGTCGCGGTTGAACCGGGCGCCGTCGTACCAGGGGCTCGCCGGCGACCCCTCCGTGTACCCGCCGCCGTGGATCCAGACCAGCACGGGCAGGGAACCGCCCGTGGCGGGCGTGAAGACGTTGACGTTCAGCGTGCTCTTGCCGGGGACGGCCGGCTCGGGGATGAGGTTCTCCTCCCCCGTGATGCGCAACGGTGTGGCGCCGTAAGTCGTGGCGTCCAGCGGTTCTGTCCACGGGTCGGGAGGGGCGGGAGCCGCGAACCGGAGCTTTCCGACCGGCGGCTTCGTGAACGGGATGCCGAGGAACGCGGCCGAAGCGTCGGGCGTGCCGTGCCCGCGCCAGAAGCCGCGCACCGGGCCGGATGCCGTGTCGACGATGGGGGAGTCGGTCATCCGACGGCATCCTTCAGCGTCTTCACGTGCCGGCGCTCGTGGAGCACGAGACCGGGGCGATTCTCGACCTTGGCGGCGCCGTCCGCGGCCCAGCCGTGGCGTTCGTAGAATGCGCTCGCGCGCTCGTTTCCCTCGAGCACCCACAGATAGGCGACGGCGTGCCCGGCATCGGCGAGCTCGCGCTCGACGGCGGTGATCAGAGCGTGCCCGACACCGGACGACCATGAGTCGGGGAGCGCGTAGATGCCCCAGAGCTCTCCGGTGCCGGGGGCGTCTTCATCGCGCGCGTCTCCGAAGCCGGCCCAGCCGACGACGCGCCCGTCGCGCTGCGCGACCAGGGTCCGTGAGATCCGCTCCGGATCGGCGAGGATGCTCCGCCAGCCGTCTGCTCGCTCCTCGACGGACAGCCCGTCTAGGACCTCCTGCGGCATGAGGCCGCGGTACGCAGCCTGCCACGATCGCACGTGGACCGCTGCGATGCCGTCGGCATCGGTGAGAGCAGCGGCGCGGACGTGCATCGCTCAGCCGGCGCTGCGGCGGGCTTCCCAGCCCGTCTGCACCATCTCGTCGACGGTGTAGCGCATCTTCCAATCGAGATCGCGGGCGGCGAGCTCGCCAGTGGCGACGATCCGGTCGGGGTCGCCGGGCCGGCGGGGGCCGATCTCGGGGACGAAGTCGATGCCGGTGACGCGGACCATGGCATCCATGATCTGCTTCACGGACAGGCCGTCGCCCGACCCGAGGTTGTAGGCGGGCTCGATGCTCTGTCCGCCGGACAGGCGCTGGGCCGCCGCGACGTGGGCTGCGGCGATGTCGCCGACGTGCACGTAGTCGCGGACGTTCGTGCCGTCAGGAGTGTCGTAGTCGTCGCCGAAGATCGCCGGCGTCTCACCGGCGAGCAGCTTCTCGAACACGATCGGGAAGAGGTTGTGCGGGCTGACGTCGTAGACGGTCGGGTCAGCCGAGCCGACGACGTTGAAGTAGCGCAGCGACGTGTGACGCAGCGGACGATCGGATTCGGCCGTCGCGATCGCCTGGTCGCGCAGCATCCACTCGCCGATGAGCTTCGACTCGCCGTACGGGCTGGCCGGCTTCTTGGCGGTGCCCTCGACGACCAGCGGCACATCGGGCGTTCCGAACACGGCGGCGGATGACGAGAACACGATGTTGCGGACGCCGGCGGCCTGCATGGCCTCCAGGATCACGCGCGTGCCCTCTACGTTCTGGGCGTAGGTGTGCAGCGGGCGCTGGACGGAGACGCCGGCGTACTTGAAGCCGGCGACATGGATGACGCCCTCGGCGTCGTACTCGCGCAGCGTGTTCTCGACGAGCTCGCGGTCGAGGATGCTGCCCTCGACGAGGGCCACGTCACCGGGGACGAACGACGGGACGCCGCTGGACAGGTCGTCCAGGACGACAGGAGTGAGTCCGGCCTGGGCGAGTGCGCGTACGACGTGCGCACCGATGTAGCCGGCGCCGCCGGTGACGATCCAAGACATGTGTTCCATTCTCTCAGCCCCGTCTGTTTCTGCCGAATGCACGGTGTCGCCTGCCCGGCGCGTACGTACGGCAGAAACAGACGGCGGGAAGGCTGGTCATGCGTCGCGCGCGGCTCCGGCGGATGGCGTGACCGGGAAGATGTGAGGGGCGGTGAACCCGGATGCCGTGAAGGCGGCGGTCACGGCATCCGTCACGGTCGGCGCCGCGTGCTGTTCGACGAGCGCGATCGCTGCGCCGCCGAAGCCGCCCCCGGTCATCCGGGCCCCGAGCGCCCCGACATCCAGCGCAGCCTGCACGGCGGTGTCGAGTTCGGCCACCGAGATCTCGAAGTCGTCGCGCATCGAGACGTGCGAAGCGACGAGGAGATCGCCGATCGCGCGCGCGCCGCTCTCTCGCAGCGTCTGTACGGTGTCGAGGACGCGTTGGTTCTCGGTCACGATGTGGCGCACGCGGCGGAACGTGACGTCGTCCATGAGTTCCTGCGCGCGGGGGAGGTCATCGACCGAGACGTCGCGCAGCGCCGGGACGCCCATGATCTGCGCTCCGAGTTCGCACGATGCGCGGCGCTCGCGGTAGCCGCCTGTGGAGTGCGCGTGCGAGACGCGGGTGTCGATCACGAGGATCGCGAGACCGGCTTCGGCCATGCCGAGTCCGACGGTCTGCGCCTCGAGGGATCGGCAGTCGAGGAACAGCGCCGCATCCGCTTCGCCGAGCATGGATGCCATCTGGTCCATGATCCCGGTTGGAGCGCCTACGGCCTCGTTCTCGGCTCGGCGGCCGATGCCGGCCAGGGCCGTGCGGTCGAGGCCTACCGCCCAGAGTTCGTTCAGGGCGGAAGCCGTGGCCCCCTCGATCGCCGCGGAGGACGACAGGCCGGCTCCGACGGGGACGTCGGAGGCGATCGCGATGTCGACACCGTGCTCGATACCGTGCGCCGTCGCGTCGGCGAGCTGCAGAGCCCACGCGACGCCGAGCGGATACGCGGCCCACTCGGCTACGGCCGGCTGGGCCCCCGCGCCCGTCGGGAACAGCGACCGCAGCTCATCGAGAGAGACTTCGACGGGAGCGTCCGCGAATGTCGAAGCGACCCGGATGCGATCATCCGAACGCATGCCGACCGCGGCATAGGTGCGGTGCGGGATCGCGAACGGCAGAACGAGCCCGTCGTTGTAGTCGGTGTGCTCGCCGATCAGATTGACGCGTCCCGGTGCGGACCAGATGCCGTCGGGGGCGTGGCCGATGAGGTCGTGGAACAGCCGGACTGCGGCATCCTGCGTCGTCATGCGGAGGCGCTCTCGGCGCGGGCGATGGCGTCGCGCAGTCGCTCGGCTCCCTGCTCGGGGGCGACCTCGGCGGCCCAGGCCCACATCGCGGCCTCGGAACCTGCGAGGAACTTCAGCTTGTCGGCCGCGCGCCGCGGGCTGGTCAGCTGCAGGTGCAGGCGAACGCTGTCGCGCCCGACGTGCACCGGAGCCTGGTGCCACGCCGCGATGTACGGGGTGGGCGTGTCATACAGAGCGTCGACGCCGCGCAGCAGCTTCAGGTACAGCGGGGCGAGTTCGTCGCGTTCGGCGGCTGTGGTCTCGGCGAGATCCGGCACGTGACGGTTCGGCATGAGGTGGACCTCGAGCGGCCAGCGAGCGGCGAAGGGCACGAACGCCGTCCAGTGCTCGCCGCGGAGGACGACACGGGCATCGTTCTGCTCGTGCTCGAGGATGCGCTGGAACAGGTCGGCCCCCGTGCTCTCGATGCTCTGCAGCAGCCGCGTGGTTCGCGGCGTGACATACGGATACGCGTAGATCTGGCCATGCGGATGCGGCAGCGTCACGCCGATGGCCTCACCGCGGTTCTCGAACGGGAAGATCTGCTCGATCCCCGGCAGGTGCGAGAGCGCCGCGGTGCGGTCGGCCCAGGCTTCGATGACCGTGCGAGCGCGGGTGACGGTCTGGGTGCCGAAGGACCCTGCGTGATCGGGGCTGAAGCAGACGACCTCGCATCGGCCGACGGCGGTGCGTGTGCGGCCGAGATCGAGCGCGGCGAGGTCGTCGAGTCCGCGCGGTGCGTCCGCTGCGGCGGACTCGTCGCCCGTGGCCTCAGCAAGAGCGGGGCCGAACGCGGGGGAGCGGTTCTCGAACACGGCGACGTCGTAGTTCGACGGGACCTCGGAAGGGTTGGTCGGCGACTGCGGTGCGAGCGGATCGGCGTCGGCGCCTGGCATCATGACGCGGTTCTGCCGGTTCGCGGCGACCGTGATCCAGTCGCCGGTGAGCACGTCGAGGCGCATGTTCGCTGTGCCAGGTCGCGGATCCAGCGTGCGAGCGTCGACCGAGCGGTCCGGGCCGAGGGTCGTGCCCGGGTCGTCGTAGTAGATGAGCTCGCGCCCGTCCGCGAGGCGCGTGGCGCGCTTGATGACGCCGGCGCCGAGCTTCGTCGCGCCGAGCTTGGTCGCGCCGAGCTTGGTCGCGTCGGGCTTGGTCGCGTCGGGCTTGGTCGCGTCGGGCTTGGTCGCGTCGGGCTTGGTCGCGTCGGGTCGAGTGGTGCGCAACTCCGGAGAATCTTCCATGTTCACGTAAACACGGTAGCTGTCCCGGAGTGATAACGTCAACATTCCGGAGTTGTGCGCGACAAGAAGTGATGAACGGGGGCGCCGGTGACCGACGATCTGTCAGGCCTCGTGCCGCCGCGACCGCCGCGCCGCAGCACTCCGTCCGGCCGCGTGTCGATGGCGATGGTCGCCGGCCGCGCCGGGGTCTCCGGGCAGACCGTCTCCCGCGTCGTCAATGACAGCCCTCGTGTGGACCCGGCGACGCGAGCGCGGGTCGAGCGGGCCATGGCCGAGCTCGGATACCGCCCGCATCGCGCAGCCAGGGCACTGCGCACCGGTCGTTCGCAGATGCTCGGGATCGTCGCGACGACGCTCGCGACGATCGGCAACTCCCGGATGCTGCAGGCCGCAGCCGAAGCGGCCGATCGGCGCGGATACACCCTCATGGTCGTGACCGCGTCCTCGGATGTCGCCGACGCCTTCGCCCGTCTGCAGGATCAGGGTGTCGACGGGGCGATCGTCCTGAATGAGGCGTCCGCGCTCACGCACGCGGCCGATCTTCCCGCCGGGCTGCGGCTGGTGCTCGTGGACGCTGCCGCCGAAGAGGGGTTCCGGGGCGTGCGCAGCGATCATGCGGGTGGCGCAGTCGCCGCGACTGAGCATCTGCTGAGGCTCGGGCACGCCACAGTGCATCACGTGGCCGGCCCGGCCGACTCGTTCGCCGCCGTCGAGCGCGAGCGCGGGTGGCGCGCTGCGCTGACTGCGGCAGGTGCCGAGGTGCCGCGGGTCGCGCGGGGCGACTGGTCTTCGGAATCCGGCCACGCCGCGGCCGCGCTGCTCGAGGGTGCGACCGCGGTCTTCGTCGCGAACGATCAGATGGCGCTCGGTCTCATCCGCGGCTTCGCCGACCGTGGCCGCGCGGTGCCGGACGACGTGAGCGTCGTCGGCTTCGATGACGTGCCGGATGCCGCGAACTACCGCCCGCCGCTCACGACGATCCAGCAGGACTTCACCGTTCTGGCCGAGGCGGCCGTCTCGACACTCATCGCCGACATCGAGGGCGGCGGTGCGGTCGAAGGCGGCACTGCGGTCGAAGGCGGGGGATCGGTCCACACCACTGCCACGACGGCATCCGACCCGCGCCTCATCGCCACGCGCCTGATCGAGCGACTCAGCACCAAGCGCGCGTAGGCGCCACCCCTGCGGCTGCAAGGCCGTCAGGGTGGCCGACGTCCTCGTCGCCCTCCGGTTGCCTTCATCCTGATGTCGTGCAATGATACGGGAAAGCGCTTACCCACCAACGACGGTAGACAGACAGAACGGATCACACATGTCACAGGCGACGACCCGCGAGATCGGCATCATCATGAACGGCGTCTCCGGGCGCATGGGCTACCGGCAGCACCTGGTCCGTTCGATCCTCGCCATCCGCGATGAGGGAGGGATCGAACTCTCCGACGGCACCAAGGTCACCGTGAAACCGATCCTCGTCGGTCGCAGCGAGCAGAAGCTCGCAGAACTCGCCGCTCAGCACGACATCGCCGACTACACCACCGACCTCGACGCGGCGCTCGCCGACCCGCAGTGGGAGATCTACGCCGACTTCCTGGTCACCAAGGCCCGGGCTTCCGCCATCCGCAGGGCGATCGCCGCCGGCAAGGCGATCTACACCGAGAAGCCCACGGCGGAGTCGCTCGAGGAGGCGCTCGAGTTGGCCCGCCTCGCGAAGGATGCCGGTGTCAAGACCGGCGTCGTGCACGACAAGCTGTACCTTCCCGGGCTGCAGAAGCTCAAGCGCCTGATCGACTCCGGATTCTTCGGTCGCATCCTCTCCGTCCGCGGCGAGTTCGGATACTGGGTGTTCGAGGGCGACTGGCAACCAGCCCAGCGTCCGAGCTGGAACTACCGCACCGAGGACGGCGGCGGAATCATCAGCGACATGTTCCCGCACTGGAACTACGTGCTCGAGAATCTGTTCGGCGAGGTGAAGAGCGTCTACGCGCAGGCCGCGACGCACATCCCGGAGCGCTGGGACGAGAAGGGCGAGAAGTACACCGCCACGGCCGAGGACGCCGCATACGGCATCTTCGAGCTCGAAGGCGGTATCGTCGCCGAGATCAACTCGTCGTGGACCGTCCGGGTGAACCGCGACGAGCTCGTCGAGTTCCAGGTCGACGGCACGCACGGGTCCGCCGTGGTCGGCCTCTTCGGGGCCAAGATCCAGCCTCGCAATGCCACTCCCAAGCCGGTGTGGAATCCCGACCTCGAGGACAGCCACGACTACGACGACGACTGGCAGGACGTCCCGACCAATGACGTCTTCCTCAACGGCTTCCGCCAGCAGTGGGAGGAGTACCTCGCCTCTTACGTGGAAGGCACCGAGTACGCCTTCGACCTGCTCGCCGGTGCCAAGGGCGTGCAGTTCGCCGAGGCGGGACTCGCCTCGAGCGCCGAGGGCCGCAAGATCGTTCTCGACGCGCTGAGCCTGGACTGATCGATGAGCACGCTTCGTCTCATCTCCGCCGACGGTGAGCTGTCGGATGCTCCGCTGAACGAGACCGGCGCCTACACTCGGCCGACCTCGCCGCTGCGGAGTCGCGTCGCCTATGCGGCGGCGCACGTCGTCCCCCGCGTGCACGCCGACAACACGCCGGGGCAGCCGGCCGACATCGACTGGGATGCCACGCTCGCGTTCCGCCGCAACGCCTACTCATGGGGTCTCGGCGTCGCCGACGCCATGGATACCGCGCAGCGCAACATGGGTCTGGATGCCGCGGCGACCCGTGAGCTCATCTCGCGCAGCGCGCAGGTCGCCCGCGAGGAGGGCGGCTCGGTGGTCGTGGGCGTCAACACCGACCATGTCGACGATGACCGCATCACCCTCGACGAGGTGATCGACGCCTACAAGCAGCAGCTGCACTTCGCCGAGGAGCAGGGCGCCGGCCCCGTGCTGATGGCCTCCCGGCACCTCGCTCGTGTCGCGACGAGCGCGGACGACTACCGCCGCGTCTATCGCGAGGTGCTCGCCAGCGCCACCGTGCCCGTCGTGCTGCACTGGCTCGGTACGGCCTTCGATCCGGAACTCGAGGGCTACTTCGGAGCATCCGACTGGCAGACGGCCTCCGGCGTGCTGCTCGACGTCATCGCCGAGAGCGTCGACAAGGTCGCCGGCGTGAAGATGAGCCTGTTGAACGCCGAGAGCGAGATCTCGGTTCGCGAGCGCCTCCCCGAGAGCGTGCGCATGTTCACCGGCGACGACTTCAACTACGTCTCGCTGATCGGCGACTCCGGCGTGGGGGAGCGGTCGTACTCCGACGCGCTGCTCGGCGCGTTCGCCGCGATCACGCCGGTCGCCTCGGCGGCGATCCAGGCGCTGGATGCCGGTGACCAGGCCGCCTACGAGCGCATTCTCGGCCCGACCGAAGAGCTCAGCCGTCAGGTGTTCGCCGCTCCGACCTTCTACTACAAGACGGGCGTCGCGTTCCTGTCCTGGCTGAACGGCCACCAGCCCGCATTCCAGATGGTCGGGGGATTGCACTCGGCGCGCAGCCTGCCGCACCTCAGCAGGATCGTCGAACTCGCCAACACGTCACTGGCGCTGGAGAAGCCGGAGCTGGCCCTCCAGCGCTGGCACGGGATGCTGCGACTGAACGGCATCGAAACAGGAAGGCTGGACGCATGACCGCCCCGCACCCGCGCCTCTCGATCAACCAGGCGACCATCAAGCATGCCGATCTCGAGACCGCCCTGAGGGTGACCGCCGAGGCGGGCGTCGAGGCGATCGGGCTCTGGCGCGAGCCTGTGAACGAGGTCGGCCTCGACGTGGCTGCGCGCATGCTCACCGACTCGGGGCTGCGGTTCACCACGCACTGCCGCGGCGGATTCTTCACGATCCCCGACGGGCCCGATCGCCAGAAGGCGCTCGACGACAACAGGCGTGCGATCGAGGAGACCGCCACGCTCGCCGCCGCAGGGGCCGACGGCTCCACCGCCATTCTCGTGCTCGTCGCCGGCGGTCTGCCAGAGGGATCGCGCGACCTCGCCGGTTCCCGCGAACGCGTCCGCGATGCGATCGGCGAGCTGGTCCCCGACGCGCTCGCCGCCGGCGTCACGCTGGCGATCGAGCCGCTGCATCCGATGTACGTCTCCGATCGCTGCGTCGTCTCGACGCTCGGTCAGGCGCTCGACATCGCCGGCGACTTCGACGCGAAAGCGGTCGGGGCGACCGTCGACACGTTCCACATCTTCTGGGATCCGGACGTCCTGACCCAGATCGCCCGCGCCGGCCGAGAAGGGCGCCTGGCGACCTATCAGGTGTGCGACTGGAAGACGCCGCTCCCCGCGGACGTGCTGCTGGGGCGCCACTATCCGGGCGACGGGGTCATCGACTTCGAATCGCTCACCCGTGCGGTCGTGGATGCCGGATACACCGGCGACATCGAGGTCGAGATCTTCAACGAGCAGATCTGGGCCACCGATCCGCTCGAGGCGGTGCGGCGCACGGCGGCCGGATTCAGTTCCGCTGTCGCACCGCACCTGTGATGCGCGCGCTGCGCGCGGACGGGCGCCTGCGCGAATCCGAAAACGCGGACAGTAGGCTCTGATCCATGACATCTCAGCCGACCAGAGCGGGTCGGGGGTCGGCGCCGACTCTTCACGACGTCGCACGCGAGGCCGGGGTCTCGCTGGCCACCGCCTCCCGAGTCCTGAACGGCTCCGCGCGCAAGGTCGCCGAGTCCTTCCGTGAGCGGGTGGAGGGAGCGGCGGAGAAGCTCGGGTACACCGCGAACGCCTCGGCCCAGGCCACGGCTCGGGGCACCTCGGCCGTGATCGCCCTGCTCGTCGCAGACATCGCCGACCCGTACTTCGGTCTCATCGCCTCCGGCGTCGCCCGCGGAGCGGATGAACGCGGACTGATCGTGACGATCGCCGTCACCGAGCGCGATGCGGCGCGGGAGCGCGAGATCGTCAGGACGCTGCGTGGGCAGCGTCCGCGCGGGCTCATCCTCGCGGCATCCCGTGGCGGCGAGGAGAGCGCGACAGCCGAAGAGATCCGTGCCTTCGAGGCCCTCGGCGGCCGTGTCGTCACGTTCGGCAGCAGCGTCGCCGGCGAACGGACGGTGAGCATCGACAACGCGAAGGGCGCCAGGATGCTGGGTGCGGAGATGGCTGCTCTGGGCTACCGATCGGCGGTCGTGCTCGCGGCGGCCGACGGCGTGCTGACCTCGGACGATCGCGTCCGCGGCTTCACCGAGGGCTTCGAGGCCGACGGCGGTGTCGTGGAGCGGATCGAACGGGGCGACTTCCAACGGGAGTCCGGCTACGAGTCGATGGCGCGCGCACTGCGCGCCGGTGTCGACCCCGGGACGCTCGTCTTCGGAATGAGCGATGTGGTCGCGATCGGCGCGATGTCGGCGATCAGGGACGCGGGCCGCGTGATCGGCGAGGACATCGCGGTGTGCGGGTTCGACGATGTGCCATCGAGCGGAGACGTGACGCCCCAGCTGACGACCGTGCGCGTGCCGCTCAGCGATGTCGGGTACCAGGCGTTCCGGGCGACAGTCGATGACGACTGGACGGCTGAGCCGCTTCCGCTGCAGATCGTCGTCCGCGACTCGACACCAGGATGCGCGGCATGAGGGTCGTGTTCGCGCCGGACAGCTTCAAGGGCTCGATCACGGCGGCCGACGCCGCTGCGGCCCTCGCCGACGGCTGGACGTCGGTGGATCCGACGGCCCACATCGTGCTGCGACCGATGGCGGACGGCGGCGAGGGCACCGTCGAGGCCTTCGCAGCCGCCGTGACCGGGTCGGAGCGGATGCCGGTGACCGTGGACGGTCCGGCCGGCACTCCCGTGCAGACGGCGTGGCTGCTGCTGCCACCGACGTCGGATGCTCCGCACGGTACGGGGGTGATCGATCTCGCCTCGACGTCGGGGATCGAGCTGCTCGATGAACTGCGCCCGTTCGAAGCCGACAGCTCGGGGTTCGGGCAGGCGATCGCCGCTGCCCTCGATCATGGTGTCTCGCGGCTCGTGCTGGGGATCGGTTCCAGCGCCTCGACCGACGGCGGCACCGGCATGCTCACCGCGCTCGGTGCGCGATTCCTCGACAGCGATGGGGCACCGGTCGAGCCTGGTGCCCGGGGCCTCGCGGACATCGCTGAGGTGGACGTCACTGCACTGCGCGCGGCACCGGACACGCTCGTCCTCACGGACGTGACCAATCCGTTGACCGGCCACCGCGGTGCAGCCGCGGTGTTCGGGCCGCAGAAGGGTCTGACCGCGCAATCCGACATCAAGGCGGTGGATGCCTCGCTGGCCAGGCTCGCTCGGCTGATGGATCTGGATCCGGACCTCCAGGGCTCCGGCGCTGCGGGAGGCGTCGGCGGCGCGCTCGTCGCATGGGGGGCGGTGCTGGCATCCGGTGCGCAGGAGGTCGCGCGCCTGGTCGATCTCGCAGGGACCCTCGAGGGCGCCGACGTCGTCGTGACCGGTGAAGGGTCGTACGACGGCCAGTCGGGGGACGGCAAGGTCCCCTCGTACGTCGCGGGGCTCGGAGATGCCGTGGGCGCGCGTGCGGCGCTCGCTGCCGGTCGCGTCACCCCGGATGCCGACACGGGGCCGTTCGCGGCGGTGGTGTCGCTGACCGAGCTCGCTGGATCGTCGGATGCCGCGCTCGCTGGGCCTGCACGGCACCTGCGGGCGGCGGGTGCTGCGCTGGCTCGCACGCTCATTGCGTGAGTGCTCGACGGGCACGATTCCCACGGCCAGAGCACGTGGCGCCGCCCTCGCGTTGACATCGTGAGACGGCGGCCATAGACTCGCAGAACGAGTTGGGAATACGCTTTCCCACTTCCTCCGACGAAGATGCAGAGGACCCATGTCGGCAACGCAGCAGAACGCAACGATGACCCTGGCGCTGGCTCAGGAACGCACCGAACCCAATGGCTTCGCCCGGTGGTGGTCGCGCAACTGGCACCCCGTGGTCTTCGTCGTCGCGGTGCTGGCGCTCTGGTGGGTGGCGACCGCGCTGAAGTGGGTCCAGCCGTTCATCATCCCGTCGCCGGGCGACACGTGGAACGCCTTCGCCGACAACGTGCCGTACCTGATGCAGCACACCTGGGTGACGACGTACGAGACCGTGATCGGCTTCGTCATCGCCGTGGTGGTCGGCCTCTTCGTCGCCGTGGTGATGGTCTACTCGAAGGGGCTCGAGCAGACGCTGTACCCCGTCATCCTGTTCGCGCAGGTCATCCCCAAGATCGCGATCGCCCCGCTGTTCGTCGTCTGGCTGGGTTTCGGCGCATCGCCGAAGATCCTCGTCGCCGTGCTCATGGCGTTCTTCCCCGTCGTCATCTCGGGCCTCGCCGGGCTCCGCACCGTCGACCCGGAGATCCTGCAGCTGACCTCGACCATGGGGGCAGGCAAGTTCAAGACGTTCCTAAAGGTCCGGCTCCCTGCGTCCCTTCCCGAGCTGCTCTCCGGGCTGAAGGTGGCAGCGACCCTCGCCGTCACCGGCGCGGTCGTCGGCGAGTTCGTCGGGGCCAACGAGGGGCTCGGCTACGTCATCCTCCAGGCCAACGGCAACCTCGACACCGCGATGCTGTTCGCGGCGCTCATCATCATGTCGCTCATGGGAGTCGTGCTGTTCGCGATCATCCAGATCGCCGAGAAGTTCCTCATCCCGTGGCACTCGTCCAAGCGCGACGTGGCCGCAGCCACCGTTCGGCTGTAGACACCGTCCGTCTCTGAAACCCCCCAACGAAAGCAGGAACACACTGATGAAGAAGTCAGGCAACATCCTCTCCGTCGCAGCGCTGCTCACGGCATCCGCCCTCGCCCTCACCGGCTGCGGCGGGGCGAGCGAGACCCCGGCATCGGAGGGGGACGCCGGCGGCGAGATGACCGACGTGATCCTGATGCTCAACTGGTACCCGTACGGCGAGCACGCGGCGTTCTACTACGGCGTCGAACAGGGCATCTTCGAGGACCACGGCATCAACCTGACGATCAAGGCGGGGCAGGGCTCGACGAAGACCGCCCAGGCCGTCGGACAGGGACAGGTCGACTTCGGGTGGGCCGACACCCCCGCCGTGCTGGCCAACATCGACAAGGGCGTCGCGATCAAGAGCGTCGGCGTCTTCCTGCAGACGACGCCTTCCGCTGTGCAGGTGTTCGCCGACTCGGGCATCGAGAGTCCTGAGGATCTCAAGGGCAAGACGATCGCCGTGTCCGCCGGCGATGCGCCGACCACGACCTTCCCGGTCTACCTGGATGCCGTGGGTCTCAAGGAGTCCGACGTCAAGCAGCAGAACCTCGATGCCGCCGGCAAGATCGCAGCCGTGCTCTCCGGTCAGGTCGACGGACTGATCGGCTTCGCACACGACCAGGGCCCGACCATCGCGGCCAAGAGCGGCAAGGAGATGCGGTACCTCCGCTACTCGGACGCCGGGCTGAACTTCTTCAGCAATGGCCTCGTCGCGCCCACGAGCACGATCGAGAGCGACCCCGAGCTCGTCAAGGAGCTGGTCGCCGCGACCTCCGAGGCGTTCACCGCCGCGCAGGAGGACCCGGAGGCCGCGGTCGCGGCCATGGACGGCAAGGACCCGCAGATGCCGGCGAAGGACGTGCTGCTGGACCAGTGGCAGGAGACCATCAAGCTGCTCAGCACCGCGGCCACAGAGGGCAAGGCCCCCGGCACCAACGCGACCGAGGACTGGGAGGCAACGCTCTCGGTGCTCTCGGACGCCGGTCTCATCTCGGGTGACGGCGACGTCGACACCTACTTCGACGCGTCGTTCGCGCCAGGCGAGTAAGGGGCATCGGGATGCCGGCACCGCAGATTCAGGAGAAAGAACAGATGATGGCGACACCGGGCACGGACTCCGTGCTGCAGATCACCGACCTCGCGATCCGTTTCGCATCCAAGCGCGGGGAGGTCACCGCCCTCGAGGGGGTCGACCTCGACGTCCAGGAGGGCGAGTTCATCACGATCGCCGGCCCGTCGGGGTGCGGAAAGTCGACGCTCCTGAAGGCGGTTGCCGGCCTCACGACCCCGAGCGCCGGCTCGGTACGGCTGCGCGGCGACGAGGTCAAGGGCCCGCGGCAGGACATCGGCTACGTCTTCCAGCGCGCAGCCCTGCTGGAGTGGCGCAGCGTCCGCGGCAACATCCTGCTGCAGGCGGAGATGCGCGGCATGGACATGCGCAAGGCGCAGGCCCGTGCGGACGAGCTCATCGAGATGACCGGGCTGACCGGATTCGAGAAGGCTCTTCCGCACGAGCTGTCCGGCGGAATGCAGCAGCGCGTGTCACTGTGCCGCGCCCTGCTGCACGAGCCGCGCGTCCTGCTCATGGACGAGCCGTTCGGTGCACTGGACGCCCTCACCCGCGAACGGATGAACGTCGAGCTGAATCGCATCTGGAGCCAGACCGGCACCACGGTCCTGCTCGTCACGCACAGCGTCGCCGAGGCCGTCTACCTCGCCAGTCGTGTCATCGTGATGAGCCCGCGTCCAGGACGCATCCTCGAGGAGCACCGCATCGACCTGCCGGGGCAGCGCGACTACGCCGGCACGCTGGAGACGCCCGAATTCCACCGCGTCTCCAGCCGCGTGCGCGAGCTGCTCGGGGCACCGGCGGTCGCCGACTGACTCGCGGCTCGCTTCCCGTCGCAGTTTTGGTCGCCCGGCCGCCGCTCCGGCGACCAAAACTGCGACGGGAACGGCGCGTCAGCCGACCAGAGCGGCGGAGACCACGGCGCGCGCCTCCGCCTGCACCTCGGCGAGATGCTCCGAGCCCTTCAGGCTCTCGGCGTACAGCTTGTAGACGTCCTCGGTGCCGGACGGGCGGGCCGCGAACCAGGCGTGCTCGGTCTGCACCTTCAGCCCGCCGATCGCGGCTCCGTTGCCCGGCGCGTGCGACAGCTTCGCGCTGATCTCCTCGCCGGCGAGCGTCGTCGCCGTGACGGACTCGGGTGCGAGCTTCGACAGCGTCGACTTCTGCTCGGGCGTGGCCGGTGCGTCGACCCGCTGGTAGGCGGATGCTCCGAACGCCTGCTCCAGCTCCCGGTAGCGCTCTGACGGGGACTTGCCGGTGACGGCGATGATCTCGGCCGCGAGAAGGCAGAGAAGGATGCCGTCCTTGTCGGTCGTCCACGCGCTGCCGTCTCGGCGCAGGAACGACGCTCCGGCCGATTCCTCACCTCCGAACGCCACGGAGCCGTCGAGCAGGCCAGGGACGAACCACTTGAAGCCGACGGGGACCTCGAGCAGTCTGCGGCCGAGCGACTCGGCGACGCGATCGATGATCATCGACGACACCAGTGTCTTGCCGATCGCGGCATCCCGCGGCCAGTCCGCGCGGTGCGAGAAGAGGTAGTCGATGGCGACGGCGAGGTAGTGGTTGGGGTTCATCAGGCCGGCATCCGGCGTCACGATGCCGTGGCGGTCGGCATCCGCATCATTGCCGGTGAGGACGTCGAAGTCGCCCTTCTTCGCGACGAGGGATGCCATGGCCGAGGGCGAGGACGGATCCATCCGGATCTTCTCGTCCCAGTCCAGGGTCATGAAGCGCCAGGTCGGATCGACCTCGGGGTTGACGACTGTCAGGTCGAGGCCGTGCATCTCCTTGATGAGTGCCCAGTAGTCGACGGATGCTCCGCCGAGCGGGTCGGCGCCGATGCGGACGCTGGCGTTCTTGATCGCCTCGACGTCGATGATCGACGGCAGATCGCGGACGTAGGCGTCCCGGAAGTCGTAGCTCGGCAGGGCATCCCAGTCGATGTCGGCGAAGCTCTGGGCCTTGACGCCTTCGAGGCCGCCCTCGATCAGCTCGTTCGCGCGGTCGGCGATCCAGCTCGTGGCGTCGGTGTCCGCCGGCCCGCCGTGCGGGGGGTTGTACTTGAAGCCGCCGTCGCGGGGAGGGTTGTGCGACGGGGTGACGACGATGCCGTCGGCTCGCTCAGCGGCATCCGGAGCCAGCGTGCGGTTGTACGTCAGGATGGCGTGGCTGAGCGCCGGGGTCGGCACCCACGAGTCGCGGGAGTCGACGCGGATGTCTACGCCGTTGGCGACGAGCACCTCGATCGCGCTGCGCTCGGCGGGGAGCGAGAGGGCGTGGGTGTCCCGGCCGAGGAACAGCGGGCCGGTGATGCCCTGCTCGCGCCGGTAGTCCACGATCGCCTGGGTGGTGGCGAGGATGTGATTCTCGTTGAAGCTACCGGAGAGCGAGGAGCCGCGGTGGCCGCTCGTGCCGAAGACGACGCGCTGTGCCGGGTCGGACGGGTCAGGATGCCGGTCGTAGTACGCGGCGATCAGTTCGTCGACATCGATGAGGTCACTTTCCTCCGCGGGGAGGCCGGCACGGCTGGTCATGGGTCCAGTGTGCCCCGATCTCGGCTCGTGCGCACCCTGCGTGACGCAGACGGAAGCCCGACACAGGGCTAGGGTGAAACGCGTGACTGAACGGCGCACCTACAGCTACCTGGGCCCTGCGGGCACTTTCACCGAAGCGGCACTGGACCAGGTCGCCGAGGCTCGGGGGCAGGATTGGCGCCCCGTCCACAACGTCGGTGAAGCGCTGGGGGATGTGCTCGAGGGGCGCAGCCACGCCGCGATGATCGCGATCGAGAACTCGATCGAGGGCGGGGTCTCGACGACCCAGGATGCGCTGGCGACACTCCCAGGGCTCCGCATCGTCGGCGAGTACCTGGTGAAGGTGAACTTCGTGCTCGTCGCGCCGCGGGGGACGAAACTCGAGGACGTCACGGTCATCGCAGCTCATCCCGTCGCGTACGCGCAGTGCCACGGCTGGCTCGGCGAGCACCTGCCGAGGCACTCCCATGTTCCGGCAGCCAGCAACGTGGCATCCGCCATCGGCGTGCTCGACGGATCCTCGCCCGCTCAGGCGGCGATCGCGCCCCCAGGGATCGTGCAGCACTACGACGTGGACGTGCTCGCATCGGAGATCGGCGACAACACGTCGGCCGTCACGCGGTTCGTCCTCGTGACGCGCACCGCCATGCCGCCGGAACCGACCGGCGCCGACAAGACCTCGCTCATCGTCGAGCTGCCGCACGATCACCCCGGTGCTCTGCTCGACATGCTCGAGCAGTTCTCAACCAGAGGGATCAATCTCTCGTTGATCGAGTCGCGTCCGATCGGCGACGCTCTCGGACGCTACCGTTTCGTGATCGACGCCGATGGGCACGTGGCGGACGAGCGCATGGCTGACGCGCTGCTCGGCATCCGCCGATTCAGCCCTCGGGTGGTGTTCCTCGGGTCGTACCCCCGGGCCGATCGCCGGGTCGTGCAGTATCCGGACCGCTACGCCGACGACGTGTTCGTCGAGGCGCGCGACTGGCTGCGCGGGCTCATCACGGGTGAGCCCGACGCCTGAGGCGCTGCCGGTCGTCGAGTGGGGGCCGCGGTCCGCTCAGTGCTCTTCGTACCTCGGCCAGGAGCTTCCCGGCGACATGTGCGAGTACAGGGCGCCCTTGGCGACTTCGAGGCTCGGATAGCGCCCGGTCTCGGCATCCGCTGCCGCCATCACGACGATGTAGTCCTCGTCCTCGTGACGGATGCTGCCGACGACCCCGTTCGTTCCGTACGCGACCCAGAGGCCGCGCGTCTGCGTGGTGCTCATCATCGAACTCCTTCCCTCACCGGTAAGCCGACCGTACTCCCGCCCGCGCGTTCCGGCCAGCCCTCTGTTCGCTCGCGCCCCACGTGCCGTATCACTTCGGTCGGTTGCGAGCGCTCAGAACCGACCGAACCGATACGGCAATCGGCGACGGCGCAGCGTCGGCGATGGAGAGCGCGACGGGGCGCTACAGGGCGGCGGTGACGAGCTCGAGGGTCTGAGCGCGGCCGGTCGCGGCATCCATCGCCTCGGCGTCGTACGCGCCGGCGACAGGAGAGAGCATGACCTCGTCGACGCCGAACTTCGTCGCGAAGTCGCGGAGCTCCGCGGCGACGGACTCACCGGTGCCGACGAACCAGCGCGAGCGTGCGGCTTCGACCACCTGGTCGGTGGCGGGATCGGATGCCGCTGCAAGCGCCTCGTCGACCGTCTCGAGCGCGACGAGCGGCTTGTTCAATCGCAGGCGGGACATCATGCGCAGCTGCGGGAGGGCACGTTGCTCAGCCTCCTCTGCCGTGGGGGCTGCGACGACGTTGACGGTAAGGAAGGTCCGCGGCTCGGGGTGCGCCTCGCTCGGCTGGTAGCCGGCGCGGTAGAGATTGAGCGCGCGTTCGAGCCCCTGGCCGGAGAAGTGATTGGCGAAGACGTAGGGGAGGCCCTGGGATGCCGCGAGCTGCGCCGAGTAGTCGCTGGAGCCGAGCAGCCACACCTCGGGGACGCCGACAGCGGCGGGCGTCGCGTGGACGTTGTACTCGCCGCCTGACGTGAAGCGCAGGGTCGCGCCTTCGCTGCCGAGGAGCAGGGAGATGTCCTGGACGTGACGGGGGAACTGCTCGACGTCGCTGGTTGTGCCCGCGGTCCGCAGCAGCTGGGTGATGACCGGGTCGCTGCCGGGGGCGCGGCCGAGGCCGAGGTCGATGCGCCCCGGAGCGATCGCCTCGAGGGCGGCGAACTGCTCGGCGACGATGAGGGGGGCGTGGTTGGGCAGCATGACGCCGCCCGAGCCGAGTCGTATCGTCGTCGTGCGGGTCGCGGCGGCGGCGATGAGGACAGGGGGAGTGGTGGATGCCACGGCCGGCATGTTGTGGTGCTCGGCGAACCAGTAGCGGCGGTAGCCGAGGCGGTCCGCGGTTTCGGCGAGCGACATCGAGGCGGTGATGGCCTCGGAGCTGGTCTGGCCGGTGCGCACCGGGACGAGGTCGAGCACGGACAGGGCGGGGGCTGCAGCAGTCATCACTTCTGGCAACCCGGCGGCGAGCGCGGGCATTCCCCCGCGTAGTCTTTGCGCATGGACGCCATGCTCTTCTACGTTCTCGTCGGCGCAGTGATCGTGGCGGCCATCGCGCGGTGGCGCGGGTGGCCCGCACCCTTGCTGGTCACGGTCGTGGCGCTCGCGGCATCCTTTCTGCCGTTCATCCCCGACCTGGATCTCGACGGCCATCTGCTGCTGAACCTGGTTCTGCCGCCGCTGCTGTATTCGGCGGCGTTGGATGTGTCGTTCGTGGGCTTCAAGCGGAGTCTGCCGCAGATCCGGCGGCTCGGGATCTGGCTGGTGCTGATCACGGCGGCCGCCGCCGGACTCGTCGCCTGGCTGATCTTCCCGGCTCTGACGCTTCCCGGGGCGCTGCTGCTGGGAGCGATCGTGGCGCCGCCGGATGCCGTGTCGGCCGCCGCCATCGGCCGAAAGCTCGGATTGCCCAGACGCATCATGACGGTGCTGTCGGGGGAGAGCCTCATCAACGACGCCACCTCGCTGACGCTGTATCGGGTGTTCGCGGCGATCATCGCGGGTGCGACGCTCACGGTGTGGGACGGCATCTGGCAGTTCGCTCTGGCCGTAGTGGTCGGCGTCGTCATCGGACTGGTGTTCGGCATCATCCTGCATCAGTTGCGGATGCGAGTGGCTGATCCGGTCGTCATCGGAACGTTCGGACTGCTCGTGCCGTTCGGGGCATATGCGATCGCCGAACACCTGGGCGGGTCGGGCGTGCTGGCCGTGGTCGCGATGGGGCTGTACGTCGGGTTCAACGCGCCGCGCACCGACTACACGACCAGGCAGCAGGAGGCGCCGCTGTGGTTGTCGGCGGATCTGCTGCTGGAGAGCTTCGTCTTCGCGTACATCGGCCTGCAGTTCAAGCGCGTGCTGAGCGACCTGGGCGACGAGTCGGTGTGGCACATCCTGCTGCTGTCGGGGGCTGTGCTGCTGGTCGTGCTGCTGGTGCGGCCGCTGTACATCTATCCGGCTCACGCGCTCGCTCGCTGGCAGGAGCGAGCACGATTGCGCCGCTGGGATCGAGCGGTGGCCGCAGGGCGGTTCGATGAGAGCCGGCAGAGACCGGGGCGCCCTCCGGTCACCGCGGAGCAGATGAAGGCGCGGCTCACCGAGCCGGCGCTGGACTGGAAGGACAATGCCGTCATCTCGTGGGCGGGCATGCGAGGCGTCGTGACCTTGGCGACGGCGCTCGCCGCGGCGGATATCGCCGAGCTGCCGACCGGACCCTCGCACGCGATCGTGATCGTCGCCTTCATCGTGACCGTCGCGACGCTTCTGCTGCAGGGGCTGACGCTGCCTCTGCTGATCCGTCGGCTGGGTGTCGCGGGGGATGCGGATGAAGAAGCGGATGCCGCGGCCATGGCTGCCGTGCGCGCGCGGAGCAGGGAGGCGGGCAAGGCGTTCCTGGCGTCGCAGCGTAAGGTTTGGGCGGGCAAGTACGGCGAGGCGGAGATGAAAGCGTTCGACATGTTCGCGTCGCGGATGACGCGGGTGGAGACCGACACGGATCAGGCGCAGGAGGTCGAGGATTCGATGCCCAAGCCGTCATATGAGGACCTCGTGGCGCTGTCGAAGGGGTGGCTGCACGTGCGGCGCGAGGTTCTCCTCGCCGAGCGCGACGCCGACAACCTCGACGAGGAGCTGATGCGTGAGCTCATGACGGCGATCGATGCCGAAGAGCTTGCGCTCGACACCCGCGGTGCGACGCGGACGCCGGGGCGGGCGTAGCTCTGGGTTCGCGCCGTCAGCTCGCGCAGGTGGTGAACGACTCGGCCATCGTCTGAGACACGAGGTCCTTGGCGTCCTGCGACGTCTGCAGGTCCTTGCCCTCGGCGAGGTTCGCGAGGTCCTGGTCTGATACCTCGGATTCGAGGAACGCGTCGGCGACGCAGTCGAGCTGCTCGTCGGTGAGGGCGTCGCCCTGGCCTGCCTCTTCGAGGATCGATGCGATTCCGTCGCTGAGTTCGTCGGCTGAAGGACGGCCTGCGCCGCCGCCGGAGCACGCCGTGAGGGAAATCGCCACGGCCGCCACAGGAAGGGCGAGGAGCAGGCGGGTGCGAGTGCGCAGGTTGCTGTTCATGGCGTCAACGGTAGGCGGCCGCGACCGGTGCGTCGATGGGTAGGGGTATCCGGGTGATGTTTTTGTGGCGGCTAACGCGAATTGCGTGGATGCTGCTTGGCCGCGCGCTCGTTCCCGCGCTTGTAGTTGCCCGTCCAGCGAGCCATCGCGCCCTGCGGGTCGGAGCTCACGTCTTGGAGGAACTCTTCGGCGCGAGCGCCGCGAAGAACAGTCGCCTTGCGGCCGTGGTGCGTGATGGTCACGGTGTCGCCGCGCACCTCGTATTCGAACCCGTGTGCTGTGCTCATCAGTCCACGGTCCCAGAAGCCGGTGCCAGCACGAGCAGCTCGCCCACTTCGCACTGCAACGCGTCGCAGATCGCCCGAAGCGTCGAGTACCGGATTGCCCGAGCCCGATCGTTCTTCAGCACCGACAGATTAACGATCGAGACGCCCACCCGCGCGCTCAGTTCCGTGAGTGTCATGCCCCGCTCGGCGAGCAGCTCATCGAGCCGGCAGTGGATGCCGGTCTCCTCCTCGTCCGAAGCCGCCGGGGTCATACCAACCCCTCCGTGTCCTTCTGCAGCCTCGCGCCGTGACGGATGAGCACCGCGAGAACGGCGAGGGCAAGCGCGCCCCACAGCGGCCACCAGTCCAGTGGCCCGGGCCAGATCGGTGTCGGCAACTCCGCGACAGGATGCTCTGCACGGACGAACTCGAACGCCACGTTCGCGAGCTGGAACGCTGCGAGCCCCGACAACAGTTGTCCGGCGAATCCGGTGAGCACAAACACGCCCGCGCCGATCCACGACAGCTTCACGAGAGTTGCCGCGAACGGCACACCGTGAATGATCCGCCCGCACAGAATCACCACGAAGACACCGATCGTGATGGTCGGGACCTGCATCAGGACGTTCCCGACGGCCTGGAGTAAGCGGACCCAGACGTCCGCCTGAGCCACCGCTACGCGCACCTGATCGATGTCGACGAACATCAGATACGTCTCAGGGGAGTCCCATTCCCGGGGAAAGCCGCGAACATCCCACGGTTGGAAGGGGGCGACGGAAGCAAGTGCGTGCACTGCCGTCAACGGCTGGAAAGCCAGCACAGACTGGTTGATCGCTACGACCGCACCCCACCCTGCAGCCACCACACCGACCAACTGCGTCAGATAGATGATCCCCGGTGCTCTGTCGCGCGGCTCGACGCGGTTGCGTCGTCGCAGAATGACGACGGCCGCGATCACCGGAACGAGGAAGAACGCGTAGTACAGCGAAGTCGTGAACCACATCAGACGAGCCCTTCCGTCTCGCGCTGCAGATGCGCGCCGCGACGCAGGACCGCCGCGAGAGCAGCGAATGCGAGGCCTGCCGCGATCGGCCAGAATGGGAAGTTCACGACGAACGCCTCCTGCGGCCACCACGCGGCGAGCACGTCCTCCACGCCGGCCACCTCCTCATAGCCTCCGCCGGAATACGAGAGCAGCTCTGCCGACGCCATGCTCCCGGCGATGTCCGACAGCACCTGAGCGGCGACGCCGCCTGCGCTGACGATGACCGCGATCACCATCGACGCCTGCGCCAGGACCGGAGCGAAGGCGCGCCCGCGGATCAACTGGAAGCAGGCGAGAGCGACCATGCTCGCGATCGCACCCGGCAGGATCCACCACAGTGCCTGGCCGATCGCCCAGCAGATGCGCGCCCCGAAGCTCAGACCGTTCACGACCACGTCGGCGGACACGAACCCACCGCCCTCTCGCGTCGCCGTCGTCCCCTCCACGAACGCGCCGTCGGGCAACGTCGGCCAGTAGGTCTGCGTCGGGACGGTGATCGGCACTGCCGTCTGAACCAGCGTCGTGATCGTCGTGACGATCGCGCCGACCAGCGCGATTCCCGCCCACAGCACCGCGACGGCAAGAGTCACGCGAACCAGCGAGGGGACGCCATCCGGCAGCATGCGTCTGTGCGCACTCGGACGGAGGAACACGACGATCACCGCGATGCACAGCGCGACGACGAGCGCGGCAGCGGCGAACCACAGGAACATGCCCATCAGAAGCCTCCATATCGACATTCGTTGTTATCGATGTTCGTTAACATAACGACTCTCGATAACAAGATCAACCCCCACGTATGCCGACGGCGAACACGGCCTCAAGCGGCGCACCGGATAGTTACTCTCGTAACCAAGCACTCCCGGACCGGAGAGTGCCCAAAGGAGTTGACATGTTCGAGAGATTCACGGACCGAGCCCGTCGTGTGGTCGTCCTCGCCCAAGAAGAGGCGAAGATGCTCAACCACAACTACATCGGCACCGAGCACATCCTGCTCGGCCTCATCCACGAAGGTGAGGGCGTCGCAGCCAAGGCGCTCGAGAGTCTCGGCATCTCCCTCGACGCCGTACGCGAGCAGGTGCAGGACATCATCGGCCAGGGTCAGCAGCAGCCGACCGGCCACATCCCCTTCACCCCGCGCGCCAAGAAGGTGCTCGAGCTCAGTCTCCGCGAGGCCCTGCAGCTCGGCCACAACTACATCGGCACCGAGCACATCCTGCTCGGCCTCATCCGTGAGGGCGAGGGCGTAGCCGCACAGGTACTCGTCAAGCTCGGCGCCGACCTGAACAAGGTGCGCCAGCAGGTCATCCAGCTGCTCTCCGGCGCCCCCGGTCGCGAGCCGGCCGCCGTCGGCGCGCAGGCGCACGACAACGCGCAGGCCGCCCAGGGCGGATCGGCCGTGCTCGACCAGTTCGGACGCAACCTCACCCAGGCGGCGCGCGACAACAAGCTCGACCCGGTCATCGGCCGCGAGAAGGAGGCCGAGCGGGTCATGCAGATCCTCTCGCGCCGCTCCAAGAACAATCCCGTCCTGATCGGCGAGCCCGGCGTCGGCAAGACCGCCGTCGTCGAGGGTCTCGCCCAGGCCATCGTCAAGGGCGACGTTCCCGAGACGCTGAAGGACAAGCAGCTGTACTCGCTCGACCTCGGTTCGCTCATCGCCGGATCCCGCTACCGCGGCGACTTCGAAGAGCGTCTCAAGAAGGTCACCAAGGAGATCCGCACTCGCGGCGACATCATCGTCTTCATCGACGAGATCCACACCCTTGTCGGTGCAGGTGCCGCCGAGGGCGCGATCGACGCCGCCAGCATCCTGAAGCCGCTCCTCGCACGCGGCGAGCTGCAGACGATCGGCGCCACGACGCTCGACGAGTACCGCAAGCACTTCGAGAAGGATGCCGCGCTCGAGCGCCGCTTCCAGCCGGTGCAGGTGAACGAGCCGACGCTCCCGCACGCGATCAACATCCTCAAGGGGCTGCGCGACCGCTACGAGGCGCACCACAAGGTGCAGATCACCGACGGCGCTCTCGTCGCAGCGGCGAACCTCGCCGACCGCTACGTCTCCGACCGCTTCCTGCCTGACAAGGCCATCGACCTGATCGATGAGGCAGGGGCCCGCCTGCGCCTGTCGATCCTGTCCAGCCCGCCCGAGCTGCGCGAGTTCGACGACAAGATCGCCAAGGTCCGCGAGCAGAAGGAAGCGGCCTCCGAGGAGCAGGACTTCGAGAAGGCCGCAGCCCTGCGCGACGAGGAGAAGAGCCTCCTCGCCGAGCGTCTGCGCCTGGAGAAGCAGTGGAGAAGCGGCGACGTCGCCACCCACGCGGTCGTCGACGAGGGCCTGATCGCCGAGGTTCTCGCGCAGGCCACCGGCATCCCGGTGTTCAAGCTCACCGAAGAGGAGTCCAGCCGACTCGTCTTCATGGAGAAGGCACTGCACCAGCGCGTCGTCGGTCAGGAAGAGGCGATCGCCGCCCTGTCCCGCACGATTCGTCGTCAGCGCGCCGGTCTGAAGGACCCGAAGCGTCCCTCCGGCTCGTTCATCTTCGCCGGCCCGACCGGTGTCGGAAAGACCGAGCTCGCCAAGGCGCTCGCCGAGTTCCTGTTCGACGACGAAGCCGCGCTCATCTCGCTCGACATGAGCGAGTTCGGCGAGAAGCACACCGTCTCGCGTCTGTTCGGCGCCCCTCCCGGATTCGTCGGATTCGAAGAGGGTGGTCAGCTGACGGAGAAGGTGCGCCGCAAGCCGTTCTCGGTCGTGCTGTTCGACGAGATCGAGAAGGCACACCCCGACATCTTCAACTCGCTGCTGCAGATCCTCGAAGAGGGTCGCCTCACCGACGGCCAGGGTCGCGTCGTGGACTTCAAGAACACGGTCATCATCATGACCACGAACCTCGGTTCGTCCGCGATCGCCGGCGGCCCCGTCGGCTTCCAGATCGAGGGCAACGCCCAGACCAGCTACGAGCGGATGAAGGGCAAGGTCGACGAAGAGCTGAAGCGCCACTTCAAGCCCGAGTTCCTCAACCGCGTCGACGACGTCATCGTCTTCCCGCAGCTGTCGAAGGACGAGCTCGTCCAGATCGTCGATCTGTTCGTGAAGCGCCTCGGCGACCGTCTGCTCGACCGCGACATGACGGTGGAGCTGACTCAGGCGGCCAAGGAGCGGCTCATCGAGATCGGCTTCGACCCGGCGCTCGGCGCCAGGCCGCTGCGCCGTGCGATGCAGCGCGAGATCGAGGACCAGCTGTCGGAGAAGATCCTGCACGGCGAGCTGAACCCCGGCGACCACGTGAAGGTGGATGCCGCGAACGGACAGTTCCTGTTCGAGACCGGTCCGCGCGGCGAGAAGGTGTCCGTGGGTGTGAACACCAACGGCGGCGCGATCACCGCGACACCCGACCTGGCGGCAGCGTCGGGCGAGTGACGCATTGACGAGAGGGGGCGGATGCTTCGGCATCCGCCCCCTCTCGTGTGCCCGTGCCGGGGCACAACTGCGGACCCGAGGCGCGACACGCCGCGGATTCCCGCTGTCACACGGCGCGTCGTTCCTGGCATCCGAAGCTGTGCTCCATCGACGCGGCGCACAGGGTCTCGCGGCGGCGAGTTCTAGGCTGGAAGCGTGAGCTATACCGTCCGCCCAGCGCGCAGCGCCGACATCCTCGGCATCCATCATCTGCTGGCGCCCCTGGTCGAGCGTCGGATCCTCCTCGGCAAAGACCTGGCGGTGCTCTACGGCGCCGTGCAGGAGTTCGTCGTCGCCGAGAAGGACGGCCAGCTCATCGGATGCGGCGCGCTGCACGTCATGTGGGAGGACCTCGGCGAGATCCGCACCCTCATCGTGCGCGACGACTGGCTGCGCCACGGAGTCGGCCGCGCGATCGTCGAGGCTCTCGAGTCGCGCGCCCATGAACTGGGGCTGACCCGGCTGTTCTGCCTGACGTTCGAGGTGGACTTCTTCACCAGGCGAGGCTTCTCGCAGATCGGTGAGCAGGTCGTCGACCCCGACGTGTACTCGCAGCTGCTGCGCAGCCCGGATGAGGGCGTCGCCGAGTTCCTCGACCTCGCCCACGTGAAGCCGAACACCCTCGGCAACACCCGGATGCTGAAGAACATCGCATGACCCCGAGCAAAGCCGTCTACCGGCGCAGACGACTCTTCTTCTTCAGCGGGATCCTGTTGCTGCTCGTGGCGATCGCCGTCGCCGTATGGCTCATCATCGCCCAGCCATGGGCAGACGCCGCGAGCGGCGACCCTGATCCGGCCAAGACGCCGTCGGCGAGTCCGACTGCCTCCGACTCCGAGACCCCGGCACCGACGGCTACCACTGACACGCCCGGCCCCGAGCCCACTGAAACCGCGGCGGGGGCGGCCCCTTGTCGCTCGGCCGACGTCGTGATCGAAGCGGTCACCGACGCGGAGAGCTACCAAGCGGGCACGAACCCCAGACTCTCGATCTCGCTGAAGAACAGCAGCTCGGCCGACTGCACGATCGATGTCGGCTCCGCGACGCAGGTGTTCACGGTTTCCAGCGGTGACGACGTGTGGTGGCGTTCGACTGACTGCCAGGAGAATCCGAGCAGCATGGTCGTGACGCTGAAAGCGGGCCAGGAGGCCACGAGCGCTGAGCCGATCACCTGGGATCGCACCCGCTCCAGCACCTCCACCTGCGAAGAGAAGAACCGGCCGCGAGCCCCCGGTGGCGGAGCTTCGTATCACGTTGCGGTGTCGATTGGCGGGTTCGATGCCGTGAATACGCGACAGATCCTGCTCTACTGATCCATCTGGGTTAGGATTGATCGACTCTCGGCATACATCGGCGAAGACCATCCCCAGTGGCGTCGTATTCAGCGTCCCCAGCGCTTCGACATTTCGCGGATCGAGAGTCCGAGGGCCCTTTCGAGTCGTCCAATCCCCAATGGATGGCCCGAAAGGGCCCCACTTTATGCTTGAAGACATGGCAGCGAAGAAGTCCCCCAAGCCCCGTCCAGAGGAATTCCGCTCTGAAGCGCTCGCTCAGGCGCTCGAGAAGCAGGACGTAGCGGCGGTCGCACTGGCACTGCGCCACGGCAACACCGTCGTCCCGCTGCTGCGCGCCGGTGTCCGGGACAACCCGCTCGACGGGGGCGAGGTCTGGACGTTCCGCGACCCGAACACGGGGGACGTCGCCCTGCTGCTGTTCAGCGACGCGAAGAACAAGCCGGCGAATCTGCCACCGGGCGTCGGGATCTACTCGCCGGAGTGGCTGCGGCAGTTCCTCACCCAGCACGGTGAGACGATCACGACCGTGTTCCTCGACATCGCAGGCCCCCACCCGATGCAGGCGTCGCCCGATGAGCTGCTGAAGGCGTTGGGGTAGCGGGTTCGACTCGCTGCGCTCGCTCAACCCGTTTCATCTGCGCGGCCGTCGGCCGCTCCGCTCAACGTCCGGCGGCGGGGAAGCCGTGCGCACTCAGAACGGGGGGATGGCATCCTCGTGACGACGAGGCGCGGCGGGCGCTGACCGGGGGATGCGCATCCGCACTGCGTCCAGAGCATCCGCCAGCTTCTCGGAGCGTTCGTCGACGACGCGTGTGTAGCCGAGCCTCGCCGCTTCACTGCGACGCTGAGCCGCCTGCGTCACTGGCCGGATCTCGCCCGCGAGCGACAGCTCGCCCACCGCGGCGGTGGTGCGCGGCACCGACACCCCGGTGATGGCACCGGCCACGGCGATCGCGATCGCCAGGTCTGCGGCCGGCTCGGTGAAGCGCACCCCGCCCACCGTCGAGACGTAGACGTCGAGCTTGGACGTGGCGATGCGTCCCCGCTTCTCGAGGATCGCCAGCACCATCGCGACACGCGCAGAATCCAGCCCCGACACCACGCGACGCGGATTCGGCGCCGAGGTCTCGACGGTCAGGGCCTGCACCTCGACGGGCATTGCTCTGCGCCCCTCCATCGCGATGGCCACGCACGTGCCCGGCTCGGTGGAACCATGGCCGAGGAACAGCCCCGACGGGTCGGGAACCTCGGCGATGCCGTCGCCGGTCATCTCGAAGCATCCGACCTCATCCGTGGGCCCGAACCTGTTCTTCAGCGCGCGAATGAACCGCAGTGCCGTCTGTCGATCGCCCTCGAAATGGCACACGACGTCGACGAGGTGCTCGAGGATGCGAGGGCCGGCCACCTGCCCGTCCTTCGTCACGTGACCGACGATGATGATCGGCAGATGCCGTTCCTTCGCCACGCGGATGAGGGTCGCAGCCACCTCGCGCACCTGGCTCGGCTGGCCGGCCGCGCCGTCGGACAGCGAGGACGACACGGTCTGCACCGAGTCGACGATCACCAGCTGCGGCTTCACCTCATCGATGTGCCCGAGGATCGTCGCCAGGTCTGTCTCGCTCGCCAGATACAGTTCGTCGTGCAGCGCACCGGTGCGCTCAGCCCGCAGTCGCACCTGTGCCTGGGATTCCTCCGCGCTCGCATAGAGAACCCGCCGCCCGCCGCGGGCCGCTTGAGCGGCCACCTCGAGGAGCAGAGTCGACTTGCCGACGCCGGGCTCGCCGCTGAGCAGGATCGCTGCGCCGGGCACGATGCCGCCACCGAGAACTCGATCGAACTCGCCGACACCGCTCGATCGGCGCGGCGTGTCCGTGGTCGTCACCTGCGTGATCGGCCGGGCGGCTCGATCGAGGCCTGGTGCGACGGCGCTCACACGCGGCACGACGGCCGATGCCTCCTCGACGGTTCCCCACTGCTGGCACTCGCCGCAGCGGCCGACCCACTTCGACGTCGTCCACCCGCATTCGGAGCATTTGAACGGGGCGGGAGCCGGACGACGAGTTGCCATGTAGCAAGGCTATCGACGGGATCCGACATCCCTATCACCGAAAGGCATTATTCACGGCCCCGAAAACCACAGCTGACCAGGAGGTAGCAATAATCGAAGTATGGCTACCGCCCGGCCCGCATGCGGCCCGATCTCGACCTACTCCCGGGTGCAGATCCTGCACCTGGTGCAGTCGCGATCCCGCCGCACGATCGGCGAACTGTGCGAGGCGACCGGTCTCCATCAGAACACGATCCGCGAGCACCTGCAGCGTCTCGTCGAAGGCGGCTACGTCATCGTCGAGACCGAGCACCGCACCACGCGCGGACGGCCCCGCACGCTGTACAGCGCGGCCACCGGCACCCCCGAGGCATCCAGTCCCGTCGCCCGCGACAAGGTGACGGCCGCGGCTCGCCGCGGCGACCTCATGCGTCGTGCGCTGCCGGCCACGGCATCCGATCTCGGCCGGCAGGCCACCTATCAGCTCGACGCCCTCGTCGAGCACCTCGAAGAAAGCGGATTCGAGCCCGTCATCGACGACCGGAAGCTCACGATCGACCTCACGCCGTGCCCGCATGCCGCGGCCCGGCCCGAGGACCGCCCTGTGCTGTGCCGGGTGCATCTCGGTCTCATGCAGGGGGTGCTCACGCAGGCGGGCGGCCCACTCGCCGCCGGCTTCGTGCGCGACCCCGCGCTGCCTGAGGAGTGCACTGTGCAGTTGACGAGCACCGTACAGCTGAGGGACACCGCGGCCTGATCGCCGTCTGAGAGAGGGAGTCATCTGATGGAGTGGCTGGATCCGCTTGCATTGGCCAGGTGGCAGTTCGGTCTGACGACCGTTTACCACTACCTGTTCGTGCCGCTGACGATCGGCATGGCGCTCGCGGCGGCGATCTTCCAGACCGCGTGGGTGCGCACTGCGAAGATCCACTACCTGCACCTGACGCGCTTCTTCGGCAAGATCTTCCTCATCAACTTCGCCATGGGCGTCGTGACCGGCATCGTGCAGGAGTTCCAGTTCGGCATGAACTGGTCGGACTACTCCCGCTTCGTCGGCGACGTGTTCGGCGCACCGCTCGCGTTCGAGGGGCTGCTCGCCTTCTTCTTCGAGGCGACGTTCATCGGCGTGTGGATCTTCGGCTGGGACAAGCTGCCGAAGAAGCTGCACCTGATGAGCATCTGGTTCGTCGCGATCGGCAGCATCCTGTCGGCGTACTTCATCATCGCCGCCAACGCGTTCATGCAGAACCCGGTCGGCTACGAGTACAACCCGGTCACGAACCGCGCAGAGCTCGTCGACTTCTGGGCGCTGCTGACGAACCCGGTCGCACTCGCCGCGTTCCCGCACACGATCTTCGGCGCGCTCATGTTCGCGGCCGGGGTCATCATCTCGGTCTCCGCCTGGCACATCTACCGCGGGCAGCACCTCGACACCATGCGCGTCTCGCTGAAGTTCGGCCTGTGGGGCATGCTCGTCTCCACCGCCGGCGTCGCGCTCACCGGTGACCAGCTGGGGCTGGCCATGTACGCCGCGCAGCCGATGAAGATGGCCGCGGCGGAGGCGACGTTCAACACCGTCTGCGGCGCCGATGCGTCCTTCAGCCTGTTCACGCTCGGCACACCGGACGGCTCGTCCGAGCTGTTCTCGATCCGCGTCCCCTACCTGCTGTCGCTGCTGTCGACGCACACGCTCGACGCCTGCGTGCACGGCATCAACGACCTGAACGCCGAATACGCCACGACATACGCAGATCTCGGGATCGACAACTTCGCACCGGTGCTGTGGATCACGTACTGGGCGTTCCGCTGGATGATCGGGCTGGGCATGCTGCACGCTTTCATCGCCCTCGTCGGTCTGTGGGTCACGCGCAAGGGCGCGAAGCGGCCGGTGGCGAAGTGGATGTGGAAGATCGCGATCTGGTCGTTCCCCCTCGCTCTGCTCGCGAACATCGTCGGATGGGTCTTCACCGAGATGGGGCGCCAGCCGTGGCTGGTGTTCGGCCTCATGTCGACCCGCGACGGCGTCTCGCCCGGCACCTCGGGGCTCGAGGTCCTCATCTCGCTGATCTCGTTCACCGTGATCTACGCCGCCCTCGCCGTGGTCGAGGTCCGGCTGATCGTGAAGGCCGCGCAGAAGGGGCCCGACACCGACGAGAAGCCCGCAGACGAGACGGCCCAGCTGCCGTCGGTCGTGTACTGAGAAAGGCGAACACCATGGATCTCGCAACACTGGATCTCCCAACCCTGTGGTTCGGAATCATCGCCTTCCTGTTCGTCGGCTACTTCGTGCTCGACGGCTTCGACTTCGGCGTCGGCATGTCGCTGCCGTTCCTCGGCGGCGTCGGCAAGAACCGCGACGATGTGACACGGCGGCAGATCATCAACACGATCGGCCCTGTGTGGGACCTCAACGAGACATGGCTCATCGTCGCCGGCGCCTGCCTGTTCGCGTCGTTCCCCGAGTGGTACGCCTCGCTGTTCAGCGGCTTCTACCTCGCACTCCTGATCATCCTGCTCACGCTCATCATGCGCGGCGTCTCGTTCGAGTACCGCCACCAGGGCAAGTCGGAGAAGTGGAAGGCCGGCTTCGACCGCATGATCGTGATCGGCTCAGCCGCGCCGGCGTTCCTCTGGGGTGTCGCCTTCGCCAACATCGTCCAGGGCGTCGCACTGGACGAGCGCCACGTCTTCATCGGCACCGTGTTCGACCTGTTCAACGGCTACGGGGTGCTCGGCGGACTCACGACGCTGCTCCTCTTCTTCACGCACGGCGCCACGTTCATCGCGCTCAAGACCGACGGGCAGTTGCGGTCGGATGCCCGTCGCCTCGCCTTCCGCGCCGGAGTCGTGACCCTCGTGGTCGCGGCCGTCTTCCTCGTCTGGACGGTCGTCGCGCACTTCTCGATCGCCGTCCTCGTGCTCGCCGTGCTCGCCGCGGTGTCGCTGGTGCTGTCCATCGGGGCGAACCTCCGAGGTCGCGAGGGCTGGGCGTTCACGTTCGGCGCGGCCACGACGCTGTTCGCCGTGGTCACGCTGTTCGCCGCGCTGTTCCCGAACGTGCTGCCGTCGACGATCGATCCGGCGTTCAGCCTCACGATCGCGAACGCCTCGAGCACGCAGTACACGCTGACGATCATGTCGTGGACGGCGCTGGTCGCTCTGCCGCTGGTCATGCTGTATCAGGGGTGGACGTACTGGATCTTCCGCAAACGCGTCACCCGTGCCTCGATCGAGGGGGCGCCGGTCCACGCGTGAAACCCGTCGACCCGCGCCTTCTGAAGTACGCCGGCGCCGCGCGAGGATTCTTCGTTCTCGCAGCGGCGATCGGTGTTCTGCAGACGGCGGTCGTGATCGCGTTCGCCTGGTTCCTGACGGATGCCGTGACCGGCGCGCTCGCGGGGCGCTCTGTGGTCCTTTCGCTGGTGTGGATGCTGGCACTCGCGCTGCTGCGCGGCGCGCTCATCGCGGCATCCGATTTCGCGGGGATGCGAGCGGCGGCTGCGACGGGGACGCAACTGCGTCGGGCGCTGATCCTCGCTGTCCGGCGGCTCGGCCCCGGATGGCTCGCATCGCGCAACCAGGCATCCCTCGCGGTGACCGCGGGGCACGGACTCGAGGCGCTCGATCAGTACTTCGCGAAGTACCTGCCCCAGTTGGTGCTCACGGTGATCGCGACGCCCGTGATCGTCATCGTCATGTGGTGGCAGGACTGGCCGAGCGGACTGACCGCGATCATAACCCTGCCGCTGATCCCGATCTTCATGATCCTCATCGGCATGGCCACGCGCACCGTGCAGCGCAAGCAATGGCAGACGCTGCAGCATCTGGCCGCACGTTTCGCCGACACCGTGCAGGGGCTGGCGACGCTGCGGCTGTTCGGGCGCGAGCGTCGCGCCGCGACACAGATCGAGGCGACCGCTGATCAGTACCGGCGCGAGACGATGAAGGTGCTGCGGTTCTCATTCCTGTCGGGCTTCGCGATGGAGTTGCTCTCGTCGCTAGCCGTCGCGCTGATCGCGGTGGCGGTGGGGTTCCGGCTGCTTGCGGGGGACATGTCGCTCGAGGTCGGGCTGTTCGTGCTGCTGCTGGCGCCCGAGGCGTTCTTGCCGATCCGTCAGGTCGGAGTGCAGTTCCACGCCGCGTCAGAAGGTGTAGCGGCGACGGAGGACGTGTTCGGCGTGCTGGATGAGGCGACAGCTGCACGGGCCACCCCGCACAACTCCGGAGTTTTTCCTCAGAACGTTGTTTTCTCGGCTCACGGTCGCTCGCCCGAGGCAGTTTCTCCTGAGTTATGCGTCGAGAACCTCCGCGTCCGCGACCTCCCGCCGGCCTCATTCACGGCCGAACCCGGCACGATCACCCTGATCGAGGGCCCGAGCGGCTCCGGAAAGTCCAGTCTCATCGCCGCGTTGCGGGGTGCGGTCGCGTTCGAGGGCGCGGCGACGCTCGGCGACACGGATACCGGCCGGCTCACCCTCGACTGGCTCGCCTGGGCCGGCCAGGCTCCTGGCCTGATCCGCGGCACGATCGCGGCGAACGTCTCACTCGGCGCCGAGGCAGACGCCGCCGGCATCCGCCGCGCATTGGATGCCGCGTGCGCCGAGGACCTCGACCCGGAGCATGAGCTCGGCGTTCAGGGGAGCGGACTCTCCGGCGGTCAGGCGCAGCGGGTCGCCGTCGCCCGCGCCCTGTACCGCCATTCCCAAGATCCGCGGCGCGTGCTCGTGCTCGACGAGCCGTCGAGCGCGCTGGATGCCGGCACCGAGGCGCGCCTGTGGGCGACGCTGCGTCAGCGGGCGGATGCCGGAGCCACGATCCTGCTGGTCTCGCACCGTCGCACGGCACGCGAGATCGCCGACGAGATCGTCTCTCTTTCGACAGATTCAGGGACGGGGTGAGCGCGTGAACGTCCAGTCCACCCGCGTCCGAGACATCCTGCGCCTCGCGCAGCCGCCGCTGCGGCGGTTCCTCCCCGGGCTCGTCTGGGGTGTGTTCTCGGCGACCGCAGCCGTTTCACTGCTTGCAGTCAGCGGCTGGCTGATCGTCAGCGCCTCGATCGTCGACTCGCTCGTTCCGCTGTCGGTCGCGGTGGTCGGCGTCCGGTTCTTCGCCGTTTCACGGGCCGTGTTCCGCTATCTCGAGCGCCTCTCCGGGCACGACGCCGCGCTGCGCCAGCTCGCGACGACCCGCTCCGACATGGTGCGCCGACTCATCCCGCTCTCCCCGGCAGGCCTCGGCCGCACCGACCGCGGAGCGGTGCTGTCGGCCCTGGTCGATGACGTCGAGAATCTGCAGAATCTTCCGCTGCGGGTGGTTCAGCCCCTCGCCGTCGCGGGTGTCGTCGCGGTGGGAGCCATCGTGTTCGTCGGGATCATCTCGCCGCCGGCTGCTCTCTCCCTTGCCATCTGCCTGATCGTCGCTGCCGCTTTGGCGATCGGGCTCGGGTGGGTGTTCGGCGCTCGCGCAGAAGCTCGGGTCTCGCACGACAGGGCCGAGCTCTCGGCATCCCTCGTCGACTACTTCGGCAGCCTCGACGTCCTGCTCGCGTACGGCGCCGAACCGGCGGCACGTGCGCGCATCGAGCGTGCCGATGCCGCGGTCCGCCGCACCGTGACGCGAGCCTCGGTCTCACAGGCGATCGCTGCCGGCGTCGTCTCCGTGCTCGCGGGAGTCGCGTCGGCGTGGGCGGTGGCGGCGGCATCCCCAGGACTGGACACGGGCGCGATCGACGGCCCATGGCTCGCTGTGGTCGTACTCGTGCCGATGGTCGTGTTCGAGGTCTTCGGCGCCGTGCCGGTCGCCGCGGCGTCCTGGCGGAGCGTTCGCGCCAGTGCGCAGCGGGTCGTCGACGTGCTGCCCGCATCTGTTCCCGACGAACTCCGACCGGATGACGGCGCCGAAGAGGCGCCGTCCGGCACGGCCCTGCACCTGCGCGACGTGCGTGCGACGTGGCCCGGCGGCGCGCCCGCGCTGCGCGACGTCACGCTGGATGTCGCACCGGGGGAGCGCGTGCTCGTCTCCGGCCCCAGCGGCGCAGGCAAGAGCTCACTCGCTTCGGTGCTCGTCGGATTCCTCCGAAGCGAAGGGGAGTTCACGATCGGCGGGACGGATGCTGCGACCCTCAGCGGCCCGGCGCTCCGGCGCACGATCGGGCTGTGCGAGCAGCATCCGCAGCTCTTCGACGAGGACATCCGGCAGAACCTGCTGTTCGCGCGCGACACGGCGAGCGACGACGAGTTGATGGCCGTGCTCGAACGCGTGGGCCTCGGCGGATGGGTGCGCGAACGCGGCGGGCTCGACGCCCGAGTGGGTGACCGCGGGGCCCTGGTCTCCGGCGGTCAGGCGCAGCGCATAGCGCTGGCGAGGGCGCTGCTGCGGGGCTTCCCGGTGCTCGTGCTCGACGAGCCGACGGCCGGCGTCGACCCCGAGGCGTCCGACGCGCTGCTGCGCGATCTGCTGGGTGCCGCGGGAGAGCAGTCGGTGCTGCTCATCTCGCACGTCGCGCCGCCGGAGGGGACGGTCGACCGCGTCGTCCGGATCGAGGCGGGGCGCACGGTCTGAGCGGACGCGCGTCCGCCAGGTGGTTCGTTACTCCGTTCCGCCCTCGTTCTCCCCGCGGATGAGCCTCTGGATCTGCTCCTCCGGCAGCGGCTGGACGGATGCTGATGACAGCTCGACGTCGGGATCGGACGGCGACCCGCCGATCGTACAGACGGATTCCGCGTCGTAGCCGTTGGTCTTGGCCGGCACGAGCACCAGCCATTCGGGCGTCACGGTGCGCTTCTCGATGCGCGCCCCGGCGGGCTCGAATACGACATCGGTGTCGTATGCCGACGTGGTCACGTCGATACAGATCTGCACCAGTTCATCCGTGGTGAATGCCGCCGGCGGAGCGGAGGGCTGCGTGGACGTCATGGGTGTCGGCGTGGACGTGCGGCCGGTGGTCGCCGTCGGAGTCGGTGTCGAGGTGGTCTGCTCCGCGGTCGGCGTCGGCGAGGGCTCCGGTGCGCACCCCGCGAGCGATCCGCCGACGAGAAGCAGCAGAGCGGCAGGGACGAGGGCGACGGTTCGGATGCGGGTCATGGCCTCATCGTAGGGGAGCCCTAGTACAGCTCGACCGGCGGCTCCATCACGATGCCCTGCGCCTCGAAGGCGCGGCGGCGCTCCTCGATGCGGCGATGCTGCTCGACCTGCGCCTCATCGATCAGTGCTGGGTCGAGCGGAACGCTCTCGACGTGCGGCGTTCCGCCGCCTGCGGCGATGTACGCATCGAGTTCGGGCCCTGATGTCAGCGAGGTGATCAGCGAGTATCGCGGCGTGCTGCCGCGGTGCCAGACCGCATGCCAGAAGCGCTGCGTGTCGACGACCATGCGGGTGCCGGCGGGAAGGGCGAGCCGCTGTTCGGTCGCCGGGTCGAAGCGGTCTTCGCGGAGGATGAGCAGCGAGTCCGAGTCGTCGGTGAGGTTGACGTACGAACGGACCACCCAGCCGGTGCCTTCGTCGTTGAGGCGGTTGTTGTCGTCCTGGTGGAGGTTGTAGACCGCGTCGGCGTACGTGTTCGGCTGCAGCTCGATCACACGGCAGCGGCCGACGTTCGCGCCCGGCTCCTGAGCGAGCCTGGTCAGCGTCGGGGCCTTCTCGACCTGCGAGGGGATCCAGATGCCGTCCTTGTCGGTGCGCGGGGGAGTCTGATTCCAGAAGCCGTTGCACTCGATCTCGCCGGCGTAACTCGCCAGCGGGGCGAAACGGGTGACGCCGGACGACCGCCATCCGATGTATTCGAGCTCGCGCCATTCGGCCGGATCGATCGGGCGCTCGAGAGGGGACAGGACGACGTAGCCGGTCTCTGCCAGCGCAGCCGACGTGATGAAGCTCATGGGAACAACCTCCGTAAGGTCATCCTAACCAGCGCGGTGGTCCGTGACGGGATGTGTCGCCGGGGATATTCAGCTGCGGGTCGCGTGGCTACTCTGGGCGCATGACTCAGCCGCAGGGTGCCCTCCTCGTGGGCAGTGTGAACTATGACGACGCCGAGACGACGATCCGCACCGCCGCCTCTCTTCTGCGCGGCCACCTGAAGCGGATCCCCGACGGCGAGGTGGGCAAGCGGTTCCATTGGATCATGTTCCAACCCGATGTGCTGGGGCAGGCGGACGGCATCGAACGGGTGGGTGATGAGCCGATCCCGTTCCCGGCCGGCCTGGATGCGCGCCCCCTTCGCATCGGCGACGGGGTGGATGCGGCATCCATCACGCTTCCGCCGCTGGGCTACGCGGATGCCGCGATCGAGTCGTACCGGGTGTTCACGCGGCTCCGTGACGAGGGAGCGGTGCCCGCGAGCATCCGTTTCCAGGTGTCGCTGCCGACGCCGGTCGCGATCATCTCGTCGTTCTTCTCGGGTGACGATCGTGCCGCGATCGAGCCCGTGTACACCACCGCGCTGCTCGACGAGCTCGCGCGGATCCTGGACGCGATCCCCCATGAGGATCTGGCCATCCAGTGGGATGTCGCCAGCGAGCTGGGCATCATCGAGCGCGCGTCGGGATACGGCGCGCTGATGGATGCCTGGTGGGAGGGCGATCCCTTCGACGGACTCGTCGCTCGTCTGGTGGCGCTGGTCGACGCGGTGCCGGAGGGCGTCGAGGACGGCATCCATCTCTGTTACGGCGATGCCGGGGAGAAGCACTTCATCGAGCCGCGAGATGCCGCGACCCTCGTGCGTTTCGCGAACGCCGTGATCGCGGGGGCGTCTCGGTCGCTCTCGTGGCTGCACCTGCCGGTGCCGATCGAGCGGGATGACGCGGCGTACTTCGCGGCGCTGGCTTCCCTGACGCCCGTTGCCGAGCTGTATCTCGGGCTCGTGCATCGGGAGGACGGCGCCGAGGGCGCGCAGCGGCGGATCGCCGCGGCATCCGCTGTCGTGACATCCTTCGGCGTCGCCACCGAATGCGGCATCGGACGCGCGCCGGACGGAACGACGGAGGGGATCCTGCGAACCCACGCCGAGGTAGCTGCGGCCTGGTGACTCGGGCGGGCGCGCCTCTCGATTCGCGCGAGCGGCCGGCGTCGCGTAAACTCTTCCGCGGTGACGTGTCCGAGCGGCCGAAGGTGCAACACTCGAAATGTTGTGTAGGTTCACCCCTACCGTGGGTTCAAATCCCACCGTCACCGCCATGGAAACCCCCGAGAGATCGGGGGTTTTTCCGTATTCGATGACCCGAACAACTACCCTGTCTGAGGTGGACGATGGAGGGTGGACAACGTGATCCTTGAGTCGCCACGAGCCGGAGCGCCGAAATGATGCAGGGCTCGCAGACCGTTCAGGTCGCACGTGAGGGCATCCATCGCGAGGCGACGGTGTCGTGGAGTCACGCGTACCCCGTCTGGACGGTCACGATCCGCTCGGACGGGTTCGGGACGATGCAGGTGAGCGCTGACGACGCGTTCGAAGCGCTGTGTCTCATCCGGGAGGAGCTGGAGCCGCTGGGATGGCACATCGGGGTCGCCGGTGCGCTCCCGAACGTATGGCCGAGCGGCATGGCTCGCGATCAGGGCGGTGGGCTGCGGGCCTATCGCCTGACTCCCCAAGGCGCAGGGGATCTCGTCGACACATTCGCACCGATCGATCCGGGCATGACGGTGACCATCGCGGAACAGCGCGCTCAGGCCGACAGGTTCTTCGAGAGGCCTCATGGACGTTCGTGAAACCGGGCCGCACCTCAGCGAGATGATCGTCGTGCACCTGGCGAACTACGTCACCTGCCTCGTGAGGTGAGTCTGAGGGGCGAGAATCTCGCCCCGGTCAGTGCCTGCTGTTCTCAGCGGTCGCGGAATCCTCGTGCTCGGCATCCGGGTCCACGCGCCGACGCGGCCTTCGTCTTGTTTCCGGTCCGCGTGTCTCGCGTGCGCCGAATCGCCAGCCGAGGACGACGGCTGGGCATGCGGATGCAGCCATGATCGCAGCGATCGGCCACCACCCTGCCGGGTCTCCCAGACCATCACCCGTCAGCCACACGGCGAGCGCCGTGGTGAGCACGCCGACGACGAGCCCGAACAATCCGAAGATCAGCTCGTGCACCCATCGGCGGCGCTCGCCGCGCAGCGCGCGTCCGATCAGGTATGCCAGCGGCGAGCCGATGAGGAGGGCGCCGAACGACCACGGGAGCGTGAGCGACAGGACTACGACGCCGTAGCCGCCCATGGTGAGGAGCAGGCAGAGCTGATGGACGACGATGAACCACAACCACGAGGCGATCGCTCCGCGAAAGAATTCAGCACGAGAGAAGGCCATCGGCTCCTCATCGGTCCTCGGTGTCGCCTTCGCTTCCGTTCCCACGCCCCGACGGTATCAGTGCTCTCCGTCCCAGCTGAGGGAGATCAGGCCACAGGATGCCTCTGCCGTCACTCCAGTTGCGAATATCCGCCCCAGCCGGAGCCGATGAGGGTGTTGGCCTTGAGCCTGCCCGTTCCGTCTCCTGGATACAGGTAGAGGTTGCCCGCCGCGTTGCGCGCGACGATGTCGACGTGCTTGTCTCCGTTGTAGTCGACGCCGCCGGTGAATGCGGTGAACGAACCCCAGCCTGCTCCGACGGCTACCCGCGCGCTGAAGCGACCTCCGAGACCGCGGTAGAAGTAGAGCGTGCCGTCCTTGGGCACTGCCATGATGTCGCCGATGCCGTCGCCGTTGAAATCGCCGCCGGCGATGAACTTCATGGTGTCCCACCCGCTGCCGACGGTGATGCGCGGCCCGGAGAGCGTTCCGCTGCCGTCGCCGCTGTAGATGGTGAGAACGCCGCTCGCCGATACGCCGAGCACATCCTGAAGGCCGTCGCCGGAGTAGTCCGCGCCCGACGCCACGTGCAGCATGTCGTACCACCCGAGTTCGAGGCGGTCGTACCGGTCGAAGCCGCCGCCGGCGCCTCCGGCGTAGTACTCGAGCAGGCCGTCGCTGCGCACAGCGAGCATGTCGGCCCTGCCGTCGGCGTTCAGATCGGTGTGCGTCAGATGGCGGTAGAGGCCCCACCCACTGGTGATGACCGAGGCAGGAAGCAATCCCCCGCTGCCGTTGCCGGCTAGGAGCTGGAGATCGCTGTCGCCGGCGATGCCGAGCAGGTCGGCCTTGCCGTCACCGTTGAAGTCGGCCGAGGACACCGGCGAGATCGGCACAGTGCGCAGACCCGGGAACACCAGGGGAAGAGGCTTGCCGCGCGTGACGGTGGACAGGCAGACGAACCCGTTGTTGACCGCGGTGTACACGGATCCGTTCCGCCACACCTCGAAGTGCAGGTGGGCGCCCGTCGAGTTGCCGGTGCTCCCGACGACCCCGATCTGCTGGCCGCGCACCACGCGCACGCCCGGGGCGACGGACCCTTGCGAGACCATGTGCGCGTACCGCGTGACGTATCCGCCGATGTGCTGGATGTCGACGTAATAGCCGTAGCCGCTGCTGTACGCGCGCGTCTTGATGACGCCGTCGTACGCGGCGAGGATGGGCGTGCCGCCCTGACCGGAGATGTCGATGCCGTCATGACCTGGCCTGCTCGTGCCGCGGCATCCGTCCCCCACCCTGGATTGGATGGTGCCGGATGCCGGGTAGACCATCTGCCCGTCCGTCGCCGCCGACGCCGGAGCCGCCGTCGTGAGCGAGGGGATGATCCCGATGAGGACGGCCACCGTCGCGAGCATGGCGAGGCCCGTGAAACGCCAACGGGGCATCCGCTTCATCTCGAGTGTCCTCCGCCTCGGCCGGCCCCGGCGGGCGCAACAGTATCGAAGGTCACCGTATCAGCGCCTCGACGTTCCGGGCGGACGGCTCAACGCGAGATGCTGTATCGATACGGTCGGTTCTCCGCGCTCAGAACCGACGCAACTGATACGGCATCCTCAACGACGGCATCCTCAGCGACGGCAAGCCCGCGGCGCGCGTCACCGAGCGGCGGATGCCGGAGCCGAGACGAGCTCCTCCTCCGTCGTCAGCCCACGGCCACCGCGGAACCGCGCGGCCGGATGCGACTCCGCGACCCGCGGCCCTGCCCCGTGCACGCGCTCGCGCAGCGTCTCGCCGGGCGTGTACGCCTCGCGCAGTCGTCCGCGCCGCCGCAGTTCGGGCACCGCGTGCTCGATGAAATCCTTCGCGGTGTCGTACGAGTGGTACTGCACAAGATTGATGCCGTCGATGTCGTGATCGTCGAGCCAGCTCTCGATCTCGTCGGCGACCTCAGTCGCCGAACCCACAGCCATGAACGGTTTGCGGTGGAAGCCCTTCATGTTCTTCAAGAAGTCCGCGATCGTCACATCCTGCGGCAGGAACGCCGCCTGCACGTCGTCACCCCGGCCCTCCCTTCGCAACGCCTCGCCGATCGTGATGTCGCTGTCGTGGGCGGTCGGGTCGAACGGCAGGCTCGCATGCGCGAGGACGCCGTCGATGCTGGCGTACTCCTCGTACTCTGCCAGTTTCCGCTCGGCCTCGGCTCGCGTCGCAGCCACGATGACCGTCGCACCGACGACGAACTTGATCGCATCGCGCGGCCGCCCCTGACGCTCCAGCTCGTCACGAATGCGACCGATCGTCCCGCTCACCTGCTCGAAGGACGTTCCGCCGGTGAAGATGAGCTCTGCGTGGCGGCCGGCGAACTCGATGCCGCGCGATGACTGCGTCGCCTGGATGAGGAACGGCGTCCGCTGCAGAGACGGCGACGACAGGTGCGGGCCGGCGACCGAGAACCGCGGTCCCTCGTGATCGATGTACCGGATCTTCGACGGATCCGCATAGACGCCTCGCTCGCGATCCTCGATCACGGCGTCGTCATCCCACGACCCCTCCCACAGCTTGTAGAGCACGTCCAGGTACTCATCAGCGATCTCGTAGCGGGTGTCGTGATCGACCTCTCCCGTCAGCCCGAAGTTCCGAGCGGCATTGGGCAGGTACGAGGTGACGATGTTCCATCCGACCCGACCCTTGGTGAGGTGATCGAGCGTCGACATCCGCCGGGCGAATGCGAACGGCGGCTCGTAGGTCGTCGAGAACGTGATGCCGAAGGCGAGGTTCTTCGTCACGGCCGCCATCGCCGGCACTACGAGCATCGGGTCGTTGCTGGGGATCTGCAGCCCCTCACGTATCGCCGTCTCCGGCCCGCCGCGGAACACGTCGTACGCGCCGATCACATCGGCCAGGAACACGGCGTCGAACCCGCCCGCCTCGAGCAGCTGCGCCAGCTCGGTCCAGTACTCGATGTCGTTGAACCGGGTGCGGCTGTTGCCGGGAAGCCGCCACAGGCCATGCGTGATGTGGCTGACGCAGTTCATCTCGAACAGGTTGAGGATGAGACGCTTCGGATCAGACATGGCGGGGGATGCTCCTTCCGAGCCCGCCGCATGCGAGCCGAGGTCGATACTGCCGCCCGCGCAGGCGCAGCACCCGTCTCATGACGAAATGCTCCGCGACATGACGAACTGTGACGCTTCGCGGCGTCGCATGACGCGGCCCCTTCCCACGGCGCGAAGACCTCGCCATGCTCGGTCTCGTTCCGTTGGGCAGCATCCAGCGCCCACCAGCATCTGAGACATACGGCATCCACGAAAGGCATCCGCACGATGACCACTCACCGCACCCGCAGACTCGCTCCGATCGCAGCGATCGCAGCCGCCGCGATGATGGCACTGACCGCCTGCGGCACGTCGTCGGCTGCCACCCCGGCGGCAGACGCCGAGCGGGTCGATGGCGGCACCATCGTTTACGCCCACCAGCAGGAGCCGCAGTGCCTCTTCGGCGGCTGGATCGAGCAGGCGTACATCTCGTACCAGTTCATCGACAACCTCGTCTCGCTCGATGAGGACGGCGAGGTCGTCCCGTGGCTCGCCGACAGCTGGGAGGCGTCCGCCGACGGACTCACCTACACGCTGAAGCTCAAGGACGGCGTGAGGTTCACCGACGACACCCCGGTCGATGCCGAGGCCGTCGCCTACAACTTCGACTACTGGGTCGCCGGCGGCAACAGCACGGCCGCCGTCTGGCTCGGCGGATATTACGAGTCGGCCGAGGCGCTCGACGACCTGACGGTCGCCATCCACCTGAGCAAGCCCTACACGCGTTTCCTCGAGAACCTCAGCCAGTCGTACTTCGGCATCCAGTCGCAGCACGCGCTCGAGACCAGGACAGACGAGGAGAACTGCGAGCAGCCGATCGGCTCGGGTGCTTTCAAGGTCAAGGAGTGGAACCGCGGCGAGAACGTCCTGCTCACCCGCAACGACGACTACACCTCGCCGCCGGCCAACGCCAAGCACACCGGCGCTGCATACGTCGACGCGATCGACTGGCGCTTCGTCGCCGACGGCGTGACCCGTGTCTCGGCTCTCCGCTCCGGCGAGGCCGACGCGATCTACGACGTCCCGGCCCTGGAATGGGCGGGCCTCGAGAGCGAGGAGTGGGACCTGCTCAAGTACGTCACGCCAGGCCGCCCGCAGCAGATCTCGTTCAACACGACGCGCGCGCCGTTTGACGATGAGAGCCTGCGCAAGGCCTTCATCTACAGCCTCGACCGCAAGACGATCGTCGAAACCATCGGCCACGGTGTGATCCCTTACGAGGGCAACGGCGGCGTGAGCCAGGCGACGCCGGGCTACAGCGAGAAGGCCGCGGACTTCTACGACTACGACCCGGACGAGGCGAACAGCCTGCTCGACGAGGCCGGATGGACCGACCGCGACGCCGACGGATACCGCGTCAAGGACGGCAAGACCCTCGACGTCGTCTTCCCCTACAACGCCGGAACGATCATCAACGCCGACGGCGCAGCGATCTTCCAGGCCGTGCAGGAGCAGGCGAAGGCGACCGGGTTCAAGGTGAAGCTCATCCCGGTGCCGCCGTCCGAGACCTGGGCGGGCAAGTACGCCGGCCCCGACACCTACGACATCTCGGCGGGGTACTGGACGTCGGTCAACGCCGGCATCCTCTACATCAACTGGCGTCAGAGCACCGAGGACAACCCGAACTTCTCCAACAGCGCCTTCTACAACGACCCGGAGCTGGAGCAGATCATCCTCGATGCCAACTCGACCGCTGACATCGACGAGCAGAACGCGCTCTACGAGCAGGCGCAGGAGTACATCGCCGAGCACGCCACGGCCTTCGGCCTCTACGACCGGCTCAGCACTCTCGGTGTCAGCCCGCACCTGCGGGACGTCTGGCAGGAGAACGCACAGGGAGGACCGACGTTCTATGACGCGTACTTCGTCGAGTGACGTGATTCAGAATCCGGATGCCGGGGTGGGGGCCCCGGCATCCGGTGGGGGCGCCGCGGCGGTTCCGGGCAAACCGGCACGGGATGCCGCCACCGCCGCCCGCCGCCGGTCTCAACAGGCCCGGCGCATCGTCTCCCGCCTGATCGGAGCGGTGGTGGTGCTCTGGGGTGCGGCGACCGCCGCCTTCCTCGCCCAGGTCGCCCTCCCCGGGGACAGGGCCACGGCGATCCTCAACATCCGCACCGGTCAGGCGCAGGAGCGTACGCCGGACGAGCTGGCCCCGATCATCGAGGCCTACGGGCTCCACGACCCGGTCCTCGTGCAGTACCTGCACTACATCACCGGTCTTCTGCGAGGCGACCTGGGGACGTCGTACCAGCAGTTCCGGCCGGTGTGGGACCTGATCGGCGAGCAGCTGGGGGCGACGTTCGTCCTCAGCCTGGTCGCGATCGCGCTGGCCTGGGTGATCATGGTCGTCTGGGTCACCCTCACCGCCGGACGCAGCCGCCGAGTGAGCGCATTCGGGTCGATCGCCGACACGGTCGCCGCAGCTCTCCCGCCGTACTGGCTCGGCATTCTGCTGCTGCTCGTCTTCGCCCTGAACCTGCGCTGGTTCCCTGTGATGGGCGGCACCGGCATCATCGGCATCGTTCTGCCGGCGCTCACGCTGGCCATTCCGCTCGCGGGCTTCATGGGGCAGTCCGTGCGCGCCGAGTACGAGCGGGCGCTCGAGCAGCCGTTCGTGCTGAGCGCGCGGATGCGCGGCATGGGCGACCTGCAGATCCGGCTTCGGCACGTACTGCGCCACGCATCGCTGCCGGCGGTGACGCTGACCGGCTGGGCGATCGGAGCGACGATCTCGGGCGCCGTGATCGTCGAGCAGATCTACTCCCGGCCGGGAATAGGGAAGACCCTGGTCTCCGCGGTAGGGGCGCAGGACCTTCCTGTCGTCACCGGAATCGTGATCATGGTCGCGCTGGCGTACGTACTGGCGAACCTGCTCGTCGACGTCGTCTACACGCTGATCGACCCGCGATTGGAGAAGTCATGACCGACACCGCACCGGTTCTGACCACGACGGCCACCGAGCGCCGTCGGGTCGACCCCGGCCTCGTCGTCGCGATCGTGCTGACCGCGTTCTTCGCGCTCGCCGCCATCGTCCCTTCGCTGCTGGCAACCGCCGAGCCCACGGCGCAGAGCTTCGCCGACGCCCTGCGGCCGCCATCGTTCGACCACTGGTTCGGAACGGACGAGTCCGGCCGCGATCTGTACAGCCGGGTGATCTTCGGCACCAGGGAGTCGCTGCTGATCGGCATCGGCGCCGCGGGGATCGCTCTGGTCGTGGCGCTCGTCCTCGGTTCGCTGGCAGCGCTCGGCGACCGGTTCACCTCGGCGATCGTCAACCGCGGCATCGAGGTCGTCTTCGCCTTCCCCATCCTGCTGCTCGCGCTGCTGCTCGTGTCGATCCTGGGAGCCTCGGCCTGGACCCAGGTCATCGCGGTCGGCGTCAGTACAGCGCCGGGGTACGCGCGCATGGTGCGAGGTCAGATCCTCGCCGCCAAGAACGCCGGATACGTCGAAGCTGCGCGGGCCCTCGGGCACAGTCGTCGCCGCATCCTCGCCAGGCATGTGCTGCCGAACGCCGTCCGCCCCCTGGTGGCTGTGTTCACGATGGCCGTCGGGCAGTCGATCGTCTGGGCATCCGGTCTCGCGTTCCTCGGCCTCGGTGTCGCACCGCCGTCGTCGGAGTGGGGCGCCCTGCTCGACGCCGGACGCGCATACATCCTGCAGGCGCCGTGGCTCACCTTCGTCCCCGGACTCGTGATCCTCGTCCTCGCGCTGACGGCCACGTCGCTCGGAAAGCACATCCAGAACAGCCTCGAGAAGGGCGAATGACATGACCATCGTGGAAGAAACAGCACCGCCGGTCGAAACTCGAAAGGCTCCACGCCTGAGCGTGCGCGATCTGCGGGTCGGATTCGCCAAGGGCGGTCAGACGCGCCGGGTCGTGCACGGGGTCACGTTCGACCTCGGGCCGGGACGCTGCGTCGCGATCGTCGGAGAGTCCGGATCGGGCAAGAGCGTCACAGCGCGCACGCTCGTGGGGCTGACGGGCGCGGATGCCGTCGTGGAGGCGGCCGCGATCATGCTCGGCGATGCCGATCTGACCGCGCAGACCGACCGCACCTGGCGCGGCATCCGGGGTCGGCGAATCGGATTCGTCCAGCAGGATGCCCTCGTCTCGCTCGACCCGCTGCGCCCGGTGGGTGCGGAGATCGGCGAGGCGCTGCGCCTGCACGGCTGGAACGATCGCGTCGCCCGCAGACGCAAGGTCGTCGAGCTGCTCGCGAGCGTCGACGTCCCGAACCCCGAACTTCGTGCCAGCCAGCGACCTGGAGAGCTCTCCGGCGGCCTGCGCCAGCGGGCCCTGATCGCATCGGCGCTGGCACTCGACCCCGAGGTCATCATCGCGGACGAGCCGACCACCGCGCTCGACGTCACAGTGCAGGCTCAGGTGCTCTCGCTGCTGCACGACGCGAAGGTGCGCGGCACCTCGATCATCCTGATCAGCCACGATCTGTCCGTGGTCGCCAACCTCGCCGACGACATCCTCGTGATGCGCGGTGGCGAGGTCGTCGAGCAGGGGGATGCCGCGGCCGTCCTGGCCGTTCCTCAGCATCCGTACACGCAGAGCCTGGTCGATGCGGTACCCGGCGGGCACACCCGAGGGGAGCGCCTCGCGCCTCAGGCCAGTACGGTGCCGAACCTGCACCTCGCCCGCGCTCACAGTGCCGATCAAGGCGCTGTCGATCAAGGCGCAGGCGGGCGCGGCGAGCCCGTGCTCGAGGCGCGCGATCTCGTGAAGAACTTCGTCACGCCGGATGGCCGACTCACCCGGGCGGTCGATCACGTCTCGTTCGCCCTGCATCGGGGCGAGACCCTGGGGATCGTGGGGGAGTCCGGGTCGGGCAAGAGCACGACGGCGCGCATCGCGCTGGCCCTCGAGACGGCGGATGCCGGTGAGGTCGCGCTGCTCGGCCGGCCGTGGTCGGCGGTCTCAGAGCCGCGGCGTCGGGCGCTGCGGCCGCGGATCGGTGTCGTCTATCAGGACCCGCTGAGCTCATTCGACCCTCGCTGGAACGTCGAGCGGATCCTGCTCGACGCGATCCCGGCCGATCTCGGACTGAATCGGGCTCAGCGGGCGCAACGGGTGCGTGACCTGCTGGCGCAGGTGGCGCTTCCCGCTGCCGTCGCCGAGAGGTTCCCGCTGCGGCTGTCCGGCGGTCAGCGCCAGCGCATCGCGATCGCGCGGGCGCTCGCCACGTCGCCCGAGATCCTCGTCCTCGACGAGGCCGTCTCCGCACTGGACGTCTCCGTGCAGGCCCAGATCCTCGACCTGCTGGTCGACCTGCAGGACGAGTACGGCCTCAGCTACCTCTTCATCTCGCACGACCTCGGAGTCATCCACCACATGAGCGACCGTGTGCTGGTGATGAAGGACGGCGTCGTGGTGGAAGAGGGGGAGTCCGACCAGATCTTCCACGCACCCGCGCACCCGTACACGCAGGAGCTGGTCGCGTCGCTGGCGAGATTGGAGGGCTGATCTCTTCTCCAGCGCAGAAGATCGCGTGAATTTCACACGCTGATTGGTGCGAGAACGGCTTCTTCTTGCCCAAGAGTGGACGTATCGCCACCGTCCGCACAGCAAAGGAAGAATCATGACCGCCTACCAAGACGACATCGACGCCATCCAGGCTCTCAAGGCAGAGGCCGGGTCCAGCTGGGACGCGATCAACCCGGAGTCGGTCGCCCGCATGCGTGCGCAGAACCGTTTCAGGACCGGGCTCGAGATCGCCCAGTACACCGCAGACATCATGCGCCGAGACATGGGCGAGTACGACGCGGACCACTCGGTCTACACGCAGTCGCTCGGTGTCTGGCACGGCTTCATCGGTCAGCAGAAGCTCATCTCGATCAAGAAGCATCTGAAGACCACCAACAAGCGCTACCTGTACCTGTCAGGGTGGATGGTCGCCGCCCTCCGCTCCGAGTTCGGGCCGCTTCCCGACCAGTCGATGCACGAGAAGACCTCGGTGCCGGCCCTCATCGAAGAGCTGTACACGTTCCTGCGTCAGGCTGACGCCCGCGAACTCGACCTCCTCTTCACGCAGCTCGACGACGCCCGCGCGGCCGGCGACGACACGGCAGCGGAATTCATCCAGTCGCAGATCGACAACTACGAGACGCACGTCGTGCCGATCATCGCCGACATCGACGCCGGCTTCGGCAACCCCGAGGCGACGTACCTGCTGGCCAAGAAGATGATCGAGGCCGGTGCGTGCGCGATCCAGATCGAGAACCAGGTCTCGGACGAGAAGCAGTGCGGCCACCAGGACGGCAAGGTCACCGTGCCGCACGAGGACTTCGTCGCGAAGATCAACGCGGTCCGCTACGCATTCCTCGAGCTCGGCATCGAGAACGGCGTGATCGTCGCCCGTACCGACTCGCTCGGCGCCGGCCTCACGCAGAAGCTCGCCGTCACCAGCACTCCCGGTGACCTCGGCGACCAGTACAACTCGTTCCTCGACGTCGAGGAGATCGACGGCGCCGACCTGGGCAACGGCGATGTCATCATCAAACGCGACGGCAAGCTGCTGCGTCCGAAGCGCCTGGCGAGCAACCTGTACCAGTTCCGGGCGGGCACCGGAGAGGACCGTGTCGTGCTCGACTGCATCACCTCGCTGCGCAACGGCGCCGACCTGCTGTGGATCGAGACCGAGAAGCCGCACGTCGAGCAGATCGCCGGCATGGTCGACCGCATCCGCGAGGAGATCCCGAACGCGAAGCTCGTCTACAACAACAGCCCGTCGTTCAACTGGACGCTCAATTTCCGCCAGCAGGCGTACGACCTGTTCGAGAAGGAGGGCAAGGACGTCTCGGCCTACGACCGCAGCGCACTCATGAGCGTCGACTACGACGAGACCGAGCTGGCGCAGCGCGCTGACGAGATGATCCGCACGTTCCAGCGTGACGGCTCGGCCCGCGCCGGCATCTTCCACCACCTCATCACGCTGCCGACGTACCACACGGCCGCGCTGTCGACGGATGACCTGGCCAAGGGCTACTTCGCCGAAGAGGGCATGCTCGCCTACGTCAAGGGGGTGCAGCGCCGCGAGATCCGCGAGGGCATCGCGACCGTCAAGCACCAGAACATGGCGGGCTCCGACATGGGCGACAACCACAAGGAGTACTTCGCGGGGGATGCCGCTCTCAAGGCCGGCGGCAAGGACAACACGATGAACCAGTTCAGCTGATCGCTCGCGATCACGGAGGGGTCTCGGCGCTGCCGGGCCCCCTCCGTCGCATTCACGCCCGCCGGTAGCGGATGTGCGTCGCCAGGGGTGAGTGCAGCACTTCGACGGGCTCGAAGTCGAACCGGCTGCCGTCGAAGATGCGCTCGCCCGACCCCAGCAGCACAGGAGCGATGTCGAGGGTGAGTTCATCGATGACCCCGGCATCCAGTGCCTGCCGGACGGTGGATGCACCCCCGGCGATGTCGACGCCGCGCTCGCCCGCGACCTCCAGCGCCTGAGTGTAGGCCGCGTCGAAGCCGTCGGTGACGAAGTGGAACGTGGTCCCGCCCTCCATCGCGATCGGTTCGTGCGCGTAGTTCGTGAGCACGAACACCGGGGCATGGTAGGGCGGTTCATCGCCCCACCATCCGCGCCAGTCCTCATCCCACTCGCCGCGGATGGGGCCGAACATGTTCCGCCCCATGATGTACGCGCCCCTGGGACGCATGAGCCAGTCCGCCGCGACGGCGTCGGCGTCGGTCGCTCGCTCGTCTCCGATGTGCCAGCGATGCAATTCGATCCCTCGGACACCGAGGGGATCGTCGCGACTCTGGCTCGGGCCGGCGACGAACCCGTCGAGTGAGATCGACATGTGGCAGGTGGTGTCCGGCATCCGTTGCCCTTTCGTCGGTGCGCACAATCTAGCCGATCCGAGCATCGGGGGAATAGTTGCTTTTGCGCGACAGTTGACCATGAGCAACTAAAGCCTTATAGTTGACCGGTATCAACTTTCCTATTCAGGAGCACTCCCACTTTGACTCACTCTTCCTCCTCCGTTCCGGAGACCCAGCGCTCAGCGCGCGAGGTCTTCACCGCGATCTCCGGCCTCGTCGTCGGCATGTTCGTCGCCGTGCTCTCGGGCACCGTCGTGTCGACATCGTTGCCCGTCATCATCGCCGATCTCGGCGGCACCCAGTCGCAGTACACCTGGGTCATCACCGCGAGCCTGCTGGCGACAGCCGTCTCGACCCCGATCTGGGGCAAGCTCGCCGACCTCGTCGACCGCAAGGTCCTCGTGCAGATCTCGCTCATCCTGTTCACGGTCGGCACGGTCATCGCCGGCTTCTCGACCGACACGAACATGCTCATCGCGGTGCGCGTCGTCCAGGGCATCGGCGTCGGCGGCCTCATGTCGCTGGTCATGATCGCCGTGGCCCTCATCATCTCGCCGCGCGAGCGCGGCAAGTACATGGGTGTCGTGGGTGGCATCATGGCGCTCGCCACCATCGGCGGCCCGCTGCTGGGCGGACTCCTCACCGACGCCTGGGGCTGGCGAGCCAACTTCTTCGTCGGTGTTCCGTTCGCGATCGTCGCGCTCGTCCTGCTGCAGTTCACCCTGCACCTGCCGAAGCCGCAGAAGGCGAAGGTGTCGATCGACTACTTCGGCATCGTACTCCTCGCGGTCGGTGTCTCCACGCTGCTGATCTGGGTGTCGATGGGCGGCAGCCAGTTCGAGTGGGACTCGTCGACGAGCATCACCCTCGCGATCGTCGCCGGTGCCGCCATCGCCGCCTTCATCGCGGTCGAGTTCTTCGTGAAAGAGCCGATCGTGCCGATGTCGCTGTTCCGCAATCGAACGTTCACGCTGTCCGTCGTCGCGTCGATCGCCATCGGCGTCTCGATGTTCGCGACCTCGGTGTTCCTCGCGCAGTACTTCCAGCTGGCGCGTGGCGCCACGCCCACCGAGTCGGGTCTCATGACCATCCCGATGATCGTCGGCCAGATGGGCGCTTCGATCATCATCGGCCAGCTCGTGAGCCGGTTCGGCAAGTGGAAGGGCTGGATGCTCCTGGGCTCCGTGCTCACGACCGTCGGCGTCAGCCTCATGGCGACGCTGCGCTACGACACCCCGTTCACGCTCGTCGCCGTGTACATGTTCGTGCTCGGCGCCGGCCTCGGCATGGTCATGCAGAACCTCACCCTGATCGTGCAGAACGACACGCCCCCGACGCAGCTGGGCGCCGCGTCCTCGAACGTCAACTTCTTCCGCACCATCGCCGGCACCATCGGCGTGACGATCATGGGATCGCTCATGTCGACCAGCGTCGCGGACTATGTCAAGGGTGGCCTGTCGACGTTCACCCCGACCAGTCCTGAGGAGATCGAGGCTCTGAAGCACCTGGCATCCGGCAACGTGCCGAAGGTCAATGAACTGCCCGATGCCATCCGGACGGTCGTCGAGAGCGCGTACGGCCACGGCATCGCGGACTCGTTCATCATCGCCATCCCGCTCGCCGTCATCGCGATCTTCGCGATCGCGTTCATCAAGAACAAGCCGCTGTCGACCAAGAACGCCGCCGAGCAGCTGCGCGATCAGGCCGAGGAATCGGCGATCGCAGTCGGCGAGGCCGAGGTCGGCGCGACGACGGCGACCGGCAGCATCCGGATCGCGAACCTCGAGAACGCGAGCCCGTCGACGAGTTCGGTGACGGTGCTCGAGCGTGAAGATCGGGAACGAGGCGACTGAGCATGGCGGCCGCAGAGACCGCGGTGTCGGATGACGTCGATGACGCGCTCGCAGAGTTTCAGGGTCATCTGAACCTGATCTTCGCGAGGGCGCGGACGCTCTGGAAGGAGTCGGCCGCGCGGCTCCACCCCGAGCTGCAGCCCGCCGGCTACAAGCTGCTGACGTTCATCGCCCGCGCGGGCAGTGCGAACGCTCATCGGCTGGCCGACACCTTCGAGATGGACAAGTCGGTCGTCAGCCGTCAGGTGCGGATGCTGGAGGACCTCGGTTTCCTCGAATCCCGCCCCGATGATGCCGATGGACGCCAGCGCGTGCTCACCGCGACGCCAGCCGCGTGCGAGACTCTCGCCGATCTGCGACGAGACCATGCGGAGCGGCTGCGCCAGACGCTGTCCGAGCTGACGCCCGAGGAGATCCGCGCCGCGTCCAAGGTCTTCCGGCTCATCGCCGAGATCTGATGCCGACTGAGCAAGCCCCGCCGCCGGGAGCGGCGGGGCTTCGCCCTAAACTGGCGAGCATGAGTGTGTCGTCCGCTGGGTCGGATACCGGGTCCGCACCGGAGGATGCCGGCGCCGGCGGCAGCATCGGCGAAGGCCCCGACCTGGACATGGCTGTAGCGAGGGTCGAGCAGGAGCTGGGGCGGCTGTTCGCACGCATCCGCGTGAGCTGGCGGGAGGCCGCCGCGACGGTGCATCCCGACCTCCAGCCGCTCGGCTACCAGGTGCTCACGTCCATCGCGAGCGGCAAGGCGACGTCGGCCGGCGCGATCATCGAGCGCCTGCAGACCGACAAGTCGGCGGTGAGCCGGCATGTGCGTCAGCTCGAGGAGCTCGGCCTCGTCGAGAGCGTTCCCGATCCGGAGGACCGGCGCGCTCGTGTACTGGTCGCCACCGAGCTCGCGCAGGAGCGCATCGCGGTCGCCAGGGCAGGATACGAGACGCGCATCAAGGAGCGACTGCACGCGTGGTCGGCAGCCGATCTCGATCACTTCGTGGATCTGCTCGGTGCGCTCGGGCGCTGATCAGCGCGGCGGACCGGACGACTGACGCACGATCAGCTCATGCGTCGTGGCGATCGTCCGCGGCTCATCGCTGGCAGGGCGGACGATGAGGGCGACGGCCTCGCGCCCCATCTCGAACATCGGAATCCGCGCTGTCGTGAGAGCCGGGGCGACATCCGCCGCGACGGCGACGTCGTCGAAGCCCACGACGGACAGGTCCTCCGGGACTCGGACGCCGTGCCTGCGCAACTCGCTGAGGATGCCGATGGCCATGGCGTCGTTCAGGCCGATGATCGCGGTGACGTCGGTGTCGAGCAGTTCGCGGGTGCCGACGATGCCGCCCTCGCGCGTGAACTCCTGCGAGACGACGGTCAGCGCCACGTCGCTCGAGCTGACGCCCTCGCGCAGCCCTGCCAGGCGATCGGCGACGGTGCTGAGATCTGAGGGGCCCGCGACGACGCCGATCCGGCGATGACCGAGTTCTGCCAGGTGGCGCCCCACCGAGACGCCGGCAGCGTGATTGTCCGGAAGCACGGCATCCACCGGAAGGTGATGGCGTCCGATCACGGCGACACGTCCTCCAGCGCGCGTGAAGTCGGCGAGCGCGTGCTCCATCGTGCGTTCGCGCGTGGCATCGGCGTAGCCGGAACCCGCGATGATGATCGAGCCGATCCGCTGGCGCACGAGGGACTGCACCTGGGCGAGTTCGCTGGCCGGGGTGCGCTCGGCCTGGGCGATCTGGACGGACCGCGACTCGAGCGACGCGCTGTGGATCACGCCACTGGCGATGTCCGCGAAGTACGGGTCGCCGATCTCGTGCACGACGAGCCCGATGGTCGGTACGAGCCCGCCGGCCAGTCCTCGTGCGTGCATGTTCGGCTCGTACCCGAGCTGTTCGGCGACGCGGCGGACGTGAGCTGCGACCTCGGGCGAGATGCCCGATCGGCCGGTGATGGCACGGGATGCGCTCGCCAGCGAGACCCCCGCGGCTTCGGCCACGTCGGTCAATCGCGGAGCACCAGCACCCTTCACGTGTGTTCCTCTCGGAGGGAGGACCGTTGCTTTCGTCCTTGAAGCCCCACTATAGTGACGAAAGCGCTTACGTAAGCGCTTTCGTAAGGCTCGCCCGTCGCAGTGCCACCCCGGACGAGTGGCAGTACATCGCATCGGCACATCACCATCACCGACGACGTTGAGAGGTCTTTGATGTACGAACGAACCACGAGGACGACGGACACGAGCGGGCCGGGTGACTCCCGGTCCGTCGGCAGACGCACCGCGGCAGGAGTCGTCGCGCTCGCCGTCGTCGGATCGGCATTGACGGCGATGCCCGCGGCTGCAGCAGAGTCGTTCACCGAGGTGCTCAGCTTCGAGCAGTACGAGCGCACCGCCCTCGACGGACAGGACGGCTGGACGGCATCCGGCGCCCTGCGCGTCATCGCCGATCCGCTCAACGGGAACAACCAGGTGCTCGAGTCGGTCGGCGGGGGAGAACAGGCCTACCGGACGATCCCGGCGATCGAAGAGGGCGACACAGGCACGCTGTTCTTCCGGTTCATGCGCACCGGCAGCGTCGACACGTCCTTCGGGCTGACGGACGTGGACGCTCCGAACGACTACGCGAACAGCCGCGCATACGTCAACAACCAGAACGACAACGTCATGCTCGTCCGTGACGGCGGCAAGTTCACACCCGCCGGCGCCTGGTCCAAGGACAGCTGGCAGTGCGTCTGGATCGTCGCTGACAACGCAGCAGACAAGGTCTCCGTTTACAGCCAGGGCGGGCCGTACGAGGAGATCACCCGTCTGCCGGAGGGTGCCGAGCAGCAGTTCGGATTCCGGCAGGCGGTGAGCGGTGCGCTGGATCGGTTCTTCTGGAAGAACGGCGCGTCCAGCACCGGTCGCCTCATGCTCGACGACGTCGCCGTCGACACCACGGGCGAGAACCTCGCGATCGCGACGGGCAACCCCGGCGACTGCGCCCCCGGCGAGACCCCGACCGACCCGCTGCTCAACCCGCTGCCCGACCCGCCGCGATCCGACCTGGGAATCGAGGTGACCGAGCTCGCCCAGCTGCCGGAATCGCACACGACGCCGGCCACGCAGGACCAACGGCTGGTGCGCCACAACCGGATCACGCATCTCGATGAGGTGCCGGACGGAACCGGTCGACTGATGGTCCCGGACAACAACGGCACGCTCTACCTGGTCGACAAGAAGACCGGCGACTACGTCCCGTACCTCGACGTCCGTGACGAGTTCCTCGACAACTTCCACAACAGCGCGGGCCTCGGCACCGGGCTCGGCGCAGCGGAGTTCGACCCCGACTTCGCCGACAACGGAAAGTTCTACACCGTCCACACCGAGGGCGGGACCGCCATCACGGAGGACACGCCTGACTTCCCCGAGTTCGGTAACACCGAGTTCCACAGCGTGATCACGGAGTGGACGGCGGATGACCCGTCGGCGGCGACCTTCACCGGCAGCCATCGCGAGATCATGCGCATCCCGTTCGGCGGCCGCGTGCACACGGTCCAGCAGATCGCCTTCAACCCGACGGTGAAGCCAGGGGATGCCGACTACGGCAACCTCTACGTGCTGGTCGGCGACGGCGGTACGGGTGTCGGAAACGGCAACCCGCAGGACCTCGCGACGCCGCAGGGCAAGATCATGCGGATCACCCCCTCCGGCGACAACAGCGCCAACGGCGAGTACGGTGTGCCGGCGGACAACCCGTTCGTGGACGACGCCGATGCTCTCCCCGAGATCTACGCCGTCGGCATGCGCGATCCGCACCGCATCAGCTGGGATCCAGAGGGCGATCACACCATGTACCTCGCACACATCGGCGAGTGGCAGGTCGAGTCGATCTACGCGGTCGAGCCGGGCGACAACTTCGGCTGGTCCGAACGTGAGGGTCCGTTCCTCGCGGAGAACCGCCAGATCTATCCGCTGCCGGATGACGACGCCGAGAACGGCTACACGTATCCCGTCGCCGCGTACGATCACAACCGCGACCCCGGTCAGACCGGCGACGCCGGCGTGGCTGTCAACGGTGGCTTCGTCTACCGCGGCGACATCCCCGAGCTGCAGGGCCGCTACCTCTTCACCGACCTCGTGCGCGGATGGGTGCTTTCCGCAGACTCCGATGAGATGGTGCGAGGCGACGGAGACATCGACGATCTCGCCCCGATCGAGGAACTGCGCGTGTTCGTCGACGGGCAGGAGACCACGTTCCAGGAACTCGTGGGAGACAAGCGCGTCGACCTGCGATTCGGGTCGGATGCCGATGGCGAGCTCTATTTGATCGCCAAGGCGAACGGAAAGATCTGGAAGGTCACCGGAGCGAAGACCGTCGACCCGTCGCCGTTCGTGCTCCCCGAGCTCGCCGAGAACCTCGTCACGCGATACGACTTCGACCACCCGTCCGCCGGCGCGGCCACATTCGAGACCGACCAGGGCCGGTCGGGAACGGACATCTCGCTCGTCAACGGCGGGGTCGAGATGCGCGTCGCCGATCGGGCGTACCCCGGTGCGGGCGAGGCTCTGCAGACGCAGCAGATGAGCCCGGGCACCGCGTCGAACGACGATTGGAAGGCCGGCGTCTACGACGCGTCAGGAGTCGACTCGCTGAAAGCGCTCGGCGATACCGACAAGATCTCCGTCATGGGATGGTTCAAGCCGACGGGCGATCACCCGGCGCCGAACTCCGGGACGGAGAATCCGGATGACGTGTACAACGCGATCGGTCTGGCCGGCGTGCTCACCGGCACGTCGAACGGACATGACGTCCGTGCGCTGCTCGAGGTCATCACCGTGAACGGCGAGCTCAAGCTCGTCGCCCTCGGGCGTCGCGTTGACGGTCAAGGGTCGTGGACGTTCGCCGCGGACAAACCCTGGGATGAGATCCTGCAGAAGGGCAAGTGGGTGCACCTCGCAGCCACGTTCGACTTCACCGCAGGGGAGATGAAGCTGTACATGAACGGTGAGGAGCTCGCCGGCACGTATACGGCATCCAACCCGTGGGGGTCGGGCCCGGTATCCGCCTCGGCGCCCGCCGGAATCAAGATCGGCGGGAGCTTCCCGCAGAACGACCGTGAGGCCAACCCGTTCAACGGACGGATGGACGACATCGCGATCCTCGACACCGTCCCCACGGCCGAGCAGATCGCAGCGCAATACGCACTGTTCGCCGTGCCGCCGACCGAGGACCCCGCACCCCCGACCTGCACACCGGCGGGGACGCCGATCACCGACGTGATGGCTGCGGACGACTGGACGCCCCGAACCCCGGCCAAGTGGGACTTCCCCGGGGATGAAGTGGTCCTCACAGAGGCGGGCACCGACCCGAATGACGGCATCCGCCGTCCGTTCGAGTACGCCGTCCTGGTCGAGGGGCCCGAGTTCGGTTCCTTCGACCTCTCGGCGCAGGTCCGGCTGGACGAACCGGCTTCCGTGAACAACCGCGATGTCATCCTGGTGTTCGGTTGGAAGTCCGACACGGAGTACTACTACACGCATCTGTCCCAGGACAACACGATCTACGCCCATAACGGCATCTTCAAGGTCGACAACGCGGATCGTGAGCGGATCGATGACCAATGGGACGGCAAAGTGGGAGCACCACCGGCAGTCACGGATGAGCAGTGGCACGACGTGCGAGTCGTCAGGTGCGTGGACAGCGGAGACATCGCCGTGTACGTCGATGGCCTCGACACACCGCTGTTCACGGCGAACGATGACACGTTCGGCGAGGGCCGGGTCGGCTTCGGCTCGTTCGACAACTTCGGACGGCTCCGCAACCTCACCGTCACCCCCGCGCTCGAAGACGCCACAGCCCCCGCGGTGACCGTGAAGGAGGGTGCGGACTTCACGGTGGGCAGCGGCGGCGTCTACAGCAAGGTGTCGTTCAAGCTGCACGACGAGGGCAAAGTCTCACGACTCACCCTCAACGGGGTCGAGAAGGATCTGACGGATGCCGTCTGGTCCGACCTCAACTCCGTCACCCCGGGACAGTTCGGCGCGGTGGCGGGCAAGAACACCCTGGTGGTCTACGACGTCGCCGGCAACGCCACGACCGTCGCGTTCACCCTCGACGTGACGGCGCCGACGGTGACCGTGAAGGAGGGTGAGCAGTTCACGGTGGGCGCGGACGGCGTCTACAGCAAGGTGTCGTTCAAGCTGAATGACGCGGGCAAGGTCTCGCGTCTCACGCTCAACGGAAAGGGCAAGGACCTCACGGACAACGTCTGGTCCGACCTCGACTTCGTCACGCCGGGGCAGTTCGGAGCCGTCGAGGGGGAGAACACCCTGGTGGTGTACGACGTCGCCGGCAACGCGACGACCCTGACGTTCACTCTCGGAGCGGCTACTCCGTAGCGGCACAGGAAGGGCCGTGGGAGCGCAGGTCGGCTCTCACGGACCTTCGTCGCGTCCGGTGCATTCGAACCGGGTCAGACCGGTTCGTCGACGTCGACCGGCGTTGACTTGCGGATGCCGATCCAGGAGACGATTCCGCCGGCAGCCATCAGTGCAGCCGTCACCCAGGCCGCACTGTGGAAGCCGTCGAGGTCGAGCGTGCCGCCGACGATCGTCGACAGCATCGCGACGACGATGAGCCCGGCCACGCGCGAGATGGCGTTGTTCACGGCGGAGGCGATGCCGGAGCGGTTCTCGTCGATCGCTCCCAATACGGCGGAGGTCAGTGGCGCGACCGTCAGCGACAGGCCGAGGCCGAGCACGATCATCGCGGGAAGCACCTGCCACCAATAACTGAAGTCGGGTGCGACGGTCAGGAGCAGCAGTGCTCCGGCGGCCATGAGCAGAGGGCCGACGGTCATGAACAGGCGCGGCCCGAGCTTGCCCGCCCACGCTCCGGCCTGCGAGCTGAGCAGGATCATCAGGATCGTGATCGGCAGGCTGGCGAGCCCGGCGACCGTCGCGGGAAGGCCCGCGCCCTCCTGCAGGTAGACGCCGATGACGAAGCCGTTGAGCGAGAGCGCCGCATAGATGAAGAGCGTCGAGAGGTTGCCCCAGGCGAAGTTTCGGGCGCTGAAAAGCGACAGCGGCATCAGCGGAGCATCCGACGTGCGCTGGCGCAGCAGGAATCCGACGAACAGGGCGACTCCGGCGACAGCGGGGATCCAGATCGCCGGCGACCCCCACCCGAGATTCGGCTGCTCGATGAGCGCGAACACCACAGCGCCGAGACCGACGGCGCACAGCACCCCGCTCCACCAGTCGACGCGCACTCCGCGCGGGTGGTCCGGCAGCTGCAGGCGGGCGAGCAGGAACAGCGTGATGCCGATGGGGATGACATTGATGAGGAACACGAAGCGCCACGACAGCAGGTCGACGAACAGCCCGCCCAGCAGCGGGCCGGCGATCTGCGCGCCCGTGGTGAACGCCGTCCACACGCCGATCGCGCGGGACTGCAGCTCGCCGCGCATCGTGGCCATGATGAGCGCGAGCGAACTCGGCACCAGCAGTGCACCCGCTGCGCCCTGAAGTGCGCGGGCGATGATGAGGGTGAGCGGTTCGGGGGCCGCGGCGACCGCGATGGATGCGATGCCGAAGGCGATGAGCCCGATGCGCATGATCCGCACGCGCCCGTAGGCGTCCGACAGCGACCCGGCGAGCAGGATCAGCGCGCTGAGGGTGATGAGGTACGCATCGACCACCCACTGCTGCGTCGCGATGCCGCCGCCGAGCTCGTCCCTGATGGCGGGAAGGGCCACGGTCACCACCGTGCCGTCCAGGAAGGTCACGAAGGACGCGAGCACGGCGATCGTGATGACGAGCCGCTGCAGGGCGGAGAAGGCTGGCACGAGGATGAGACTACGCCCTGGCCGAGGGGTGAGGGTCGGGCTTCACGAGATCACCATCGACGCACGACGACGAGGGGTTTACCCTGGCGTCAGGCGGGTTGATCGGCCCGCCGTCCCGGCGCGAGTCGTGCGGAGGCTCGGCCACGATGCGGAGCGAGGTGTGCGGATGGACTCGATGATGATGGGTGCTATGTCCCAGGACATGAAGTCGATGAGCGGCGGCATGGAGATGATGGACATGGCCGTCATGCAGGCCTGCATGGACGCTTGCGCGGCCTGCGAACAGGCCTGCACCGTCTGCTCGATGCAGATGATGGACTGCGCGCCGGCCTGCATGAACTGCGCCGACATGTGCAACACGATGATGCGATCGATGCTGCGGATGCAGGGCATGACGCCGGCGGTGATGATGTCGATGCTGGATGCCTGCATCGCCATGTGTCAGCTGTGCATGGACGCCTGCATGGAGCACGCCGACCACAGCGAGGTCTGCAAGATGTGCGCTCAGTCCTGCAAGGCCTGCATGGACGCCTGCATGGACATGAAGAAGATGATGATGGCGGCCGCCTGACCCCGCGGGCTCAACCCGCGGGCCGTTGAGCGGAGGCGGCGGGCGGGTCGTTGAGCGGAGGCGCGCAGCGCCGAAGACGAAACGGGCTGAGCGAGCGCAGCGAGTCGAAGCCGAGACTCCCTCAGACGGCGACGTTGAACCGCACGCGCCCGACGGCGAGCACGTGGTACCGCGTATGCAGGGCGACCGGCGTTCCCGGGGTCGCCTCCAGCGCAGCACCCTGGGCGCTCCAGAGCGCCCACTCCTCACCGTTCAGTGTATGAATGCGCACTTCGCCGGTGGCGGCATCCGCTCGCTCGACGATCCCGTCGACCCACTCGCTAGGCGTCGCCGACGCGAGGCGAGCCTGGATCAGGTGCAGAGCGTGGCCAGGAGCGAACGATGAGCAGACATCGCCGTGGTCGCACATGCACGCCGCACGCCCGCTCACCTCGAGGGCGGATGCTGTGCGGTGCGCGGTGGACACGATGGGACTCCTGAGCTTGGATGGCCGGGTTCGGACGGCCGAGTTCAGCGGATGCTGTGCCCTCACGGTACGCCGCCGCAGGCGAAGGGCCAACGACGCCCGAAACACAGCGCAACACTCCCCGCCGTGACACACGCCGATCCGACGGGTAAACTCGCCGGGTGCTGTTCACGGAAAGCGCCCCGCGGGCGCGGAAGGCGGTCACAGGCGCTCATCGCGCCGGCGGCAGAGGCTGAGCATCGGCCGGAGGCGGATCCCCGTCGCCGGCAGTTCGCCGTACCCGGCATCCATCTGAGCGATGCCGTATTCCTCTCACGTCTGAACAGAAAGCATCATCATGCGTCCCCTTACCGAGCGCGAGATCCGCGCATCCTTCATCAACGCCTCCCGCAAAGAGGTCTCGTCCCTGTCACTGCCGTCCGACTTCGCCGAGCTCGACTTCGACCGGCTCGACTACCTCGGCTGGTCGGACCAGAAGTTCGCTCGCCGTGCGTACGTCGTCACCGAGGTCGACGGGGTTCTGACCGGCGTCATGCTGCAGCGTGCCGAGCAGCGCGTCCTCTCCCGAGCGCAGTGCTCGTGGTGCGATGACGTCACCCTCCGGAACGATGTGCAGATGTTCACGGCGCGCAAGGCCGGCACAGCCGGTCGCAACGGCGACACGGTCGGCACCCTCGCGTGCTCGGAGTTCGGGTGCTCGCACAACGTCCGGCGGCTGCCGCCGCTGGCGTACGAAGGCTTCGACCGTGAAGCCGCGCGCGAGCAGCGCATCGCGCGGCTCGGAGAGAACGTACGCGCGTTCCTGCGGGCCGTCGCCGGGTGAGGCAAGGCTTCGACTCGCTTCGCTCGCTCAGCCCGTTTCGTCTCGCTCCGCTCGCTCAACGCCCCGCAAGCTCAAGGGCCCGCAACAGCTGTTTCCGCGGGGCGTTGAGCGGAGGGCGAAGCCCGAAGACGAAACGCGTTGAGCGAGCGTCAGCGAGTCGAAACGGACACGCTCATCCCAGCGCGTCGCGCACGGCGAGCACGCCGCTGAGTACCTCTTCATGCGAGGTGCTCAGCGGCGACAGCCCGAGGCGGATGCCGTCAGGGAACCGGAAGTCGGGGATCACGCCGTCCGCCCAGAGCGTCTTCGTCACCTCGGCGAAGTCCGGGTGGCCGATCGTGACGTGGCCGCCGCGCTGCGCGGCATCCCGAGGGCTGAGCAGTCGCACCCCGAGCGGCGCGAGCTCCTCATCGAATGCCTGCACGGCGAGGCCGGTGAGAGTCTTCGACTTCTCGCGCACCGCACCGATCGATGCGGCCTCGATCAGGTCGAGCATCCCCTGCATGGCGAGCATCCCGAGCACCGGTGGGGTGCCGCTGATGAACTGGCGGATACCGCCGGCCGGTGCGTAGGCGGAGCCCATCGCGAACACGTCGCCCGCTCCCATCCAGCCCTGGATCGGCTGGCGCAGCACGCCGTGATGGCGCGCGTTGACGTACGCGAATGCGGGGGAGCCCGGCCCGCCGTTCAGGTACTTGTACGTGCAGCCGACGGCGAGATCGACGCCGCATGCGTCGAGCTCCGTCGGGATGACGCCGACCGAGTGGCACAGGTCCCATAGCACCAGGCCCCCTGCCTCGTGCACGGCATCCGTGATCGCCCTCATGTCCGCCAGCGCACCCGAGCGGTAATCGACATGACTGAGCACGACGAGCGCGGTGTTCTCGTTCACGACCGCCTCGATGTCGGCGACCTGCACGCCGGCGATCTGGTCGGCAGCGATCCAACGCAGCGTCATCCCGCGCTCGGCGGCGATGCCCTCGGCGACGAACCGATCGGTGGGGAAGTTGCCCTCCTCGATCACGATCTCCGCTCGACCCGCCTGTGCGTCGACCGCAGCGCGCATGAGCTTGTACAGCAGCACCGTGGTCGAATCGGCGACGACCGTCTGCCCGGCGGCGGCGCCGAGAGCGACCCGGCCGATCCGATCGCCGAGCTCGGTGGGCAGGTCCATCCACTGCTCGTCCCACGAGCGGATCAGGCGCGTGCCCCAGTCCTCGCGGACGAATGCCGCGAGCCGGTCGGGCAGTTCGCGCAGGGGCCTGCCGAGTGAGTTCCCATCGAGATACGCCGCGACCCCCGGAGCCTCGACGAACGCGTCGAGGTGGGAAGCGAGCGGGTCGCGGGCGTCGAGGTCGCGGGCGAGGGCGAGCAGGTCTGACACGTCATGCCTCCAGATCGGCGGTGGTGAGGGGGCGCGCGATGAGCGGATCGGCGTCATCCGGCGATCCGCCGGGGAAGAACAGCAGGCGGGATCCGGAGTCGCGCGGATCAGTCGGGTCCAGGCACTGCAACAGATCCGAACCGTCGATCCCGGCATCGCGCAGAGCGGCGATCTCGTGCGGATTCAGCCCGATGGGGGTGGGGCCGTTGCCCATGTCCGTGCCGTAGAGCACGCGGCCGCCGGCAGTGTGGAAGCTCCGGATGTTGTCGACCGCGGTGTCGTACTCCTCGCCCCCGTGGATGGCGAGCGTCGAGATCCAGGACGCGGATGCCACTTGCGCTGCCGTCTCGGCGTCGCTAAGCCTCTCGGTGAAGGGCGCGTGCGCGAGGCGCTGGGCGCCCAGGCGGACCACGCGCTGTGCTTCGCCCCGCCCCTCCGCATGGGCGACGATCGGCATGCGGTGGGATGCCGCCATCCTGATGATCGTTCGGAGCATGTCGTCGGAGAAGACGGGCCCGGCGGTGCTGTTGCTGGCGACCTTGATGCGTGCGGCACCGGCGTCCTTCATCTCGACGATGGCGCGCTCGGCCGCATCCTCGTCGGCGATCTCGCGCACGGAGCCGGCCGGAGCCCATGCCCGGCCTCCCGGATAGCCCCCTGGCGGGGTGAGGAAGGCGCCGGCGAAGAGGATCTCGACGCCCGCCGACCTGCGTAACTCCGGAGTTTTTCCGCCGATCGGCGCGTATTCGGCCGCATCGGGCCATGTTCGCGTCAACACTCCGGAGTTGTGCAGAGCTATCACTGCCAGGACGGCTGGGTCCCCGCCGAGGTCCACGACCCGGCCGAGTGTCGAATCCGCGAGCCGCGTCGCATCGACGAGCTGCAGGTGCACGTGGTGATCGGTGAAGCCGCCCGTGACGACGCCGTCGAGCCGGGGCAGCCCTGCCGTCGACCCACCGGGCAGCAGCCGGACACCGTCAGCGTCCGCAGTGACGACGCCCTCGTGCCAGTCGCCGCCGTCGAACCAGGTGACCGCCCTGCGCATCACGCCCCGATCTCGGTGCGGACCGTGTAGAGCTCGGGGAAGAAGGTCAGTTCGAGCGCTCGCTGCAGGAAGCCGACGCCGCTCGATCCGCCGGTGCCCGGCTTCATTCCGATCGTGCGGGTCACGGTCTTCAGATGGCGAAACCGCCAGAACTGGAAGTTGTCCTCGAGGTCCACGAGGTCCTCGCACGCCTCGTACAGATCCCAGTGGGTGCGCGGGTTCTCGTAGATCTCGCGGATCGCCGGCACCAGCGACGAGTGCGGACGATACGGCTCGCGCACGTCGCGCTCGAGGATCTCGGCCGGGATGGAGATACCGCGCCGTGACGCGTAGCGCAGGAACTCGTCGTACAGCGTCGGCCGTTCGAACTCCGCGGTCAGCAGCGCCAGGTTCGCCGGGTGGTCGCGGAACACCGACAGCATCCGCTCGTTCTTGTTGCCCAGCGCGAACTCGACGGCGCGGTACTGCACGGACTGGAAGCCGGACGAGTTGCCGAGCGATCCGCGGAACTGCGCGTACTCGGTCGGGGTGAGCGTCGCCAGCACCGACCACTGCTGGGTCATGACGTCCTGGATGCGCTTGACGCGCGCGACCCGCTTGAGCGCCTCGCGCAGGTCGTCGCTCGCCAGCAGATCGCGCGCGGAGGACAGCTCATGCAGCAGCTGCTTGAGCCACAGCTCCGTGGTCTGATGCTGGATGATGAACAGCATCTCGTCGTGGTGCTCGGGGCGCGAGATCGGATGCTGCGCGTCCAGCAGCTTGTCGAGTTCGAGGTAGGACCCGTACGTCATGCGTCCGGAGAGATCGGTGACGATCGTCTCCTCCAGCTGCCGCTCGTTGCCGGTGGAATCGGGGGAGTCGGCCGTGCCCGTCGCGTCTGTGCCCATGATGTCCGAGGATATCCTGAACGATCGGTCAGGCGTCAGGCTCAGTCCGTGTGCGCATCCAGGAAGTCGATGGTCTTCTGCAGAGCGGTCTGCGCATCGGGCATGTCGAGATGGAATTGGTACTCGTGCGGCAGCGCCGGCTCGTGCGCCGCAGGCCAGAAAAGGGTCGTGACATCGACGCCGAGCTCATCGAGTCGCTGCGCCATCGGGATCGACTGCAGCCACGTGAGCCCGTCGCCGTTCCCGCCCGAGATGTACGTGGTCGGGAAGTCTGCCGTGACCCAGTCGACGGTCGACATCGTCGCGCCCGTCGAGTTCTCGGCCCAGCTCTTGGAACCCGCGTACGCCCACATGGCCGACTTCAGGCCCCAGCCGGCGCCGCCCTGGAGCGCGGCCAGGGCGGCGAGGTCGTAGACGCCGCAGTTCAACACGGTCGCGACGACCTGGTCGGCGTGCAGTGCCGGGTCGATCGACATGATCTCCGCGTAGTCCGGATTGGTCATGATCGTCGCCATCTGGCTGGCGAGCTGCCCACCGGCCGAGTCGCCGGCGAGCACGATCTGCGACGCGTCGACGTTCAGGTCGGAGGCGTGCGCGTCGATGTAGGCGAGGGCCGTGTTGAGCTGATGAACCGCGGTGGGATAGGTGCCCTCGGGTCCGATCGTGTAGTTGACGGCGATGGTCGTGTAGCCCTCGGCGGCGAGGATCCGCATGTAGGGGTCGACGTTCTCCTTCGAGCCGGAGATCCACGCTCCGCCGTGGATCCACACGATCGTCGGCAGGGGCGCGGTGGCGGACGCCGGTGTGAAGACATCCATGGTCGTGTCGCTGCCGTCATCGCCGTAGGCGACGTCGAGGGTCTCGGACAGTTTCGTGTCGGGGACGTGCCTGTCCATCTCGGCGGCGGTCGCGTCGCCGCCCTGGGTGAAGACGGCGCGGATGGCCATCGCCGACGGCCACGGCGTGATCGCGCCGACGATCGTGACGACGAGCACGATGACGACGATGATTCCGAGGGTGATCCTGGTCTTCCGCCACCGGTGGTGCGGCCTCTCCTGTCCGGATGCAGGTTCGATGGATGCTTCGGCGTGCTCGTGCGCGGTCATGTATGCCCCTCCGGGAATCAGTGTGACAGAGGCGTGCGCTCGCGGTCACGCCGCTGTCTGCAGGCCCCGACGGAGGTGGTCGAGTCCGTACGCGAACGCCGCATCGACGTCACCGCCGAGGCGGAAGGCCCCCGCCAGCTCCATCTGCAGGAAACCGGTCGCCCAGGCGGTGAACAGACGTGCGGCGTCGAGCGCGTGTTCGTCACCGACGAGCTCACGGGCTGTTGCAAGCACCGGTTCCGCGGCCCTGTCGAGCGCGTCGATCGGTGCGGATGCCGTGAACATCAGCCGGAATCCCTCCGGGCGCTCGTGCGCATACGCCCGGAACTCGCCTGCGAGAGCCGGGAGGTTGTGGCCGGCGGCGTCCAGTCGCTCGGCGAGCTCGGCGATGGTCGCCTCCGCGACGGCTGAAAGCAGGGCGTCCCGTCCACGCACGCGCTTGTACAGCGAGGGCGCGCGGACGCCGACACGGATCGCGACCGCCTGCATGGTCAGCCCGTCGGGCCCTGCATCTTCAAGGATCTCGCGGCCTGCTTCGATGATCTCGGCGAGTGACGTGCGCTCGGGCGTCGGCATCCGAACCTCCATGGCTATTGACATTAGCCATGATAGCTACGTATTGTAGCCATCGCAACCAGCCCGAAGGGAACGCCATGAAGCTCGCACCGCATCTGCATCGCCTCGGCAACGACATCGTCGCTTCGTACCTCATCGACCTGCCGGACGGCATCACGCTCGTGGACGCCGGACTGCCTGGTCACTGGAAAGACCTGCAGCGCGAGCTCGAGGTCATCGGTCGTCCGCTGAGCGACGTCCGCGGTCTCGTGCTCACGCACGGCGACAGCGACCACATCGGCTTCGCGGAGCGCCTGCGGCAGAAGACGGGTGTGCCCGTGTTCATCCACCGGGCCGACGCCCATCGGGTGCGAACGGGGGAGAAGCCGAAGACGCCGATGGGCCCCGCCCATCTCGGGCCTCTGGTGAAATTCTTCGCCTACGGCCTGCGCAAGAACGCGGTGCGCACGCGTCACGTGCAGGAGGTCGTGGAGGTCGCCGACGGCGACGTCCTGGGACTGCCCGGTTCACCGGTCGTGATCGGGATGCCTGGGCACTCGCCGGGCAGCATCGCCGTGCACATCCCCGCCGTGGATGCCGTCTTCGTCGGAGACGCGCTCACCACCCGCCACGTCCTCACCGGCCGTGAAGGCGCGCAGCCGGCGCCGTTCACGGACGAGCCGGCTGAGGCGCTGGCATCCCTCGACCGGCTCGCCGTAGTGTCGGCATCCTGGGTGCTGCCGGGGCATGGGGCGCCCTGGCACGGAACGCCGGCAGACATCGCGGCGGCTGTTCGCGCCGCCTGACGGGAACGATCTGCGGACATGCGTCCGATCTGCGGACGTTTCGTCGGAACTCGCCCGCAGATCGGGGAAACCTCCGCAGATCGGGGCGCGGCTCAGCGTCTCGCGAGCACCTCGTCGGTCGTGGCGAGCGAGATCTGCGGCGGGTACAGCCCCATCACCTGCACGGCTGCGGCGTGGTTCTCGGCTGTCGAACCCGCGCAGGCGTCGGTCGCCACCGTCACGCGTGCGCCGGCGTCCGCAGCGGCCAGAGCCGTCGAGATCACGCAGCAGTCCGTCGAGACGCCGGCGAGCACGAATCTGCCGCCGTGGCCGACGACGGACTCCAGCTCCGGCCCCCACTTCCCGAACGTCGGCAGATCGAGGGTCGCGCGGGATGCCAGGCCGACGGCATCCGGCACGACGTCGAACAGCTCGTCGGTCGGAGGCTGATCCGCGAACGGCCACGCCGCGAAGTACTCGCCCCATGATGTCGAGCGATCGGCGGTCGGCATCCATCGAGTGACGAGCACGCGCTCGCCGAAGGCGTCGGCCAGCTCACGGATGCGCGGCATCGCCTCCGCGAAGAACGGCGAGCCCCACGCCGAATCGGGAGAGGCGAAGATGTTCTGCGGATCGATGACGACCAGCCACTCCTCCGGGCCCGTTGGGCCTGTTGAAGCGTCGCTCACGCTTCCTGCTGCCGGATCTTCGACGCGCGCGCGAACCACGTCACGAGGAACGACAGCACCAGAGCGAAGAAGACACCGAGGTTCGCAAACGCCCAATCGCCATCACGGCCTCCGATGAGGAACAGCAGGTAGCCCTGCCAGTTGTTCCACGGGGCGGCATCGGCGAAGTTATTCACGACGAGCCCCCATCCGATGACCGATGCGACGACCATCGTGATGATCGACGTCCAGTCCCAGGCGCCGTAGCGCCCCTTCGCGTCGAACAGGGCGTCCTCGTCGTAGTCCTTCTTGCGGCGCAGGATGTCGGCGATGAGGATGCCGGCCCACGACGCCAGCGGAACGCCGAGCGTGATGAGGAACGACTGGAACGGCCCCAGGAAGTCGGTGGCGAAGAACACCACCCAGATCGTCCCGAGGGTAAGGATGACTCCGTCGATCGCCGCGGCCGATGGTCGGGGGATGCGGATGCCGAGGCTGATCAGCGTGAGTCCGGAGGAGTAGATACCGAGCACCGCGCCGGAGACGAGCGCGAGAACCGCGGTGAGCAGGAACGGGACCAGCACCCAGATCGGCAGCAGGGTCGCGAGGGCGCCGATCGGGTCGGCGCCGACGGCATCCATCAGCGCATCGTCCGAGCCCGCCAGCAGCAGGCCGAACACGACGAGGAGAACCGGGGCGATCGCGCCGCCGAAGGTGTTCCAGAACACGATCGCGCCGTCGGACGCCGTGCGCTTCTGATACCGCGACCAGTCCGCGGCGATGTTGATCCACCCCAGTCCGAAGCCGGTCATCACCATGACGAGGGCTCCGATCACGGCGCCGATTCCGCCGCTCGGGCGCGCCATGACGGCCGCGAAGTCGATGTGCGGGATCGTCAGGATGACGTAGAGGATCGTGACGACTCCCGTGATCCAGGTCAGCACCGACTGCATCTTCATGATCGTGTGATACCCGAGAACGGATGCCGCGACGATGAGCGCCGCGACCACGACGGTGGCGATGATCTTCAGTGCGACGCTGTCTCCGTCGCCGCCGAGCTGCGTGATGACCGTGGCAGTGGCGAGCACGGCCATGATCGACAGGAACGTCTCCCAGCCGATCGACGTGAGCCACGACACGATGCCAGGGACCTTCTGTCCGTGCACGCCGAACGCCGCTCGGGAGAGGACCATGGTCGGCGCCGATCCGCGTTTGCCTGCGATCGCGATCAGCCCGCAGAGGGCGAAAGACACGACGATGCCGATGATCGACACGAGGGTGGCCTGCCAGAACGAGATGCCGAAACCCAGCACGAACGCCCCATAGGACATGCCGAACACCGACACGTTCGCCGCGAACCACGGCCAGAAGAGGTCGCGCGGCTTCGCCGTCCGGTCGGACTCTGGAATGATCTCGATACCGGCGCGCTCGATCAGCCCAGGAGCCGCCGCGATCTTGTCTGACATGCCCCCATATTGGCACCGCATCCCCGCCCAGGCCCGTCTATTTCTGGCTTATGCGCGCCCCGGGCCACCGAAAGCGTGCGCGCGGCAGAAATAGACGGGGTGTCAGGGTGGGTCAGGCGCGGAAGAACGCCTCGGCGACGCGGGTCAGGGCGTGGAGGTCGGCGACGCCGGCGAGCTCGCGTGCCGAGTGCATCGACAGGATAGGGATGCCGACGTCGACCGTCCGGATGCCGAGGCGAGTGGCTGTGATCGGGCCGATCGTCGAGCCGCACGGCACGGTGTTGTTCGAGACGAACTCCTGCGAGGCGACCCCGGCGGTCTCGCACCACTGCGCCCAGGCGGCGGACCCGACGGCATCCGTCGCGTAGCGCTGGTTCGCGTTGATCTTGAGGATCGGACCCGAGCCGAGCAGCGGCTGGACGACGGGGTCGTGCTTGAAGACGTAGTTCGGGTGCACCGAGTGGCCGACGTCGCTCGACAGATGCCAGGATGCCGCGAACGCGCGGCGCTGTTCGGTGGCGTCTGCCCCGAGGCCGGCGTACACGCGCGCGAGCACGTCCTCGAGGAACGGACCAGCGGCGCCGGAGCGCGATGCGGAGCCGAGCTCCTCGTGATCGAACGCCGCGAGGACGGCGATGCTGCCGCTCGGGTCCTCCGATGCGGCCGCGAGCGCCACGACGCCGGCGTGAACGGATGCGAGGTCATCCAAGCGACCGCTCGCGAAGAACGCGTCGTCCTTTCCGAAGACCGCGCCGCGTGCGGAGTCCGCCACGACGGCGTCGAAGCCGCGCACATCGGCCGCGTTCACGCCGGCCGAGGATGCGAGCTCACCGAGCAGGTCTTCCTCAACCGGGTCACCGAGACCCCACACCGGCTGCGTCTGCAGCTGCTTGTCGAGGGTCAGCGCCTTGTTCGCCTCGCGGTCGAGGTGGATGGCGAGCTGGGGCAGGCGCAGGAGTGCCCCAGTGTCGGCGAGCACGACGCGGCCATCGGCGAGAGCGAGGCGCCCGGCCAGTCGCAGCTCGCGGTCGAGCCAGGAGTTCAGCAGTGGACCGCCGTAGATCTCCACACCTGCCTGCAGCCAGCCGCGCGAGCCGGTCGTCGGCTGCGGCTTCAGCTTGAATCCGGGGGAGTCGGTGTGGGCGCCCAGGATCTGCGCAGGCGTCGTCGTCGCGGCATCCGCGGGTACGACCCAGGCGATCACCGCGCCGTCACGCACGACGACGAAGCGCCCGCCGGCCTGTGCCGGCCAGTCCGCCTCTTCGTCGAGTCGGACGAATCCAGCTTCCTCCAGGCGGCGGGCCACCTCGGCGGCTGCGTGGTAGCTGGAGGGCGAGGCGGCGACGAAGTCGGCGAGATCCTCGGCGTGGGAGAGAGCTGCGGGGGTGACGGCCATGCCTTCGATCGTATCCGCGCAGCTTCGGCTCCCACCCGTTCACAACGGGGTGTTATGGTGTCGCGCGACAGTGCCTAGGGTTCCGGGGCTCACGCCCGCCTGGTCCGAGCGGCACCACGGTCGGCCTTCGCAGGTCGGCCGTCATCTGACAGGACAAAAGCCCGGAGGAGCCCGTTCGTCGCGCCCGCTGACGGACAGAAGGCTCCCGTGTCTGCATTCGCTCTCGTCCTCGTCTTCTCCGCCGCCGTCGTGCACGCGGCGTGGAACATCCTCGCCCACGGCATCAGCCGTGCAGGCGTTCCGTTCCTCTGGTGCGGCGCCGTCGCCGGTGCCGTCATCTGGGGCGCGGCGATTCCGTTCACCGGTGGGATGCAACGGAGCGATCTGCCCGGATTCATCCTCGGCGTCGGCGTCTCAGGGGTCCTGCATGTCGCGTACATGCTCGTGCTGCAGCACGGCTATCGGGTGGGGAATCTCTCGACCGTGTATGCGACGGCGCGCGGCAGCGGGCCGTTCCTGTCGGTTCTCGCAGCGATCCTGCTGCTCGGCGAGAGGCCGTCCGGCTGGGCGCTCGCCGGAGTGCTGGCGATCATCGCCGGCGTGCTCGCGCTCGGGCTCGTCGAACGACGCCCCCGCGGCGAAGGGCGGAGCGGGGTCGATCCGTCGATCGTGTTCGGGCTGTTGACAGGGCTCGCGATCGCGACGTACACGATCTGGGACACCCATGCCGTTCGCGAGTGGCACCTGGCACCCGTGCCGTACATGGTCGGAACCTGCGTGGTGGAGATCGTCATCTACTCCGTCATGCTGCGGCGCAGATGGCGCGAGACGGTCGCATTCGCACGGTTCCAGTGGCGCCGGGTGATCGTGTTCGGGGTCCTGTCACCGCTGTCCTACATCCTCATCCTCGTCGCGGTGACGATCGCACCCGTCGCGCTGGTAGCGCCGCTGCGCGAGGTCAGCGTCGTGCTGGTCAGCCTGTTCGGCGTCTTCGCGCTCAAGGAGAGCAGACCCCTCGCGCGACTGGTCGCATCTGGAATCGTGGTCGCGGGCATCGTGCTGCTCGCCCGCTGATCGTTCCCGTCAGCGGAAGCTCACGAGCCCGGCCTGGGCGGCCGTGACGAGGATCTGCACGCGATCGCGCACGTGCCACTTCGACATGATGCGGCCGAGGTGCGCCTTGACGGTGCCCTCCGACACGATGAGCGTGCGGGCGATCTCGGAGTTCGACATGCCCTGCGCCAAGCACTCGAGCACCTCGCCCTCGCGCTCGGTGAGAGTCTCGAGCTCCTCCGCGCCGACGCCGGACGGGGTCTCGTCGCGGACGTGTTTGATCAGCAGCGAGGCGATAGACGGCGAAAGCGAGCTCGCGCCGCTGTTCACCTCGCGAACGGCGGCGAGGATGCTCTCGGCGCTCGAGTCCTTGAGCATGTACCCGGAGGCGCCGGCGCTCAGCATCGGCAGCACGGTGTCGCTGCCGTCGAGCGTGGTGACGGCGAGGATCCGCACCTCGGGCCAGCGCTCCGAGATCGCAGCGGTCGCCTCGATCCCGTTCATCTCGGGCATCTGCACGTCCATCATCACGACGTCGGGGCGATCCTTCTCGACGAACGCGATCGCCTCGAGCCCGGTCTCGGCCTCGCCGATGACCTCGACCTCGGCATCCCGTGACACGAAGTGGGACAGCGCGGTGCGCACGAGTGGGTCGTCGTCGACGATGAGAACGCGGATCTGCGGCATGGACGAAGCCTAACGGTGGGCACTACTACCCATATCGCGTATGTAGACGTTTGGCTATCAAAGAGTGAACGGTTGTCTGATGTGCGCCGTGAGGATCGCCGAGAAGATGAATACAGACATCCGACTAAAGACATAGATAAGGCGGTGAACAATATGTCGTTTTGGGAACAGCTTGCTCGTGCACTTGGCATCATTCGCTAGATTACCTGGCGAATAGGAGATAGTGAAGCTATGCGCCTCGTACCAGCCAGAGACGACACCGACCTTCTTCGGCTGACAGCGGAAGAATCGCTGAGTCTTCCGGAGCGCATAACGATGCTCGCCATCATCGTCGTCCTCGTTGTCGGTGATGTGTTCGGGATCCTCTTCACTCCAGGCGTCAACGTCCCTGCTCTGCTTCTGAGCATCGCGACGACCGCCGCTTTCGCGCTCTACCTCTGGTCTCCTTGGATAGCGACCGCGGCCTTGGGCCTCGTATTCGGGCTGTCCTTCGTGACCGGCACCGAGTTCACTGTCATCCTCGCTGCCGCCGTGGCCGCAGGCCTCGTCATGAGGCTGGGGAAGACCGCGCTGATCTTGACGTACCTCGCCTCGTTCCTCGTCGCGACGGCGATCGTGGCGTACGGAGATCTCGGCACTCCTGTCAACGTCGGCATCTACCTGATCATCGCGACTGTCTCGGGCGTGATCGGATTCGCGCTCCGGGTGGCATCGGCACGTGGACGTCGGCTGGAAGAAAAGCTCGTCATTCAAGCCGAGCAGGAACGTGAAGCAGTACTCGCCGAGCGGCGATGGATCGCCGGCGAGCTTCATGACAGCATCGCGCATCATCTCACCGTGGTCGCGCTCCACGTCCAGATGCTGGACGATCCGACCATCAGCAAGGATTCGCAAGAGGCCATCCGGTCCGCGGCGAAGAAGGCGATGGCCGACCTCCGGTTCGTCATCGAACTCGCCGATGACGGACCCCGCGCCTCCGCGGTGCAGACCGGAGACCTCGCCGAAGCCATCGATGAGGCGCGCTCCGAGATCGAGTCCGCTGGACACGCGGTCGTCAGCTCCGGGGACCCGGGTGATGAGCGCCTGCCGCGCGTCGCCGAGATCGTCCTCGCGCGCATCGTCCGCGAATCCGCCACCAACATCCTCAAGCACGCAGGGCACGGTGCGGTCCACATCGACCTCGACGTCGATGACGAAGCCGCGTCCCTCTCGATCCGCAGCCCCCTCCCGGCCACCCCTCGACGCGACCTGCCCTCGAGCGGGACAGGCCTGAACCGGATGGCCGAGCGGGTAATAGGGGCGAGCGGCGCATTCAGCGCTCAGGCCGTGGACGGCGATTGGCAGGTGTCGGCGAAGCTACCGATCACGTGAGTTGCCCGGGGCCGGCCGAGTGCACTGGACGAATGGCCAGCACATTGTCGACGTACGTTACTTGGACTTGTCATGCCAAGTCACTAGTTTCGGAACTACCCCAGAGAAAGCGTCCCCAGCGCTGACCGCGGGCGCGACCATTTCTGACTCTTCGCGCTCGCGGTCATTTCTTGTTTCGGACGCTTTCCGACGCCGCCATTCGCGCCAGTTCAGCGCGCGTTCATGCGCGAATCGCCTCGGCGAAGGTCGGGTAAACGCGAGGCAAACTCTTCCGAGAACGGCGCGGAACGCCTGACGCCGAGTGTCACAGTGGTCTTCGATCCCTCGGAGCGAAAGGCCCTCATGTCGCGTCACCCTGTGGCCTCGGACCGCGCCGATGTCGTCGTCGTCGGCGCGGGCATCGTGGGCCTGGGTGCGGCATACGCGGCCGCACGTCGAGGGCTTCGCGTGATCGTCGTCGACCGGACGGCGTCGCCCGTCGGGGCCACCGTGCGGAACTTCGGTCACATCTGCATCGGCGCGCAGACCGGACTCGCCCGCGAGTTCGCCGACGCGTCCCGTGACATCTGGCTGCGACTCGCCACGGATGCCGGGTTCTGGCTTCGCGAATCCGGAACGCTCGTCGCCGCTCGAGACACCACCGAGCTCGCCGTCCTCGAACGCGCCGCGCGTGACGGCGACATCGAACTCCTCACGGCAGAAGAACTCCGGAGTCACGCGCCCGTGCGGGTCGGAGTCGCCGGCGGAGCGCGCCTTCGCACTGATCTGCAGACGAATCCGCGCGAGGCTGCGGGTGCGATCGTCCGTCACCTCGTAGCGCTCGGCGTGGAGTTCCGCTTCCGCACTGCGGTGACGGCGGTCTCCAGCATCCGGGTCGAGACGACGCGGGGCGCGATCGACTGCGGACGCGTCGTCGTCGCCGTGAATCACGACGTCGATCAACTGCTGCCCGAGATCGCCGAAAGAGTCGGTGTCGTCCGGTGCGCCCTCGACATGATGCGCGTGAGCGCCATGACGCCTCGCCCGCTGGCCGCCCCGTTGCTCACCGCCTGGTCGCTCCTTCGCTACGGACGTTTCGCCGCATTCCCCGAGACCGTCGCGCTCCGCGAGCGTCTGTACGCGGAGCGCCCTGAGCTCGCCGGCCTCGACCTCAACCAGATGTACACGCAGCTGCCGGACGGCTCGCTGATCCTGGGCGATTCCCACGTCCGCGGCATCCAACCCGGTCCTTTCCAGCCGGAGCCCGCCTTCGATGCTTTCATCGCAGAAGCTGCTGCGCTGCTGGAGCTAGACGATGTTCGGGTCATCGAACGCTGGCAGGGGGTGTACGCCTCCGGGCCGGAGGAGTTCCTCATCGAACAACCGGAGCCCGGCCTGCACGTCATCGCCGCGACCACGGGGATCGGCATGACGACCGGACTCGGTCTCGCCGAACGCATGATCGCCGATTCCGCGACTACAGAGTCCGCGACCACGGACCCGCGACCACAGCCGCATACGAGCGAGCACCGCAGCTCGCAGCAGAAGGAGCATCATGAACGCCATCGAACTCGTCGTCCTCGACATGGCAGGGACGACCGTCCGCGATGACGGTGTCGTGGAGCAGGCATTCCAGCGGGCGGCTGAACGGACGGGCGTCGCTGATCGGATGCCGTGGCCGGAAGCCCTGCAGTACGTCCGGGACACGATGGGGCGTTCCAAGATCGACGTCTTCACGCATCTCGCCGACGGCGACGTGGTCGCAGCCGCTGCTGCGACAGCAGCGTTCGAAGGCGCGTACGCCGAGATCATCGCCGAGCAGGGCGCCCAGGAGATCCCCGGGGCCGCCGACGCGATCGCCGTTCTTCGGGACTCGGGCATCAAGGTCGCACTGACGACAGGATTCGCGCCGGTCACACGCGATGCCCTCATCGACGCCCTCGGCTGGCGAGACCTCATCGACCTCGCGCTGTCCCCGGCGGATGCCGGCCGCGGACGCCCTGCACCCGACCTCGTGCTCACGGCGCTGCTGCGCACCGGAGTGTCGGCTGTGCAGGCCGTCGCCGTCGCCGGCGACACGAGCAGCGATGTCGAGACCGGCCGTCGTGCCGGCGCGGGCTTCGTCGCCGGAGTGCTCTCGGGGGCGCATGATCGTGCCGCGCTCGACGGCGCCGATGCGGTGCTCGAGACCGTCGCGGAACTGCCCGCTGCGCTCGCCGAACGGGGTCTGCTCGGTACCGTCCTCGCAGCACGGACGTCGTGAGATGCGTGTCCTTGCGCCGCACGAAGAGCGGCACGACGTCAATCTCAGACCGGCAGCGACCGCGAAGGTGTGGCTCGGCGTCGGGCAGGAGCACGAGACGGTCGCCGTGCCCGGGGTCGCCCTCGGCCATGCCGACGTGCTGATCGCGATCGAACTCTCAACGGTCTGCGGCTCCGATGTCCATACGGTCGCGGGGCACCGCTCAGCGCCGACGCCACTGGTGCTCGGGCACGAGAGCGTCGGCCGGATCATCGCAATCGGCGATGACGGCGTGAAGGCGGTCGACGGCACCGAGCTGCGCATCGGGGACCGCGTCGTCTGGTCGGTCACCGTCTCGTGCGGAGACTGCGACCGCTGCACGGCGGGGGTGACGCAGAAGTGCCGCACCGTGCAGAAGTACGGTCACGAACGGATCGGCCCGCGATGGGAACTCACCGGAGGGTTCGCAACGCATGCGCATCTGCGGGCTGGAACCTCGATCGTGCGCGTTCCCGAGGCACTGCCGGCTACCGTGCTCGCACCGGCCTCCTGTGCGACGGCGACAGCCTGGGCGGCGGTGAGTCGCGGAGCGGGCGGGCATGTTCTGGAGGGAAAGCGGGTGCTCGTCTACGGCGCGGGTCTCGTCGGTCTGACCGCCGTCGCGATCGCCGCGGATGCCGGTGCCGAGGTGACGGTCGTCGACCCGTCACCCGTGCGACGAGCGTTCGCGCAGCGGTTCGGGGGGACCGCGGTGACGGCGTCGACAGGACCGGCGGACATCGTGATCGAGGCATCCGGCCACGCCGTGGCCGACGCGATCAAGGCGGCGGATGTCGGAGGCACGGTCGTGCTGGTCGGGAGCGTCTTCCAGGGTGAACCCGTGCCCTTCGACGCCGAAGATGCTGTGCGGCGCCTGCTGACGATCACCGGCGTTCACAACTACACAGGGCACGAGCTCGCGGCGGCCGCGGCATTCCTCACCGGCACGGGACGCGCGTATCCGTTCACAGAGGCGGTCGGGGCTGTCTATCCGCTCGCCGAGGTGGATGCCGCGATCACCGCAGCCTCCGCACCGGACGCGCCGCTGCGCGTGGGGATCAACCCGCGCTGAGCCTGTCGGGTCGCCGATTGGACGGGGACGCCCGCAGGCAGCACGCTGGTCACGTGGCCTCGAATCCGTCTTCTCGCCCCGCCGTCGGGGTGGCGCTCGTCGTCGGATCCTGCCTGTCGCTGCCGTTCGGCGCGGCCGTCGCCGCGCAGCTGTTCCCCGCGCTCGGCGCGTGGGGAGTGACCTCGCTGCGCATCGGTCTCGCCGCTGTGCTGCTGCTCGTGTTCGTGCGCCCACGGGTGCGCGGGTGGACCAGGCGGCAGTGGGGAGCGGCCGTGCTGTTCGGAGTCTCGCTCGCTGGGATGAACGGCTTCTTCTACGCCGGGATCGAGCGGGTGCCGCTCGGGCCGGCCGTCGCGATCGAGTTCCTCGGTCCCCTCATCCTCGCGGCCGTCCTCACGCGCCGACTCCTGGACGGCATGTGGGTCGGGATCGCTCTGATCGGGATGGCGCTCCTCGGGCTCGATGGGATGCTCGGTGCCGAGCCGCTCGACCTCCTCGGCGTCTTCTTCATCCTCATCGCTGCGGGCTTCTGGGTGTTCTACATCCGCATGAGCGCCCGCGTCGGCGAAGCGATTCCCGGCAGCGGTGGCCTCGTCGTGGGGCTGCTCGCGGCGTCCGTCCTCCTGCTCCCCGTCGGCATCCCGACGGTCGCCGCTGTCGGCGCATCGGGAGACATGAGCCTGCTGCTGCTCGCGCTCCTGACCGCGGTGCTGTCGTCCGTCATCCCGTACAGCTTCGAACTCGCCGCTCTCCGCCGCCTGCCGCAGCGCGTCTTCGGCGTGCTGCTGAGTCTCGAGCCGGCGTTCGCCACGCTTGCGGGGTGGCTGGTGCTCGGCCAGTCGGCGACGCCGTTGAAACTCCTCGCGATCGGGCTCGTCGTCGCTGCCAGTGTCGGCACCGCCCTCGGAGCACGGCGTGACGCCAGGGGAGCGGAGCCGCCGCCGTTCACGGGGACGATTCCCGTCGTCCCGAACTGACTCCGCGATCAGGTGGCGACCGGCAGCGGGTACCGCCGCCGCAGGATCACCCGCTGCCCGAGCGTCCAGGCCACCGTCACCGTCAGATACAGCGACGCCGCGAGCGGTACGAAGATCGCGAACATCGCAGTCAGGTAGTGCAGAGCGCTCATCATGCGCAGCACCGAGGGGGACGAGAGCGGGGAGTCGTCGACCGGCGTCGGGCGGAAGACGCGGCGTGTGACCTCGGCGACGGCGATCATGATCGCGATGAGTGCGAGATAGACGAGCAGGGTCGGCAGCGAGAAGGGGCCGGCGAAGAGCATGTGCACGAGGCTCGTGCCCAGCGTCGCCCCGAACAGGTCGTGTGTGAGCAGCTCGTTCGCGTGGCCGGCGATGTCGGTGCGCAGGAACAGCGTGTACAGGATGCCGACGACGGGAGCCTGCAGCAGCACCGGCAAACAACCGGCGAACGGCGAGGTGTTCTCGTCCTTGTAGAGCTGCATGGTTTCGCGCTGCAGCCGCTCGGGGTTCTTCTTGTGGCGCTTCTGCAGTTCGTGCAGCTTCGGGGCGAGGCGTGCGCGGGTCTGCTCGGCTTTGGCCTGGGAGATGCCGACCGGGATGAGGAGGGCGCGGATCAGGAGGGTGACGAGGATGACGGCGGCCGCGGCCGCGGCGGTGCCGGTAATCGGCTCGAGCGCTGCGGAGAGCGCAGTCAGTGCGCCGTATGCGGCGTCGAGGATCGCCGCGATGGGCGGGAAGGCATAGATGTCCAAGGGAAGGTCCGTTCTGAGTGTCGGGAAGGTCGGCGTGTGCCGTGCTCCCGTCACGAACGGACGGTCACACGGCGCGCGCGACTCCCGGCGCCCTCGGACGAGGGTGGCCGTCGGCATCCGGATCGCTCTGGGCGAGCACGACGGATGCTCCGATGGCGCGGAGCGGATGCGGCGCCGAACCCTGACCAGCCCCTACGACGCCGAGCGTGATCGCGACGATGAGCGCGGCGACCGTCAGCAGGGCGAGGGCGAGGGTGAGGGCGGCGAGATCGAGCGAAGCCAAGTCGGGCATCGCGACCAGCCCGAGCGCAGACAGCATGAGCTGCAGCAACTGCTCGAGTCCGTCCACCATGTCACAGACGATACCAGCGGGTGGCTGAGGCGTAGCTTGGGGAGCATGAGCGATCTGCGCGAGCTTCTGGGCATCCGGCATCCGATCCTCCTCGGCGCATTCGGCGGCATCTCGTCCGTCGCGCTGACCGCCGCGGTCAGCGAATCCGGCGGTCTGGGCGCATACGGCCTCTACGGATACGACGGGGCCCGCATCCGCGAGACCGCCGCCGACCTGCGGAGGGCGACGGACAAGCCTTTCGCCCTGAACATCTGGCTGCCCACCGGCGACGAAGCCCTGCCCGGCCCGCAGCACTCCGTTTTCGCTCAAGCGCTGGAGCCGTTCTACGAGGCCGTCGGTGTCGAGGTGCCCCACCGCCCGGAGCGCTACCTCCCGTCGCTCGAGGAACAGCTCGAGGCGATCTGGGATGCCGCGCCCGCAGCACTCAGCGTCGTGTTCGGCGTCCCATCGGCTGAGGTCGTCGCAGAGGCGCATCGCCGTGGCATGCGGGTCATCGGCACGGCCACCACCGTCGCCGAGGCCGTCGCGCTCGAAGCCGGTGGCGTCGACGCCGTCATCGCCTCAGGGGCCGAGGCCGCGGGGCACAGAGTGTCGTTCCTGCGCCCGACCGAGGAGTCGCTCGTGGGCACCATCGCGCTCGTGCCGCAGGTGGTGGATGCCGTGTCCGTCCCCGTCATCGCGGCCGGCGGCATCGCCGATCGGCGCGGGGTGGCGGCCGCGCTCGCGCTCGGCGCGTCGGGAGTCCAGGTCGGCACCGCGTTCCTCGCGACGGCGCAGTCAGCAGCCACCGACGCGCATCGTGCGGCGATCCGCGCGACCGCAGCCGACGAGACGGTCCTCACCCGCGCGATGAGCGGGCGACTCGCACGCGGCGTCCGCAACCGTGCCGTTCGTGCGATCGAGGCGAGCGGCACGATTGCTCCGTTCCCGATGCAGAACTGGCTCACCGGAAGGTTCCGCGCGGCGGCAGGCGAGCAGAATCTCGGCGAGCTGCAGTCGCTGTGGCTCGGGCAGGCGGCGCCGCTCGCTCGCCATGACGATGCGCGTGCGGTCTTCGAGGAGCTTCTCGCCGGAGTGTGAGACGGCTGCTCTTTCGGCCGCGATCGGCGACAATGGGGCCGTGATGATCAAACGCGTCGGCAGCGCGGGCCTCGCCATCGTGGTCGCGGCCGGCATCCTGGTCGGTTGCAGCGGCTCCGGCACGGGCGTCGCCCAGGCGATGAAGCCCGGCATCCCCGAAGGCGTCGTCTTCGAGCCGCTCAGCGAAGAGCCCGCTGCGACCTGGATAGAGCGCGGCGAGACATTCGCCATCGTCACCTGGGGCAGCGGGAGCTGCCCGCCCATCGCGACAGCCCTCACCGCGGACGGGCCGGACCGCGTCGCCGTGACATTCGGGTCGTCGCCCAACGATCCCTGCACCGCGGATATGTCACCGACGACGCACGAATTCGAACTGCCGAACGACGTGACAGGCAGCCCCGTCATCGTCGAGGTCGGCTACGAGGACTGGCCCGAGGCGCACACGCTCACGCTGAAGTAGCGTTCACTGCGATCGCTCCGCACTGCGGCGCCGGCTCGCCTCAATGTTCTGTCGACAACACCCGGGCGGGGGTACTGCTCGATGAGGCGTAGAACTTAGCCAGATAGATGGCTAATCTGGATGCATGGCCCAGTACAGCGTTCTCGATGCGCGGAACAACCTCTCGCGGTTGATCGCCGACGCGCGTTCCGGTGAGGACGTCGTCATCACCAACAGAGGCGTGCCGGTGGTCAAGGTCGTCCCTGTCGGAAGGCCGGACGTCGTCATGAACGGTCCTGCCATCGTGGAGTGGCTCCAGGCCAACCCGCTTCCGGCCCGGCGCTCGCCGGAGGAACTCGACGCGCGGATCGCTGAAGAGCGCGAGTCGTGGGAGTGATCTATCTCGACGCCTGCATCCTCATATACGCGCTGGAGGATTCCGGTGCGCGCGGCGACGCCGTGCGCGCGGCGATGGCTGGGGCGCGAGAGCCGTTGGCCACGAGTCCGCTGGTCCTTCCGGAATGTCTCGTGAGCCCATTGCGTACAGGTGACCACGTGATGCGCGACCGGTATCTCGCGATGTACCACCACCTCGAAACCGTCGAACTCGATGACGAGGCCTATCTGCGCGCCGCCGAACTGCGCGTTGATCACGGGCTCAAGACACCGGATGCGATCCACCTCGCGGCCGCACAACTCGCCGGTGCGTCGCAACTCTGGACGAACGACAGGCGCCTCGCCGCGGCATCCCACGGCCTAGCCGTCGACATCGTCAACGGGTGAACGGCACTCATGCCGCCCGACGCTCTGCTCTAGGCTTGATGACCGCGCGGCCATCCGGCTGTCGTCAACCGATCCGAGGAGCATCCGTCGTGATCCGAAATCTTTCCGAACCTTCGCGCCCGCTCGCGCGCAGGATCGCCGCACTTGCGATGACTGCGCTCGTCGCAGCGGGCGTGATGCTGGGCGTCCCAGCCCCCGCCACGGCCGCGGACGACAGCGGCGAGACCTACGTCATCGGCACTGACACGACGTTCGCGCCGTTCGAGTTCACCGACGCCAACGGCGACCTCGTCGGCATCGACATGGATCTGCTCCGCGCGATCGCCGAGGACCAGGGCTTCGAGGTCGAGATCCGCCAACTCGGGTTCGACGCCGCCGTGCAGGCGCTGCAGTCGAACCAGGTCGACGCAGTCATGGCCGGTATGTCGATCACCGACGAGCGCAAGAAGGTCTTCGATTTCAGCGACCCGTATTTCACCAGCGGCATCCAGCTCGGCGTCCTCGACGCCAGCGACATCCAGTCCCTCGACGACCTCGATGGCCAGACCGTCGCCGTCAAGACCGGCACGCAGGGCCAGACCTTCGCCGAGGACAACAAGGACGAGTACGGCTTCCGCGTCACCCCGTACACCGATACCACCGACATGGTGGATGCCGTCAAGGCCGGTCAGGCCGTCGGCTACTTCGAGGACTTCCCGGTGCTCGCCTACGGCATCCAGCAGGGGTCCGGCTTCCGCCTCGTCGGCGAACCGGAGCTCGGCGGTGAGTACGGCTTCGCGGTCAACAAGGGCATGAACGCCGAACTGCTCGAGATGTTCAACACCGGTCTCGCCAACGTCACCGAGTCCGGCGAGTACGACGAGATCGTCGACCGATACCTCAGCGGCGGCGAGGAGTCGACGCAGCCCACCGACATCATCTCGGTCGCCGTGAAGTACTGGCCCGCCCTCATGGAGGGCCTGTGGCTGACGATCCTCTCCACAATCATCGCGATCGTCGCCGCATTCATCCTCGGCATCGTGTTCGGGTTCGGGCGCCTGTCGAAGTTCCTGCCGTTCCGTTGGCTCGCCACCGCCTACGTGTACGTGTTCCGCGGTACACCGATCCTCGTGCAGGCGTTCTTCGTCTTCTTCGCGATCCCGCAGCTGTTCCCCGGGATCACGTTCAACCCGTTCGTCGCCGGTGCCATCACGCTGTCGCTGAACACCGGCGCCTACATGACCGAGATCATCCGCGGTGGCATCCAGGCCGTCGACCCAGGGCAGAACGAAGCCTCGCGCTCGCTGGGCCTCGGCCACTGGAAGACGATGCAGAAGGTCGTCCTGCCGCAGGCGTTCCGCATCATGATCCCGTCGTTCGTGAACCAGGGCATCATCACCCTCAAGGACACGTCGCTCATCAGCGTCATCGGCCTCGCTGAGCTCACGTTCCAGTCGAGGCAGATCATCGCCTCTACCTACCTGTCGGCCCAGGTGCTGACCATCGTCGCCATCATCTACTTCGTCGTGATCACGCTGCTGACGCTGCTCGCGAACGGCCTGGAGAGGAAGTTCAACGCATGAGCAAGATCGACGTCCGCGACCTGCACAAGTCGTTCGGGAGCAACGAGGTCCTCCAGGGGATCGACCTGACCGTCGCCGACGGCGAGGTCGTCGCCGTCATCGGACCGTCGGGCTCGGGCAAGTCCACGCTGCTGCGCTGCCTGAACAAGCTCGAGGAGCCGACCTCCGGCCAGGTGATCATCGACGGCGTCGACCTCACCGATAAGAGCGTCAAGCTCGACGAGGTGCGTCAGCGCATCGGCATGGTGTTCCAGCACTTCAACCTGTTCCCGCACATGACCGTGCTCGAGAACATCACCCTCGCCCCGATCGAGCTCGGCCGCATGTCCAAGACCGAGGCGCGTGAGCGCGCACTGGCTCTGCTGGAGCGCGTCGGCCTGTCCGACAAGGTCGATGCCAAGCCGGCATCCCTCTCGGGTGGTCAGAAGCAGCGCGTCGCCATCGCGCGCGCGCTCGCCATGGACCCCGAGATCATGCTCTTCGACGAGGCCACCAGCGCCCTCGACCCGGAGATGGTCGGCGAGGTGCTGCAGGTCATCCGCGACCTGGCTGAGGGCGGGATGACCATGGTGCTCGTGACCCACGAGATGGGCTTCGCGCGCGAGGTCTCCGACCGCACCGTGTTCATGGACGGCGGCGTCGTCGTCGAAGAGGCTGTGCCTGCCGACCTGTTCGGGGCTCCGAAGAGCGACCGCCTGAAGGACTTCCTCGCGAAGGTCCTGTAACGCCCGCGCCTACAGGATGACGGTCGAGCGGCCGTGCACGATCACGCGGTCCTCCGCGTGCCACTGCACGGCTCGCGCGAGCACCAGGCGCTCGACGTCCGCGCCGCGGCTCTGCAGCTCGGCGGCCGACTCGGAGTGCGTGACGCGCGTGACGTCCTGCTCGATGATCGGGCCCTCGTCGAGGTCTGCCGTGGCGTAGTGCGCCGTTGCGCCGATGAGCTTCACGCCGCGCTCCTTGGCGCGCGCGTACGGGTTCGCGCCGATGAACGCCGGCAGGAACGAGTGGTGGATGTTGATCACCGGCGCCCCGATCCTGCCGATGAAGTCGTCGGTGAGGATCTGCATGTACCGCGCGAGCACGACGAGGTCGACGTTGCCCTGCAGCAGCTCGAGCTGGCGGGCCTCCATCGCCTCCTTCGCGTCGTCGCCGGTGCCGCGCGGGATGTGCACGAACGGCACGCCGAACGAACGCACCGACTCGGCGAGGTCGGGGTGGTTCGAGACCACCATCGTGATGTCGACGTCGAGCTGCCCTCGCTGCTGGCGCCACAGCAGCTCCATCAGGCAGTGGTCGTACTTGGACACGAAGATCGCCACGCGTTTGCGGCGCGAGGTGTCGTGCAGCGACCACTCCATGCCGAACCTCTCGGCCACCTCGTCGATCGACGCCTCCAGCGCCGGACGCGCGGCGGCGAGCCCCGGAAGGTGGATCACGGTCCGCTGGAAGAAGCGCCCGCCCTCGGCATCCGTCGAATGCTGATCGAGCGAGATGATGTTCGCGCCGTGCTGGGCGAGGACGTTCGCGACGGCGGCGACGATCCCGGGCTGGTCATCGCAGGCGATGAGCAGACGTGCGGTATCGGTCTGAGACATGGATGCTCCTTGCAGGGGTGTGCATCGATTCTGCCGCGTCCGCGCCTGAGGTGACGAATCGGTAACCTGATGGGATGACTTCCGCAGCCCGACTGCTCGCCGATGCGCGCACCGTGCTGGCCGGGATCCCGAAGGAGGGGCTCGGCGAAGAGCGCTCCTCGCGCTGGAGAGGCGACCGGATCCTGCGCATCGGTGAGGCGTGGCACGTGGGCGTGCTGCTGCTCACGGACGACCGAGTGCTGGCGACGGGGGAGGTGCTGCGAGCGGCCGATCCAGGACGCCGCGGGTACACGGCCGAATCGGCGCGCGAGCGTGCGGCGAGGCGCCAGATGGCGCTGCGCGGGGGCTTCCGCGAGGGCGAGGTAGCACACGTCGGCTGGTCGGTCATCGACGTGGATGCTGTGGATGCCGGCGGCGCGTCCGGTCCGCTCGCGATGCGCGACGGCGTCGTGTCGGTGCGCTGGTCGGGGGCGTCGTGGCGGCCGCTGGAGGAGTATCTGCGGGAGCAGCTGGAGTTGCTTGCTGGTCGTTGAGCGAGCCGCAGGCGAGACGAAACGAGCCGAGCGAGGAGCGCAGCGACGAGTCGAAGCCGCTCAGCCCACCAGCCCCGCGAACCGCCGCAGCAGGTCCGTGCCCGTGGGAGACGACGCCAAGACGCGCTCGGCCGTCAGGTCGTACTCGTGCGGGTCGAAGTACCCCGTGGTCCGGTAGTAGGCCATGCGGCCGACGAAGTCCTGCGGCGTGACTTCGGGGTGGAACTGCGTCGCGTAGAGCCGACCGCCGACTCGATACGCCTGCACAGGGCAGTCGTCGTTCGTCGCGAGCAGCACGGCTCCTGGCGGCGGCTCGATCGAGCCCTCCTTGTGCGCTGTCAGCACCGACATCTCCGGTGCGGAGGCCCCGAACAGCGGGTCATCGGCTGCGGCCGCTGTGATGCGGATGCTCGTGGCGCGGGTGGACTCCGGTACCGCCGTGCCGACGGTGCCGCCCAGCATCCGCGTGACGACCCCGATGCTGTAGCACGTGAACATTCCGGCGAGGTGCTCGGCGACGGCATCCTGAGCCAGACGTTCTAGGTCGTTCTCGACGCGTCGCTGCAGGTCGCTGCGCTCTTCGGCGACGACGTTGAACGGCGACCCGCCGACGACGACGCCGTCATAGCGATCCGCGACCGATGGATCCAGGGGCTGGTCCAGCAGATCCCACCGGTCGAGCGCGGGTGCGCCGAGAGCGCGCCGGAAGGACTCGTGTTCGGCATCCGCCGCGCCCTGCTCCGGCCTCACGCATACATACAGGATCGAGGCCACCTCAAGATTCTATTCGCCGCCCCGGGAATACTCGCCGTCGGCCCGCGTTGAACTTGAGTGCCGTACACTCAACTTCATACCTGAGCGAAGTCCGCTCAACTTTCAGGAGGAAACGTGCCCAACGACTTCAGCGACACCGGCGCCGGCTCTTTCGACGACTTTCTCGCCCGATACCTTGCGGGCGAGCAGTCCCGACAGGCCCGATCCATCGATCTCAGTCGCTTCCTGACCGCGCGCACACAGCGCATTCTGCAGCGCGCAGGTCGATTCGCCCTCGAGCGCGGCCAGACCGAGCTCGACGCTCTGCACGTGCTGCGCATGATCGTCGAGGACGACACCGTGGTGCGCGCGATCGAGAACATCGGCGTCGACCCGGCACAGATCATCGAGGCCGTCGAGTCGCGCCTCCCGCTGCCCGGCGAGGCGACGGCCGTCGACGCCGCGACCATCACGTCGAGCGCGAGCCGAGCGCTGTTCCACGCGTACCAGGTCGCCCGTTCCTCCGGCGCGACTTACATCGACCCCGAGCACCTGTTCTTCGCGCTCGTGCTCGGCCAGGACGTGCCGGCCGGGCAGGTCCTCGCGCGCGCCGGCGTGACCGCCGAGGCGCTCACTCAGGGCGCGCGCGAGCACGTGTCGGCCCCGGTCGATGGTTCGGATACAGAGGGAGAGTCCACAGCATCCGACTCGCCCATGCTCGACAAGTACGGCATCGACCTCACCGCCCGCGCCGGTGCCGGCGAGCTCGACCCGGTGATCGGCCGCAGCGACGAGATCGAGCAGACCATCGAGATCCTCAGCCGCCGGACGAAGAACAACCCCGTGCTGATCGGCGAGGCCGGCGTCGGCAAGACCGCGATCATCGACGGTATCGCCCAGGCGATCGTCGACGGTGCTGTCCCAGCGCAGCTGGCCGGCCGCCGCGTGATCACCCTCGATCTGCCGGGCATGCTCGCCGGCACGCGCTATCGCGGAGATTTCGAGGAGCGTCTGACCAAGACGATGGACGAGATCGCCGCCCGCAAGGACGAGGTCATCGTCTTCATCGACGAGGTGCACACGGTCGTGGGCGCTGGCGGTGCCGGCGACGGTGCGATGGATGCCGGAAACATCCTGAAGCCCCGGCTCGCCCGCGGCGACCTGCACATGGTCGGCGCGACAACGCTCAAGGAATACCGCCAGATCGAGAAGGACCCGGCGCTGGAGCGCCGCTTCCAGCCCGTGAAGATCGATGAGCCGTCCATCACGGATGCCGTCCTGATTCTCGAGGGCTTGAAGGATGCGTATGAACAGCACCACGCCGTGACGTACACGGATGCCGCTCTTCGCGCAGCCGTGAGCATGAGCGCCCGATACCTGCCCGACCGCGTGCTGCCCGACAAGGCGATCGACCTCATCGACCAGGCCGGAGCCCGACTGCGGCTGAAGCTCGGCCTGCCCGTCGACACGTCCGCGCTTCTCACCGAGCTCGCTGATCTCGAAGCGCGCAAGAACGCCGCCGTCTCCGCGGAGAAGTACGAGGAGGCTTCGCATCTGCGCGACGAGATCACTGCCACGCAGGTTCGGATCGACTCGGCATCCGGCCGCACCGACGAGGCCGACGCCGTCGTCGATGAGCGAGAGATCGCCGAAGTGATCGCTCGTGCCACCGGCATCCCCGCCAGCCGTCTGACGGAAGGCGAGCGCGAGCGTCTCGCCGACCTCGAGACCGAGCTGCACGCCCGTGTGATCGGGCAGGACGCCGCCGTCACCGCGGTCGCTCGCGCCGTTCGCCGCAGCCGCACCGGCATGGGCGACGCCCGTCGCCCTGTCGGATCGTTCCTGTTCCTCGGCCCGACCGGTGTCGGCAAGACCGAGCTCGCGAAGTCGCTCGCCGACCGCCTTTTCGACGACGAGAACGCCGTGATCCGCTTCGACATGAGCGAGTTCGGCGAGCGGCACACCGTGTCGCGCCTCGTCGGCGCCCCTCCGGGATACGTGGGTTACGACGAGGCGGGCCAGTTGACCGAGCGTGTGCGGCGAAACCCGTACTCGATCGTGCTGTTCGACGAGATCGAGAAAGCGCACCCCGACGTGTTCAACCTGCTTCTGCAGGTGCTCGACGACGGGCGCCTGACCGACGGTCAGGGCCGCACGGTCGACTTCCGCAACACGGTGATCGTGATGACCTCGAACATCGGCTCGGAGTTCCTCGCCTCGCGTTCAGGTGCGCTCGGATTCGTCTCGTCGCAGGATGCCTCGGCCAACGGGTTCGCGTCCGCCGCCGACCTGCGCGCTCGCGTCATGGGCAAGCTCCGCGAGGCCATGCGTCCGGAGTTCCTGAACCGCATCGACGAGATCGTGCTGTTCCAGAAGCTGTCGCGTGACGAACTGGGTCGCATCGTGCGGCTCATGCTCGGTGCGACGACGGCGCGGCTCGCATCGCGTTCCGTGTCGGTCGAGGTGACGGATGCCGCGGTCGACTGGCTCGGCGAGCACGGCTACGAGCCGGAGTACGGCGCCCGGCCGCTGCGCCGGCTCATCCAGCGCGAGGTCGACGACCGCATCGCCGACCTGCTGGTATCCGGTGAGCTCACCGACGGCGGCGCCGTGCGGGTGGATGCCGCGGGCGACGGTCTCCGTGTCGGGGTGCCGGTGCTGGTCGGCTGATCTGGCGGCCGCCCCTAACGGGAGGAGTTCGCGGTGCGACCGCGGACGATCCCGATGAAGGTCTCGACGTCCTCCGTCGTGCGATCTCGCAGCCAGGCGAGCGCGACGGAGGACGTCGGCGCGTCCAGGAGCGGCCGGTAACCGGCATCCTTCCGCTGATGCAGGCGCGCCAGCGACATCGGCACGACCACGATGCCTACCCCCGTCGCCGCCGTCGCGACGGCATCCTCCGTGGTCGCCAGGGCCGGGAAGTTCGGCGCGATGGTCGGCAGGCCGAGCGGGCCGAGCACGTCGTCGAGCGGCGTGATCAGCACCTCGCCGGCGAGGTCCTCGGCTGTCAGCTCGTCCGCCGCCATGAGATGCGATTCAGCGGATGCCACGACCACGGGCACTTCTTCGTACAGCGGGATCACGTGCAGCTCGTCGGGGTCGTCGATCGGGCGGCGAACGAGCGCGGCATCCAGATCCTCGAGAGCGGCGCGCTGGGTAGCCACCTCGATCGGCACGAGTTCGAGCGGCACCCGGGGCATCCGCTGCTTCCACGTGTCGATCCACTTGCCGGGGGTCGCTCCGGGGACGGCCCCTAACCGAAAGGCGCGGGGCTGGGACGAGGGCGATGCCATGCGTTTCAGGGTACTCGGCTGTTCATGTCGAGTTCACGGTGCGGTCAGGATCTCGCTCCGCGCACGTCGCTGGGCGGGCTTTAGCTCGTCACGTCGGCTGCTCTGCCGAACAATTCACCCTGCACCCGCACCTTCGAAAGGTTCCCCCATGCAGTCCACCCTCAAGCGCGGTCTCGCGATCGCCGCTGGTCTCACCCTCGCCTTCGGTCTCACGGCGTGTGCCGCGGACACTGCCGACTCCTCGACCGACGGCGGCACCGCCGATGCCGGTGAGGGCACCTTCGCCTCCGGCGACTCCGACACGCTCGTCTTCGCCGTCCTCCCCGACCACGAGGGCGCCGACCAGGACGCTCAGCCGATCGCCGACTGGATCGCCGAGATCACCGGCAAGAACGTCGAGTTCTTCCAAGCAACGGACTACACCGCCGTCGTGCAGGGCCTCGCCGCCGACCAGATCGACATCGCGCAGATCTCGGCCTTCACGTACTTCCAGTCGCAGAACGCCGGCGCCGACATCGAGCCGATCGGTGCGCAGATCACCCAGGAGGGCGCCGAGCCCGGCTACTTCTCCGTCGCCGTCAAGAACCCGGCAGCGACCGACGTGACGTCCCTCGAGGACTTCGCCGACCAGCCGGTCTGCTTCGTCAACCCGACCTCCACCTCGGGCTTCGCCGTTCCGATGGGCGGCCTGCTCGAGGCCGGTGTCACCGTCTCCGACGACAACCGCCTGTTCGGCGAGGAGCACGACCTCAACGCCAAGAAGGTCGCCCAGGGCACCGACTGCCAGGTCGGGTTCGCGCAGGACATCGACGCCGACCCGCTGATCGAGTCGGGCGAGCTCGAAGAAGTCACGCGCGTGCAGGTTCCCGCAGCGCCGATCGTGATGCAGGCCGCTCTGCCGCAGGACGTCAAGGACCAGCTCACCGCTGCCCTCGCCGACAGCACGCAGTCGGACCTGACCGACGCCGGAATCGAGCTCAACGAGTTCCTCACCGACGGCTGGTTCGGCTTCGGCAAGGTCGACGACGCGTACTACGACCTGATCCGCACCCTGTGCACAGAGATCGCCGACGAGGTCGAGGCCTGCCAGGCCTGACCCTGACTCCGACCACGTAGACGCAGCCAGGAGCAATGCACATGACGAACAGCGACACCCCCGCCGTCCGGATCACTGATCTGGGCAAGACGTACCCCGGAGCCAAGGCCCCGGCTCTCTCGGGGGTGTCGTTGTCCGTCGAACCCGGCGAGATCGTCGTGCTGCTCGGGCTCTCGGGCTCGGGCAAGTCGACGCTCCTGCGTCATGTGAACGGACTTGAAGTTCCCACAGAGGGTGCAGTCGTCTCGCTCGGCGAATCCGTCGCCTCGTTGCGAGGGCGCGACCTCCGTGCACTGCGCGGCCGCATCGGGTTCATCTTCCAGCAGTTCGAGCTCGTCGGAGCACTCACGGTGCTCGAGAACGTGCTCACCGGTGGCCTGTCGACGCTGCGTGGCCCGCGCGTCGGCATCTTCACCTATCCCCGCGCCCAGCGTGAGAAGGCCCTCGGTCATCTCGACCGCGTCGGCCTGCTCGAGTTCGCGTACCAGCGGGCCGACCAGCTCTCGGGTGGGCAGCAGCAGCGCGTCGCGATCGCCCGTGCGCTCATGCAGGATCCAGAGATCCTGCTCGCCGACGAGCCGGTCGCGTCTCTCGACCCCGAGTCGAGCAGCCAGGTGATGGCGCTGATCCGCGAGATCGCCGCCGAGCGCTCGCTCACAGTCATCTGTTCGCTGCACCAGGTCGACCTCGCGCTCAGTTGGGGCGACCGTATCGTCGGCCTGCGCGCCGGTCAGGTCGTGCTCGACATGCACACCCAAGGCCTCAGCCGCGAAGAGGTCATGGAGATCTACGGCCGTGTCGCCACGACGACGAGCGAGATCCAGGCACTCGAGGACGAGCTCGCCGAGGCGCGCGAGCAGATCCGCGAGCGCGAGGCGGAGCGCTCGGCATCCCGCGAACGCCTCGCCGAGGACTTCGCGAACGAGGAGCCCGCATGACGATCACCGCGGAGCGCCCCGCTCTCGCAGAACGCATCGCGACCGTTCCGCGTCCGGCGCCCCGACTGTCGAGTGTCGTCTCCTACGGCGTCATCATCGCGATCCTCGGCCTCGGCGTCTGGTCGTTCATCGGCCTGGACTACAGCCTGAAGAGCCTGGAGACCACAGGGCACAACATCTCGCGATTTCTGAGCATGGCGCTGCCGATGCAGTGGCCGGGGTGGAACGTCACGGCTGAGGTCGGTGCCGGCGGCGCCAAGATCTTCACCACGACCTGGGTCGGCTTCGAGCCGATCTGGGAGATGTTCCTCACCATCGTCATCACGCTCGCACTCGTCGTCGCCGGCACAGCGCTCGCCGCAGTGCTGTCGGTTCCCGTCGCGTACGGCGCAGCCAGGAACACGACCCCGCACGGCCTGGTGCTCGGGCTCTGCCGCGGGATCGGCGTCGTCGCCCGCGCGATTCCGGATGTCGTGTTCGTCGTCGTCTTCGCGTTCCTCTGGTTCAATTCCGGGATGCTGCCCGCGATCGTCGCGGTCGGCCTGCACTCGGTCGGCATGATCTCGAAGATGTTCGCCGACGCGATCGAGCAGATCGACGAGGGGCCGCGCCTCGCGATCCGATCCGCGGGTGGCTCGAAGGCGCAGGAGTTCTGGTCGGGCGTCGTGCCGCAGGTGCTGCCGGCCTGGGTGGCCGTCACCCTGCACCGGGCTGACATCAACCTGCGCGGCACGGTCATCCTCGGTGTCGTCGGCGTGATCGGTGTGGGCTACGAGCTCGATGAGGCGCTGCACGGCGGACCAGCCGGCATGCGCCGCGTCATCCCGATCGTCGTCATCATCATCGTCCTCTGCGTGCTTTTCGAGATCGTCTCGTCGTTGCTGCGCACGAAGCTGCTCGGCGTGCAGCCCACCGGCAGGGGGTTTGGGAACGCGGTCGCCCGCGCCGTCGCGCGCAACCGAGTATCCACCGAGGGCGCCACGAGCACCGGCACGATCAGGACGCAGGACCGCAACGCGCGCATCGAGGCAGCCATGCATCGACCGTGGGATCGCAGCCGCGTCAGCAATACTCTGTGGATCTGGCTCGGCATCCTCGTCGTGGTCGGTGCATTCCTCTACACGGCGCCCGACGTCACCAGGATGTTCTCGCCGTCGTGGAACGAGATCGTCGATCCGACGCGCGACCGCGCGATCTGGCCGCCGCACTTCGGCAGCCGCGGCTGGGACGACGTTCTGGCTGCGGTGGTCACGACCATCCAGATCGCCTTCGCAGCGACCCTGATGGGCGCGATCATCTCCGCGGTGGTCGGGCCGCTTTCGGCCCGCAACGTCGCGCCGAACAGCTGGGTGCGCAACACCTTCCGTGGGATCGCGCTGGTGATCCGCGCCATCCCGGACCTCGTCGTCGCGATCCTGTTCATCATCGCGGCCGGCATCGGACCGCAGGCGGGCGCGTTGGCGCTCGGCATCGGCGGTGTGGGTCTGCTTGCGAAGCTCATCGGCGACTCGATGGAAGAGGTGCCGAACGGCCCGGAGCGCGCTCTCGAGGCGGGTGGCAGCACCCGCACGCAGGTGTTCTTCTCATCGACGATGCCGATGTCGGTCCCAGCGATGGTCAGCCACCTCATGTACCTGCTCGAGCAGAACATCCGCTCCGCGACGCTGCTCGGCATCGTCGGCGCCGGCGGTATCGGATTCCTGCTGCTGAACGCTCTGCAGGGGCGGCACTTCGACGAGGTGCTCGCCTACGTGCTCGTCATCATTGGGATGGTCGTGCTCGTCGAGAGCGCGTCGATCCTGATTCGCCGGGCGCTCAAGTAGCAGGGGGCTCACGCCGCCAGCCACAACCCCTTGCGGTCGGTGGCGATCCGCAGGCCAGCTGCGACGATCTCGTCGTCGCCGATCTTCGCTCCGCGCGCGATGCGCGCCCCTGCCCCGATCTCGGTGCGGACGCCGATATGTGCCCCGTCTCCGACGGCGGCGCCCTGGCCGATGTGGGCATGGGCGTCGATGTAGGCGTTCTCGCCGATCACGGCATCCGGTTCGATCCACGCTCCGCGGATCACCCTGGCTCCTGCGCCTACGCGAGCCCCTGGTTCGATATAGGCGCCGACCTCGACAACGGCCTTCGGATGCACCTTCGCGCCGTGCGCGACAAGGCCACGGCCGTTGACGTGCTTGCGGTAACGCAGCGTCGTGCCCTGGTCGTCCTCGATATCGATGTAGTTCTTACCCAAGATTCCTCCCAGTCCGGACATCCCCGGATATATCAACAACCACGGGAGAGGGGGATTCATTCCCGCTCAGGGATGATCTTCAGCGCTGGCAGCTCGGGCACCAGAAAGTGACCCGCTCGCGCGTCGGATCGGCGCCCTGTTCACCGCGTCGGATCGAGGTTCCGCAGCGTCGACACGGACGATTCCCGCGCCCGTAGACCCAGGTGGTCTGACCTGGCCGGTTCACGCCTGTGAAGGTGCGATCGGCGCGGTCGCGATTCGCGCGGATCGTGCGCGCACCGAGGTCGACGAGGGCTGCAGAATCGACGTCCGCAGCGGGCGTGGTCGGCAGGATTCCGCGCAGGAACAGCAGTTCAGCGGCGTACTCGTTGCCGAAGCCCGCGACGTTCCGCTGGTCGAGAAGGGCGACGTGGATGCTGCGCGAATCCGCGCTCACGCGCCGCGCCGCCTCGGCGGCGTCCCAGTGCTCGGACAGCGGGTCGGGGCCGAGGTGACCCACGATCTGATCCTCGTCACGGGTCCGGACGAGCTCGATGTCGGCGATGTCGACGCCCACGGCTTCGTGCTGGGCCGTGCCCACGATCGCGCGCACCTTGAACGCCGGATGCCGCCACTTGTCACCGGGTCGGTAGACGAACCAGGCGCCGTCCATGCGCAGATGCGAATGCAGCGTGTACTCGCCGATGCGCAGCAGTAGATGCTTGCCGCGCGCGACACAACTCTGGACCGTCGCACCGGTGAGATCGGCAGTGGCGGCCTGGGGGACACGCAGGTCGAATCGCGTGACCTCGTGCCCGGCGAGAGCGTCGTCGAGTCGTCTCGCAGTGCGGAAGACGGTGTCGCCCTCAGGCACGCGAGTATCCCGGCGGCGGAGGAGGCGGGGAGACGGGCGCCGGGGCGCCGTCCGCAACGGGAGGTGTCGCTTCGCGCCGCCCGGCGGGCGTGGAGACGACACCTTGCGCCACCTGCTGCCCGGGCTTCGCCCGACGCAGCAGGTCGTGGGCGAGCAGGGTCGAGCCGGCGACAGCGGCCGGCATCGTGACGATCGCACCGAACGGCACCAGGAAGCACAGCTGCGTCGCGACCCCGAACCCGATGACGCGTGCACGACCGGCGCGCAGCATCCCTGATCGCGAGTATCCGGTCAGTCCACGGGCATCGAATGCTCGGCCGGTGAGCTCGCGGGCCAGAACCCGTCCGTTCAGCAGCACGCCGATGACGGTCGCCGCGATCCCGCCGATCACGGGGATGAACCCGATCAGCAACGTCAGCAGCGCGACGAGGAGACCCATCAGGACGAGCCGGATGCCCTCGCCGACCGTCGACCAGAATCCGGTCTCGCCGGTGGGCTCCTCGCCGAGCGATCGCTCGATGCCGCGCCAGATCCGCTGGTAGAACGGGTCGCCGATCGTGAGGGTGAGGGCGGTGAAGACGGCGGCCGCCAGTGCCAGAGCCGCGACGATGATCACGGCGCCGAGTCCGAACCGCACCAGCGCTTGCCATGGCTCGCTCCAGCCGTCGGCGAACGGCGTCATCCAGTCGGTGATGGGTCCGAGCCAGATCAGGAGCGGGATGATGGCCGCGAGCAGCACGGCCCAGGCGATGAACGCGGGGATGAGGCCGAGCGCCATGAGTCGCGTGTGCGTCTTCCACATCCGGAAGCCGCGCAGCAGCGTCCCGACGCCGGCGAAGAACTCGCGGAACATGCTCAGATCACCTTCCGAAGGGCGTAGCCACGTGGGGTGGCGACGAAACCCGCCTCCTGCAACGCCGTCGCGAATGTCGTGCCGTAGATCGGCTCACCGTTGATCTTCTCGACGGTGAGGGTCTCGAGACGCCGCGCGCGCGAGGTCGCGACGAGATCGGATGCCGCGGCACGCAGCGCTTCTGGATCATCGTCGAAGGCCAGCACGGTCCTGCCGCCCCTCTCGAGGTACAGCACGAGCGATCCATCGACGAGCACGACGAGGCCGCCGGCCTTGCGGCCGGGTCGGTGCGAGACGCCCTCTCGGCGTGGCCACGCGAGCGCCGCACCGTACGGATTCGCCGGGTCGGTGGCGGCGAGCGTGATGGCACGCATCGGAACAGGGTCGGGCAGATTCGCGAAGGTGCGGAGGCGATCGACGGTGGTGGATGCCGCGAACTGGGCGGCTCCCAGCTTCTCGATGACGTAGCCGCGACGGCAGTGTCCCGCCTGTTCGAAGCCCGCCAGGATGCGGTACGCCTGCGCGAAGCCGCCCGGTGTCCCCTCGGACTGCACCGCGCCGCGCGTCACCACCCCGTAGCGGTCGAGCAGAAGGCCTGCCGACACGGTCGCCCTGCGGCTGGCGCGCGACTCGCTCCCTGCGGGGGCGGCAGCGTCCGCCGGCAGCAGCGACCAGCGTCCACCCGTGGCTGTCGGCCGAGCAGTCTGCCCTGCGCTCGAGAACGAGACCCCGCGGAATGTCCGGGTGCGCGGAGCCCGCCGCACAGACTTGTGCGCCTGCGATCCGCCGGCGAGCAGGGTCCGCACCGGTGCGAACGTGTCGTTGGTCACGCGGCCGGACCACGTCAGGCTCCACAAGGCCTCGAGCACCGACTGCTCGTTCTCGGCTCCGGCCATCTCCTTGAGCTGCGCTGCGAAGTATGCGCCCCCGCGGCTGAGCGCATCGAGCAGAGCCTGTTCGAGCGCGTCATCCGCTCCCTCGACAGGTTCGGGGATCGGCAGCGTGAACGGCGCCAGGTCTGCGGGATGCAGCGACACCCAGCCGTCGCGCCCCGGCAGGGTGCCGTGCCCGGCCCAGACGACCTCGCCGCTCGACGTGAGTTCGTCGAGCAGAGCGGGGGAGTAGTCGCGCACGCGTGAGGGCAGTACGAGCGATTCCCATGCGCTGGCCGGGATCGGCACACCGGCGAGCTGCTCGATCACTGCCAACACCCCGTCGACGCCCTCGAGCGGTCGGGTGAGATGCTGCCAGTCGGGCAGGAACCGCGCGTACGCCTCCGGTGCGACCGGTTCGACGCTGCCGCGGATCGCGGCGAGCGAGCGCATCCGAAGCCGGCGGAGCACTTCGGTGTCGCACCACTCGTTCTCGGTTGCGCTCCCGGCCGCGTCGGGCAGGAAGTACCCGCTCGTCACGCGTCCGGACTGCTCGAGTCGCTGCAGGGTGTGCCGTGCGACGGCTGCCCCCAGGCCGAAGCGCGTGGCCACGGCATCCGTCGTGAACGGTCCGTGCGTACGCGCGTGACGCGACACCAGGTCGCCGAGCGGATCGGCGACCGGCTCGAGGAAGGCCACCGGGATGCCGGTGGGAAGCGCTGCGCCGAGAGCGTCGCGAAGACGCCCGGCATCCTCGATCGCCGCCACCCGTGCGGTGCCGGCGATCGTGACCGGGATGGCACGGCGCGCGGTGATCAGAGCGTCGAGGTGGGAGGACGCCTCGGCTTCAGAGGCGGCTTCGACTCGGTCGGCGTCGCCGTCCTCGCTCAGCCCGTTTCGTCTCCCCTTCGGCTCGCTGAACGACCCGCGGGGGGAAGTCGAGTCCTCCGGCTCCAGCCGCGCAGCGACCTCGGCGGCATCCAGCGGGCCGAGCGTGCGCAGCAGATCGGCGACGCCCTCGAGCCCTCGGGCTCGCCGCGAGGGGTCCAACCGCTGCGCCTCGTGCTCGAACTGAGCGATGACCTCTGGGTCGAGGAGTTCGCGCATCTCCACCGTGCCGAGCAGTTCGCCCAGCAGTGCCGGATCCACCGAGAGCGCGGCTGCCCGGCGCTCGGCCAGCGGCGAATCGCCCTCGTACATGAACGCGCCGACGTACCCGAACAGCAGGTCGCGCGCATACGGCGAGGGCTGGGCTGGCTCAGTCTCGACGAGCCGCACGCGACGCTCGGCGATCGCGTTCGTGAGCCGGCGCAGCGACGGCAGGTCGTAGACGTCCTGCAGCACTTCGCGCAGCGTCTCGAGGATGACAGGGAACGTGGGGTGGCGCCTGGCCACCTCGAGCAGCTGCGCCGAACGCTGCCGCTGCTGCCAGAGCGGCGTGCGCTTGTTCGGGTTCATCCGGGGCATCAGCAGAGCACGCGCGGCGCACTCGCGGAACCGCGAGGCGAACAGCGCCGAACCGCCGACCTCCTCGGTGACGATGTGCTCCATCTCGTCGGCTTCGAAGACGAACAGGTCGGCGCCGGGTGGCTCGGCGTCGGCATCCGGAATTCGAACGATGATGCCGTCGTCACTCGCCACCGCCGAACCTTCGACGCCGAGACGTTCGCGGACGCGCGCATTGATGGCCAGCGCCCACGGTGCGTGCACCTTCATGCCGTACGGGGAATGCAGGATGACGCGCCAGTCGCCGACCTCGTCGCGACCGCGCTCGACGGTGAGGTTCCGGTCGGTGGGCAGCGTGCCGGTCGCCTCGCGCTGCTCGTGGAGGTGTGCGAGCAGATTCGCCCGTGCCTGCTCGTCGAGACCCGCGTCGATCAGACGCTGGGAGGCCTTCTCCGGCGGCGCAGCATCCACCTCGCGCGAGAACGCGCCGAGCGCCTCCCCGAGCTCGTAGGGACGACCGATGCCGTCGCCGTGCCAGAACGGCACCTTGCCCGGCTGCCCGTAGGCCGGAAGCACGTTCACCCGGTCGTGGGTGATCTCGGCGATCCGCCAGCTCGTCGTGCCGAGCGTGAAGACGTCGCCGACGCGCGACTCGTAGACCATCTCCTCATCCAGCTCGCCGACGCGCCGACCGGCGCCCTCGCCGGCGACGAAGACCCCGAACAGCCCGCGGTCGGGGATCGTCCCGCCGCTGGTGACCGCGATGCGCTGCGCGCCGGGGCGTCCGGTGAGGGTGCCGGCATCCCGGTCCCAGACGAGTCGAGGGCGCAGCTCGGCGAACTCGTCCGACGGGAACCGTCCGGCGAGCAGGTCCAGCGTCGCCTCGAACGCCGAGCGCGGCAGCGACTGGAACGGCGCCGAGCGCCGCACCGTCTCGAACCACTCCTCGACGCTGATCGCGTCCAGCGCGCACGCGGCGACCGTCTGCTGGGCGAGGATGTCGAGCGGATTGCGCGGCACGGCGATCGCCTCGATCTTGCCGGCCAGCATCCGCTCGGTGACGATCGCGGTGTGCAGCACGTCGCCGCGATGCTTGGGGAAGAGTGCCGCGCGGCTCACCTCGCCGACCTGGTGACCGGCTCGCCCGACGCGTTGCAGACCGGATGCCGCGGACGGCGGGGCCTCGACCTGGATCACGAGGTCGACGGCGCCCATGTCGATGCCGAGCTCGAGACTGCTGGTCGCGACGACGCAGCGCAGGACGCCCGATTTGAGCTCTTCTTCGACGAGTGCCCGCTGCTCCTTCGAGACGGAGCCGTGGTGCGCCTTGGCGAGCACGGGGTCGGCGCCTGCGGTGGAACCGGCCTGGGCCATCATGGCGGCCGGAGGCGCTGACGAGTCGGGAAGTGGGACGCCGATCCGCTCGGAGTAGATCTCGTTGAGCCGGCCGGTGAGGCGCTCGGCGAGGCGGCGGGAGTTCGAGAACACGATGGTCGAGTTGTTCTCGAGGATGCGGTCGACGATGGCCTCTTCGACGTGCGGCCACACCGACCCGGTGACCTCGGTGTACTCGGCGTCCGTGTCGGCCGAAGCGTCTGGAGCGCCGGGCGGAGGAGGCGGATTGGTCATGTCGTCCATCGGGACGGTCACGGTCAGCTCGAACGTCTTCGACGCCTTGGGGGCGACGATCTCGACGGGCGCCGACCCGCCCAGGAACCGTGCCACCTCATCGATGGGGCGCACGGTCGCCGACAGGCCGATGCGCTGCGCCGCGGCATCCGCCCCCGCGGTCCGCCGGAGCGCGTCGAGACGCTCCAGGCTCACGGCGAGATGCGCTCCGCGTTTGGTCGCGGCGACCGCATGCACCTCGTCGATGATCACCGTGTGCACGCCTCGGAGCGTCTCGCCGGCGCGGCTGGTGAGCATCAGGTAAAGCGACTCCGGCGTCGTGATCAGGATGTCCGGCGGATTCGAGACGAGCTTGCGTCGATCGCTTGATGTGGTGTCACCGGATCGGACGCCGACGGTGACGCCTGGGGCATGGATGCCGAGCCGGCGAGCCGACTGGCCGATGCCGACCAGCGGCGACCGGAGGTTGCGCTCGACGTCGACGCCGAGCGCCTTCAGGGGCGAGATGTACAGGATGCGGGTGCCGGTGGCATCGGTTCCTGAGCCTGTCGAAGGGGCATCCGCCTTCTCGCGGAACACGCTGTCGATCGCCCAGAGGAACGCCGACAGCGTCTTGCCGGAACCGGTCGGTGCGACCACGAGCGCGTGCTTGCCGGCCGAGATCGCATCCCAGGCTCCGGCCTGCGCGTTCGTGGGCGCGGCGAATGCACCCCGGAACCAGTCCTGCGTGGCCGGGGTGAAGCGGTCGAGGACATCACCCACATGTCCATCATCGTGCAGGCATCCGACATGCGCTCTCGACAATGTCGGCGCCGCGGGGGATGGTGGTGTCATGACCGACCACACGACGAACTACAGCGGCACGTTCATCGAGGTATCAGAGGACTGTCCGATAGATCACGGTGCCGAACCGCCGATCGCGGAGAACCTGTCGATCGCCGCGCTGCACTACCGGCTGATCTCCGAGAAGCCATACGGGCGCACGTCGGATGACGTTCTCTTCGAGACTCACGCCCTGCGGAGGGGAATCGATCCGAGCGACGCGGCGGCTCGCGCGGAGTTCTTCTCGAAGGGGCAGCCGTGCCTCCGGTCGTCGCCGCTCGGCAAGCGCTACGGCTGGGGCACGCACCACGATGCGGAGGGACGCGTCGCCCTGGTGCCGCGAGATTCCGAGGAGTACGCGGCACTCGCCGCCGACTCGTCGCTCGCGCACACCAGGGCGATGCGCAGCAGTCGCGCTAAGTAGTCAGCGCGGCGACCTCGGTCAACCGTCCATCGGCCTCGATCTCGAGGATCAGATCGAGATCGAGTCGGGCGAGGAACGCGTCGTCGTGGCTGACGATGAGCACCGCGCCCCGGTAGGCGCGCAGCGCCTCGACGACCTGATCGACCGTGTCGAGGTCGAGGTTGTTCGTCGGTTCGTCGAGGACGACGAGGTGCGGGGCCGGGTCGGCGAGCAGCAGCGTCGCCAGAGCCGTCCGGAAGCGTTCACCGCCCGACAGCGTGCTCACCGCGCGATCCGTCGTGTTCCCGCGGATGAGGAAGCGGGCGAGGCGGTTGCGCAGCTCCTTCTCGGGAATCTCCGGTGCCGCCAGTGCCACGTTCTCGATCACCGAACGCGAATCGTCGAGTCCGTCGATCCGCTGCGGCAGATACCCGATGCGGTCGGTGTGGGCGTGCGCGTCGACGGTCGGCGGATCCGTCTCAGCCGCATAACTCCGGAGAATCTGCTGTTCGGCGCGCTCCGCGGCCGAATCGGCGCGGATCTGCGAAGAAACTCCGGAGTTATGCGGGGTGCCGGATGCCACCAGCCGCTGCAGCAGCGTCGTCTTTCCGACGCCGTTGGCACCGACGATGGCGACGCGCTCGGGCCCCTGGACCACCCAGGACCGCTCGGCGTCACTGATGGTCGCGATGCGTCGGCTCCTGGCCACATCGGGATCCGGCAGCTCGATCTTCATCGAGGCATCCCCGCGGACGCGATGCCCGGCCGCGTCGAGAGCCTCGCGGGCGATGCTCTCCTTCTCGGCGACCTCCGTGCGCAGCCTGCCGGACGACACCTGCGCGGCCATCTTCCGCCCGTTCGCGATGATCTTGGGCACGCGCTTCTCCACGAAGGCCTTGTTGGCGACACGAGCGCGACCCGCGAGCTTCGTCTCGGCCTCGATCCGCTGACGCTTCTCCTTCTTGAGGCTCTGCTTGGCATCGCGCTCTGCCTGACGCGCGGCGTTCTGCTCGGCCTCCAGCCAGGCGCGCCATTCCGAGTACGGCCCGCCGAACACGCTGAGGGTGTGTGCGTACAACTCGGCCGTGTCATCCATCAGCTCGAGCAGCGCGACATCGTGGCTGACCACGATGAGTGTGCCCTTCCAGGCGTGCACCATCGCGGCGAGCTTGGCTCGCGCCTCGCGGTCGAGATTGTTGGTCGGCTCGTCGAGCAGCGTGATGGGCGCGCGGCGCAGGCGGATGCCGGCGATGGCGACGAGCACGGCCTCGCCGCCCGACAGCTCTCCGACGCTCCTGTCGAGGAACGACGGGTCAAGGCCTGCGTCGGCGAGGGCCACTTCGGCGCGCGCCTCGATGTCCCAGTCGTCGCCGACGGCATCGAAGTGCGCCGGGTCGACGTCGCCGGAGGCGATCGAACGGACGGCGTCCAACGGCGCGGCGATGCCGAGGAGCTCGGCGACCCGTCGATCCGTGTCGAGCGTCAGGCGCTGCGGCAGGTACGCCACGTCGCCTGCCGTGACGATCGCGCCGGAGGTCGGCTCGAGGTCGCCGGCGATGAGGCGCAGCAGCGTCGACTTGCCTGACCCGTTGCGTCCTACGAGTCCTGTCCTGCCGGCGCTGAACGAACCGGTGACGTCGTCGAGTGCCGTCTGGCCGTCGGCCCAGGTCAGGGTGATGCGGTCGAGGGTGACCGATGAGTGTGTGGTTGGTGCGTGCATGAGTCTGTCTCCGGGGTGTGCGAATGCACTGACACCGGCAGCCGGCCGGGGCGCGTCGGAGCGAGCGCCGGATCGGCCGGGCGAGGCCGTGAGGAATGGTCGTGTCAGCGCGCGGAAAGATGGGCGCGGAGGCGACGACTCAGATCAATGAACTTCCAAACACGGCGGACAGGACTCGTCGATGCTACCCGGGCGTGTCGCACTGCGCAACCGTCGGGCGTGTTGCGCTGTCCGTCGTGAGGGGATGCCGCCCCGACCTCCCGCGCGTACCGTTGAAGGATGGCTGACAGGGACATGAGCACCGGCGAGGCCCGCCAGCGCGCGAGCTGGGGAATCGGCATCGCCCTCGGCATAGGCGTCGGCGTCGCGATGGGCTCCGCACTCGACAACATGGGCCTGGGCATCGCGATCGGCATTGCCATCGGCATCGCCTTCGCGCTGGCGTTCGGCGCAGCGGGTCGCCGTCAGCGCCCTGACGACACGGCAGACGACGTCGCGGCGGACCCGACCTTCGATGACGAAGCCTCTGGGGCAAGCGGGTCGGACATCGATCCGGACACCGATGACCGGGACGGCGGCTCAGTCCGCTGAGTCGTCCAGCCACTTCTCCAGGAAGACCCGCACATCCAGCAGCTCGTCCTCGGAGACGCTGTGCGTCAGGCCGGGATAGACCCGCCCGGTGAGATCGGAGTGGTCGGGAAGCCACTGCGCTGTGTGATCGATCAGCGGCTGGGGGATGACGTCGTCGTTGGTGCCTCGGCCCCAGAACACCCGAGGCTTCGACGCGCGCAGCCCCTCGTCGTCGGGAAGATCGCCGGGCGTCGCGTAGCCGCTCAGGGCGACGATCGCGCCGAAGCGGGCGGCATCCAAACGCATGGCCTGCAACGACACGGCAGCGCCCTGCGAGAAGCCGAGCAGCGCGACCTTCGGGACATCGGCCGCCTCGGCGTCCAGCCAACGCAGCAGAGCTTCGGCCGCCGCGGTCGTCGCCTCGGAACTGCGGCTCTCCAACCCCTCGATCGGGTACCAGGAGCGACCGGGTGACGGCCACGGCGGGGTGAGGGGCGCGGCCACGGATGCCACGGCGATCCCCTCGGGCAGGAACGGTCGCAGCGCGAAGAGGTCGTTCTCGTCCGAGCCGTAGCCGTGCAGCATCACGAGAAGCGGCAGGCCGTCACGGTGCGCGGGCGCCCAGCGAGTGGCATCCGCATCGATATTCAGGAGGTCGCTCACACAGCCATCCTGCCAGCGCGCACCGACACTGGTAGAAATGGATCATGGCGGTGCGCACACCAGATCCAGACCCTGACGGCGAGAGCGACGATCTCTCGCAGTACAGCGAGCTGCCCTCCGACGCGAACAATCCGGCCTGGCTGAGCGAGTTCGAGCTCGCCGAGGCTAGGCGTCGTCTGCCCATGCTGTACGTCGAGGCCATCCCCGTGCGCACGGATGGCACTGGTCAGGTCACCGAATTCGGCATCCTGCTGCGTTCGACGCCGCTGGGTGAGATGACTCGCACGATCGTGTCCGGACGCGTGCGGTTCGGTGAGACCGTGCGCGACGCGCTGTTCCGCCACATCGAGAACGACCTCGGCCCGATGGCCTTTCCGCTCCTGCCTCCGCAGCCGGTGCCGTTCACCGTTGCCGAGTACTTCCCGCTTCCCGGTGTCAGCGCGTATCACGACGACCGGCAGCATGCGGTGTCGCTCGCGTTCGTCGTGCCTGTCACCGGAACGTGCGAGCCGCGTCAGGACGCCCTCGAGGTCACCTGGTTCTCGCCGGAGGAAGCGGCATCGGATGCCGTCTCCGACGAGATGGAAGGCGGACGGGGCGCGCTGATCCGCACCGCGCTCGCCAGCCTCGGCCTGCTGCGCTGAGCACCTTCCCGCCGAGACCCCGTCTTACGCTCGACACCCCGTCGTAGATCCGAGATTACGACGGGGCCTCGGAGACAAGACGGGGTCTCGCGCGCCTTCAGGCGGTCGTCAGGCGTCCCAGCGCGGCGATGAACGCGTCGACGTCGGACTCCTGCGTATCGAAGCTGCACATCCAGCGGACTTCGCGCCGCGCGGCATCCCAGTCGTAGAAGCGGAACACGTCGCGCAGCTGGTCGGCGATGCCCTCGGGCAGCGTCGCGAAGACGCCGTTGACCTGGGTGGGCTGGGTGAACTCGACGCCGCGGATCGTGCCGTCGGCGATCCCCGCCTCGATGCCGGTCCTCAGGCGCGCGGCCATCGCGTTCGAGTGCGAGGCGTTGCGCTTCCACAGGTCGCCTTCGAGCAGTGCGATGAGCTGAGCCGAGACGAAGCGCATCTTGGAGGCCAGCTGCATCGAGTATTTGCGGCTGTAGATGAGACCGTCGGACGCCTCGGGGTTCACCACCACGATCGCCTCCCCGAGCATGGCGCCGTTCTTGGTGCCGCCGAAGCTCAGCACGTCGACGCCGGCATCGCGGGTGAAGGCGGCGAACGGCAGATCGAGCGCGGCTGCGGCGTTCGAGATGCGTGAGCCGTCCATGTGCAGGCGCATGCCGCGCTCGTGCGCGTGGTCCGCGAGGGCGCGGATCTCATCGGGGGTGTACAGCGTGCCGAGCTCGGTGGACTGCGTGATCGAGACGACCAGCGGCTGCGCGCGGTGCTCGTCGCCCCAGCCCCAGGCCTCGCGGTCGACGAGCTCGGGGGTGAGCTTGCCGTCATCCGTCGGGACGGTGAGCAGCTTCATGCCGCCCATGCGCTCGGGAGCGCCGCCCTCGTCGACGTTGATGTGGGCGGTGGATGCCGCGATCACCGCGCCCCAGCGCGGGAGCATCGACTGCAGGCCGACGACGTTCGCGCCGGTGCCGTTGAAGACCGGGAAAGCCTGGATGCCGTCGCCGAAGTGGCTGCGGAAGACCTCCTGCAGCCGCTCGGTGTACTGGTCCTCGCCGTAGGCGATCTGGTGGCCCTCATTCGCCGCCGCGATCGCCGCGAGGACTTCGGGGTGGATGCCGGAGTAGTTGTCCGACGCGAATCCCCGGATATCAGGGTCATGGAGTGGGTCATGCAGAGTGCTCACCGCACAAGCCTACTTGCGAAGTTTCCGTTGGCTCTGTGCAATGTCCGTCCCCATGATTAGTGTTTTCCGCATGGACCGAACCGCGGCTCGGCGGGCGTTCGCAGGCGTCCTGGTCAACACGCTCATCGCCAATGTGACGACGAGCTTCCTGTGGTTCGCGCTGACATTCTGGGTGTACATCGAGACGCAGTCGGTGCTTGCAACGGGCATCATCGGCGGGGCCTACATGCTCTTCGTCGCGCTGTTCGCGATGGTGTTCGGTACCGTCGTCGACCGGCACCGCAAACACGCCGTCATGCTGCTCTCGAGCGTCGTCTCGGCCGTCGCCTTCGGCGCCGCGGGCGTGCTGTATCTGTTCTTCACCGAGGCGCAATTGCTCGACCTCGGGGCGCCGTGGTTCTGGGTGTTCGCCGGCATCATCCTGCTCGGAGGTGTGATCGAGCAGTTGCGCAACATCGCGCTGTCGACGACGGTGACCCTGTTGATCGATGAGGAGAAGAGGGCCAACGCGAACGGCCTGGTCGGAACGGTGCAGGGAATCGCGTTCCTGGTGACGAGCGTGTTCTCCGGGCTGTCGATCGGCTTCCTCGGCATGGGATGGACCCTGGTCATCGCCATCTTCTTCATGGGCGTGACCTTCGTGCATCTGCTGTTCATCCGGATTCCCGAGGCGGAGCCCGTCCCAGACCCGAACTCTTCCGGCGCCCTCGACTTCCGCGGCAGTGTGCAGGCGATCCGGATGGCGGCCGGCCTGTTCGCCCTGATCATCTTCTCGACGTTCAACAACCTCATCGGCGGCGTCTACATGGCGCTGATGGACCCGTACGGGCTGACGCTGTTCAACGCTCAACTGTGGGGGATCGCCCTGGCGTTCGCATCGACCGGCTTCCTCATCGGCGGCGCGCTGGTGGCCAAGTTCGGGCTCGGTAAGCGGCCGGTGCGCACGATGCTGCTCGTCGTGATCGCGATGGGGCTGCTCGGCGCGGTGTTCATGCTGCGCGAGTGGTGGCCGCTCTACGTGGTCGGCATGTGGTTCTACATGATGCTCGTGCCGCCGGTCGAGGCGGCGGAGCAGACCGTGATCCAGAAGGTGGTGCCCTTCCAGAGGCAGGGGCGCGTGTTCGGCACAGCGGCAGCGGTCGAGGCGAGTGCGGCTCCGGTCACGGCGTTCCTCATCGCCCCGATCGCCGAGTTCCTCATCATCCCGTACATGGACAGCTCGGCCGGTCGACAGCGGTGGGGCTGGCTGCTCGGCGAGGGAGATGCGCGCGGGATCGCCTTGGTCTGCCTGTTCGCCGGGCTCATCATGGTCGTCGCCGCCGGTCTGGCGTTCTTCACCCGTTCCTACCGCAAGCTCACGCTGCTCTACGAGAACGCACCCGAGCAGCAGATCCCGGACGGACCCGATACCGCGGATGCTCCGCCGGTCGTCCCCGGCGTCCCGCCGGAGCGGCGCGACTGACGTTCGGCTTCAGCCCAGTTCGATCACGCGATCGTTCAGCTCGTCCGCCGCGGCATCCCATAGCCGGACAACGGCCGTTGCAAGAGCATCCGGCTCAAGCGCCTTGGCTCGGAAGATGACGGATGCCGCACGCAGCGGCTCGCCGGCATCCCGAGCGTGCTTCGCGAACCCGTGCGCGAGGGCGCGCGCCCACGCTTCACTCGCAGCCTTCACCGCCGCGTAGTTCGCGCCCCCGGCGAGGGGGCGGGCGACCGCCGTTGATGACACGATCGCGAAGCGTCCGGCATCCGACGCGTGCAACAGCGCGTCGAACGCGCGCGACGTCGCACGGACGGCCTCAAGCGCCGGCAGGAGGGCGGCGAAGTCATCATCGGATTGTCCGATGAGTCCGCCGCCCCCGCGCCAGCCGCCGACCAGCGGAATCACCGCGTCGACGGCCTCGAGCGCCCCAGCAAGCCTGTTCATGTCTTTGAGCGAGGTCGCATCCGCCATGTGCGTCTCGGCACCGGCATCCCGCGCGGCTCCGAGGCCGGCCGCAGACCGGCCGGTCGCGATCACGCGGGCACCGGCATCCACCAGTGCCCGCGTGATCGCTATCCCCGCCGCGCTCGTTCCCCCGGCGAGCACGATCGTGCGTCCCTCAGCAGTCATCACGCGCCCGATGCTTCAGAGCGCTCGGCCGAGTCAGCCATCCGTGCCACGGATGCCCGAGGTCGACTCGATCACCGGTCGCATCTTCTTCTCCAGCGCCTCGAAGAACATCGAGAGCGGGAACTCGTCGTCCATCACCGCGTCCGTGTAGCCCTTCGGAGCTCCGGCGAGAACCTCGTCCGACAGGCCGCGAGCCCAGGCGGATGCCGGATTCGGCGTCAGCACGCTGCGCACCAGTTCGTAGGCTGCCAGCCAGTGCGCCGTCTTCGGACGGTCGATGGAACGCCAGTACAGCTCGTCGATGCTCTCGCCGAGGGCGATGACGGCATCGGTCACACCGTCCCAGTCGAAGGTGAGCCGGGTGTCGGTCCAGTGCAGCACGCCGTGCTGGTGAAGCCACGCGAACAGCAGCTGTCCGCCCAGTCCGTCGTAGTTGCGCACGCGCGAACCGGTGATCGCGAAGCGGAAGATGCGGTCGAAGATCACGGCGTACTGCACGAGCCCGGCGTGCTCGAGCATCTCCTGCTCCGAACGCGAGAGCTCGTCGGTGCGTGCGGAGAGAGCGCGGTGAATCGCGACCGATTCCCTGAAAGCGGTCAGGTCGCAGCGCAGCTCTTCGAGCGAGTACAGGAAGAACGGCATCCGCTGCTTGATCATGAACGGGTCGAAGGGCAGGTCACCGCGCATGTGCGTGCGGTCGTGGATGATGTCCCACATCACGAACGTCTTCTCGGTGAGGTCCTGGTCGTCGAGCATCCGCGCGGCGTCGTCGGGCAGCTCGAGCTTGGTGATCTCGGATGCAGCGCGGACGACGCGGCGGTACCGGGCGGCCTCGCGGTCCTGGAAGATCGCGCCCCACGTGAACGTCGGGATCTCGCGCATCGCGACCGTCTCGGGGAACAGCACGGCCGAGTTCGTGTCGTAGCCGGGGGTGAAGTCGATCAGCCGCAGCGAGACGAACAGCTTGTTGCCGTAGTCGCCCGCCTCGAGCTCGGCGATGAACTCGGGCCAGATCGTCTCGACGATGAGGGCCTCGACCAGCCGGTCGGGCGACCCGTTCTGGGTGTACATCGGGAAAACCACGAGGTGCCGGATGCCGTCGATGCGGTGCTGCTGCGGCTGGAAGGCCACGAGCGAGTCGAGGAAGTCCGGAATGCCGAAATCCTCCGCGGCCCAGCGTTCGAAGTCGCGCACCGACGCGGCGAGGTACTCGGCGTCGTGCGGGAACGCCGGGGCGAGCGCGCGGATGCCGGCCACGATCGCGGCGACATGTCGCTGCGCGGCGTCGCGCGCTTCAGCATCCGGAACCGATCCGTCCTTCACCTGCAGTTCACGGATCGCGATGGCCGCGTCCTTCAGCATCCGCCAGGCTGCGCTGGTCTCTGCGCGGGCTGCGTCCTCGACGACCTCGGGTTCGCCGATGATGGCAGTGGTCTGAAGAGGAGTGGACATCGGGACCTCCGATCGATGACTCAGCGGAAAATATCCGGCGAAAGCGTAAGTATGCCGATATTATTCCACCTATGGAGGATGCTGTCGACCGCCGGATCATCGCCGAGATCTCCCGAGACGCCCGGGCGACGCTCGCTCAGCTCTCGGACGCCGTCGGGATGTCGACGTCGGCCGTGCAATCCCGGCTTCGACGGCTGGAATCCCGTGGCGTGATCACCGGGTACCGGCCGGTTCTCGACGCCGAGGCGCTGGGCAAGCCCTTGTCGGCGTTCATCGAGATCACTCCCTTCGACCCGGCGCAACCAGACGACGCACCGGAGCTCCTCGAGAAGTTCGCCGAGATCGAGGCGTGTCACTCCATCGCCGGTGAGGCGAGCTACATGCTGTTCGTGCGGGTCGCGTCTCCGCGGGCGCTGGAGGAGCTGGTCAACACCATCCGCGCCGTCGCCAATGTGCGCACGCGAACAACGATCGTCCTGCAGACCTATTACGAGAATCGCCCGATCGCAGTCGAGCCGGATTAGCGGTCCCCGAGCCTGTCGAAGGGTAATCTGCGGTCATGTCATTCCAGGCTTACCTCGATGCCGTCGAGACCAAGACGGGACTCACGCCGCGCCAGATCGTCGACCTCGCTCGTGAGAAAGGCTTCGACCAGAGCACCAAGGCCACGCCGATCCTCGAGTGGTTGAAGGCGGACTACGAGCTCGGTCGCGGCCACGGCATGGCGATCGTGCATGTCATCACGAAGGGCCCGCGGATCTCCGCCAAGCACGTCGACTCCGGTGGAACGCATGCGGACGCCAGTGACACCCTGTGGCTGGACGGCAAGGACAGCAACCCGAATCCGTAGCGCATCAGCGCGCCGACTAAACTGACCCTCCGTGGCAGCATCCTCGAAGCGCAAGAAGTCGGCGACGAAGCGGAAGTCGGTCCGCACCAGCGGAAATCCGGCCAAGCGACCCATCGTCGAGGCTCCGCCGATCACCGCGGAGGACTGGATCGGGGCCGCCCGTCTGCGCACACTGCCGCTCGCCGTCGCCCCCGTCGTCATCGGCACCGGGGCGGCGCAGCTCGTCGATCGTGAGCTGCACTGGGTCATCGCGCTCGCCTGCCTCGCGGTCGCGGTTCTGCTGCAGATCGGCGTGAACTTCACGAACGACTACAGCGACGGCGTCCGCGGGACCGATGCCCATCGGGTCGGTCCTGCCCGCCTGACGGCATCCGGCCGCGTGAATCCGCGCACGGTGCTGATCATCGGGTTGTCCTTCTTCGCGCTCGCCGCCCTCGTCGGCCTCGCGATCGTCATCCGCACCGGACAATGGTGGATGCTGGCGGTCGGGGCAGCCTGCATCGTCGCGGCCTGGTTCTACACGGGCGGCAAGCGCCCCTATGGCTACATGGGACTCGGCGAGGTCTTCGTCTTCGTGTTCTTCGGGCTCGTCCCCGTGCTCGGCACGACGTGGGTTCAGGCGTTCCACCTGCCTCAGGAGGCGTGGCTGGGCGCCGTGGCCGCTGGGCTCTTCGGTTGCGCCGTGCTGCTCGCGAACAACCTCCGCGACATCGATCAGGACCGCGAGGTGGGCAAGCGCACGCTCACCGTGAAGATCGGCCGCCCCGCGACGCGCGTGCTCTTCACCGTCTTCATCGTCGTGCCGTTCCTGATCGCAGCCTTCATCGCGCTGCTGTACCCGATCGCCTGGCTCGCGCTGATGGCGCTGCTCGCCGGCATCCCGGCGATCGTCATCGTGTGGACGTACCGTCAGCCGCGCGAGCTCGTCGTGGCGCTGGGGCTGACCTCGCTCACGGCTCTGCTGTACGCCGGCGCGCTGTACTGGGCTTTCGTGGGCTGACGGCGAGCGTCGGCCGAGCGTCAGCTCTCGCGCGGAGGGTTGGGCTCGCTGGGGGCCGCGTCATCGATGGCGGCGTCCTCGGCACCGGCATCCTGCTGTGCGCCCGTCTGCTTGCCGGGGCCACGTGCCTCCCGGCGCTCGTAGATGTCGGCGGATGCCCCGGAGAGCGGCTTGCGGAGGAACAGCACCGACAGGCTCGCACCGATGAGCGCGGCGAAGATGACGGTCAGCCACCAGTATTCGCGCAGGATCGGGAAGAAGAACCACATGATCGCCAGAGGTACGAGAAACGCCAGCAGCCGCAGCACGGAGTACACGAGAATAGGCGGCAACTTCATCTCACCAGTCTAGATCGGCGTGAAACGTCCCGACATTCTTCGTCGTATTGCGAGATCTTCGCGCGGATGCTGGGAGTGCAGGACCGCGGCCGGTAGCGTCGATGTCATCGCGGCGATCCGGGTGGTCCCGGGCTCCGGTTCATACCCGGAAGTGCAGCGGGTTCGACTCCCGCCGTCGCGTCTACGGCTCAGGTTCGAGCGTCCACCGTCCGAGCGCACCCCGGGGCCCGCCATCGCGGAACCCGCCTAGACTGGATACGTGTTCCGGGTATGGGCTGTTCTGGCTTTCCTCGCCCTAGTCTTCTGGGTGTTCAGCATCGTCGACTGCGCAGTGCAGCCGGCGACGCGGCACCGCGGTGTGCCCAAGGCCGCCTGGATCGCCATCGTCGTGCTGATCCCCGTGCTCGGCGGCATCCTCTGGTTCGTGATCGGGCGCCGCCGCCGCAGCGACCAGGAGAGCATGCGCTCCGTCGCCCCTGACGACGACCCCGAGTTCCTCCGCAGCCTCGGCAACAGCGAGCAGGACGAACGCATCCGGCGCCTCGAGGAGGAACTCGCGCGCCTCGACGACGAGACCGACGGCCCGGCCGCGGACTCGCGTTCATGACCTCATCGCCTGCTGCGGATGCCGCGGCATCCCTGCTCGCGGAGCTCGTCGCGTCCGGCATCCGCGACGTGGTGATCTCGCCCGGTTCCCGCTCGCAGGCGCTCGCGCTCGCAGCCTCGCATCTCGCCCGCCAGGGCGCGATCCGCGTGCACATCCGCATCGACGAGCGCGTCGCCGGCTTCACTGCGCTCGGCCTCGCCCGCGAGAGCGGGGTTCCGACTGCCGTGGTCTGCACCTCGGGCACCGCCGCTGCCGGGCTCCTGCCCGCTGCCATGGAGGCATTCCACTCCGGAGTCCCGCTCCTCCTGCTCACGGCGGACCGCCCGCCGGAACTGCGCGGCGTCGGGGCGAATCAGGCGACGATCCAGCCCGGCATGTTCGGTCCGTTCGTGCGCTGGCAGCACGATGCCCCCGTGCCGGGCGACGGTTCTTGGGACGGCCTCGGCGCGCGCGCGACCGCAGCCGCCATGGGAGCGGATGCCGCGTCCGACGCCCTGCCGGGCGTCCGCGGCCCCGTGCATCTGAACCTCCCGACTCGTGAGCCGCTCTCGAGCGCTCTGCCCGACGACTTCGCGGCGGTGGCCGGCACGGCGCCGACCTCGGATGCCGGTGAGTCGTATGCCCTGGAACGCGGACCCCGTACCGTCGTCCTCGCCGGCGCCGACGCAGGGCCTGCGGCCGAGGAGCTCTCGTTCGCCGGATCCTGGCCGCTCATCGCCGAGATCGTCAGCGGCTCGCGCTTCGGACGCTATGTCGTGCACGGCTACCGCGAGCACCTGCGCGATGAGCAGCTGGGCGGCCGCATCGAACGGGTCGTCGTGCTCGGGCATCCGACCCTCAGCCGGGAGGCGACTGCGCTGCTGAAGCGCGACGACGTCGACATCGTCGCCGTGCGCTCGGGTGGCGAGTCGCTGAACCTCAACGGACGCACCCGTGCCGCGGCATCCGTCTCGGTCGCGGAAGGCGAAGCCGACCGCGCCTGGCTCGGCGAATGGATGCGGGCGTCAGCCGCCTCCGTCATCGACCTCAGCGAGAACGCACCCGACCAGGACGGCCTGCACTCCACCGACCTCGGGGCGCGCCGCGATGCGATGCGCGCCGAGCTCGAAGCCGTTCGTCGCCCGCTCGATCGCGAGCTGCTCGTCGACGCCGTGTGGCGTGCGACCTGGCCGCACGACCGGCTGATGTTCGGGTCCTCCAGGCTCGTCCGTGTCGCCGACGCGGTGCTCGGCGGCAAGAAGGTTCCGGTGCATTCCAACCGCGGGCTGGCTGGGATCGACGGGACAATAGCCACGGCCACCGGCATCGCGATCGCCAGTCAGGCCGACGGCGCGGCCGGAATCACGCGCGTGCTGCTCGGCGACCTCGCCTTTCTCCACGATGTCGGCGCACTGCTGCTGCCGCCCGACGAGACCGAGCCGCGCATCCAGGTCATCGTCGGCAACGACGGGGGAGGCACGATCTTCGACGGGCTCGAGGTGGCGGCCTCCGCCCCGCGTGCTGATCTCGACCGTGTCTTCTACACACCTCACACCACTGGACTCGAACAGCTCGCGCTCGCGTACGGCTGGGCCTATCAGCGCATCACCACGCGCGCCGCGCTCGACCAGGCGCTGACCTCGCCCGTGGCAGGCCGTCAGATCATCGAGGTTCCGCTGCCGCGTGAGTGAACAGGACAGACTCACGGCATGGAGCGGTGAAACTGCGGGGCTTCGGGCACTCGGCGCGTTCTGATCCTCGCGCGATCGGGCAGGCCCGGGCAGGATGTACGCATGAGCAAGCGAGGCTGGAGCGCAGAAGCGACCGAACTGCTGCGCGTAGGGGAGGGCTTCACGCTCTCCGCCGTCGACCCGGGCAGTCACCCCGGCTACGGCGGCGACAAGAAGGACGGCGAGAAGGACCTCGTAACCGGCATCCAGAGTCTTGGCGAACTGCAGGAGCGGCTGTACGCCGCGAGTCGGGGCGGTGACGCGCACGACTCCGTGCTGCTCGTGCTGCAGGCGATGGACACCGCGGGCAAGGGCGGCGTCGTCCGGCATGTCGTCGGCGGTGTCGATCCGCAGGGCATAGAACTCGTCGCGTTCAAAGCTCCGACGGACGAGGAGCTCGCGCACGACTTCCTCTGGCGCGTCGAGAAGCGGCTGCCGCAGCCCGGCTTCATCGGCGTCTTCGACCGCTCCCACTACGAGGACGTCCTGATCGGCAAGGTGCGCAAGCTGGCCTCCGACGACGAGATCGAACGGCGCTACGACGCGATCACCGAGTTCGAAGCCCGGATCGCGGGATCCGGTACGCGCATCATCAAGGTCATGCTGCACATTTCGGCCGACGAGCAGAAGGAGCGCCTCGCCGAGCGCCTCGATCGTCCGGACAAGTACTGGAAGTACAACCCGGGCGACGTCGACGAGCGGATGCTGTGGCCCCAGTACATGCAGGCATACCAGGCCGTGCTCGACCGCACCTCGGCTGAGCATGCGCCCTGGTACGTCGTGCCGGCGAACAGCAAGTGGTACGCGCGCCTCGCCGTCCAGGAACTGCTGCTCGCCGTTCTCCAGGACATCGATCCGCAGTGGCCGCCCGCCGACTTCGACGTCGAGACCGAGAAGAAGCGCCTCGCAGCGAGCTGAAGCCTCAGGCCAGCGCGTCGACCAGCGGACGGAACTTGACCCGCGTCTCGAGCAGCTCGGTCTCGGGGTCGCTCGCTGCGACGATCCCGGCACCCGCGTATGCCGTGACGGCGATCGCGTCCGCAGACGGGGTGAACTGAGCGCACCGCAGCGCGATCGCCCACTCGCCGTTGCCGTCGCCGTCGATCCAGCCGACCGGACCCGCGTATCGGCCGCGGTCGAACGGCTCGATCTCGCGGATCGCCGCCACAGCGACTTTCGTCGGCGTGCCGGCCACAGCGGCCGTCGGGTGCAGCGCCCCCACGAGATCCAGTGCCGATCCGCCGTCTGAGAGCTCTGCTTCGACATCGGTGGCCAGATGGAACAGGTTCGGCAGCTTCAGCAGGAACGGCTGCTCGCTCGAAGCCATCGCCCGAACGTGCGGGCGCAACGAGTCGAGCAGACTCTGCACCGCGTACTCGTGCTCGTCGATGTCCTTCGTGCTCGACGCCAGATGCGCCGACGCGGCGGCATCCTGGTCGGCATCCGCACCCCGCCCGATCGTCCCGGCGAGCACGCGCGCGGTCACGGTGCCGTCCTGCACCGTGACGAGGGTCTCCGGGCTCGCACCGACGAGACCGTCGACCGCGAACGTCCACGTGTCGGGGTAGCCGGTCGAGAGTGCGCGGACGAGTCGCCGCAGGTCGGACCCGCTGGGGATCGTCCCTGCCAGATCGCGCGCCAGGACGATCTTGCTGACCGCGCCGCTCCCGATGCGATCCAGTGCCGTGCGCACGGATGCCTGATAGCCGTTCGGCGACTGCGCACCTGGCCCGACCGTCCCGGCCCAGTGGGGTCCGTACGCGCACGGGTCGATGGTGGCGCCCGGCTGATCCTGCGGCAGCTCATCACCGGCGATGGCGATCCGGGTGATCCAGCCGCGCCCGGCGCGTTTGCCGAGGATGATCGACGGCACGATCAGGATGCTGTCGGCCTCCGACCCTTCGTCGAAGGTGAGCGCTCCGAAACCGACCAGGCCCGTCCCCGGCAACCCCACAGGGTCGTCGACCTCGGCGTTCGCGACGATCTCGCGCCAAGCGTCGGCCATGATCGCGCTGCGCAGCACGCCCTGCCCGGCCGAGACACGGATGGATGCCGGTGCTGTGGCCGGATCCGAGGAGCCGACCGCCACGATGCCGTCGCCGCGACGCAACCAGGCGAGCGGCCGATCGGGGTCGGCATACGCCAGTAGATCGTCGACCGGATCGAACTCGCGGGTCTGCACGATCAGGCGTTTGGTCACCCATCCAGGATAGTTCGTCGGGCGATACCGGTCGGATGCCGCCACTAGGCTGGCCGCGTGAGTTCCCGCCCCGAACCCGGCACCGAGATGATCTTCCAGTGGCGTAAGTGGGACGACTCGCCGCACTGGCGTCACGAGTGCGTCTATCTGGGATCCGACGAGTGGGGCGACTGGGTCGGGCAGCCGATCGGATGGCACAGCATCCGCCCCGGCGCGGAGTTCCACGCCGAAGCGCCCAACGTCACGCTCGTTCCGCCGTCCGGTGACTTCGCCCTGACCGTGAACCGCGATCATCCGTTCGGGATGCGGATCTACATCGACCTGGGTTGGGACGTCCGCTGGTCGGATGACCCGCTGCTGGCGACCGGCATCGACATGGACCTCGACGTGATCCGGCTCGAGAAGGAGAGGGACCCGGCGGAAGGCCCGAGCGGCACCTGGGTCGACGACCGCGACGAGTGGGCGGAGCACAGCATCCGGTACGGCTATCCGGCCGACGTCATGGCGCGACTCGAAGCGCTGACGCTCAGCCTCGAGGAGCGCGTCCGCGCCCAGACCGCGCCCTTCGACGACGCGACCGCCGACCGCTGGCTCGACCGACTCCAGTCGCTGCGGCCGGACAGATCTAGACTGGAGGAGTGAGCCAGCCCAACCGCGCCGACCTCGGCAAGGACCCGAAGCGCGTCAGCGGCATGTTCGACCAGGTCGCGGCCGGATACGACCGCACGAACACCGTCATGACGTTCGGCAATGACGCGTTCTGGCGTGCGGCGACCACCCGTGCCGTCGCACCGCAGCGCTACGAGCGGATCCTCGATCTCGCGGCGGGCACGGCATCCTCCTCGGCATCCCTCGCCGCGAGCGGAGCCGACGTCGTCGCGGCGGATTTCTCGCCGGGGATGCTGGCCGAGGGCGAGCGCCGGCACGGCCACCTGCCGAACCTCTCGTTCGTCGAAGCCGACGCCACGAACCTGCCTTTCGCCGATGACGAGTTCGACGCGGTGACGATGTCCTACGGCCTGCGCAACGTGCAGGATCCGAAGAAGGCGCTCGCCGAGCTCTTCCGCGTGACCAAGCCGGGCGGGCGCATGGTGATCAACGAGTTCTCCACGCCGCCGGCGAAGGTGTTCCGTGGGCTCTACCGGTTCTACAACGCGCAGGTCCTCCCGCGGGTCGCGCGTCTGGCCGGCACCAACGGCGATGCCTACGACTACCTGAACGAGTCGATCCGCGACTGGCCCGACCAGAAGCGCCTGTCCGCCTGGATCCGCGAAGCGGGCTGGACCGACGTGGCCTACCGCAATCTCTCCTTCGGCATCGTCGCGCTTCACCGTGCGACCAAGCCGCTCGACCAGCCCGCGGCAGACGCCGCAGCGGCGACCGACCGGGCGTGAGCCACAGGTAGGGTGGGAACCGTGACTTCGAGCCCCGCTGCCCCGGGTTCGCGCCTCGCGAGCCGTCTCGGCTTCAGCGACCGCGTGTTCGTCGGGCCTGCCGCACGCCGCATCGCACGGCAGATCGAAGAAGGGCTCGACCTCGTCGAGAACGGCCTCGCTGAAGAACTGCGCGTCGCCGACTCCATCGCCGACGCCTCTGCTCGTTATCTGTACGAGGCCGGTGGAAAGCGCATCCGCCCCGTTCTCACGCTGCTCACGGCACAGCTCGGCGAGGGCAACATCGCGCCGGTGATCGACATCGCCAAGGCGCTGGAGATGACCCACCTCGGCTCGCTCTACCACGATGACGTCATGGACAGCGCCGACCGCCGACGCGGAGTACCAGCAGCGCACGCGGTGTGGGGCAACAACGTGGCCATCCTCACCGGTGACATCCTGTTCTCCCGCGCGAGTCAGCTCATGTCGCACTACGGCGACCGCGCGATCCGGCTGCAGGCCGACACGTTCGAGCGGCTCGTGATGGGGCAGCTCCACGAGACCGTGGGTGCCCAGCCGGGTGATGACCCGATCGAGTTCTACCTCCAGGTGCTCGCTGACAAGACCGGCTCCCTCATCGCCGCCGCCACCCAGGGCGGGGCGATCTTCTCCAACGCCCCTGCCGAATACGAGGAGCCGCTTCGGGTCTACGGCGAGAAGGTCGGCGTCGCGTTCCAGCTCCTCGACGACGTGATCGACCTGTCAGCGAACCCGGCCGAGACCGGAAAGGTCCCGGGCACCGACCTCCGAGCCGGGGTGCCGACCATGCCGTACCTGCTCCTGAAGGCGGAGACGGATGCCGCGTCCGCCGGCCTCGCGACGCGCATCGACGACGGCGTGGCCAGCATCGCCGACGGGGCGGATGCCGTCATCCTCGATCAGCCGCTCGCTGAGCTGCGTGACCACGTCGTCACCCAGAAGACGCTCGAGCTCGCCCGCACCTGGACCCGGGATGCCATCGCAGCCCTTGCGCCGCTGCCCAAGGGCACGGTGCGCGATGCGCTGATCCGCTTCGCAGAGACACTTGCAGACCGCAGCAGCTGATCGCATCCGTATCGCTGCAGCATCCGAAAGGACACCCATGACCAAGCTCAGGCTGGCCATCGTCGGGGCAGGCCCGGCTGGCATCTACGCCGCTGACATTCTGCTGAAGACCGAGCGATCGTTCGACGTGTCGATCGATCTGTTCGAGCAGCTCCCCGCACCGTACGGCCTCGTCCGTTACGGCGTGGCCCCCGATCACCCGCGCATCAAGGGCGTCGTCAACGCTCTTCGCGACGTGCTCGACCGCGGCGACATCCGTGTCTTCGGCAACGTGCACTTCGGCGAGGACATCACGCTCGACGACCTGAAGAAGCACTACAACGCGGTGATCTTCGCCACCGGCGCCATCCGCGACACCACGCTCGACATCCCGGGCATCGACGCGGGCGGGTCCTTCGGCGCAGCCGACTTCGTCAGCTGGTTCGACGGCCACCCCGACGTGCCGCGCGACTGGACGCTGGATGCCGAGTCCGTCGCCGTCCTCGGCAACGGCAACGTCGCGCTCGACGTGGCCCGCATCCTCGCCAAGCATGCGGAGGACCTGCTGCCGACCGAGATCCCCGACAACGTGCACGCCGGCCTCGAGGCATCGAAGATCACCGACGTCCACGTCTTCGGGCGCCGAGGGCCGGCCCAGGTGAAGTTCACCCCGCTCGAGCTGCGCGAGCTCGGTGAGCTGCGCGACGTCGACATGGTCGTCTACGACGAGGATTTCGACTACGACGAGGCATCCAAGGATGCCGTCGCCAGCAACAAGCAGGTCAAGGTCATCGACCGCATCCTGCAGCAGTGGCGCACGCGTCCGTCGGTGAACAACGCCGGGGGAGAGGCGTCCCGCCGTCTGCACCTGCACTTCTGGGCGAAGCCGGTCGAGATCAAGACGGATGCCGAGGGCAAAGTCGCCGCGATCGTCTACGAGCGCACGCAGTCGGACGGCTCCGGTGGCATGACTGGCACGGGCGAGCTGAGAGAGATCGCGATCGGGCAGATGTACCGCGCGGTCGGTTACTTCGGGTCGCCCTTGAAGGATGTCCCCTTCGACAAGAAGCACGGGGTGATCCCGAACCGCGAGGGTCAGGTCATCGCCAAGGACTCCAATCAGCGCGTCCCCGGCATCTACGCCACCGGCTGGATCAAGCGCGGACCGGTCGGACTCATCGGCCACACGAAGTCCGACGCGATGGAGACGGTGCAGCACCTGGTTAACGACCAGGGCTCGTGGTGGCAGCCGGCCGATCCGTCGGAGGCGGCGATCCCGGCACTGCTCGAGTCTCGCGGCATCCAGTGGACCGACCTCGACGGCTGGCACCGACTCGACGAGCACGAGGTCGCCCTCGGTGCGCCGCACGAGCGCGCGCGCATCAAGGTGGTCCCGCGCGACGAGATGGTGCGCATCTCCCGCGGGGAGTGAGTCACCCGCGGCTAGGCTGGCGCCATGACCGCCTGGCTGCCCGACGTCCTCGGCGACGAGTTCGAGCAGACCACGCTGCCGCTGGGTGAGGACCATGAGGGCGAGGTCGTCGCGACGCTCGTGCGCGCGCTGCCCGATCCTCTCCCCGAACCGCCGCGCGGGTGGAATCGATTCGTGCGCCGACTCCGCGGGCGGCCCGTCGAGGTTCCGCCGCCGCTGCTCGACGGCGTCGACGTGCTGTACGTGCACGGATGGTCCGACTACTTCTTCCAGAAGCGGCTGGCGCGGTTCTGGACCTCACGCGGTGCCCGGTTCTTCGCGCTCGACCTGCGCAAATACGGCCGCAGCCTGCGCGACGGGCAGACGCCAGGGTACATCGCCGACCTCGCGACCTATGACGAGGACATCGAAGCCGCTGTCGCGGCCATGGAATCCGATGCCCGTGGTTCTCGTCGGCTCGTCCTCATGGGGCATTCGACCGGTGGGCTCGTCCTCAGCCTGTGGGCGTCGCGGCATCCTGAGGCGACGGACGCCGTCATCCTGAACTCGCCGTGGCTGGAGTTCCAGCTCGCGCCGCTGCGTGCTGCGATCACCCCGATGGTCGAACTGCAGGCGCGGCTGCGCCCGATGGAGGCGGCGCCCCAGATCGATCTCGGCTTCTACGCACGCGCGCAGGCGGCCGTCGTCGACCCCGATGACCTCATGGAGACGAACCCGGAATGGCGCCCGGTGCCGGCGATGTCCGTTCATGCCGGGTGGCTGCGCGCCATCCTGCACGGGCACCGTACCGTCGCCGAGGGGCTCTCGATCACGGCCCCGGTGTGCGTACTGCTGTCTGCTCGGTCGGCTCTGCCCACGCGCTGGTCGGATGAGCTCACCTCGGCCGACACCGTGCTCGTGGTGGAGGGCGTCGCCCAGCGCGCCCTGCGTCTGGGATCGTCGGTCACCGTGGAGCGGATCGACGGCGCACTCCACGACGTCTTCCTGTCGCGCAAGTCAGCGCGCGACGAGTCGTACGCCCGGCTGGAGCGCTGGGTCGTCGGATGGGCGGCGAGCAGCCCGCGAAGTTCGTGATGGATGTCACGACCGCGAGAGCCTCATCGGGGCAGACTGAGTTCGTGCCCAAGGACCCCTTGACCGATGACGATCAGCTGGACGATCTGGAGCGCGAGCTCGTCGGTCGCGCTCGCGGACGTGTGCTCGAGATCGGTGCGGGGCGCGGTGAGAACTTCGGGGCGCTGCCGCCCGATGTCGTGTGGCAGGGGCTCGAGCCCGACGACGTTCGGCGGGAGGAACTCGCACGTCGGGCGCGCGAGTGGGGGCACGCCGCCGTACCGATGGCGGCCGGGGCCGAGAGCGTACCGCTCCCGGACGGCTCGATCGATGTGGTGGTCGGGACATACGTGCTGTGCACGGTGCCCGACGTCCGCGCGGCCCTGAACGAGCTGCGGCGCGTCCTCGTTCCGGGAGGACGGATGCTGTTCGTCGAACACGTGCTCGCGCCACGGGGATGGGTGCTGCCGCTGCTGCAACGCGCAGCGACCCCGTTCACGGTGCACTGGTGCGCGGGGTGCCATCAGAATCGCGACACGCTCTCGAGATTCGCGGAGGCCGGCTTCATCGACGTCGATGTCCGCCGCGTGCGGGTCAGTGATCGGCCGCTGCCGCCGACACCTGTCGTGCTCTATGAGGGTCGCGCGCCGGCGTGATCCGGGAGTGGCCGGAGGTCAGCGGTAGTTGATGAACTGCAGGTCGATGTCGAGGTCCGACCCCTTGAGCAGCGCGATCACGGACTGCAGGTCGTCGCGGCTCTTCGACTGCACGCGCAGCTCGTCGCCCTGGATCTGGCTCTTCACGCCCTTCGGGCCCTCGTCGCGGATGATCTTGCCGATCTTCTTCGCGTTCTCCGACGAGATGCCGTCCTTGAGCGTGGAGACGATCCGGTACTCCTTGCCGCTGGCGAACGGGTCGCCCGACTCGAGGCTCTTGAGCGAGATGCCGCGCTTGATGAGCTTGGACTGGAACACGTCGAGAACGGCCTTCGCGCGCTCTTCGGTGTTCGCCTTGATCAGGATCGACTCGCCGCTCCACTCGACCGAGGCGCCGGTGCCCTTGAAGTCGTAGCGCTGCTCGACCTCCTTGCGGGCCTGGTTGAGGGCGTTCTCCGCCTCCTGGTGGTCGACCTTGCTGACGATGTCGAACGATGAGTCTGCCATGGCGCCATCCTATCGATTCGCGTTTGCCCACACGATCTTGGAAGCGCTTCCATCACGACACGCTTCTGCGCCCCTTGTGTCACAGCTTGATATCGGCCGATCCAGCCATTGCCTAACGGCAGCTCTGCCGTGCATACTGTAAGCGCTTGCAGTTTTGTTGCAGGCGCCCATCAGCACTAAGAGAGGCCACCACCAATGAAGGTGAACAAGAGGGGCATCGTCGCCTTCGGCGCGATCGCAGCCATTTCCACACTGACGCTCGCCGGCTGTGCAAGCGGCGGCGCAGGCGATTCCGACTCCGGTGATGCGGAATTCTCCGGCGAGATCACGGTCTGGGTCGACGCCGACCGTGCAGGTGTTCTGGAGGACGCGGCAGACGCGTTCACCGAGGACACCGGCGTGAAGGTCACGCTCGTCCAGAAGGAGTTCGGCGAGATCCGCGACCAGTTCGTCCAGCAGGTTCCGACCGGCGAAGGGCCCGACATCGCGGTGGGCGCGCACGACTGGCTGGGCGTGCTCGCCACCAACGGCGTCGTCGCACCCGTCGAGCTCGGCGACAAGGCCGCCGAGTTCGAGAAGGTCGCCATCGACGCGTGGAGTTACGAGGGCCAGACCTACGGCGTGCCGTACGCGATCGAGAACATCGCGCTGCTGCGCAACACCGACCTCGTCCCCGAGGCGCCGACCGACTTCGCCGACATGATCGCGAAGGGCGAGGCAGCGGGAACCGAGTACCCGTTCCTCGTCGGCCTCGACCCCGAAGCAGCCGATCCGTACCACCTGTACCCGTTCCAGACCTCGTTCGGCGCTCCGGTCTTCGGCACCACCGCCGACGGCGGCTACGACGCCGCAGACCTGCAGATCGGCAACGAGGGCGGCACCGCCTTCGCCGCCTGGCTGAAGGAGCAGGGCGCAGCGGGTGTCATGAACACCAACATCACGGGCGACCTCGCCAAGGAGAACTTCAACTCCGGCAAGTCCCCGTTCTTCCTGACGGGTCCGTGGAACGCGCCGGCAGCCGTCGAGGCGGGTCTGAACATCGCCGTCGACCCGATCCCCGCAGCAGGCGACCAGGAAGCACAGCCGTTCGCCGGCGTACAGGGCTTCTTCCTGAGCGCTGAGAGCGAGAACCGCCTCGCGGCCAATGAGTTCCTCGTGAACTACATCGGCAGTGAAGACGTGCAGACCGCCCTTTACGAGGTCGGCGGCCGCGCCCCGGCCCTCACCTCCGCCTTCGAGGCCGCTGTCACCTCCGACCCGATCACCGCCGGCTTCGGCGAGGTCGGCGCGACCGCCGTTCCGATGCCCAGCATCCCTGAGATGGGTGCTGTGTGGGAGTTCTGGGGTGTGACCGAGGCGGCCATCATCAACGGCGGCGACTCCGCAGCCCTGTGGTCGAAGATGGCCGCAGACATCCAGGCTGCAATCGGCTGATCCCTCTGAGAAGCGGGCGGCACCCGACACTCGGGTGCCGCCCGCGCCCGCCGTACCGCTGAGCACACCGAGGTTATCGATGACGACGCCCACCACAGACGAACGCGACGCTGCGATCCAGCGGACCCGACGTGACCGCAACCAGAAGCGCGCAGCGCACATCGCCGAACACGCCGGCGTCGGCTGGAAGCTGCTGCTGTTCAAGGTCGTCGCGCTGGGTGTCATCGACGCCCTCGCGATCTACGCGATCTTCGTGCTGTGGCGCAGCGATCAGATCGTCCCCGCGGTCATCGTGCTCGCGGTCACGGCGTTCGCGAACTGGATCTACTTCAGTCGCGGCAACCTTCCGGCGAAGTACCTGGTCCCCGGACTCATCTTCCTGTTCATCTTCCAGGTGTTCGCGGCGCTCTACACCGGGTACATCGCGTTCACGAACTACGGCACTGGCCACAACAGCGACAAGGACAGCGCGATCAACTCGCTGATGCTGTCCGCACAGGAGCGCGTGCCCGACTCTCCGGCGTACGACCTGAGCATCGTCGAGCAGCTCGGCGAGTTCTCCTTCCTCGTCACCTCCCCGGACGGCGACGTGTCGATCGGCGGCGACGAACGTCCGCTCGAAGAGGTCGACGGCGCCGAGATGGACGGCGGCAAGGCCACAGGGCTGGCCGGTTACAACACGCTCGGCTTCCAGCAGATCGTCGCCAACCAGAAGGCGATCGCCGACATGTCGGTGCCGATCAGCGACGACCCGAACGACGGCGCCCTGCGGACCCCTGACGGATCGAGCGCGTACGTCTACCTGTCGAAGCTGGTCTACGACGAGGCCGCCGACACGATGACCGACACGAGAACCGGCGTCGTCTACGCAGACACAGGGACCGGCGCGTTCACAGCGGAGGACGGCACCGAGCTGCGCCCCGGCTGGCAGATCAACGTCGGGGTCGACAACTTCGTCCGCGCATTCGCGGAGGAGTCCATCCGCGGGCCGTTCTTCTCCGTCCTGGTGTGGACGTTCGTTTTCGCGATCATGTCGGTGCTGACGTGCTTCGCACTCGGACTGTTCGTCGCGATCGTCTTCAACGACCCGCGCATGAAGTCCAAGCGCTATTACCGCATCCTCATGATCCTGCCGTACGCGTTCCCCGGGTTCCTCTCGGCACTCGTCTGGGCCGGCATGATGAACCAGGAGTTCGGATTCCTCAACGTCGTGCTGTTCGGCGGCGCCGACATCCCGTGGCTCACCAACGAGTGGTTGGCGAAGTTCAGCATCCTGCTCGTGAACCTCTGGCTCGGCTTCCCCTACATGTTCCTGATCTGCACCGGTGCGCTGCAGGCCATACCCGAGGATGTGCAGGAGGCCGCACGAGTCGACGGCGCCAGCGCCTGGCAGGTGTTCCGATCGATCAAGCTGCCGCTGTTGTTCGTCTCGGTCGCGCCGCTGCTGATCTCCTCGTTCGCGTTCAACTTCAACAACTTCAGCCTGATCTACATGCTCACCGGCGGAGGACCGCGCGATGTCTCGGCGAATGTCAACGTCGGCGCCACGGACATCCTGATCACCATGGTCTACAAGGTGGCGTTCGTCGGCTCGAGTTCCGACTACGGTCTCGCGAGCGCTTTCTCGATCATCATCTTCATCCTCGTCGCGACGATCTCGGTCATCGCGTTCCGGCGGACCAAGGCACTTGAGGAGCTGAACTGACATGAGCACCGTCAAGGACGAATCGACCACGGCGATCGTGACGCAGAGCGCAGGCGTCCGCGGCGAGGCGGCGGCTCCACGCCGGCCGTTCAAGAAGTACTTCCGCGAGACGGGCTGGCGGCACATCGTCGGCATCGCGATCGGAGCCTTCGCGATCTTCCCGCTGCTGTACGTCTTCTCGGCGTCGCTGAACCCGGGGGGCACACTGCTCACGGCGAACTCGCTGTTCAGCAACTTCGACTTCACGAGCTACACGGCGCTGTTCACGTCTTCGCAGCACCCGTACGGCGCCTGGTTCATGAACACGCTCGTGATCGGCCTGGTCACGGCGTTCTTCACCGTGATCCTGGGCGCGCTCGCGGCATATTCCTTCTCGCGTATGCGCTTCACCGGCCGACGGTTCAGCCTGACCTCGCTGCTGGTCGTGCAGATGTTCCCGCAGATGCTCGCGATGGTCGCGATCTTCCTGCTGATGGTCAGGATCGGCGATATCTTCCCCGCGATCGGACTGAACTCTCAGATCGGTCTGATCATGGTGTACCTCGGCGGTGCGCTCGGCGCCAACACCTACCTGATGTACGGCTTCTTCAACACGGTGCCTGCGTCGATCGACGAGGCTGCGAAGATCGACGGTGCCGGCCATGCACGGATCTTCTTCACGATCATCCTTCGCCTGGTCGCACCGATCCTCGCCGTGGTCGGCCTCCTCAGCTTCATCGGGACCTGCAGCGAGTTCGTGCTCGCGAGTGTCATCCTCATCGACCCCGACAAGCAGACCCTCGCGGTCGGCCTGTACAAGTTCGTTGCGGATGAGTTCTCGAAGAACTGGAGCGTGTTCGCCGCCGGTGCCGTTCTCGCCGCGATCCTGCCGGTCGCGCTCTTCCTCGCGTTGCAGAAGTACATCGTGGGCGGACTCACCGCGGGAAGCGTGAAGTGATCGGATGCCTCGCACCCTGACGGTCGCGACGTTCACAGGATTCCTCGTCACGGCGGTCGCCGTACTGGCCGGATGCAGCGCGCAGCCGGCGCCGACAGAGCACGTCGAGCCCGGCGAGGCGACCGGGGCGGGAGTTCAGCTGTTCCAGCTTCCCTGGACATCGATCGCCGATGAGTGCGAGCAGACGCTGGGCCCGGCCGGATTCGCATGGGTGCTCACCTCGCCGCCGAACGAGCACATCGTCGGCGAACAATGGTGGACGTCCTACCAGCCGGTGAGCCATCGCATCGAGTCGAGGCTGGGCACTCGCGAGGAGTTCGCCGACATGGTCGCGCGTTGCGACGCAGCCGGAGTCGAGATCGTGGCGGATGCCGTGATCAACCACATGACCGGACAGAACACAGCTGGCACGGGCTTCGCCGGCACCGCGTTCGAGCACTACGACTACCCGGGACTCTACGGTCCTGGCGACTTCCACTACTGCGGCCTGGCCGCGAGCGGCGACATCGAGGACTACGGATCACGTGAGCAGGTGCAGGACTGCGAGCTCGTCAATCTCGCCGACCTCGACACCTCATCAGAGGCGGTGCGGGCGAAGACCGTCGGCTACCTCGATGATCTGCTCTCGCTGGGCGTCGCAGGCGTTCGCGTCGATGCCGCCAAGCACATGGCGGCCGACGACGTCGAGGCGATCGTCTCGCAGCTGCCAGGGGGCACGCGCATCCTGAGCGAGGTCATCCGAGGGGCGGGAGAGCCCGTTCAGCCCGAGGAGTACACCGGGTTCGGAGACGTGTTCGAGTTCACTTACGGGCGTGATCTCGCGCAGCCCCTGCAGTCCGGCGTCTGGTCCGACCCGACCCTTCGGGACGCCGATGACGAGTACGTCCGTGCGCAGCATGTGCCGTCCGACCGCGCGATCGTGTTCGTCGACAATCACGACACCGAGCGCGGAGAGGCGAAGATCACCTACAAGCGCGGCGACCTCTACGTGCTCGCCAACGTGCTCATGCTCGGCGATGACTACGGCACGCCGGTGGTGTACTCCGGCTACGCGTTCACGGATCGTGATGCCGGACCCCGCGCCGACGAGGACGGCCGAGCGCAGGACGCATCGTGCGCCGGCGTCGACGGACCCGTCGATGCGTACGAGGACGGCGAACGAACCTGCGTGCAGTCGTGGACGGCGATCCGCGGGATGCTGGCGTTCCACGACGCCGTCGGCGACGTGCACCGTATGCCGGGCGTCGAGTCCGGCGACGCCTACGGCTTCGAGCGCGCAGGGCGCGGCGTCGTCGCCGTGAACCCGGGCGAAGCGGCAGAGACGCTCGAGATCCCCACGACCATGCCAGCCGGCGATTACTGCGACGTCGTCTCCGGTGGGCCGGACGCGACGACCGAGGACGGATGCCGCGGCGCGGTGTTCATCGTCGACGACGGCGTCGCCACGCTGAAGCTCCCCGGCCGCACCGCGGCCGCCATCCACATCGACGCGGCTGCGCCGCCGGCATCCTGAAGGGAACCGACATGACAGACACCCGTTCGCATCACGTGCTTCCGCACCACGACGGCTCCGAGCTGTACGTCTCCGATTCGGCGCCGCAGCTCGGCGACGTCGTCACGGTTCGACTCCGAGTGCCACACGGCTACGGTCCCCTCGCGGCGGTGCGTACCCGATCGAACCCCGACCACGAACCCGAGTGGACGACGGCTCGGCTGGTCGGCAGTGCGGACGGCTGGGACTGGTGGGAAGCGCCGATCACGGTGCGCAACCGTCGACACGGATACCGCTTCGTGCTGCAGCACGACGACGGCACGGTCGAATGGGTCAACCAGTCGGGCGTTCATCGTGGTGAGACGCTGGATGCCGAGGATTTCGCACTCGTCGCGCACCCGGCGCCGCCGGCCTGGCTTAGCGACAGCGTCATGTACCAGGTGTTCCCCGACCGCTTCGCGCGTTCGGCGCAGGCGGACGAGCACCCGACGCCGGACTGGGCGATCCCCGCGGCGTGGACTGATCCTGTGGATCCGGCGATGCCCGGACGCTCGCAGCAGTTCTACGGCGGAGATCTCCCCGGAATCATCGAACACCTCGATCACCTGGTGGAGCTCGGTGTCAACCTGCTGTACCTGACGCCGATCTTCCCTGCCGGATCGAACCACCGCTATGACGCGTCGAGCTTCGACCGCATCGACCCGCTGCTGGGCGGCGAGGAGGCGTACATCCGCCTCATCGAGGAAGCGCACGCCCGCGGCATCCGAGTGATCGGCGATCTCACCAGCAACCATTCCGGCGACCGGCACGAGTGGTTCCAGCAGGCGCTCGGCAACCCCGGCGCTGAGACCGAGAGCTACTACTACTTCACCGACGACGGGAACACCGAGTACGTGTCGTGGCTCGGCACGCCCACGCTGCCGAAGTTCGACTGGTCCTCCGCGGCCCTGCGCGAGCGCTTCATCTCCGGTGAGGACTCCATCGTCGCGAAATGGCTGAAGCCGCCGTTCAACGCCGATGGCTGGCGCATCGACGTGGCGAACATGACGGGACGCCTGGGCGATGTCGATCTGAACGCCGAGGTGCGTGGTCTGCTGCGCGAGACGATGCTGCGCATCGATCCTGACACGGTTCTGCTCGGGGAGTCGACCAACGACGCGATCAGCGACTTGCAGGGCGACGGCTGGCACGGCGCCATGACATACCCGTCGTTCACGCGCCCTGTGTGGGGCTGGCTGTGTGGCGACGAGTTCGAGCCCTGGACGACGGCTGAGGGCGAAGTCCGCACCGAGCCCTGGTTCTTCGGTCAGCCCATCGGCGGCATCCCTCGGTACACCGCCGAGGACGTCGCCGGGGCGATCACGCGGTTCACCGCCGGCGTCCCGTGGCGGGTGCGCCTGGGCAACATGCAGCCGCTCGACACGCATGACACCGGGCGGTTCGCGACGAACGCGGCCCCGGGCACGGTGCCGGTGGCGCTGGGACTGTCGATGACGCTCCCCGGTGTCCCCGTCGTCTTCGCCGGTGATGAGTTCGGCATGGTCGGTGCCGATGGCGAGGCATCAAGGACTCCGATGCCGTGGGGGAGCGAGGCGCACCCGTCCGTCGCTCCGATACTCGAGCTGTACCGCTCCCTGGTGCGACTGCGTCGCGAGCACGTCGTGCTCGGCACCGGCGGAATGCGCTGGCTCCACGTCGACGACGAGACCATGGTCTTCGTACGCGAGTCGGCGGACGAGTCCGTGCTCGCGCTCGCGACCAGAGGGGGAGCGGATGTCACGATCCCCCTCGGCGCGCTCGCCGGAGCCGCCCGCGCCGAGGCTCTGCACGGCGATGCGACACTCGCCGTGGCATCCGACGGCGGCGTCCTTCTCATCGCCGACGGGCCGGCGTTCGCGGCATGGTCCCTGCCGGGTGTCGAGGTGCCGGGCGCATGACGACACCCGCGCGGTACGAGGCGATCAGCCAGGGGCTGGCCGCGGGCGTTCGCGAGCGAGACGGATTGATCGGGCTCGTCCTCCTCGGCTCTGCCGCGGACAGCGCGCGATTCCGCCGCGATGAGTGGTCTGATCACGATTTCTTCGCGATCACGGCTGACGGCCGAGGAGTCGATGTGCGGCCTGACCTGTCCTGGCTGCCCGATCAGGAGCGGATCGTGCTCACAGCTCGGGAGGGCGAGATCGGTTTCGTCGCCCTGTACGACGACGGTCATGTGTGCGAGTTCGCCCTCGCGGATGCCCAGGAGCTCAGTGGCGCTGTCGCGGTGGACGCGACGATCGTGGTGGACGACGCGGAGCAGACCGTGGCCGGGCTGGTCGGGCGTGCGCAGGCCAGGGCGAACACGGCCGACTCGTTCGACCCGGCCAACGATGCGCGTCTCGTGCTGGTGAAGCTGCTGATCGGCGTCGGCAGAGTCCGGCGGGGCGAACGACTCAACGGCGGAGCCTTCATACGTCAATGGGCGGTCGCGCACCTGGCGAAAGCGATCCGCGGACGATTCGCCGAGTCGTCGACGTCCCTGCGCGACGTGAATGATCCGATGCGCCGGTTCGAGCGGGACTTCCCTGATTGGGGAGAGCGCATCGCCGTCGCACTCGCGCAACCGGAGGAAGATGCCGCGAAGGCGCTCCTCGCGGTGCTCAAGGAGCTCGAGCGCGGCTGGGACGAGTTCCCGACGAAGGCGGTCGAGACGGTCGAAGTCCGGCTCGGCTGGGCATGAACGCCCCTTTCGTCGTCGTACTGATCGGGTCGGAGCGACCGCACAGCGTGTCCAGCTCGGGGACGGGCGCGCACGGTCGTACCGTGGGAGCATGGCACGGGCAGACGGCAGCAACATCGCGATGAGCTGGATCGCAGGCGTCATCAGCGCCGGCATCGTCGCGGCACTGCTCTGGCTCGCCCTGCCGATGGGCCCGGTCATGGTGCAGTTCGTCGGCGACACGCTGCGCACTGTGGCTCCTGGTACGGCGGAATCTCCCTGACCCACCGCGAAAACCCTGCGGCAGCGGGTCAGACGACACGTCGGCACGCCTGCGCTCGGGCGCGGTGCCGCGGCGATATCCTCGCACTGCAGATAACGAGGAGAGGCGCCCCCTATGAGTGACCCCGAGGTCCCCCAGCACGAGCAGAAGTCCGACGTCGACGACGTCGTCGACAGCGCCAACGCTGGCCTTGCGGAGGCCGAGGCAGCGCGCGCCGATGTCAACGGCGCCCCCGTGGCCGACGACGCCGATGCCCCTGACATCGCCGCCGCGGAGAGCGCTGGCGCGCCCGCGGACCGCGAGGCCGTCGACCCCGATCTGGCAGCGTTCGACGCTGCAGAGCGGGACCACCCCGGCACCTTCGCGGCATCCGGCGACGGCTTCCGTTCGTCGCGCACCGACTCGTCGCCCTTCGATTCTTCCGACGCAGATTCTTCGCGTGCGGACGAGACCGGTGGCTTCCGCCCCCGGGACCACTCCGCAGCGGTCGCGGACGCGTCGATCGCGGACTCCGCTTACCTGTCGTCGGCCGCCGACGACACCGAGACTCGGGTCGTCCCGTCCGAGCCGACCGTTGCGGAGACCGTGGTCGCCGTACCGGTGACGCAGGCGCAGCAGCCCATCTTCGTCCAGGCGCCCGAGCCTCCCCGTGAGCGCGGCAACCGCGGCACCGCCGGGGCGATCGGTCTGCTGGCGACGCTCGCGTTCGCGGTCCTGTACCTCGGCATCACGCTCGGCCTCGGCGCGCTGGCAGGCGACGTCACGGCGGATGGTCTGGTCGATGCCGTTCTGGCGCCGCTGATGACCTGGGCGTTCTGGACCCCCGTGGTCGTCTTCTTCATCGGATTCTGGCTGCTCGGCGCGATCATCAATCGCGGTCGTTGGGGCCTGTGGGTCGTGTTCGGCCTTCTGGTCGGCGTCGCGGCGTACTTCGGCTACATCCTCGGTCAGCTCTTCGAGGCGCCGTTCTGGCTCGTGACGGCATCCGAGGCATCCGAACTGGTCGGCCAGCAGCTGTTCACCCCGCTCGCCCTCGCAGCTTTCGTCCTGGGCCGCGAGCTCACCATCTGGTTCGGCGCGTGGGTCGCCCGCAGCGGCGCCCGCAAGACCGAGCTCAACGACGAGGCCCAGCGCGAGTACGAGCGCACGCTCGAGGCCGGTCCGCAGCTCTCGAGGTAGTCGGATCATGACCACGTCAGACCCCCGCGGCCCCGCGCCGGCGGGGGTCTCGGCGATTCTGGCCACGACGATGACGACGATCGGCTTCTTCGCGCTCGCCGTATTCGGGCTCGGGGCGCTGAGCATCGCGACCGATGCCGACATCATCCCGGTGCCCGGCCTCGGTCAGGCGCCGGGCATCACCGGCATGATCATCGCGATCATCGTGTTCGCCGGCATCCTGTGGCTCGCCGTCCGGATCGCTCGCCCGCGGTTCCGTTCGGTGTGGACGATCGCGATCGCGACGACACTCGCGCACCTGCTGGCGGTCGGATTCACGGTCCTCGTCGTCACCGGCGAGTTCGTCACCGCGCTGGCCGTCATGGGCGGGTTGATCACCGGGGGAGCGAGCCTCATCGTCCTGGTCGCTGCGGCGATCGCCGGCTGGGCGGGCGTCGCCCTGCGCCGCACGCGCGCGAGTCGACCCCGCTGGCCGTGGGAGCGTGACGACGCCGGCTGAACGGGATGCCGGAAATCTGCGGTGTTCGCGCTCGTTCCCCGTACCCTTGACCTGTGGAGCGCTCACTGGAGACGCAGGTGGACCTGGCCGTCGAGGCCTGGCTGCGATGGGTGCCGCGCTGGGAGCCGGCGACTCATCGCGGTCGCGTCGCGCCGTGCCGCCGCTGCCTCGGGTCGCCGATCCTCTCCGCCGTCGGAATCGGTTCGAACGTGCCGCACGGCGTGCAGCACGGACTCTCCACGCGCATCAAGACGGTCGTCGACCACGCGGTCGCCGAGTACACCGCACGAAACCTGCCGATGCTGCAGGCCGAGCTCGATCAGCAGGCGGCGCGCAATCGTGCCCGCAGCTATCGCCCTTCAGAGGACCTCGACCCCGAGTACGAGGGGATGCCTCTGGACCCGGACCCGGTGCCGGGCGCTCCGTTCCTCTTCACGATCGCCGGGCTCGCCGATGACGACGTGGCCGAGCTGCCTCCGCTGCCCCCGCTCTCCGACGAGGCCAAAGCGGCGCTTCGGCAGGAGGTCGCCCTCGCCGACGAGTACGCGAACATGGTCGGGCGCGAGATCTGCGGGATGCTGCTGCGCCACCGCCTGGCGGTGCAGGCGGCGATCTCGCAGCATGTGGAGCCGCAGATCGAGGCGATGCTCGCCGAGCTCACGCGGGCGCTCGACTCTCCGTTCGATCCGGAGACGCCGTAGCAGCGATCCCGCGATCATTTGACCGCTGCGTTACGCAGGATTACACTTGATCAGGTGTGTGCACGTCTCGGCGTGCCTGCACACGGGCTCCGATCCGTATCGGTCAGCCCCCACGGCATACCCATCACACCAAAAGCGCGTCTGATCAGGCGCGCCGGTGGGTCATGATGTGAAACCCATCACGCTGTCACCGTGCAGCATTATGAGGAGAGAACGTGCCAACCATTCAGCAGTTGGTTCGCAAGGGTCGCTCGCCCAAGGTCACCAAGACCAAGGCGCCCGCCCTGAAGTCGAACCCCCAGCAGGCCGGGGTATGCACCCGCGTCTACACCACCACGCCGAAGAAGCCGAACTCGGCGATGCGCAAGGTCGCACGTGTGAAGCTCCGCAACGGCACCGAGGTCACCGCCTACATCCCCGGTGAGGGCCACAACCTGCAGGAGCACTCGCTGGTGCTCGTCCGCGGCGGTCGTGTCAAGGACCTCCCCGGTGTGCGTTACAAGATCGTCCGTGGCGCCCTGGACACCCAGGCAGTCAAGAACCGTAAGCAGGCTCGTTCCCGCTACGGCGCGAAGAAGGGTTGAGTTAGATGCCTCGTAAGGGTCCCGCCCCCAAGCGCCCCGTCGTCAACGACCCCGTATACGGCGCTCCGATCGTCACCTCGCTGGTGAACAAGATCCTCGTCGACGGCAAGAAGTCGCTGGCCGAGTCGATCGTCTACGGCGCCCTCCGCGGTGTCGAGGCGAAGAACGGCCAGGATGCCGTCGCCACCCTCAAGAAGGCGCTCGACAACGTGCGCCCCACCCTTGAGGTCCGCAGCCGCCGCGTCGGTGGCTCGACCTACCAGGTGCCGGTCGAGGTCAAGCCTCACCGCGCCAACACGCTCGCGCTGCGCTGGCTCGTCAGCTACGCGAAGGGTCGTCGTGAGAAGACGATGACCGAGCGTCTCCAGAACGAGATCCTGGACGCCTCGAACGGTCTGGGCGCTGCAGTCAAGCGCCGTGAGGACACTCACAAGATGGCCGAGTCGAACCGCGCGTTCGCTCACTACCGCTGGTAACAGCCTCGCCCGCCTCCGGTCTCCGCATCGGAGGCGGGCACCCCCTCTCTTCGCAGTCGCACTGCTAGACAGAAAAGGACACTCCTGTGGCACAAGACGTGCTCACCGACCTGAGCAAGGTCCGCAACATCGGCATCATGGCCCACATCGATGCCGGAAAGACCACCACCACCGAGCGCATCCTGTTCTACACGGGCGTGAACCACAAGCTGGGCGAGACGCACGATGGCGCCTCGACCACCGACTGGATGGAGCAGGAGAAGGAGCGCGGCATCACGATCACGTCTGCCGCCGTGACCTGCTTCTGGAACAACAACCAGATCAACATCATCGACACCCCCGGTCACGTGGACTTCACGGTCGAGGTGGAGCGCTCGCTCCGCGTCCTCGACGGTGCCGTTGCCGTCTTCGACGGCAAGGAGGGCGTCGAGCCCCAGTCCGAGACCGTGTGGCGTCAGGCCGACAAGTACAACGTCCCGCGCATCTGCTTCGTCAACAAGATGGACAAGCTCGGCGCCGACTTCTACTTCACCGTCGACACCATCGTCAAGCGCCTCGGCGCCAAGCCGCTCGTGATCCAGCTCCCCATCGGCGCTGAGAACGACTTCGTCGGCGTCATCGACCTCGTCGAGATGCGTGCCCTGGTGTGGCCCGGCGACTCGAAGGGTGATGTCACCATGGGCGCCTCTTACGAGGTGCGGGAGATCCCCGAGGACCTCAAGGAGAAGGCTGCGGAGTACCGTCAGCTGCTCCTCGAGACCGTCGCCGAGACCGACGACGTCCTGCTCGAGAAGTTCTTCGGTGGCGAGGAGCTCACGGTCGCCGAGATCAAGGGCGCCATCCGCAAGATGGTCGTCGCCTCGGAGATCTACCCCGTGCTCTGCGGATCGGCGTTCAAGAACCGTGGCGTGCAGCCGATGCTGGACGCCGTCGTCGACTACCTCCCCAACCCTCTCGACGTCGGTGCCATCGAGGCGCACGACCCGAAGGACGAGGAGAAGGTCATCGAGCGTCACCCCGACGCGAAGGACCCCTTCGCAGCGCTGGCCTTCAAGGTCGCCGTGCACCCGTTCTTCGGTCGCCTCACCTACGTCCGCGTCTACTCGGGTCACCTCGACTCCGGTTCGGCCGTGGTCAACTCGACCAAGGGCAAGAAGGAGCGCATCGGAAAGATCTTCCAGATGCACGCCAACAAGGAGAACCCGGTCGACTCGCTCACCGCGGGCAACATCTACGCCGTCATCGGCCTGAAGGACACCACCACCGGTGACACCCTCGCCGACCCGGCCGCCCCGGTCGTCCTCGAGTCGATGACGTTCCCCGAGCCCGTCATCGAGGTCGCCATCGAGCCGAAGACCAAGGCCGACCAGGAGAAGCTGGGTGTCGCCATCCAGAAGCTCGCTGAGGAGGACCCGACCTTCCGCACGGAGCTCAACCCCGAGACCGGTCAGACGACCATCAAGGGCATGGGCGAGCTGCACCTCGACATCCTCGTCGATCGCATGAAGCGCGAGTTCCGCGTCGAGGCGAACGTCGGAAAGCCCCAGGTGGCCTACCGCGAGACGATCAAGAAGGCCGTCGAGAAGCACGACTACACGCACAAGAAGCAGACCGGTGGTTCTGGTCAGTTCGCGAAGATCCAGTTCAACATCGAGCCTCTTGAGGTCACGGCCGACAAGACGTACGAGTTCGTCAACTCGGTCACCGGTGGTCGTATCCCGCGCGAGTACATCGGCTCCATCGATGCTGGTTTCCAGGATGCGATGAACGTCGGCGTGCTCGCCGGCTACCCGATGGTGGGCGTCAAGGCGACCATCGTCGACGGTGCTGCTCACGACGTCGACTCCTCGGAGATGGCGTTCAAGATCGCCGGATCGATGGGCTTCAAGGAGGCCGCGCGCCGCGCGAACCCCGTGCTCCTCGAGCCGCTGATGGCCGTCGAGGTCCGTACTCCTGAGGAGTACATGGGCGACGTCATCGGCGACCTGAACTCGCGTCGTGGCCAGATCCAGTCCATGGAGGATGCCGCAGGCGTCAAGGTCGTCCGCGCGTCGGTCCCGCTGTCCGAGATGTTCGGCTACATCGGCGACCTGCGCTCGAAGACCTCCGGTCGCGCGGTGTACTCGATGGAGTTCGACTCGTACTCCGAGGTCCCCAGGGCCGTCGCCGACGAGATCATCCAGAAGACCAAGGGCGAGTAAGCCCTGAACCCGGCCGGCCTCCTTCGCCGGAGGCCGGTCGGACAACACACAACTTCACAAAGCCCTCTCTACTAAACTGAGAATCAAACCCCGTAGAGAACCGGTCACAATCCAGTGCCCGGCAATCTCTACACGAACGTCCTGAGGAGGACCCAGTGGCCAAGGCCAAGTTCGAGCGGACCAAGCCGCACGTGAACATCGGAACGATCGGTCACGTTGACCACGGCAAGACGACGCTGTCCGCAGCCATCTCCAAGGTGCTCGCTGACAAGTACCCGTCGGACACCAACGTCCAGCGTGACTTCGCTTCCATCGACTCGGCGCCGGAAGAGCGCCAGCGTGGTATCACGATCAACATCTCGCACATCGAGTACGAGACCCCCAAGCGCCACTACGCGCACGTTGACGCTCCCGGCCACGCCGACTACGTCAAGAACATGATCACCGGTGCTGCTCAGATGGACGGCGCCATCCTCGTGGTCGCCGCCACCGACGGCCCGATGGCTCAGACCCGTGAGCACGTTCTGCTCGCCAAGCAGGTCGGCGTTCCGTACCTGCTCGTCGCGCTGAACAAGTCCGACATGGTCGACGACGAGGAGATCCTGGAGCTCGTCGAGCTCGAGGTCCGCGAGCTGCTCGCAGGCCAGGGCTTCGACGAGGACGCTCCTGTCGTCAAGGTCTCGGCGCTCAAGGCGCTCGAGGGCGAAGAGAAGTGGGTCGACGCGATCCTCGAGCTCATGCAGGCCGTCGACGACAGCGTTCCGGACCCGGAGCGTGACCGCGACAAGCCGTTCCTCATGCCGATCGAGGACGTCTTCACGATCACCGGTCGTGGAACGGTCGTCACCGGCCGCGCCGAGCGCGGCACCCTCGCCATCAACTCCGAGGTCGAGATCGTCGGCATCCGCCCGACGCAGAAGACCACGGTCACCGGTATCGAGATGTTCCACAAGCAGCTCGACGAGGCATGGGCCGGCGAGAACTGTGGTCTGCTGCTCCGTGGCCTCAAGCGTGAGGACGTCGAGCGCGGCCAGGTCGTCGTGAAGCCGGGTTCGGTCACCCCTCACACGAACTTCGAGGGCACCGCGTACATCCTGTCCAAGGACGAGGGTGGGCGTCACAACCCGTTCTACACGAACTACCGCCCGCAGTTCTACTTCCGCACCACCGACGTCACCGGCGTCATCTCGCTGCCTGAGGGCACCGAGATGGTCATGCCCGGCGACACCACCGACATGACGGTCGAGCTGATCCAGCCGATCGCCATGGAGGAGGGCCTCGGCTTCGCCATCCGTGAGGGTGGACGCACCGTGGGTGCCGGTACGGTCACGAAGATCATCAAGTAAGTTCGCTTGCTTCACAGCGGGGTCGGGCCTTCGGGTCCGGCCCCGCTGTCGTCGTTTCTGTGCTGCGCTCTTCCGTCCGGCGGTCTCCGCGTGCACAATGAGAGGGCCGCGGGGATGTCTCGCCGGCGACACGGCCTCTGAAGGGGGATCTCATGGGTATCGACGACATCGTCAACAAGGGCAAGGATCTGTACGAGCAGAACAAGGACAAGATCGCGGAGGCGGTCAAGAGCGAGCAGGCCGAGGACGTCAGCGACAAGGTCCTCGACGGCGTGGCCGATTTCGCTAAGAAGATCGCGCCCGGAGCCTCTGAGAAGATCGATGAGATCCGCGATTCCGCCGACAAGTCGATCGGTAACGAGTAGTCGCATCACCCTCGGGCGGCGCATCCTCGGATGCGCCGCCTTCGCCGTGTTCACGCGGACGACGGGCGCGACACGCCCGGGTTTGCGTAAGTGAAATCCGGCATGGCAGAATAGATAAGTTCCACATTCCAGCGGTGCGCCCAGTGCGTCCGCAGGATCACTGCCAGGGCAGTGCATAGACGGCATCCGTTCTCCCGAACAAGAAGATGCAGGGTTCTAGGCCGCGGGCAGCAGAACATCACCACCTCCACCAGGAGGTTCTGCCGTGCGCTGAGAGGCGTGCGGGCTGACAGAAGAACAGTGGTGCGCAGCTCTTCAGCCGGCTCAATGAGTCGAGTTGATGGGGGGAGTGCCTGGCGTGAACAGCGCCGACGTGCGTCCAATGCCCCTGGGTCACCCGATCCAGGACGGTAAGACGCTTTAAAGAGAGTGAGCAGACAATGGCGGGACAGAAGATCCGCATTCGCCTGAAGTCGTATGACCATGAGGTCATCGACACGTCGGCGCGCAAGATCGTCGACACCGTGACCCGTGCGGGCGCGACTGTCGTCGGCCCCGTGCCGCTTCCGACGGAGAAGAACGTGGTCGCCGTGATCCGTTCTCCCCACAAGTACAAGGACAGCCGCGAGCACTTCGAGATGCGCACGCACAAGCGTCTGATCGACATCGTCGACCCGACGCCGAAGGCCGTCGACTCGCTTATGCGTCTCGACCTCCCGGCTGACGTCAACATCGAGATCAAGCTGTAAGGATCGACATGGCTGACATCAACGCAAAGATTTCCAAGGGGATGCTGGGCACGAAGCTCGGCATGACCCAGGTGTGGAACGCGGACGGCAAGCTCGTCCCCGTCACCGTCATCGAGCTGGCACCCAACGTGGTCACTCAGGTCCGTACGCCCGAGAAGGACGGCTACAACGCTGTTCAGATCGCGGCCGGTCAGATCGACCCCCGCAAGGTGAACAAGCCCCTCACCGCTCACTTCGAGGCCGCCGGCGTCACGCCGCGCCGTCACGTCACCGAGATCCGCACTGCGGATGCTGCTGACTACTCACTCGGTCAGGAGATCACGGTCGACGGCGTGTTCGAAGCGGGCCAGCTGGTCGACGTCGTCGGCACCAGCAAGGGCAAGGGCACCGCGGGTGTCATGAAGCGCCACAACTTCAAGGGCGTCTCGGCATCGCACGGTGCACACCGCAACCACCGCAAGCCCGGCTCGATCGGCGCATCGTCGACCCCGAGCCGCGTCTTCAAGGGCATGCGCATGGCCGGCCGTATGGGTGGCGAGCGCGTGACCGTCCTCAACCTGACGGTGCACGGCATCGACGCCGAGAAGGGTCTGCTGCTCGTCAAGGGCGCCGTCCCCGGTGCTCGTGGCCGCGTCGTCTACGTCCGCAACGCAGTGAAGGGGGCCTAGTCCATGGCTGACTCGACTCTCGCGCTCGACGTCCTCAAGGCCGACGGCAAGAAGGCCGGCTCCATCGAGCTGCCCGCCGCGCTCTTCGACGTCAAGACGAACATTCCGCTCATCCACCAGGTCGTCGTCGCGCAGCTCGCGGCGGCTCGCCAGGGCACGCACTCGACCAAGCGTCGTGGCGAGGTCTCCGGTGCCGGCCGCAAGCCCTTCAAGCAGAAGGGCACGGGTAACGCCCGTCAGGGCTCGATCCGCGCGCCGCACATGACCGGCGGTGGCATCGTCCACGGCCCGAAGCCGCGTGACTACTCGCAGCGCACCCCCAAGAAGATGATCGCGGCCGCCCTCCTGGGTGCGCTCAGCGACCGCTTCCGCGGTGACCGCCTGCACGCCATCGAGTCCTTCGGCATCGACGGTGCGCCTTCGACGAAGACCGCCGCGAAGTTCCTCGCGACCGTCGCCTCGTCGAAGAACGTGCTGGTCGTGACCGAGCGCAACGATGAACTGACCACCAAGAGCATCCGGAACCTTCCGAACCTCCACGTGATCAGCTTCGACCAGCTCAACGCCTACGACGTGCTCGTCTCCGACGACATCGTCTTCACCCAGGCCGCTCTCAAGGGCTTCATCGCCTCCAAGACCGGCGCAACCGAGGAGGTCTCGGCATGACCGAGCAGAACGGCGCCCTCCAGACGGCGTTCAACAAGGACCCCCGTGACGTCATCCTGAAGCCGGTTGTCTCTGAGAAGAGCTACTCGCTGATCGACGAAGGCAAGTACACCTTCCTCGTCGACCCGCGCGCTTCGAAGACCGAGATCAAGCTCGCCATCGAGAAGATCTTCGATGTCAAGGTCGCGTCGGTCAACACGATCAACCGCGTCGGCAAGGCCCGTCGCACCCGTTTCGGCACCGGTAAGCGCAAGGACACCAAGCGCGCCATCGTGAGCCTGAAGTCGGGCACCATCGACATCTTCACGGCAATCGGCTGATCCGGGGGATAAAGGACAATCATGGCTATTCGCAAGTACAAGCCCACGACCCCGGGTCGCCGTGGCTCGTCGGTGGCTGACTTCGCCGAGATCACTCGATCGACGCCGGAGAAGTCGCTGCTGCGCCCGCTCTCGAAGACCGGTGGTCGCAACAACCAGGGCCGCATCACGACCCGTCACATCGGTGGTGGACACAAGCGCCAGTACCGTGTCATCGACTTCCGTCGCAATGACAAGGACGGCGTCAACGCCAAGGTCGCTCACATCGAGTACGACCCCAACCGCACCGCGCGCATCGCGCTGCTGCACTACTTCGACGGCGAGAAGCGCTACATCCTCGCGCCGAACAAGCTGAAGCAGGGCGACATCATCGAGAACGGTGCATCGGCTGATATCAAGCCGGGCAACAACCTCCCGCTGAAGAACATCCCGACCGGTACGGTGATCCACGCGATCGAGCTCCGTCCCGGTGGAGGAGCGAAGCTCGCTCGTTCGGCTGGAGCATCCGTTCGCCTCGTCGCCAAGGACGGCCCCTACGCGCAGCTCCGCCTGCCGTCGGGTGAGATCCGCAACGTCGACGCACGCTGCCGCGCCACGATCGGCGAGGTCGGCAACGCCGAGCAGTCGAACATCAACTGGGGCAAGGCAGGCCGCAGCCGCTGGAAGGGCATCCGCCCGACCGTCCGCGGTGTCGCGATGAACCCGGTTGACCACCCGCACGGTGGTGGTGAGGGCAAGACGTCCGGTGGACGTCACCCCGTCTCCCCCTGGGGTCAGGCTGAGGGTCGTACCCGTCACGCCAACAAGGAAAGCGACAAGTACATCGTGCGCCGTCGCACCGCCGGCAAGAAGCGCAAGTAGGAGTAGAAGAAGATGCCACGGAGTCTCAAGAAGGGCCCCTTCGTCGACGAGCACCTGCTTCGCAAGGTCGTCGTGCAGAACGAAGCCGGTACCAAGAACGTCATCAAGACCTGGTCTCGCCGGTCCATGATCATCCCGGCCATGCTGGGTCACACGATCGCGGTCCACGACGGTCGCAAGCACATTCCTGTGTTTGTCACCGAGACCATGGTCGGTCACAAGCTGGGCGAGTTCGCGCCCACCCGCACCTTCCGCGGCCACGAGAAGGACGACAAGAAGGGCCGTCGCCGCTGACGCGGGGACGATAGAGGAGAGAGAAATGGTGGAGTCCATCGCACGCGTGCGACACATCCGCGTGACCCCTCAGAAGGCTCGTCGTGTCGTCGCGCTCATCAAGGGCAAGCAGGCCCAGGAGGCTCTGGCGATCTTGAAGTTCGCCCCGCAGAGCGCCAGTGAGCCGATCTACAAGCTTGTCGCGTCGGCCATGGCCAACGCACAGGTGAAGGCGGATCGCGACGGCGAGTTCCTCGACGAGCAGGACCTGTACGTGGCAAACGCGTACGTCGACGAGGGCACGACGCTCAAGCGTTTCCGCCCCCGCGCTCAGGGTCGCGCTTTCCAGATCAAGAAGCGCACGAGCCACATCACGGTCGTGCTCTCGACGCCTGAGGTCGCTGCTGCGGCTGACGGCGACAGCAAGAAGAAGGCGAGCAAGTAATGGGCCAGAAAGTAAACCCGTACGGCTTCCGCCTCGGAATCACCACGGACCACGTGTCCCGTTGGTTCTCGGACTCGACGAAGCCGGGCCAGCGTTACGCCGACTACGTGGCCGAGGACGTCAAGATCCGCAACCTGCTGAAGACTCAGCTCGACCGCGCTGGTGTCTCGAGCATCGAGATCGAGCGCACCCGTGACCGCGTCCGCGTCGACATCCACACCGCCCGCCCGGGCATCGTGATCGGTCGTCGTGGCGCCGAGGCCGAGCGCATCCGCGGCGACCTCGAGAAGCTCACCGGCAAGCAGATCCAGCTGAACATCCTCGAGGTCAAGAACCCCGAGGCCGACGCTCAGCTCGTCGCCCAGGGCATCGCCGAGCAGCTCTCTGCTCGTGTGGCGTTCCGTCGCGCGATGCGCAAGGGTCTGCAGGGCGCTCAGCGCGCCGGCGCCAAGGGCATCCGCATCCAGGTCTCCGGCCGCCTCGGCGGCGCGGAGATGAGCCGCTCGGAGTTCTACCGCGAGGGACGTGTGCCTCTGCACACGCTGCGCGCGAACATCGACTACGGCTTCTACGAGGCGAAGACCACCTTCGGCCGTATCGGCGTGAAGGTCTGGATCTACAAGGGCGACCTCACCGCCAAGGAACTTGCTCGCGAGCAGGCCAACGCGCCGAAGTCCCGTGGTCGCGATGACCGCGGTGGCGACCGTCGTCGTGGCCCGCGCAACGAGGCACCTGTTGCAGAAGGAGCGTCGGCATAATGCTCATCCCCCGTAAGGTCAAGTTCCGCAAGCAGCACCACCCGGGTCGCTCGGGTCAGGCTACCGGCGGCACGAAGGTCTCCTTCGGCGAGTACGGCATCCAGGCCCTGACTCCCGCTTATGTGACCAACCGTCAGATCGAGGCAGCTCGTATCGCGATGACGCGTCACATCAAGCGTGGTGGAAAGGTGTGGATCAACATCTACCCCGACCGTCCGCTCACGAAGAAGCCTGCTGAAACCCGCATGGGTTCCGGTAAGGGTTCGCCCGAGTGGTGGGTCGCAAACGTCAAGCCGGGTCGCGTCCTCTTCGAGGTCGCTGGTGTCAGCGAGGAACTCGCTCGCGAAGCACTGACCCGAGCCATTCACAAGCTGCCTCTCAAGGCACGCATCATCAAGCGCGAGGAGGGCGACGCGTAATGGCGATCGGCACCAAGGAGCTCGCCCCGGCGGAGCTCGACACGTTCGAAGACCAGCGCCTCGTTGAGGAGCTGCGCAAGGCCAAGGAGGAGCTGTTCAACCTCCGTTTCCAGTCGGCCACAGGCCAGCTGGAGAGCCACGGCCGCATCCGCGCCGTCAAGCGCGACATCGCGCGCCTCTACACGGTGATCCGCGAGCGCGAGCTGGGCATCCGTGCGACGCCCGCTCCGGTCGAGGCGCCGGCGAAGAAGGCGTCCAAGTCGAAGGCGAAGAAGACCGAGGATTCCTCGTCTGACGCCGAAGGGAAGGCTGAGTAATGGCCACCAAGAAGGAAGCGGAAGCTCCCGTCTCGCACGACGTGCGTGACGAGGACGCTCGCGGTTACCGCAAGACGCAGCGTGGTTACGTCGTCAGCGACAAGATGGACAAGACCATCGTCGTCGAGGTCGAGGACCGCGTGAAGCACCCCCTGTACGGCAAGGTCATCCGCCGCACGGAGAAGCGCAAGGTGCACGACGAGAACAACTCGGCGGGCATCGGCGACCTCGTCGTCATCAGCGAGACCCGTCCGCTCAGCGCCACCAAGCGCTGGCGTCTGGTCGAGATCGTCGAGAAGGCCAAGTAAGCCCTCGGCTTGCTTAAGGAGTAATTGTGATTCAGCAGGAATCCCGCCTCAAGGTCGCCGACAACACCGGCGCGAAGGAGCTGCTCACGATCCGCGTTCTCGGTGGCTCTCGCCGTCGTTACGCAGGTCTGGGTGACACCATCGTCGCCACGGTCAAGGACGCGATCCCGGGCGGCAACGTGAAGAAGGGCGACGTCGTCAAGGCGGTCATCGTTCGCACGAAGAAGGAAGTCCGTCGTCCGGACGGCTCGTACATCAAGTTCGACGAGAACGCCGCCGTCATCCTGAAGAGCGACGGGGAGCCTCGCGGCACCCGCATCTTCGGCCCGGTCGGTCGTGAGCTTCGTGACAAGAAGTTCATGAAGATCGTCTCGCTCGCCCCGGAGGTTATCTGATCATGGCGAACATCAAGAAGGGTGACCTGGTTCAGGTCATCACCGGCGCCAAGCAGGAGCGTGGCGGCGACCGCGGCAAGCAGGGCAAGGTCCTCGAGGTCCTTTCCGAGCAGAACCGCGTCATCGTCGAGGGCGTGAACTACGTCACCAAGCACACCCGCGTCGGTCAGACGCAGCGTGGCACCAAGACGGGTGGCATCGAGACCCTCGAGGCTCCCATCCACATCTCGAACGTCGCACTCGTCGACCCCGAGACCAAAAAGCCGACCCGTGTCGGCCGCCGGGTCGAGGAGCAGACCAAGGACGGCGTCAAGCGCACCGTCCGCGTGCGTTACGCGAAGAAGTCAGGTAAGGACCTCTGATGAGCACCGACACTGCCGCGCCGGCTGGCAAGATCCAGCCGCGCCTGAAGCAGAAGTACAAGGCCGAGATCCAGCAGAAGATGCAGGATGAGTTCGGCTACCAGAATGTGATGCAGATCCCCGGCCTCGTCAAGGTCGTCGTCAACACCGGTGTCGGTGAGGCGGCTCGCGACAGCAAGGTGATCGATGGCGCGGTCGAGGACCTCACCAAGATCACCGGCCAGAAGCCGATCGTCACGAAGGCCCGCAAGTCCATCGCGCAGTTCAAGCTGCGTGAGGGCCAGGCCATCGGCGCGCACGTCACCCTCCGTGGCGACCGTGCGTGGGAGTTCATCGACCGCCTGGTCTCGCTGGCGCTGCCCCGCATCCGCGACTTCCGCGGGCTGTCGGCCAAGCAGTTCGACGGCCACGGCAACTACACCTTCGGTCTCCAGGAGCAGAGCGTGTTCCACGAGATCGATCAGGACAAGATCGACCGCGTCCGCGGCTTCGACATCACTGTCGTCACCTCGGCGAAGACGGATGACGAGGGTCGGGCACTGCTCCGCCACCTCGGCTTCCCGTTCCAGTCGGAGGACGCCAAGGCGTGACGCTTCGAACCCCCGCCCGTCGGGCGGGGGTTCCGCGTGCGCTTACAATTGAAGATTGCGACTCATCGAAGGTCGTCTGTCGTGTAACGGCAGCCGAAACCTCATGACCAAAGGAAACAACCCATGACAATGACAGACCCGGTCGCAGACATGCTGACCCGTCTGCGCAACGCGAACTCGGCTCACCACGACACTGTGTCGCTGCCGTCGAGCAAGCTCAAGACGCACATCGCCGACATCCTCCAGCAGGAGGGCTACATCGCCGGCTACGAGATCACCGACGCACGCGTCGGCCAGAGCCTCACCCTCACGCTGAAGTACGGCCCCAACCGTGAGCGTTCGATCGCGGGCATCAAGCGCGTGTCGAAGCCGGGTCTGCGCGTTTACGCGAAGTCCACGGAGCTCCCCAAGGTCCTCGGCGGCCTCGGCGTGGCCATCCTGTCCACTTCCTCCGGTCTCCTCACGGACCGTCAGGCTGAGCAGAAGGGCGTGGGCGGAGAAGTTCTCGCCTACGTGTGGTAATCCCAAATGTCGCGTATTGGACGACTTCCCATCGAGATCCCCGCGGGCGTCACCGTTTCGGTCGACGGCCGTGCGGTTGCGGTGAAGGGCCCCAAGGGTGAGCTCACCCTGAACGTGGCCAAGCCCATCGAGGTCGCGGTCGAGGACAACCAGGTGGTTGTCTCCCGTCCCGACGACGAGCGCGAGTCGCGGTCGCTTCACGGCCTGACCCGCACGCTCATCAACAACAACATCATCGGCGTCACCCAGGGCTACACCAAGGGCCTCGAGGTCGTCGGCACCGGTTACCGCGTGCAGCAGAAGGGCAGCTCGGTCGAGTTCGCTCTCGGCTTCTCGCACCCGGTCCTGATCGACCCGCCCGCCGGCATCACCTTGACGGTCGAGGGCACCAACAAGCTCACCGTGAGTGGCATCGACAAGCAGGCTGTCGGTGAGGCAGCTGCCAACATCCGCAAGATCCGCAAGCCCGAGCCGTACAAGGGCAAGGGCGTGCGCTACGCCGGCGAGAACGTGCGTCGCAAGGCCGGAAAGAGTGGTAAGTAACCATGGCTCTCAAGTCAAAGTCTGACGCCCGCGCGCGTCGTCACAGCCGCCTTCGCAAGAAGATCGTCGGCACCGAGTCGCGTCCGCGCCTCGTCGTCAACCGTTCGGCTCGCCACGTCTTCGTCCAGCTGGTCGATGACAGCAAGGGCCACACCGTCGCCTCGGCATCCACGCTCGAGACCGAGCTGCGCTCGTTCGACGGCGACAAGACCGCCAAGGCCCGCAAGGTCGGCGAGCTCGTCGCCGAGCGCGCGAAGGCCGCCGGTGTCACCGAGGTCGTGTTCGACCGTGGTGGAAACCGCTACGCCGGTCGCGTTGCGGCCATCGCCGATGGCGCCCGCGAAGGGGGGCTGGCACTGTGAGTGACAACAAGGAGAACGAAGTGACCGAAACGGCTGCTGCCGCTCCGGAGACGGCCGCTGCCACTGAGGCAGCCGAGCCCGCTCGCGAGCAGCGCGAAGGCCGCCGCGGCGGCCGTGACCGCAACCAGGGCGGCCGTGACCGCAACTCGCGCGATCGTGGCGACAACCAGTTCCTGGAGCGCGTCGTCACCATCAACCGCGTCTCGAAGGTCGTGAAGGGTGGTCGTCGCTTCAGCTTCACCGCTCTCGTGGTCGTCGGTGACGGCAACGGTCTGGTCGGTGTCGGATACGGCAAGGCCCGCGAGGTTCCCCTGGCCATCTCCAAGGGTGTCGAAGAGGCCAAGCGGAACTTCTTCCGCGTGCCCCGCGTCGGCACCACGATCCCGCACCCGGTGCAGGGCGAGGCCGCTGCCGGCGTAGTGCTGCTGCGCCCGGCTGCTGCCGGTACCGGTGTCATCGCCGGTGGTCCGGTCCGCGCCGTGCTCGAGTGCGCCGGTGTCCACGACGTCCTGTCGAAGTCGCTCGGCTCGTCGAACACGATCAACATCGTGCATGCGACCGTTGAGGCGCTGAAGGGCCTCGAGGAGCCTCGTGCTGTCGCGGCCCGCCGTGGTCTCGACTACGACGCCGTCGTTCCGGGCATCATCATCCGCAACGAGGCAAAGGCCGCCGCTGCGGCCGCTGCAAAGGTAGGTGCCTGATGGCCGCCCGTCTCAAGGTGACCCAGATCAAGTCCAAGGTGAGCGAGAAGCAGAACCAGCGCGACACGCTGCGCAGCCTCGGTCTCAAGCGCATCGGTGACACCACCGTTCGCCCCGACGACGCGCAGACGCGCGGCTACGTCAAGACCGTCGCACACCTCGTCAAGGTTGAGGAGATCGACTAATGGCTGAGAAGAACGTTTCGGCCGAGGCCGAGAAGACCACGAAGAAGGCTGCTGCTCCCAAGGCCGCTGCCGAGAAGAAGGCTGCTCCCAAGGCCGCTGCCAAGAAGCCTGCTGAGAAGAAGGCTCCTGCTCAGGCCGCTGACGCCAAGGCTGAGACTGCTGCCAAGAAGCTGGCTGCCAAGAAGGCCGCTCCGAAGGCGGATGCCACGGCATCCCGCCCCGGTGTCCTCAAGGTCCACCACCTGCGTCCCGTCCCCGGCGCCAACACCGCGAAGACCCGTGTCGGTCGCGGTGAGGGCTCCAAGGGCAAGACCGCCGGTCGCGGAACCAAGGGCACCAAGGCTCGCAACACCGTTCGGGTCGGCTTCGAGGGTGGGCAGATGCCTCTGCACATGCGCACCCCGAAGCTGCGCGGGTTCAAGAACCCGTTCCGCGTCGAGTACCAGGTCGTGAACCTGGCCAAGCTCGCGGAGCTGTACCCGAAGGGCGGCGATGTCACCGTCAGCGATCTGGTCGCCAAGGGCGCTGTTCGCAAGAACGAGAAGGTCAAGGTTCTCGGCAACGGCGACATCGACGTGAAGCTCACCGTCTCGGTCGACAAGGTCTCGGGTTCTGCCGAGCAGAAGATCGTGGCTGCGGGCGGATCCGTCAAGTAACCGCATCAGAGAGGGGTCGGAGATTCTCCGGCCCCTCTCTGCGTTACGCTGGTCTTTCGGCCGTCCGCCGCGGACTGGCTACCCTTTTCTGGAGGAACGCCCTTGTTTAGCGCTATCGCGCGGATCTTCCGCACTCCCGACCTGCGTCGGAAGATCGGTTTCACTCTGGCGATCATCGCCATCTACCGGCTCGGCTCCCACGTTCCGGCTCCGTTCGTGCACTTCCCGAACGTCGAGGAGTGCCTGCGCATCAACGCGGGCACCGAGGGACTGCTGAGCCTGGTCAACCTGTTCTCGGGTGGCGCGCTCCTCCAGCTCTCCATCTTCGCCCTGGGCGTCATGCCCTACATCACGGCGACCATCATCACGCAGCTGCTGCGCGTGGTCATCCCGCACTTCGAGGCGCTCCACAAGGAGGGCCAGGCCGGGCAGGCCCGTCTGACGCAGTACACCCGCTACCTCACGATCGCGCTTGCACTGCTGCAGTCGACGACTCTGGTGACGGTCGCTCGCAGCGGTCAGCTGTTCGGCACCACTGACGTCGCCGCGTGTCAGCAGCTCCTCACGAACGATGTCTGGTGGGCGCAGCTGCTCATCATCATCGCGATGACCGCCGGTACCGGCCTCATCATGTGGTTCGCCGAGCTCGTCACCGAACGCGGCATCGGCAACGGCATGTCGCTGCTCATCTTCACGTCCATCGCCGCGACCTTCCCCGCCGCGATGTGGACGATCTTCGAGACCAACGGCTTCGAGACGTTCCTGCTGGTGCTCGCGATCGGAATCGTCGTCACCGGGCTTGTCGTGTTCGTCGAGCAATCCCAGCGGCGCATACCCGTTCAGTACGCCAAGCGCATGGTGGGCCGCCGCACCTACGGCGGCACGAACACGTACATCCCGATCAAGGTGAACATGGCGGGTGTGATCCCGATCATCTTCGCGTCGTCGCTGCTGTACATCCCGATGCTCGTCGCCCAGTTCAACACCCCGCAGGATGGCACGGAGCCGGCCGGCTGGGTGGTCTGGGTCTCGCAGTACTTCACCACAGGCGACCACCCGCTCTACATGGCGGCGTACTTCCTGCTGATCATCGGGTTCGCGTACTTCTACGTCGCGATCACGTTCAACCCTGTCGAGGTCGCCGACAACATGAAGAAGTACGGCGGGTTCATCCCCGGCATCCGTGCCGGTCGGCCCACGGCCGAGTACCTCGACTTCGTGCTCACCCGCATCACGTTCCCCGGCTCGATCTACCTCGGTCTGATCGCGCTGATTCCGCTGATCGCACTCGCGACCGTCGGCGCCAACCAGAACTTCCCGTTCGGTGGCGCATCGATCCTCATCATCGTCGGTGTGGGACTCGAGACGGTCAAGCAGATCGACGCACAGCTCCAGCAGCGCCATTACGAAGGGCTTCTCCGTTGACAGCATCCGCACGACTTCTCATCGTCGGCCCGCAGGGCTCCGGCAAGGGCACGCAGGGCGTGCGCATCGCTTCGGCCTTCGGCATCCCGGTCGTCTCGACCGGAGACATCTTCCGCGCCAACATCAAGGGCGGGACCGAGCTCGGCCTCAAGGTCACGGCGATCCTCGATCGCGGCGACCTCGTGCCGGACGAGCTGACCGGTGAGATCGTACGCGACCGGCTGTCGCAGGACGACGCCGAGAACGGGTTCCTGCTGGACGGCTATCCTCGCAACGCCGCACAGGTCGGGCATCTCGACGAGTTCCTCAGCGGCCGTGGTGAGGCTCTGGATGCGGTGATCCTGCTGGACGTCCCGCGGGACGAGAGCATCTCGCGCCTGAAGCTTCGTGCCGAGGAGCAGGGTCGTTCGGACGACACCGAAGACGGCATCGCGCACCGCCTCGACATCTACGAGAAGGAGACCGAGCCGATCCTCGCCGTGTACGGCGAGCGTGGCATCGTCGACCGGATCGACGGCGTCGGCTCCCTCGACGAGATCACCGAGCGCATCATGTCGGCGCTCGCTGCGCGCGGGCTGACGCTCGCTGCCTGACGTGTTCCGTCGCTCGATCTACAAGACGCCGGCTCAGCTCCGGTCGATGATCGAACCCGGTCTCATCACCGCGGCGTCACTGGATGCCGCGGGCGCCGCGATCCGCGCCGGGGCGACGACCGCCTCCGTCGATGAGGCTGCGTCTGCCGCCGTACTCTCCCGTGGGGCCGAGTCGAACTTCAAGCTCGTGCGCGGCTACCACCACACCACATGCATCTCGGTCAACGAGCAGGTCGTGCACGGCATCCCCGGCGCGCGCGTGCTCGAGCCCGGCGACATCGTGTCGGTCGACAGCGGCGCCCAGTTCCAGGGATGGAACGGCGACAGTGCGCGGACGTTCGTCGTTCCGGACCCGGCGCGTCCTGATCTCGTCGCCGCTCGTTCAGAGCTCTCGCGTGTCACTGAGGGATCGATGTGGGCGGGCATCGCAGCGATGGCATCCGCCGGTCACATCGGCGAGATCGGTGCAGCGATCCAGGAGTACATCGAGGCTCAGGGGCCCTCTGCGGTCTCCGGCGAGACGTACGGCATCCTGCGCGAGTACGTCGGCCACGGCATCGGCCGCAAGATGCACGAGGCGCCGAGCGTGTTCAACTACCGCACGCCCGACCCCGGTGCCGAGGTGAAGCCGGGGCTCGTGCTCGCGATCGAGCCCATGGTCACAGCGGGATCCGAGGAGACGTTCGTCGAGGACGACGACTGGACGGTCTCGACCGTCGACGGCAGCGACGGGAGTCACTGGGAGCACAGCGTCGCGGTTCATGCCGACGGCATCTGGGTGCTGACCGCGCCCGACGGCGGCGCGGCCGGCCTCGCCCCCTTCGGCGTCGTTCCCGTTCGCCCGGCGTAGCCCCCGCGCTGCCCCGCCGCCCCGCGCCCCGCGCCCAGCATTTCGCTGAGAAATCATCTGCCACTCGAGACACCACGTGGCGAATGGTTTCTCACGCGCGCGTTGATGTCTCGCGACGACGTGTCGGGGGCTGCTCGCGCGGATCCCGCCGCAACGTGGCGAGCATCGCCTGCTGGGGATGCGACACACGCCGCACACCCGAGGCATCGAGAGCCCGTGCGAGCGGATCGACCTTCCACGCGTCGGCGAATTCCCATCGCGCCACGGAATGCCCGTGGCGTCGCAGCCGGTCTTCACGCCGCTTCTCATCGGTCAGGCTTTGAGCTGCCTGCTCCGGGTCATCGAGCTGATACTTCTGCCAGCCGTCGGCCTCTCCGATCGTCCGACTCGTCGGGAAGTAGAAGTCGCCGCGGTCCAGTGAGCCTTCGTAGCGGAACTCCTTCTGCAGTTCCGGGGTCTCGAAGCCGCACCATTCGATGACCGCTCGGCTGACGCTCTCTGACGGGGACTCCGCGGCGCCGTCGGCATGCGCGAGGAGCCAGGCGAGGCGTGCGCGACCCCGGCGGTTCTCCTGCTCGCCTGCCCGAATGCGGATGTCATCGAGACTCAGTGGACCGCCCTGGACGGTGGAGATCGCTGCGTCCATGACGGCCAGTGCTCGGGCCGGCGGAAGCGCCCTGGCCAGGTCGACGACGGTATCGAGGATGCCGGTGGTCAGCAAACCGTGCACGCGATCGAACTCGCGCGGATCGTTGCTGGTGTGAACGACGACGTCGCCGAATCGGCGTGATCGGGTGCGATCCGGATCGAAGAGGTGGATGTCGCGGGTCTCACCGAAGCGGGGGAGGCCGTGCACGACACTGGCGGATTCGAATGCGAGGATCGCGTCGGGGTGACTCAGTGCGAAGGCATGCACTCGGACGGCGTACTTCGCCCAGGACGGGAGATTCTCGTACTGCTCACGATCGACGTAGGTGCCCTTGCGCACGCGATGGAGTCTTTGTGGAGAAAGCGGTATTCCGAGCATCCGGCAATCCGCCGGCGTGAGCAGTGCCGACGGAGATGCGAGTACGGCGCGATCGGCGAGGAGCAATGGCATTCCAGCATCCTGCATCGCGCGCACACGAGGAATCCGCGCTATCCACATATTTCCAACGAGGCGCCGAGTTGCTGCAGGTGTGCAGGACAAGACGCCAGGCCGAGACACCATTCGACGGCTGAGACATCACGTGGGGCGTGGTGTCTCAAGCCAATGATGGTTTCTCGGGGACAAGAGGCGGGAGGCCGCTCACAAGAGGGGCATAGGATTACGCGGGAAGATTGGACAGCCCCCTGCCCTGACCCGCTCACAGCGCGGGCCTGAAAGAACGGAAAAGCATGGCCGCTGCTGCCAAGAGCAACACCAACTGGTTCGCGATCGGAATCTCCGCCGCGGTCGTCGTCGTCCTCGTTGCCCTCGGCGCCCTCGTCGTGGTCCTCAACAACCAGGCGACCGCACCCGGAACGGCCCCGAGCAGCGCGATCGTGAACGAGGAGACCGGCGCGATCAGCTTCGGCGAGGGCGAGACAGAGGTCGACACGTTCGTCGACTTCATGTGCCCGATCTGCGGCGACTTCGAGGACACGTACGGCGAGCAGCTCCAGAGCGCCGCAGCCGATGACAAGATCACGCTGAATCTGCACCCGATCTCGATCCTCGACCGCTACTCGCAGAACACCGAGTTCTCGACGCGCGCCGCGAGCGCAGTCTACTGCGTCGCCGCCGAGGCCCCCGACTCCGCTCTCGATTACTTCAACCTGCTCTTCGCCAACCAGCCGGAGGAGAACACCGCCGGTCTGTCGGATGACGAGCTCGTGTCCCTCGCCGATCAGGTCGGTGCCGGCGCGGCTGCTGATTGCATCGCCGACGGCACGTACAAGCGCTTCGTCACCTCGCAGACGAACGACCACGACATCCAGGGCACTCCGACCGTGGAGATCGACGGTGAGCGCATCGAGAACTCCGAGATCGGCGCGCGCTTCGCCCAGATCCTCGGCTGAGCAGACTCTCGGCTGAGCACATCCTCGGCTGTGCAGGGCCGACTCTGAGCGGGCCGTTCCTTCGGGACGGCCCGCTGTTGTCTGCCCGAGTTGCCGCACGGAACCGAAGCGGATAAGATAGAGCGTTGGTGCCTTGCGCCCGGTTTCGGCGTGTCCGTCCGATGCTGGCATCACAATCATCCATCCACCGCAGATCGACCGGTCTGCAGAAGCGTCAGCGAGGCTATGGCTAAGAAAGACGGTGTCATCGAGATCGAGGGCGTCATTTCCGAGGCGTTGCCCAACGCGATGTTCCGCGTTGAGCTCTCCAACGGACACAAGGTGCTCGCCACGATCTCTGGCAAGATGCGGCAGAACTACATCCGCATCATCCCCGAGGACCGCGTAGTCGTGGAGCTCAGCCCCTACGACCTCACCCGCGGCCGCATCGTCTACCGCTACCGCTGATCGGTCGAGAAGTAACGCCCCAGGCTTTCCGCCTGCCCGGTGAAGACAGCGAACAGGAAACACAATGAAGGTCAACCCCAGCGTCAAGCCCATCTGCGATCACTGCAAGGTGATCCGCCGTCACGGCCGCGTCATGGTGATCTGCAAGAGCAACCCGCGCCACAAGCAGCGCCAAGGCTGATCTACCGGATCTGACACACAACTCAATACGAACAGGCAGGATCAAGACGCCGACCCTTCGACAAGCTCAGGGGCCACGGCTGACACCTCGGGACAGAGGCCCGGGTCCACATCCTGCCCCACACCTCTACTCATCCCAGGAGAAACCGCATGGCACGTCTTGCCGGCGTTGACATCCCGCGCGACAAGCGCGTGGTGATCGCCCTTACCTACATCTACGGCGTCGGCCGTACCCGCTCGGTCGAGATCCTCAAGGCCACCGAGATCGACGAGTCGATCCGTGTCAAGGACCTTTCCGACGACCAGCTCATCGCACTCCGCGACTACATCGAAGGCAACTACAAGGTGGAGGGTGACCTGCGCCGCGAGGTCGCCGCAGACATCCGCCGCAAGGTCGAGATCGGCTCCTACGAGGGCATCCGCCACCGTCGTGGCCTTCCGGTCCGCGGTCAGCGCACCAAGACCAACGCCCGCACCCGCAAGGGCCCGAAGCGCACCGTCGCCGGCAAGAAGAAGGCCCGCTAAGCAGCGGCCAGGGAACAGGAGAAAACTTTCATGGCTGCACCTAAGGCCGCCGCGCGCAAGCCGCGCCGCAAGGAGAAGAAGAACATCGCGCTGGGCCAGGCCCACATCAAGTCGACGTTCAACAACACCATCGTCTCGATCACCGACCCGTCCGGCGCCGTCATCAGCTGGGCATCGTCCGGCGGCGTGGGCTTCAAGGGCTCGCGCAAGTCGACCCCGTACGCCGCTGGTATGGCTGCCGAGTCGGCTGCCCGCCAGGCTCAGGAGCACGGCGTCAAGAAGGTCGACGTCTTCGTGAAGGGTCCGGGCTCCGGCCGCGAGACCGCGATCCGCTCGCTCACGGCCGCCGGCCTCGAGGTCGGTTCGATCCAGGACGTGACGCCTCAGGCTCACAACGGCTGCCGTCCGCCGAAGCGTCGCCGCGTCTGATCCGGCTCGTGTGTCGCTCGCCATTCCTCGGCGAGCGGCACACGCCCGATCACGGGCACGAACTTCACAACTCAAGACCTCACCCACCACATGTCATATAGCGGGCATGTGATCGAAAGGAACACAGAGTGCTCATTGCACAGCGTCCCACACTGACCGAGGAAAAGATCGCCGAGAACCGCAGCCGGTTCATCGTCGAGCCGCTCGAGCCCGGCTTCGGCTACACCATCGGAAACGCGCTGCGTCGCAGCCTGCTCTCGTCGATCCCCGGCGCTGCTGTCACCAGCATCCGCATCGATGGTGTCCTGCACGAGTTCAGCACCATCCCCGGCGTGAAGGAGGATGTCACCGAGATCATCCTCAACATCAAGCAGCTGGTCGTCTCGTCCGAGCGCGACGAGCCCATCACCGCTTACCTGCGCAAGACCGGTGCGGGTGAAGTGACCGCCGCTGACATCTCGGCTCCGGCCGGTGTCGAGGTGCACAACCCCGAGCTCGTCATCGCGACCCTCAACGACACCGCCAAGTTCGAGCTCGAGCTCACCATCGAGCGCGGGCGCGGCTACGTGTCTGCCACCCAGAACCGCAACGAGTACGCCGAGGCCGGGCAGATCCCCGTCGACTCGATCTACTCGCCGGTCCTCAAGGTCAGCTACCGCGTCGAGGCGACTCGTGCCGGTGAGCGCACCGACTTCGACAAGCTCATCCTCGATGTCGAGACGAAGAACAGCATCCTCCCGCGGGACGCCGTCGCCTCTGCCGCGAAGACCCTGACCGAGCTGTTCGGCCTCGCTCGCGAGCTGAACGTCGAGGCTGAGGGCATCGAGATCGGCCCGGCACCTGTGGAGCCCGTGCTCTCCAGCGAGCTGTCCATGCCGATCGAAGACCTCGACCTGTCGGTTCGCTCCTACAACTGCCTCAAGCGCGAGGGCATCAACACGGTGTCCGAGCTCGTGGCTCTGTCGGAGACGCAGCTCATGAACATCCGCAACTTCGGCCAGAAGTCGGTCGACGAGGTGCGCGACAAGCTCATCTCGCTCGGTCTGTCGCTCAAGGATTCGGTGCCCGGTTTCGACGGCGCCCACTTCTACGGCGCAGGCGAAGACGAGTCCTTCTGACCTTCCCGAATATCTGACCAGGAGTTAGACGAATATGCCTAAGCCCAACAAGGGACCCCGCCTCGGAGGCGGCCCCGCCCACGAGCGCCTGCTGCTTGCCAACCTCGCATCGGCACTGTTCACCCACAAGTCGATCAAGACGACCGAGACCAAGGCCAAGCGCCTGCGTCCGCTCGCTGAGCGCATGATCACGTTCGCCAAGCGCGGCGACCTGCATGCGCGCCGCCGCGTGCTGTCGATCCTCGGCAACAAGGAGGCCGTCCACGTCCTCTTCGCCGAGATCGCGCCGCTTGTCGCCGAGCGCGAGGGTGGCTACACCCGCATCACGAAGGTCGGCAACCGTAAGGGCGACAACGCCCCCATGGCCGTGATCGAACTCGTTCTCGAGCCCGTCACCCCCAAGGCGAAGAAGGCCGCACCCAAGGCTGAGAAGGCCCCCAAGGCCGAGAAGCCCGCCGAGGATGCCGCTGACGCCGGTGCCGAGTCGCAGGAGGAGGGCGCAGCCGCTGAGGCCGTGGCCGCCGCTGCACTCGTCGACGGTGAGTTCGGTGCGGACTCCGCTCCCGCGAACGAGGACGGCTCCGCCCCCGAGGGCTTCGACATCAAGGGCAACAAGGACTCCATGAAGTTCCACCGCCCCGATGGCCAGTGGTACGAGCAGACCGTCGCCGAGGTGTGGTTCCGCACCGCTGAGGCTGCCCAGGCTGCAGGCTTCACCGAGGCCGGCGAGTAAATCACCGCGCAGAAGGCCCGCCCATCCCGATCAGGGATGGGCGGGCCTTCTCGCGTACTCGGCGAGTCCACGCCGGCGCCGTCGACGCGGGGGAGGATGCTGCCCGCGCTAGGCTTGCGCGAGTGAGTGAAATCCAGGATGCAAGGGTCCGCGGCCCCCGCGCGTACCTGACCTTCATCATCATCGGCCTGATCGCCGGCCTGCTCTCCGGACTCTTCGGAGTCGGTGGCGGCACCGTCATCGTCCCGCTGCTCGTGCTGATGCTGCACTTCGACCAGCGCCTGGCCGCCGGCACCTCACTCGCCGCGATCGTTCCGACGGCCAGCGTCGGCGTTATCTCGTACGCGGTCAGTGGTTCTGTTGCCTGGATCCCCGCCCTCATCCTCGCCGTCGGCGCCGTCATCGGCGCGCAGATCGGCACGCGCCTGCTCCCTCGGATCTCGCAGAGCGCCCTCCGATGGGGCTTCGTCGGATTCCTCGTCATCGTGATCGTCAGCCTGTTCCTGGTGATCCCGTCGCGTGATGCCGTGTTCGAACTCGGCTGGATCAACGGCGCAGCGCTCGCGCTCGTCGGCGTCGGCACAGGGATCATCGCCGGGCTGATCGGCGTCGGCGGCGGCGTCATCGTCGTTCCCGTCCTGATGCTCGCCTTCGGCACCAGCGATCTCGAGGCGAAGGGGACGTCACTGCTCATGATGATCCCCACAGCGATCTCCGGGACGATCGGCAACCTCCGCCACCGCAACGTCGACCTGCTCGCAGCCGGCATCATCGGTGTCTCCGCGTGCACGATGACGGCGCTCGGCGCGTGGCTCGCCACCCTGATCGACCCGTTCCTCGGAAACATGCTCTTCGCCGCGTACCTGGCGTTCATCGCCGTGCAGATGGCGATCAAGGCGCTGCGCGCTCGGCGCCGCTGAGTCTCCGCACCTTTCCACGGCCGCCCGCACAGACTGCCGCGGCATCCGCTCGGTAGACTCGTCTGGTGCCTGTGAACAACGAACTGATCGGCTGGGAGTTCCCGCCGACACCGCCGTACCTGGTCGGCCGCGAGAAGGTGCGCGAGTTCGCCCGCGCCGTCTTCGCCGACGCTCCGCTGCACACCGACGTCGAGGCCGCGCGCGCCCTCGGCCACGCTGATGTCGTGGCGCCTCCGACCTTCGCGATGGTCATCCAGGACCTCACGCTCCAGCAGCTTCTCGCCGAGCCGGACTCCGGCATCGTGCTGGCCCGTACCATCCATGCCGAGCAGAAGTTCAGTTACTCGAAGCCGATCGTCGCCGGTGACGAGCTCACCGGGCAGCTGAAGGTCACCGGCATCCGCATGATGGCGGGAAACGCGATGATCACCAGCGAAGCCGAGATCACGGATGCCGCCGGTGACCATGTCGTCACCGCGACGAGCGTCCTGCTCGTCGGCTCCGACGATGAGGAGGCAGCGGCATGACGTATGAAGTCGGAGACGTGATCGCCGAGCGCACCGTCCACCTCACCCGCGAGTCCCTCGTCCGCTATGCCGGTGCATCGGGAGACTTCAACCCGATCCACTACCGCGACGACGTCGCGGCCTCCGTCGGCCTGCCGGGCGTCCTCGCCCACGGGATGCTGACGATGGGTCTCGCATCGTCCGTCGTGGTCGCCGCTCTCGACGCCGACGCGAAGATCACCGACTATGGCGTGCGATTCACCCGCCCCGTCGTCGTCGACCCCGACAACGGCGCCGACGTCTCGGTGCTCGCCAAGGTCGGCGCTGTCGATGACGCCTCTGCGCGTATCGACCTCACTGTGAAGCACGTCGACACGACCGTGCTCGTCAAGGCGCAGCTGCGCGTCGCGCTCTGAGAAGCGGCCGAGACCCGATGGCAGAGATCACCCCGATTCCGCTCGCTGAGCTCACGACCCTGCGCACCGGTGCCGCCCCGGAGCGGATGCTGGATGCGACGACCACCGACCAGCTCGTCGACGCGCTGCGCGAGGTGTGGTCGCGCCACGAGGAGTGGTTCGTCCTCGGGGGAGGGTCGAACCTGTTCGTCGGCGACGAGCCCTTCGACGGCACGGTCATCCGCATCCTCACCACGGGCATCGAGCGCCTCGCTTCCCCGCACGCGGGCCGCGTCCGGGTGCGGGTTCAGGCGGGGCACAACTGGGACGATCTCGTCGCCTACACCGTCGAGCACGGTCTCGCCGGGATCGAGGCGATGAGCGGCATCCCCGGAACCGTGGGCGCGGCTCCGGTACAGAACGTCGGCGCCTACGGCCAGGAGATCCAGGAGACGCTCGTCGAGGTCGAGCTGATCGACGAGTCCACCGGCGAGGTGTCGACGGCGCCGGCATCCGAGCTGGGGCTGGGATTCCGGACCTCCGTGCTCAAGCACCACTACGGGGGAGCGCCGATCCGGCGGGCCGTCATCCTGTCGGTCACCCTCGATCTCGCCGAGGTCGGCGAGACGGGGCGCGCGATCGGCGGCGACCAGCTGCGTCGCGCGCTCGGAATCACCGGTGACGAGACCGTTCCGCTCGCCCGGGTGCGCGAACAGATCCTCGCGATCCGCGCGGCCAAGGGCATGCTCCTCGACCCCCACGATCCGGACACGAGCAGCGCAGGTTCGTTCTTCCAGAACCTCATCGTCCCCGAGGTCGTCGCGGCGCAGCTGCCTTCCGCGTGCCCGCGCTGGCAGGTAGCCCCCGACCTGGATGCCGCGACCGTGATCCCGCTCGAATCGTTCGACGGCTACGTCCCGCCGACGCAGACCGTGCGCCCCGAAGTGAAGGTCAGCGCCGCGTGGCTCATCGAGAACTCCGGCATCACGAAGGGCTTCCGCTTGCCGCGGTCGCGCGCCGGGATCTCGACGAAACACGCTCTGGCGCTCACCAACCGCGGTCATGCGACAGGCGCGGAACTCGCCGAACTCGCGCGCTACATCCAGGCGCGTGTGCACTCCGAGTTCGGGCTGCTGCTCCAACCGGAGCCCGTCCTGGTGGGTGTCGAACTCTGAACTGAGACCACTGGGTCTACACTCGCGGGATGAGTGGACTCGTGCCGTACCTGTTCTTCCCCGGCAACGCAGCCGAGGCGCTGACCTTCTATCGCGATGTGTTCGGCGGTGAGATGGAGCTGTTCACGTACGAACAGTTCGGTCGCACCGACGGACCGGGCGATGCGATAGCGCACGGCCTGGTGCGCGGCGCCGTCGAGATCTTCGGCTCGGATGCCGCGGGAGATCAGGATGCCGTGCAGATCTCCGGCGCGACCTTCTCGTTGCTCGGAACCGCGGATGCCGCGACGCTGCAGCGGTGGTTCGCCGCGCTCGGCGACGGCGGCACGATCACCGGCCCGCTTCAGAAGCGCCCGTGGGGCGACTACGACGGGCAGGTCACCGACCGTTACGGCGTCCACTGGCTGATCGGCTACCAGGAATCCTGATCCGGGCGCCGCACATTCCGAGCGCCGAGCCCCCGTCTTAGCGCCGAGCCCCCGTCGTGCGCACGACGATACGACGGGGTGTCGACAGCAAGACGGGGGCTCGGCGAAGCAGATGAACGCGCGGACTACGCGAACAGCTGCTGCAGGCGCTGGATGCCCTCGAGCAGTTGGTCGTCGCCGAGTGCGTACGACAGGCGCAGGTATCCGGACGGGCCGAACGCCTCGCCGGGCACCACAGCGACCTCGGTCTCGTCGAGGATGAGGTCGGCGAGTTCCAGCGACGTGGTGGGGGTCTTGCCCGCCCACGTGCGATCGAGCAGACCCTGCACGTCGGGGTAGACGTAGAACGCTCCGAGCGGGTTCGGCACACGGACCCCGTCGATCTTCGAGAGCTCGGACACGATGAGCTTCCGACGACGATCGAACGCATCGCGGAACGCGAGCGCCTCGGTCTGCGGGCCGCTGAGCGCCGCGATCGCCGCGCGCTGGGCGACGTTGTTCACGTTGCTCGTCAGGTGCGACTGCAGGTTTCCGGCGACCTTGATCGCGTCCGCGGGGCCGACCATCCAGCCCACCCGCCAACCGGTCATCGCGTAGGTCTTGGCGACGCCGTTGACGAGGATCGTCTGGCCGGCGGCATCCGGGACCGCCTCGACGATCGACGTCGCCTTCACGCCTTCGTAGGTGAGGTTCTGGTAGATCTCATCCGAGATGATCCAGATGCCGTGCTCGACCGCCCACTCGCCGATGGCCGTGGTCTCCTCGGTCGTGTAGACCGAGCCGGTCGGGTTCGACGGCGAGACGAACACCAGCACGGTGGTCCGTTCGGTGCGAGCGGCCTCGAGCTGCTCGACCGTGACCTTGTAGTCCTGATCGGCACCGGCGAAGACCTCGACCGGGATGCCGTCGGCCAGACGGATCGCCTCGGGATAGGTCGTCCAGTACGGAGCGGGCAGCAGCACCTCATCGCCCGGGTTCACGACAGCCTGGAAGGCCTGATAAACCGACTGCTTGCCGCCGTTGGTAACGATCACCTGGCTGGGGGAAACCTCGAGCCCTGAGTCGCGCAGGGTCTTCGCCGCGATTGCCTCGCGCAGCGCCGGCAGGCCGGGGGCCGGGGTGTAGCGGTAGTTCGCCGGGTCGGCGAGGGCCTCTGCTGCGGCATCCACGATGAACTGCGGCGTCGCGAAATCGGGTTCGCCGGCAGCGTAAGAGATGACGGGCTTGCCCTCGGCCTTGAGCGCCTTGGCCTTGGCATCGACCTTGAGCGTCGCCGATTCGGCGATGGCGGACAGCTTGCGGGAGAGAGGAGCGCGTTCGGTCACACCTCAGATGGTACTCGGCTGCGTCCGCGGCCGTCGGGCTCAGGCGCCGTATGACGAGGGGAGCGCGCAGTAGTCGGCGAATCGCCTGGTCGGATTCGCCGGGTCGGTGACGTCGACGAGGGCGGATGCCGCGCTGTGCGGCTGCTCGTCTCCGGCCAGTTGCCACAGCAGGTAGTTCCACAGGCCCCTGACGCTCTGACTCATGAGATCGGCGGGTCCGGACACGATGACGATGCGATCGGTCTGCGGGTCGGCGCGGAACGGAGCGATGACCTCATCCCGGAGCCTCTGCTCGTCGCCGTCGGCGGTGTGCATCCGCTCGACCGTCTGGTCGGCGGCGATCAGCGCGGCTGCCAGGTCGTCGGCCGCACTGCGGGAGCGCTCGGCATCCTCTCCGGCCACCGCGAGGAGGCGCGCTCCTCGCTTGTAGAGATGCAGGAACTCCGCGGCGATGTCATCCCAGACCGTGCTCATGCGCCCAGGGTACGCCCGTCGGAGGTCATGCGGCCCTGGTTGTGAGACTGAGTTCCAGTTACACTGGTTCTCAGTCTCGCAACACCTGATCAGGAGTGAACGATGAGCGCTGCCACCCCCTACATCCCGCCGACCGCGGACTACGCCTTCCTCTACCGGGAGGCGTTCGGCCGCGACATCGTCGCCGAGGCATCCGGCGGAGCGATCACCGCCGACGACGCCGTCGAGATCATCGCGGGTGCCGGCGAGTTCGGAGCCTCGGTGCTCGCTCCGCTCGACCGGCAGGGCGACCAGGTCGGCGCGCGCCTCGAGAACGGCCAGGTGCACCTGCCCGACGGCTTCGCCGAGGCGTACCAGGCGCTCGTCGAATCGGGATGGGTGAGTGCGACCGCCCCGGAGTCCGCCGGAGGCGACGGTCTCCCTGAGTCGGTCGGCGCCGGCCTCGGCGAGGTCTGGAACGCCTCCAACATGGCCTTCGCGCTGTGCTGGATGCTGGGTGCCGGAGCCATCCACGCGCTCGACGCCGCGGCATCCGATGAATTGCGCGAGACCTACCTCACCAAACTCGTCAGCGGCGAGTGGACCGGCACGATGAACCTCACCGAGCCCGAGGCCGGCACCGACCTCGGCGCGATCCGCACCACCGCCACGCCGCGAGAAGACGGCACCTACGCGATCAGCGGCCAGAAGATCTTCATCACCTGGGGCGACCACGACATCGCCGAGAACATCGTCCACCTCGTCCTCGCGCGCACCCCCGGTGCGCCGGAAGGCGCCAAGGGCCTCTCGCTCTTCGTCGCGCCGCGCGTACTCGTGAACGCCGATGGCTCGCTCGGAGACCGCAACGGCATCGAGACCATCGCGATCGAGCACAAGCTCGGCATCCACGCCAGCCCCACGTGCGTGCTGTCGTACGACGACGCCACCGGCTACCTCGTCGGCGAGCTGCACGGCGGCCTCGCGGGGATGTTCGTCATGATGAACTCGGCTCGGGTGGGCATGGGGCACCAGGCGACCGGCATCTCGGATCGGGCGCTCCAGGGCGCGGCTGCCTACGCGGCCGGTCGGCTCCAGGGACCGGTCCAGGGCCGCCCCGCCGGGACGCCGATCGCCGAGCACCCGGATGTGCGTCGTATCCTGCGGTCCATGTCGAGCCGGGTGTTCGCGATGCGGGCGCTCGCCGTCCACGTCGGCGACCTGTTCGATCGTGCAGGCGATGACGATGCCACTCTGGCGATGGCCGAGCTTTTCGTCCCGATCTTCAAGGGATGGGCGAGCGAAGAGGCGCTGCGCGTCACCAGCGACGGCATCCAGGTGTACGGGGGCATGGGCTTCGTCGAGGAGACCGGCGCTGCCCAGCACTACCGGGACTCGCGCATCATCCCCATCTACGAGGGCACGACGGCGATCCAGTCGAACGATCTGATCGGTCGCAAGGTGCTGCGCGACCAGGGAGGGACGGTGAGCGCGCTGTTCGCACAGATCGACGCGACGGTCGCAGCATTGCGCGCGGCAGGTGGCGAGGTCGCCGTCCGTGTCGCGGACCGGCTCGGTCGAGCGGTGGATGCCGCACGCACCGCCACCGACGCCCTCCTGGGCTTCGGGGCCGGGCGCGATGCCTCTGCCGTCAGCGTCCCGTATCTCATGCTGCTTGGCACGCTCGCCGGCGGCTGGATGCACGCGCTCGCCGTCGTCGCCGTCGTCGCACACCAGACGCCGCGCGACGAGGATGCCGCGCGCCTCACCGACGCCGACTTCTACGCAGCCCACCACCTGGTCCGCGTGCACGCGCTGGCCGAGACGGTCGCCGCGGGCGAGATCGCCTGACCGCGCAGCCCGCCAGGCCGACGCAGCCCACCGGGCACAACTTCGGATTACGCGTCCGACACGCCGATGCAGTGGTCGCCTGCATCGGCGTGTCGTCGCGGGGGCCCGAAGTTGTGCCCGGTGGGCTGCGCGTGCTTCGGGGTCAGTCCTCCTCGACCAGGAACTTCGAGTAGGCCGACAGCGTGAGGAACGCCGGGAACTCCGTGCCCAGCGACACCTCGCGGAAGATCTCGGCGGCATCGTCGAAACGGTCGCCCACCGACCGCGTGGTCTGCGCCAGCACCTCGGCGATCAGCCCCTCGATGTACTCCGGGGTGATGCGGGTACCGTCGTCGGTCGAGCGGTCCTGGTGGATCCACTGCCACACCTGCGAACGCGAGATCTCCGCGGTCGCGGCATCCTCCATCAGGTTGTCGATGGCGACCGCGCCGAGACCCCGCAGCCACGCCTCGATGTAGCGGATCGCCACGGAGACGTTGTCGCGCACGCCCTGTGCGGTGATCGGTCGCCCGATGCGCAGGTCGAGCAGCTGCTCGGCCGTCACACGGACGTCCTCGCGCTGCCGGTCGATCTGGTTCGGCCGGTCGCCGAGCACGGCGTCGAACTCCGCCTGAGCCGTCGGGATCAGGTCGGGATGCGCGACCCAGGTGCCGTCGAAGCCGTCGCCGGCCTCGCGCTTCTTGTCGGCGGAGACCTTCTCGATCGCGCTCGCGGTCACCTCGGGGTCGCGTCGGTTCGGGATGAACGCGCTCATGCCGCCGATCGCGAAAGCGCCACGCTTGTGGCAGGTCTGCACCAGCAGCTCGGTGTACGCGCGCATGAACGGCACGGTCATCGTGATCTCGCTGCGGTCGGGGAGTACGAAGCGTGCGCCGCGACCGCGGTAGTTCTTGATGATCGAGAAGATGTAGTCCCAGCGTCCGGCGTTGAGCCCTGCGCAGTGGTCGCGCAGCTCGTAGAGGATCTCATCCATCTCGAACGCCGCGGGCAGCGTCTCGATGAGCACCGTCGCGCGGATCGTGCCGTGCTCGATTCCGACGTACTCCTCGGCGAACGTGAACACGTCATCCCAGAGCTTCGCCTCTTCGCTGGACTCGAGCTTGGCGATGTAGAAGTACGGGCCGCGGCCCGCCTCGATCAGCTCCTTCGCGTTGTGGAAGAAGTACAGGCCGAAGTCGATCAGCGATCCGGATGCCGCCATGCTGCGGCCCGTGCGATCGATGAAGGTGAGGTGCTTCTCGACCAGGTGCCAGCCGCGCGGACGCATCACGATGGTCGGCGTCTGCTCGGCGGTGACCTCGTAGGTCTTGCCCTGATCGTTGGTGAAGCTGAGCTCGCCTCTGATGGCGTCGCGCAGCGACAGCTGGCCGCCGATGACGTTGTTCCAGGTCGGGCTGGTGGCGTCCTCCTGGTCGGCGAGCCACACCTTCGCTCCGGAGTTCAGCGCGTTGATCGTCATCTTCGGGTCGGTGGGGCCGGTGATCTCCACACGGCGGTCCTCGAGTCCAGGGCCGGCACCGGCGACGCGCCAGTCGGCGTCCTCGCGGATGTGCTTGGTGTCGTCTCGGAAGTGCGGGTCGTGCCCGCTGCCGATCTCGAAGCGCCGACGCAGGCGGTCGGCCATCCGATCGTGACGGCGGTGCGCGAAGCGGTGGTGCAGCTCGGTGAGGAACGCGAGCGCGTCGGGCGTCAGGATCTCGTCGAACCGATCGCGGATCGGACCGGTGACCGTGAGGGTCGGCCCCTGCTGGATCGTCTGCGTGGGCTCGGTCGTCGGGCCGGCGGTGGTCGGGGGAGCGGTGGGAGTGGTCATGATCGTGGTCCTTTGCGAGTGTCTGTGTCGAGAATGGGGCGGGTCTGCCTCGCGATATGACTGGCTTGACACCCACTCTGAGTGAAGATCAGCACCGCCACTGGACATTTTCGGGGTGAAGAATTCTCAATATTCTGCTTTCGTGACAGAATCGGCCGCATGACCGCCGTTGACGCCGCAGAAGACACCGACGCCCTCACGATCGGTCGTCGCATCCGCCAGCTCCGAACGTCGCGGGGGATGACGCTCGACGATCTCGCCACAGCCGTCGACCGGGCCCCGAGCCAGCTGTCGATGATCGAGACGGGCAAGCGCGAGCCGAAGCTCACGCAGCTGCAGGCCATCGCGCGCGCCCTCGGAGTCACGATCGACGCTCTACTCGAGGGCGAGCCGCTCGACGAGCGCAGCGCCGCCGAGATCGCGCTCGAGCGCGCGATGAAGGGGCAGACGTTCCAGGCCCTCGGGATCGAGCCGTTCCGCATCTCCAAGACGATGCCGACGGATGCGCTCAAGGCACTGCTCGCGCTGCACGGCGAGATCGATCGCCTGAAGGACGAGCGCGCGGCGACCCCGGAAGAAGCGCGCCGCGCGAACGTCGAGCTGCGCCACCTCATGCGCAGCCAGGACAACCACTTCGAGGACCTCGAGAAGAAGGCCGCCGAGATCCTCGCCGCGGTCGGGCACCCCGGGGGCCCGCTGACCCAGCGCACGGCATCCGAGATCGCCGCCTATCTGGGGTTCACGCTGCACTACGCCCCAGACCTGCCGCAGACGACGCGCAGCGTCGCCGACCTCGCCAACGGGCGGCTGTATCTCTCGAGCAGCATCCCGGCCAAGGGCGATGCGCGAACCGCCGTCCTCCAGGCGCTGTCGAGCCGCATGCTCGGGCACGCCGAACCGCACAGCTACGCCGAGTTCCTTCGTCAGCGCGTCGAGACGAACTACCTCACCGGGGCCCTGCTCATCCCCGAGGCCCACGTGGTGCCGACCCTCAAGGCCGCGAAGGACCGCCGGGCGATCTCGATCGAGGACCTGCGCGACGCCTACTCGGTCTCGTACGAGACGGCGGCGCACCGCTTCACGAACCTCGCCACCCGGCACCTCGACATTCCCGTGCACTTCCTCAAGGTGCACGAGTCGGGCACGATCACGAAGGCGTACGAGAATGACGACGTGAACTTCCCGACAGACCGTCTGGGTTCCATCGAGGGGCAGATGTGCTGCCGCCGCTGGACGAGCCGGGTCGTCTTCGATGAGGACGACCGCTTCAACCCGTACTACCAGTACACCGACACCGGCAACGGGACGTACTGGTGCACGGCTCGCGTCGAGGCATCCAGCGAAGGTCTGCACTCGGTGAGCGTCGGCGTGCGCTTCGACGACACGAAGTGGTTCGTCGGGCGCGACACGACACACCGCGGCGTCTCGAAGCATTCCGTCGAGGTGTGCTGCCGCCGCGCGCCCGCAGACTTGGAGGAGCGCTGGCGCGAGCAGTCCTGGCCGAACGTCAAGACCCCGCGCACTCTGCTCGCCACGCTGCCCACCGGATCGTTCCCGGGTGTCGACACCACCGACGTGTACGAGTTCCTCGAGGCGCACGCGCCGCGCTGAGGCGGTATCAGCGGTCGGTTCGCGACGGTCGGACCATGAACACGTCGATCTCGTCCTCGGATGCCGGTTCGAATCCGTGACGTTCATAAAGGCGTCGCGCCGGACTGCCCTGCAGCACGTTCAGACGGAACGTGTCTGGTGCGTCGAGAACGGATGCGAGGATGCCGCTTCCGATGCCGTGCCCCTGCAGCGCGGCATCCAGGTAGAAGTGCTCGAGCCAGATCCCGTCATCGGCGGGCCGGAGTGCGATCGATCCCGCCTCTCGACCGTCGACCACGATCACGTGGGTCACCGCCGGGTCGAACGCCGCGCGGAATCGGTGCCGAACCCGCACCGGATCGAAGCGCCCGAGTCGCTCGAGATCGGCGCGCAGAACGACGGCACGCAGCTCGGCGATCCACTCCGCGTCGGCGACGACGCTCGGGCGGAGGATCCAACTCACGTACGCAACCCTAGCCTCGCGACCTGCCCCACCAGCCGCGATAGCCTGTCGAGGTCGTGACTCGGGAGGGGATGCCATGGCGGAACAGGCTGCCGATACGGATGCACATCTCTGGCGGGAAGAGACAAGGTCGCTTCTGACCGGCCTCAACCTCGTCGTGCTGGTCGCCGCTGTCGCGGGCGGCACGTGGGGCGTCTTCGACTCGATGACGGATGCCGACGGCGACCGTTTCGCGGGCAACCTCGTCGTCGCGGCTCCCGGCATATACGCCGGATGGTGCATGCTCGAGATCGCATGGAAGAAGCTGGCGTCGATCGCGACGGTGCTGCTGAGGCTCGTCTCCGCGTGCTTCTTCGCGCCCGCGTTCGTCGCGGTGCCCGTCGGACTGATCCAATTGATCGCCGTCGCCTTTCCGGGGGTGGGTGCCGCGATCGCCGAGGCCGAGTCGCGGAACAGCGGTTTCCACTACTACTGGAACGAGGGAATCGCCTCGCAGCTGTTTCTCGTGCCTTTCGGCGGCTACGTCGTCGGCATGTGCATCCCGCTCGGCATCGCCCTCATCATCGTGTTGCCGATCATCTCGATCCGTGCTCCGCACATCGCCGCACATGGCTCGCACCTCGAGAAGGTCGAGGTCGGCAACCGCATGTCGATCACTGCGTTCGTCTTCGTCGGGCTCGGCGCGACGACGCTGGGCATCGTGCTCTGGGTGTTCGGCGACGGCGGCAGCATCCTCGAGTTCCCGGAGGACCTCGGGCGCTTCCTGCGTTCGATGTCGTACGGCTACTTCGACTGGGAGGACGCGATGTGGCTGCTCGGCGTCGTGTTCGTCGTGGCCGGAGTCGCCGTTATGGGTTGGGGATGCGTACGCGTGCTGTTCGCGCGCACCCGCGCCGCACGCGGCTGACTCGTGCCATCCCCCCCTCCCAGCGCGGGGTCAGGAGGCGGGCGACGCCTGCAGCAGCGCCCATAGTTCGGCGCGTGCCGGGAACGTCGACAGATCCGTGTCCAGCAGGCGACTCGCCTGCGTCACGCGTGAACGCAGCGTGTGTCGATGGATGCCGAGCTCCGCGGCGGCCGACTCGAATCGCGCGTCGTGCTGCAGCCAGGTGCGCAGCGATGCTTCCAGCTCCCGTCCGTCGGCCCGCATCGGAGCCAACCGCGACTCCGCCACCAATCGCGCGTCGTCCGTCACGAGAGTGCTGAGAATGCTCGTCGCCACCGTGTCGGCGTAGCGCACAGCCCGCACGCCGCTGCTGTCTCCGGCACCGCGCCCCACGGCGTGCCGGAGGGCTGCGGCAGCCTGGGCGTGCGCGCGAGAGAACGCGCCGTACCCCACAGGGCCCGATACCCCGAGCCGGATGCCGAAACGTTCGGCGAGCTCGTCGAAGAGGCCGACGTCTTCGGCGGACACGACCATCGTGATCCCGGCGTCCGACATTCCGCCGAACACCGCCGTGCCGTACTCGGCCCGCCGGCGCTCCCACCAGTCCGCGATCGCGTCGGCGGGGGCATCCGCATCCGCGATCGCGATCATGATCGGTGCGGGAGGAACGGAGCCCAGCACACGGCGCGCGAGGGTCGGATCGTCAAGCAGAAGCGAGGCGAGCACCTGCGACCGCAGGCGGCGCCGACTGCGGTCGAGCTGCTCGTTCTGCTCCAGAGCGAGCCCGGCCATCGCGATCACGGAGGTCACGACAGCGCGCGCCTCGGCGTCGAGCGAGGCGGTCCCGATGGCGATCACCCCGCGCAGGTGGCCGGTGCGGCCGAGAGTGAAGAGGGTGAACGAGTCGGTTCCGAGCGTCAGGGATTGCCCTGCCTGGCCTCCTCGGGTGATGAGCTCGGTCGCCCGCGCGGTCAGGCCGGCGAGGTCGTCCGGGTGCAGCGCCTCGTGCGGATGCTCGTGCACCAGCAGTCCGGTCGCGTCGAACATCCCGACCCAGTGTTCGAGTCTCCTGGCGAGCTCGGTGAGGGTGGACTCCAAGCCGCGCGGCCGGAGCGCCGCGACGGCGAGAGCACGCTGCGCGTCCAGCGCCCAGGTTCGTCTGGCGTAGGTCTGGGCGGCGATCGCCTCGGCATGGGCGCGAGCGATCGCGATGAACGGGGTGTCGTACGGCACCTCGAACAGCGGGATGCTCGCCCGTGCACATGCATCGATCAGCCGGTCGGGAACCTGCGGACGCCGCACCCCGGTGCCGAAGCCCAGCCCGAGGATTCCGCGCGCCGCGAGTCGGGCGACGTACTCGTCTGCGTCGTCGTCGGTGAACTGACTGCCGGTGGTGAGCAGGGTGAGATCGTCGGCGAGGAACGGAGTGGGATCGACGAGGTCGGAGGAGTGCACCCACCGCAGCGGCTGATCCAGCGCGCCGTCGTCCAGCTCGGCCTCGTCTCCCACGAGCCGAAGACCGAGGTCCCGGCGCCCGAGCAGTGCACGCAGGGTGGGGTGGTCCACGGCATCCTCCGAGGGTTCGATGTGCTTGTACAAAGCGGCGAACTGATTCAAGAAATTGTACTGGGCGGCGAGTGCGAGGCTGCATCGTCCGGTCTACGCTCGCGAACATGGCCCTTCTCGACACGGACGCCCCAGCTCTTCCCCTCGGCGGACCCGACCTCCCTCAGGAGCGTCGCCTGGTCACCGACCTGCCAGGGCCGCGCTCGGCCGAGATCCTCGCTCGCAAGGCGGAGGCCGTGCCCGCCGGGGTCGGACACACCGTTCCGGTCGCCGCGGTGGCAGCCGGCGGGGGAGTCGTGGTGGATGCCGACGGCAACTCGCTCATCGATCTCGGATCCGGTATCGCCGTCACGACCGTGGGCAACGCCCATCCGAAGATCGCCGCCGCGGTCGCCGCGCAGGTCGCCCAGTTCACGCACACCTGCTTCATGATCTCGCCGTACGAGTCGTACATCGAGGTGGCCGAGGCGCTGAACCGGCTCACCCCCGGCGACTTCGCCAAGAAGACCGCGCTGTTCAACTCGGGAGCCGAGGCCGTCGAGAACGCGATCAAGATCGCGCGGAAGCACACCGGCCGCCAAGCCGTCGTCGCCTTCGACCACGGCTATCACGGCCGCACCAACCTCACCATGGCGCTGACGGCCAAATCGATGCCGTACAAGAGCGGATTCGGTCCGTTCGCCCCCGAGGTCTACCGGGCTCCGATGTCGTACCCGTTCCGCGACGGGCTCTCCGGCGCCGACGCCGCGGCACGAGCGATCCTGCAGATCGAGAAGCAGATCGGCGCGGACAACCTGGCCGCGATCATCATCGAGCCCATCCAGGGCGAAGGCGGGTTCGTCGTGCCCGCCGACGGCTTCCTGCCCGCGCTGTCCGCCTGGTGCGCAGCGAACGGCGTCGTCTTCATCGCCGATGAGGTGCAGACCGGGTTCGCCCGCACCGGTCACATGTTCGCGAGTGAGATCTTCGGCATCGAACCCGACCTCATCACAACGGCCAAGGGCATCGCCGGCGGCCTCCCGCTCGCTGCCGTCACCGGTCGTGCCGAGATCATGGACGCCTCGCACGCCGGCGGTCTCGGCGGCACGTACGGCGGCAACCCGATCGCCTGCGCAGCTGCCCTCGCCGCGATCGACGTCTTCGAGAACGACGGTGTGATCGAGCGAGCGCAGCAGATCGGCGAGCTCCTCGGCGGGCGTCTGCGCGAGCTGCAGGCCTCCGACGCCCGCATCGGGGACGTCCGAGGACACGGCGCGATGATCGCCGCCGAGTTCGTCGACCCGCAGACGAACGCTCCGGATGCGGCGCTCACCGCAGCCGTCGCCAAGTCCGCGATCGCCCAGGGCGTGATCGTCCTGACCTGCGGCACCTACGGCAACGTCATCCGCTTCCTGCCGCCGCTGTCCATCGGCGACGAACTGCTGAGCGAAGGGCTCGACATCATCGCAGCGGCACTCGCCGCAGCCTGACACCGTCCGGTCGCGGCAGGATCGGGGGATTCCGGAGCCGCGACCGGCATGACAACGAAGCGGCACGACAACGAAGGAGTTGCAAATGGCTGAGATCACACGTGACGTGCTCATCGTCGGAGCGGGTGCTGCCGGTCTGACCGCGGCGAACGACCTGCGCAAGGCAGGACTGTCCGTGGCGGTCCTCGAAGCGCGCGACCGCGTCGGGGGCCGGCTGTGGACCGACGTCATCGACGGCGCCATGCTCGAGATCGGCGGGCAGTGGGTCTCGCCGGACCAGGACGCGCTCAAGGACGCGATCGACGAGCTGGGCCTGGAGACCTTCAGCCGCTACCGCGAGGGCGACAGCGTGTACGTCGGCCCTGATGGTGTCGCCGCGCGGTTCACCGGCGAGATGTTCCCCGTGACGGCGGAGACCGAGAAGGTCATCGCCGAGATCACGGACCGGCTGGACGCCATGGTCGCCGAGATCGACCCGGACAGGCCGTGGGAGCATCCGAACGCGGCCGAGTGGGACGAGATCTCCTGGGACGCCTGGCTCCGCCGGCAGACCGACGACGACGAGGCCGTGCGCAACCTCGCCTTCGCCACCGGCTCCGCGATGCTGACCAAGCCCACCCATGCCTTCTCGTTGCTGCAGTCGCTGCTGATGGCGGCATCCGCCGGTTCGTACTCGAACCTCGTCGACGCCGACTTCATCCTCGACCAGCGCGTGGTCGGCGGTCTGCAGCAGGTTCCGCTGCTGCTCGCCGAACGTCTCGGTGACGACGTGCACCTCGGCCAGCCCGTCCGTTCCCTGCAATGGGGCGAGGACGGCGTGACCGCGACCACGGACGACCTGACCGTCACCGCCCGGTTCGCGATCCTCGCGCACGCACCCGTCCTCTACAACCGCATCTCGTTCATCCCCCCGATGCCGCGGCGTCAGCACCAGCTGCACCAGCATCTCTCGATGGGCTTCGTCATCAAGGTGCACGCGGTCTACGACCGTCCGTTCTGGCGGGAGCAGGGACTCAGCGGCACGGCGTTCAGCCCGTACGAGTTGTCGCACGAGGCCTACGACAACACCAACCACGGCGATGAACGGGGCACCCTCGTCGGCTTCGTGAGCGATCGCAACGCCGACGACGTCTTCGCGATGTCGGCCGAGGACCGCAAGCAGCGCATCCTCGAGTCGCTGTCCCACTACTACGGACCCGAGGCGATGAACCCGGTGGTGTACTACGAGAGCGACTGGGGAAGCGAGGAGTGGACGCGAGGCGCGTACGCTGCGAGCTTCGACCTCGGCGGCCTGCACCGCTACGGAGCAGATCTGCGCACACCGGTCGGACCGATCCACTTCGCGTGCAGCGACCTCGCCGGCGCCGGCTACCAGCACGTCGACGGCGCGATCCGCATGGGCCACCTGGTCGCCTCGAACATCGTCGAGGCGAGTCGCTCGGCCGCCGCCACGGCAGGAACCTCGCGATGAGCGGCGCGATCGTCGTCGGGTACACCGCGACGGAATCAGGAGTGGATGCGGCGGCCCTCGGTGCCCGCCTGGCCCGCAGTCTCGACGCTCGACTGCACCTCGTGATCGTGCTCCCGGCCGACGGCACCCGCAGTGCGGCCGTTCCACCCGAGCGCGCCTACGAGGACGTCATCCGCAATCAGGGCAAGAAGTGGCTCGCCGAGGCGATGACCGAACTCCCGCAGGATCTCACCCGCAGCGGCCACGTGCGATTCGCCGAGTCGTTCGCCGAGGGGCTGATCGCAGCGGGCGAGGAGTTCGGCGCACGACTGATCGTCGTCGGAGCTGCCACCGGCGCCGTTCTGGGACGTCACAGGCTGGGAGGGGTGGCATCCGCACTGCTGCACTCCTCGCCGATCCCCGTCGCGCTCGCCCCCTCGGGGACGGCGAAGGCGGATGATGCGGCCGTTCCGCGGATCACCGCAGCCCTGGGAACCAGGGCAGGAGCCGACGTGCTGCTCGACGAGGCGGTGGCGCTCGCCGCCGACAGCGCGAGCGCGCTCCGTCTCGTCTCGCTCGTGCCGTTCGACGTGCCGCCCGGGCTCGACACCGGCGCGATCCGTGTCGTCGCGGGTTCGCACGCCGACGAGGTGCTCGCCGCGGCGCAGGAGGCTCTGCCGGCCGGCGTCGCCGCCACCGTCGAGCAGGCCCCAGGAGACAGCGTCGAGGATGCCGTCTCGCACCTGGCGTGGCTGCCGGGCGAGGTCATCCTCGTCGGATCCAGCCGGCTGGCTCAGCCGCGCCGGCTGTTCCTCGGGTCGACGGCAGCGAAGATGCTGCACGTCCTCCCCGTACCCATGATCGTCGTGCCACGCACCGGCATCGGTGCCGTCGATGGCAAGGTCGAAGGAGACCGCACATGAGCACAACACCCCAGCCGGTGCCGAGCACCGACGAACCGGCTCCCGTCACCGGTGGACTCTCCCAGAAGGGCCTGAGCGCGGGGACGGTCGGCCTCATCGGCGCCGTCGTCATCGGCATCTCGTGCATCGCCCCCGCGTACACGCTCACCGCGGCGCTGGGCCCGACCGTCTCAGAGGTCGGGTTCCAGGTGCCCGCGATCATCCTGATCGGCTTCATCCCGATGCTGCTCGTCGCGTTCGGATACCGCGAGCTCAACCGCACCATGCCCGACTCCGGCACATCGTTCACGTGGGCCGCCCGCGCGTTCGGACCGTGGGTGGGGTGGATGGCCGGCTGGGGACTGATCGCAGCCACGATCCTCGTGCTCTCCAATCTCGCCGGCATAGCCGTCGAGTTCCTCTTCCTGCTCATCGACCAGATCGCCGGCAACCCCGGCACGATCGCGGAACTCGCCTTCAACCCGTTCATCAACGTCGCCGTCTGCCTGCTGTTCATGCTCGGAGCGACGCTCATCTCGTACCGCGACATGCAGACCACGCAGAAGCTGCAGTACTTCCTGGTCGGGTTCCAGGTGCTCGTGCTGCTGATCTTCTCGATCACCGCATTCGTGCAGGTGGCTCAGGGCAACGCCTTCGACGCGAGTCCGATCGACATCAGCTGGTTCAACCCGTTCGCGGTGGGATCGGTCGGCGCGATCGTCGCCGGGCTCTCGCTGTCGATCTTCATCTTCTGGGGATGGGACGTCACCCTCACCATGAACGAGGAGACGAAGGACCCGGAGAAGACCCCCGGCCGCGCGGCGACTCTCACGGTCATCACGATCGTCGTCCTGTATCTGCTGCTCTCGATCGCGCTGCTGTCATTCGCCGGCATCGGCACGGGTGAGCTGGGACTCGGCAACGAAGACATTCAGAGCAATGTCTTCTTCTACCTCTCCGGACCAGTACTCGGACCGCTCGCGTTCCTCGTCTCGCTCGCCGTCCTCACCAGTTCGGCGTCGTCGCTGCAGTCGACGTTCGTCTCGCCTGCCCGCACGCTCCTGGCGATGGGCCACTACGGCGCTCTGCCGGACAGCTTCGCCAAGGTGAGCCCGCGCTTCTTCACGCCCGGCTACGCGACGATCGTCGCATCCATCGTCGCCTCCGCCTTCTACGCGATCATGCGGTTCGTCAGCGAGGACGTGCTCTGGGACACCATCACCGCGCTCGGCATGATGATCTGCTTCTACTACGGCATCACGGCCTTCGCGTGCGTCTGGTACTTCCGCAAGCAGTGGTTCGACTCGACGCGCATGTTTCTGTTCACCCTGCTGTTCCCGCTGGTCGGCGGCGTCATCCTCGCCGCGCTGTTCGTGATGACGCTCGTCGACAGCATGAACCCCGACTACGGCAGCGGATCCAACGTCGGCGGCGTCGGCCTCGTGTTCATCCTCGGCGTCACGGTGATCGCGCTCGGCATCGTCATCATGATCTGGCAGGCGATCAAGCGCCCGGCGTTCTTCCGCGGGGAGACCCTCGGAATGGATGCTCCGGCCAGTCTGCGCCGCCGATAGAAGACCTGTTCACCCCCACGGAAAGAGAGATCGATGACCACCGCACTCGCAGCGAACGAGACCGCCCTCCTGTCTGATGTCCCGAAGGGACTGTTCATCGGAGGTCAATGGACGGATGCCGAGGGCGGCCGCACCTTCGATGTGCGCGATCCCGCGACGAACGCCGTGATCGCTTCGATCGCGGATGCGACGGCTGAGGACGGCGTCCGCGCCCTCGACGCCGCGGTGGCCGCACAGGACGACTGGGCTGCGACGCCGGCGCGAACGCGCAGCGACATCCTGCGCCGCGCGTTCGACCTCGTGCAGGAGCACAAGGAGGACCTCGCACTCCTCATGACGCTCGAGATGGGCAAGCCGCTCGCGGAGTCGCGGGGAGAGGTCGCCTACGGCGGCGAGTTCCTGCGCTGGTTCAGCGAGGAGGCGGTGCGCATCTCCGGACGCTACGGACAGAACCCGGAGGGGACCGGACGGATGATCGTCTCGCAGCGTCCAGTCGGGCCGTCGTTCTTCATCACGCCATGGAACTTCCCGTTCGCGATGGCGACGCGCAAGATCGCTCCGGCACTCGCGGCCGGCTGCACCGTCGTCATCAAGCCGCCGGCGCTGACGCCGCTGACGACGATGTTCTTCACCCGGCTCCTCGAGCGGGCTGGGCTGCCCGCCGGGGTCGTCAACGTCGTGCAGACCTCGTCGTCGTCGAAGCTGTCCGCCCCGATCATCGCCGACCCGCGGCTGCGGAAGCTCTCGTTCACCGGGTCGACCGATGTCGGCCGCAAGCTCATCGCGCAGGCCGCAGAGGGTGTCCTGCGCGTGTCGATGGAGCTCGGCGGAAACGCCCCGTTCGTGGTCTTCGAGGACGCGGATCTCGACAAGGCCGTAGATGGCGCGATGCTGGCGAAGTTCCGGAACATCGGGCAGGCCTGCACTGCGGCGAACCGATTCATCGTCCACGCCTCGATCGCGGAGGAGTTCGCCGCGCGGGTCACCGAGCGCGTGAACGCCATGAAGATCGGCCGCGGCACGGAGGACGGCGTCGCGATCGGTCCGCTGATCGACGCGGATGCCGTCGACAAGGCCCGTGACCTCGTCCAGGACGCCGTCGGCCGCGGTGCCAGCATCCGCACCGGCGGCAACGCCGTCGACGGTGCCGGCACCTTCTTCGAGCCCACCGTCATCACCGACGTGGCGAAGGGCAGCGACATCCTCCGCGAGGAGATCTTCGGCCCGGTTCTCGCGATCGCCACCTTCGACAGCGAAGAGGATGCCGTCCGCCTCGCCAACGACACCGAGTACGGGCTGGTCTCATACGTGTTCACCTCGGATCTCGACCGCGGGCATCGGATGATCGACGCGCTCGAGACGGGCATGATGGGGCTGAACGTGGGCGTGGTCTCCAACGCCGCGGCTCCGTTCGGCGGTGTCAAGCAGTCCGGCGTAGGCCGTGAGGGCGGACTCGAGGGCATCCACGAGTACCTGTCCACCAAGTACACCCTGATCCCCAACAGCTGACCGCAGCATCCCCGGAAAGGACCAGACATGACCGACTACGCCGTCGTCAACCCGGCCACCGGCGAAACTCTCGCCGCCTACGACACGTTCACTGATGCCCGGATCGAGGAGGCGGTCGCCCGCGCCGCGTCCGCGGCCGTGACCTGGGCGGCGACGGCGCCGGCAGACCGCGCCGCCGTCATCCGCCGCATCGCCGAGCTGCACCGCGAACGCAAGGATGAGCTCGGCGCGATCATCGTGAAGGAGATGGGAAAGCCCATCGCCGCTGCCGTCGGCGAGGTCGAGTTCGCTGCCGACATCATCGAGTTCTATGCAGACAACATCGACAAGATCACGGCCGACCAGCCGATCGACATCGCAGGCGACGGCACGGCGATCATCCGCCGCGCACCTCTCGGCCCGCTGTTGGGGATCATGCCGTGGAACTTCCCCGCGTACCAGGTGGCCCGTTTCGCCGGTCCGAACCTCGCGATCGGGAACACGATCATCCTCAAGCACGCACCGCAGTGCCCCGAGTCCTCCGCCATGCTCGAGACCATCTACCAGGATGCCGGCCTCCCGGACGGCGCCTACGTGAACGTGTACGCGACGAACGATCAGGCGGCGACGATCATCGCCGACGTGCGCGTGCACGGCGTCTCCGTCACCGGGTCGGAACGGGCAGGAGCCGCCGTGGCCGAGGTCGCCGGCCGCAACCTGAAGAAGGTCGCTCTGGAGCTCGGCGGATCCGACCCGTTCATCGTGCTCTCGGCGGACGATCTGGATGCCGTCGTGCAGAACGCGGTCGACGCGCGTCTGGACAACAACGGCCAGTCCTGCAACGGCGCCAAGCGCTTCATCGTCGTCGACGACCTGTACGAGGAGTTCACCTCGAAGTTCGTCGCTGCGCTCGCCGCGGTCGACGCCGAGGATCCCACCGAGGAGGACACGGTGCTCGGTCCGCTCGCGTCGCTGGCGGCCGCAGAGCGGCTGCAGGAGCAGGTCGATCGCGCTGTCGAACAGGGCGCGACCCTGCTGACCGGCGGCACCCGCGAGGGAGCGTTCTTCGCTCCGACCGTGCTGGCCGACGTCACGCCGGACATGGACGCCTATCGGGAGGAGTTGTTCGGCCCCGCCGCCGTCGTGTACCGCGCAGCCGATGAGGATGCCGCGCTCGAGATCGCGAACGGCACGCCGTTCGGCCTTGGGTCGTACGTCTTCACCACGGACGCCGAGCAGGCCGAGCGCGTCGCAGACCGGATCGAGGCAGGCATGGTCTACGTGAACCTCGTGCTCGCCGACAGCCCTGAGCTGCCGTTCGGCGGGGTCAAGCGCAGCGGCACCTCGCGGGAGCTGGGTCTGCTCGCTGCGGACGAGTTCGTCAACAAGAAGCTCATCCGCAGAGCCTGAGCGTTCGACGGGCTCAGGGGTCGGATCGCAGTAGCGTTGGAGGCATGAAGGCCGAGCGAGTCACCCGCACGCAGTCCGTCGTCGACGGGCTGCTCGACGAGATCATCGCGGGTCGCCTCGTCGCGGGGGAGACGCTGCCCGCCGAAGCCGATCTCGCAGCGCTCGTCGGCGTCTCGCGCCTGACGCTGCGCGAGGGCGTCCGACTACTGCAGGCGCAGGGCGTGATCGTCCCCGTGCCGGGGAGCCGTCACCGCATCGCCCCGGTCGACGAGTGGACGGGTCTCGAGGCCGTCGTCAGGCACGCGCGCAGCGGGGGAGCGCGGCGCCGTTCATCGCTCGAGCTCCTCGACATGCGCGTGATGTTCGAGACGGGGGCTGCGGAGCTGGCGGCTCCTCGAGCGACCGACGAGCACATCGCCCGGCTCGACGAGCTGCTGCAGGCCATGCGCGTCGCGCATGCGCACGGGGACGTCCCCGGCTTCGTCGAGGCGGACCTCGCGTTCCACGACGTGATCTTCGCCGCTGCCGACAACCGGATCCTCGTGGCATCCATGCGCCCGCTGACCACGATGCTGCAGGACTCGCGGAGCGAGACCAGCTCGGTGCTCGAGATCCGCGAGCACGCCATCACCGAGCACACCGCCGTCCTCGACGCCATGCGGTCGAAGTCGGCTGAGGCCGCGCGAGAGGCGATGGCCAGCCACATGCGCCAGACCCGCGACGACCTGCTCCACTACGTCCTCGGGGAGTAGTCGCGGCTCTCGGCTAACGACGATCCTGCGCCGTCGTTTGCCGAGTGCGAATTTAGGGCGTACGCTCGTTATCTGATATCGGATAACCCTCCGAGATCACGCAGCCCCCTCTGAACGAAGGAGTTCCCGTGCACATCGACGCGCTTCTCGCCGGCATCCAGGCCCCCGTCGATATCGACGCCGTCGAGGTTCGCGAGTCGTCCGACCCGCGTGGTGTCCTCGTCGTCCTGGACGACGACCCGACCGGCACGCAGTCTGTCGCGAACCTCCCCGTGCTCACCCGATGGGAGAAGGAGGACCTCGCCGGGGCCTTCGCGACCGGCGCTCCAGCCGTCTACGTGCTCACGAACACGCGCTCGCTCGACGAGGCGACAGCCGCTGAGCGCAATCGCGAGGTCGTCGCCGTCGCTCTCGCCGCTGCGTCCGAGGCCGATCGGCACGTGACTTTCGTCTCCCGCGGTGACTCGACCCTGCGCGGACACTTCCCGCTCGAGACCGATGTGCTCGCAGCCGAGATCGTCGCGCACGGCGGCGCTGCCCCCGAGTTGACGCTCCTCGTCCCCGCCTTCCCCGATGCCGGCCGGATCACGGTCGACTCGGTGCACTACTGGGTCACCGACGGCGAGGCCACGCCCGTCGGCGAGACGCCGTTCGCGCAGGATGCGACGTTCGGGTTCGCGTCATCGAACCTGCGTGACTGGGTCGCGGAGAAGACCGAGAACCGCATTCCGGCCGCTGCTGTCGCCGCGCTCACGATCGACATCATCCGCACGGGTGTCGGCGCCGTCACGACGTTCCTGCGCAGTCTGCCCTCCGGCTCCGTCGTGGCCGTCGATGTCGTCGACGAGAGCGACATGCGCGTCGTCGCGCTCGCCCTGCACGAGATGGACCGCGAGGTGCTGCTCCGTGTCGGCCCTCCGTACGTGCGTGCGCACATCGGGCAGGACATCGCCGAACCCGTCTCGGCATCCGATATCCCGTTCGCGTACGACCGCGGCGGTCTCGTCGTCGTCGGCAGCCACGTGCCGCTGACCACGGCCCAGCTCGAAGAACTCCGCCGCCGGCGCCCCGACACGGTCACGATCGAGCTCGACGTCCGTCAGCTGATCGACGAGCGTCGCGAGCAGCACCTCGACACCCAGGCGAATGCGGTCGCAGAAGCCCTGGCATCCGACTCAGTCATCGTGCACACGACGCGCGAGCTCGTCACGGGTGCCGACGGCGATGCGAGCCTCGAGATTGCGCGCCAGGTCTCCAGCGGCGTGGTCGAACTCGTCCGCAGGGTGCTCGCGATCGCGCCCCCGCGATTCGTGATCGCGAAGGGCGGCATCACGTCCAGCGACGTCGCGAGCGAAGCGCTCGAGATCCGTCGCGCCACTGTGCTCGGCCCGATGCTCCCCGGCATCGTCTCGCTGTGGCAGCCGCAGACGGGCCCCGCCGTCGGCATCCCGTACATCGTCTTCGCCGGCAACGTCGGCGACACCGATTCTCTGGCGCGCGTCGTCTCGACGCTCGCCGACTGATCAGGCCCGCGCCGCACCGGCGCCCGCCGACACCCCTGAAAGGAACAGCAATGACCTCCACCGTCGCCGTCATCGGCCTTGGGGCCATGGGCCTGCCGATGGCCACCCGCCTCGCGGAGCGCTTCGAGGTGAGCGGTTTCGACATCGCAGCCGACCGCATCGCGCTCGCCGCCGAGAAGGGTGTCCGGCCCGCCGACTCCGCAGCGGCAGCAGTCGCGAACGCCGAGGCCGTGCTCGTCGCCGTCCGCACCGGCGCCCAGCTGAACGACCTGCTGTTCGACGGCACCGGGCTGGCGTCGCACCTCGCAGAAGGCGCCGTCGTCATCCTCACGAGCACCGTGGGAACCGACGGCATCGGCGACATCGCCGACCGTCTCGCCGAGCACGGCGCGCAGCTGGTGGATGCTCCGCTCTCCGGCGGTCCCGTCCGGGCAGGCGAAGGCGATCTCCTCATCGTCGTCGGCGCAGCCCCGTCGGCGCTCGAGGTCGCCCTGCCAGTGCTCGAGCAGCTCGCGTCCACCCTCTCGATCGTGGGGGACAAGCCCGGCGACGGGCAGGCGCTGAAGACGGTCAACCAGCTGCTCTGCGGCGTGCACATCGCAGCGGCCGCCGAGGCCCTCGCTCTCGCCGACGCTCTGGGTCTCGACCGCGAGAAGACCCTCGACGCCCTCACCGCAGGGGCGGCGAACTCCTTCATGCTCGGCAACCGCGGCCCGCGCAGCCTCCAGGCCTACGACGAGGACGGCGCCGAGGTGCTCAGCCGCCTCGACATCTTCGTCAAGGACATGGGAATCGTCGGCACAGCGGCGCGCGCCGCCCACCTGTCGACGCCCGTCGCGAACGCGGCAGAACAGCTCTTCCTGCTCGGCGAGGCCCAGGGCCTCGGTGCGCACGACGACTCCGCCGTCATCCGCGTCATCGCTCCAGAGCGCCTGTCCTGATCCACCCGCCCCTAACCTCAACAACAAGGGCGCACCCGCGCCCGTGAAACCGAAAGAAGAGATCCAGAGATGCTTCCTCTTCCCGCGTTGATCGCCATCGGCATCGCAGGCCTCGCCCTGCTGCTCCTGCTGATCATCCGCTTCAAGATGCAGGCGTTCTACGCCCTCATCCTCGTGTCGATCCTCGTCGGGATCGCAGCCGGCCTGCCGATGACGACGATCCCCGCCAGCGGGGATGCGCCGGAGCAGCTCGGCATCATCCAGGCGATCATCGCCGGTGTCGGCGGCACACTCGGTTCCGTCGCCGTCCTCGTGGCGCTCGGCTCGATGCTCGGCAAGATCATCGAGCTGTCGGGCGGGGCAGAAGCCCTCGCCGGCAAGTTCACGAAGTGGCTCGGCCCGAAGCGGGTCGGCATCGCCCTGGTGATCGCCGCCGCGATCCTCGCGATTCCGGTGTTCTTCGACGCCGGCTTCATCATCCTCGTGCCGATCATCTTCGCGTTCTCGAAGATCGCCGGCCTCAACCCGATCAAGTTCGGGCTTCCGGTCGCCGGAATCATGCTCGCCGTGCACGTCGCGGTTCCGCCGCACCCCGGCATCGTGGGCGGCGCCACGATCCTCGGGGCCGACATGGGCTGGGTGCTCATCTTCGCGCTGATCATCTCGATCCCGCTCGCGGCCCTCTCGTTCTGGGTCGGCAAGGTCATCAACCGTCGCGAGTTCGCGATGATCGAGGCGACCAAGGAGATGTTCGACAGCTTCGGCACCGAGAAGGCGTCGATCAACGCCGGCCTGCGCGACGGTGAGAAGGCTCCGAGCGCGTTCACGGTCCTCGGGCTCATCCTGCTGCCCCTCGTGCTCATCATGATCGGCACCACCGTCGCCCCGGCGTTCGAGGCCGGCACGTTCTGGAACGGCTTCCTGTCGATGATCGGCCAGCCGATTTTCGCCCTGATGGTCGCCATCGCCGCAGCGATGTTCTTCCTCGGAGTGCGTCGTGGCTGGTCGCCGGCCAAGCTCGGCGAGGTCATGGAGTCGGCACTGCCGTCGGCCGCCGTCATCATCCTCGTCACCGGTGCCGGTGGCGCCTTCGGCAAGATCCTCACCGAGACCGGAATCGGCGGCGCCGTCGCCGAACTCATGGCAGGCAGCGGCATGCCGATCCTGCTCGCGGCGTTCCTCATCTCGCTTGTCATGCGCGCAGCGCAGGGCTCGGCCACGGTCGCGATCACCACGACCGCCGGTCTGCTGCTGCCGACGGTCGCCGTGCTCGGACTCGACACGATCCACATCGCACTCGTCGCCGTCGCGATCGGGTACGGCTCGCTCGGCCTCAGCCACGTGAACGACTCCGGATTCTGGGTCGTCACCCGCTACCTCGGCCTCTCGGTCAAGGACGGCCTGCGCACCTGGACGCCGCTGACGACCGTGCTCGGCGTCGCCGGGTTCCTCCTCACCTGGCTGGCGTACATCGTCATCCCGATGAGCTGACGCCGTCGGTGTCAGAGGCCCCCGGTGTCGCGCGAGCGGAAACCGGGGGCCTCTCGTCTTGCACGGATCGTCGGGTTAGGGTCGGAGCCATGGTCACCGTCGCAGAGAACATCGTCCAGACGCTCCGCGCCAACCGGATCGACCGGGTCTACGGCATCCCAGGCGATTCGCTCAACGGCTTCACCGACGCCCTGCGGAAAGACGGCACCATCCGGTGGCTGCACGTGCGTCACGAGGAGTCGGCCGCGTTCGCCGCGGCGGCGGATGCCGCGATCACCGGCGACCTCGCCGTCGTCGCCGGTTCCTGCGGACCGGGCAACCTGCACCTCATCAACGGCCTGTTCGACGCGAACCGGTCCCGTGTGCCCGTCCTCGCGATCGCGGCGCACATCCCCACGCAGGAGATCGGCAGCGGGTACTTCCAGGAAACCCACCCGCAGGAGCTCTTCCGCGAGTGCAGCGTGTACGTCGAGTACGTCGCCGACCCCGTGCAGATGCCTCGCGTCCTGGAGATCGCCATGCGCGCCGCGATCGAAGAGCGGGGCGTCGCCGTCATCGTCATCCCCGGTGATGTCGCCCTCGCCGAGGTTCCCGAGAACCGTGCGACGGTCATCGAGCGCGCCCGCCCGGTCATCGTGCCGAGTCCGGACGAACTCGAGAACGCAGCGCAGCTGCTGAACGCGGCGAACAGGGTCACGATCCTCGCCGGCGCTGGCGTGGAGGGGGCGCACGACGAGGTCGTGACTCTCGCCGACCGACTCGCAGCTCCGATCGTGCATGCGCTGCGCGGCAAGGAGTTCATCGAGTACGACAACCCGTTCGACGTCGGCATGACCGGTCTGCTGGGCTTCGCATCGGGATACCGGGCGATGGAATCCGCCGACACGCTCCTCGTGCTGGGATCCGACTTCCCGTACACGCAGTTCTACCCGGAGGACGCCACGACGATCCAGGTCGACATCCGCGGCTCGCAGCTCGGCAAGCGGCATCCACTCGACCTCGGTCTTGTCGGCGATGTGCGAGCCACGGCCGAGGCTCTGCTGCCCCGCATCGCCGAGAAGAGCGACCGCTCGCACGTCGACGACGCCGTGGCGCACTACCGCAAGACACGCGCGAAGCTCGACGACCTCGCGGTTCCGGCCAAGGGCAACAACCCGATCCATCCCCAGTACCTCGCCAGGCTGCTCGACGAGAACGCGGCGGATGACGCCGTCTTCACCGCAGACGTCGGGTCGCCGACGGTGTGGGCCGCCCGCTACCTGACGATGAACGGTCGACGCCGTCTGGTCGGCTCGTTCACCCACGGATCGATGGCGAACGCCCTCATGCACGGCATCGGCGCGCAGGCTGCGCAGCCGGGGCGTCAGGTGGTCGCCCTCGCCGGCGACGGGGGACTGGCCATGATGCTCGGCGAGCTGATCACACTCACCCAGAACAAGCTGCCGGTCAAGACGATCGTGGTGAACAACTCATCCCTCAACTTCGTCGAGCTGGAGATGAAGGCGGCGGGCTTCGTGACGTACGCCACCGACCTCGAGAATCCGAACTTCGCGGCAGTCGCCGAAGCGCTCGGCATCTTCGCGAGACGCGTGGAGCGCAGTGAGGACCTGCCGGATGCCGTCGCGGAGGTGCTGGCCCACGACGGGCCGGCGCTGCTGGATGTCGTCACCGAGCGGCAGGAGCTCTCGATGCCGCCGGCGGTCACAGCAGAACAGGTCAAGGGCTTCGCGCTGTACGCCATCCGCACGGTCATGTCGGGGCGCGGTGATGAGCTGCTCGATCTCGCCAGGGCGAACTGGCGACAGCTCTTCTGACGTGTGCGCACCGGCGTCGGTTCGCCGCGTCGCGCGCCATGCCTTACACTGGACAGGCAGTTGTCTGCATTCTTTTCCCGTGCCCTCGGGTGCGGGAAGGACGCAGACCCAGAGCCCGCCAGGGCTCTAGGGCGGTAGCTCAATTGGCAGAGCAGCGGTCTCCAAAACCGCAGGTTGCAGGTTCGATTCCTGTCCGCCCTGCGCGTCAGCGCCACGCTGGCACACGAAAGGTACATTCAGGATGGATCAGGACGAACCGCGCGGCGAGATCGTCGCGGCAGGCGGCGCCGCCGGTGTGAAGAGGCTCGGCTTCTTCGGGCGGATCGCATTGTTCTTCCGCCAGGTCATCGGCGAACTGCGCAAGGTCGTCACGCCGACCCGCATGGAGCTGTTCAAGTTCACCGGAGTCGTTCTGGTGTTCGTCGTGATCGTGATGGCCTTCGTGTACGGTCTGGACACAGCATTCTCGTGGCTGACTTCGCAGGTCTTCGGAGTGCCGCAGTAAGCGACGCTCCCGCGGTTCCGGCCGCACTGAGTGGAAAGAAACAACGTGTCTGAACGATATTCCGACGACGCCGACTGGGCGACCGCCGCGGAGCAGTCCAGCGAGGACGACGAGGCGCAGGAGGGCAACGTCCTCTCCGCCGAGGAGAAGGCGTCCTCTGCTGCTGAGCGCGAGGCCGTGCACATCGAGGGTGACGAGGACGGCTCGGACGACGAAGGCACGGAAGACATCGAAATCGACGACCCGGAGGCGGACGCGATCGTGAACGACGCTCTCAACTTGGACGAGACGGCAGAGACCGAAGCTGCCGCCGAGGTCCTGAACGACTCGACGGCCGAAGAGGCCGCTGACCTCGAGGCTGCTGCAGCCGACGAGGTGACGCCCTACGACGGACCGGACGTGAACGGCGACGCGGATGCCGCGGAACCCGACGACTCGGACGACGACGCGGAAGAGGACCCCTACGAGGCCTTCCGCATGGACCTGCGGATGATGCCGGGCAAGTGGTACGTCATCCACTCCTACGCCGGCTTCGAGCGCAAGGTGAAGGCCAACATCGAGCAGCGCAAGTCGACGCTCGAGGTCGAGGACGACATCTATCAGATCGAGGTCCCGATGGAGGACGTCGTCGAGATCAAGAACGGCCAGCGCAAGATGGTCACCCGCGTGCGCATCCCGGGCTACGTGCTCGTGCGCATGGAGCTCAACGAGGACACCTGGTCCGTCGTTCGCCACACCCCCGGGGTGACCGGCTTCGTGGGCAACGCCCACAACCCGACGCCGCTGCGCTTCGAAGAGGCGTTCAACATGCTGAAGGCGCTCGTCGAGGTCAAGGACGTCTCCACGGCGAAGAACGTCCAGTCCAAGGGCGGCGTGGCCGTCGCCCGCCCGGTCGCCGCCGAGGTCGACTTCGAGATCGGCGAGACCATCACGATCAAGGAGGGCTCGTTCGCAGGGCTCCCCGGTTCGATCAGCGAGATCAAGCCCGAGAGCGGCAAGCTCACGGTGCTCGTGTCGCTGTTCGAGCGCGAGACCCCGGTCGAGCTGTCGTTCGACCAGGTCACCAAGATGATCTGATCCACGCTTCTGGAACGGCCGTCCCTCGGGGCGGCCGTTCGTGGTTTACGGCATCCGCCGGAGATCAGGTAGACTTGCGTGGTTTGTGTGCGCATTTCGCGCGCCCGCAGGCAGCACCGCGGTTCGGACACGCCGGATCTGCGGGAGAGGGATGCCTCAGGCATCCGCTCGATGAAAGGAAGAGGAAATGGCACCTAAGAAGAAGGTGACCGGCCTGATCAAGCTCCAGATCAACGCCGGTGCCGCCAACCCGGCGCCGCCGATCGGCCCCGCGCTCGGTCAGCACGGCGTCAACATCATGGAGTTCTGCAAGGCGTACAACGCCGCGACCGAGTCGCAGCGCGGCAACGTCATCCCGGTCGAGATCACCGTCTACGAGGACCGCAGCTTCACGTTCGTCCTGAAGACGCCGCCGGCTGCCGAGCTCATCAAGAAGGCCGCAGGTGTCCAGAAGGCTTCGGCCACGCCGCACACCGTCAAGGTCGGCAAGATCACCAAGGACCAGGTCCGTCAGATCGCCGAGACCAAGCAGGCCGACCTGAACGCGAACGACATCGAGGCCGCCTCGAAGATCATCGCCGGCACCGCCCGCTCCATGGGCATCACGGTCGAGGGCTGAGGGGAATAATCATGGCAAAGTCCAAGGCTTACCAGGCTGCCGTCGCGAAGATCGAGGCAGACCGTTTCTACACTCCGACCGAGGCTGTCGCTCTCGCCAAGGAGACCGGCTCGGCGAAGTTCGACTCGACCGTCGAGGTCGCGCTGAAGCTCGCCGTCGACCCGCGCAAGGCCGACCAGATGGTGCGCGGCACCGTCATCCTGCCGCACGGCACCGGAAAGACCGCCCGCGTCATCGTGTTCGCCACCGGCCCAGCGGCCGAGGCTGCGATCGCCGCAGGTGCAGATGAGGTCGGCGGCGCCGAGCTCATCGAGAAGGTCGCCGCCGGCTGGACCGACTTCGACTCCGCGGTCTCGACCCCTGAGCTCATGGGCCAGGTCGGTCGTCTCGGAAAGGTGCTGGGTCCCCGTGGCCTGATGCCGAACCCGAAGACCGGCACCGTCACCCCGAACCCGGCCAAGGCCGTCGAGGAGATCAAGGGCGGAAAGATCGAGTTCCGCGTGGACAAGCACGCCAACGTTCACTTCGTCGTCGGCAAGGCCTCGTTCTCGGCTGAGCAGCTCGACGAGAACATCGGTGCTGCGCTCGAGGAGATCGTCCGCCTCAAGCCGTCCAGCGCAAAGGGCCGTTACATCCAGAAGGGCGCTGTGTCGACCACGTTCGGCCCCGGCATCCCGCTGGACGTCAACGCCATCTGACGCTGACTGTTTCGAAGGGCTTCCACCGTCTCGGTGGGGGCCCTTCGTCGTACCATCAGGGCGTTGTGCGGGAGGCGCGAGTGCGCGACACGCCAGGGAAACGAGCTCGATTTGCCAGGCCCCAGGATCGCACGTAAGTTATTACTTGTTCGCCCCACAGGGAAGCGGAGAGGCTCAGAGCCTCACCCCCCTCAAGCGGAGAACCACCTCCCGAATCTCTCACTTGAGAGACCTGGACGCTTGCGTCTAGAATGGGAGCTTCCACCTCTTCTGCGGTTCAATTCGACCGCGCAGCGGATCTCAGATCCGGTCGGCGCGTCGATTTGACAGGACAGATGAGGCGGATAAGATTGAGAAGTTGCCCTGCGGGCCTGGTTGTGATGACTGGGTCGTGGGTGCGTCCGATCCTTGAGAACTCAACAGCGTGCACTTGTCAAATGCCAAATAACCTCGACTCCAGCCTTTGGTTGGGGTGAG
>NZ_JBBDHF010000003.1:0-376962 GCF_037285405.1 Microbacterium sp. KHB019 | reverse complement strand
CACGTGTTACTCACCCGTTCGCCACTAATCCACCCAGCAAGCTGGGCATCATCGTTCGACTTGCATGTGTTAAGCACGCCGCCAGCGTTCATCCTGAGCCAGGATCAAACTCTCCGTAAAAAACAAATAACAACCCCCACCGGAATAAGGTGCGAGGCTGCGAGTTTGAAACTGACCAAAGAGATATTCATTGCTGACTATCCGTTGCCAACCCCAAAAAAGGGGCTGGTCTTTGATCCAAAGGAATCTCACCCCAACCAAAGGCTGGAGTCGAGGTTATTTGGCATTTGACAAGTGCACGCTGTTGAGTTCTCAAGGATCGGACGCACCCACGACCCAGTCATCACAACCAGGCCCGCAGGGCAACTTCTCAAGCTTACCCCGTGGCATCCGTTTGTCAAATCGGCGATCCGAGCGAACTCGGTGCGATCTGCGGAACCACAGAGCAACCCAAACGCAGCATCTCACCGAGGTGATCTTCTGTATTTGGGAGGTGGTCCGCCACTTGAGGGGAGCTGAGCCTTGGCCCTTTCTCAACCCTGTGGGGCGAACAGGTAATAACTTACGTGGGATCCGAGGGAGCGGGCAAATCCGGCGCACGCCCCGGGCGTGTCGCGTACGATCTCCCCATGAGCGCGCTGCTTTCGCGGGTCCTCCGCGACCTGAGGATCACGCCCGAGCGGACGTTCGACGTTCCACAGTCGGAGCGTGCGGTTCCCCTCCCTTCCCGCCTGGCGACGGGCGAGCTCGCGTGGGCGAGCGTCGCGGCGGTCCAGGTGGCGATCGGCGCTGAGGTGGTTCCCGCGCTCGATCCCGACCGCATCGCACTCGCCTACCGGAGCGACCGGTTCTTGCGCATCGACGGCGAGCATCCGGATGTCTGGTCACCGCACTCCGGGTTCTGGCGAGCATCCGATGGTTGGATCCGCACCCACGGCAACTACCCGCATCATGCGCGAGCGCTCCTCGACGGCCTCGGGCTGGATGCCGCCGCAGCAGCGGACGACATACGGGCTGCCGTCGCGGCCGCATCCGCTCGGGATTCAGTCGAACGGATCACACGCGCAGGAGGACTCGCCGTCGTGGTCTCGCCGGAGGATCCCGCACGCGACGCGGCGCTCTGCTCCCGCCCGCTCATCGAACTCGCTCGTGCAGGCGATGCCTCACCCGAGTCCTCTCGAGAACTCGATTCGAACGCCCCACTCCGCGGCATCCGCGTTCTCGACCTCACACGCGTCATCGCCGGCCCGGTCTGCACCCGCACGCTCGCGTTGCTCGGCGCGGATGTCCTCCGCATCGATCCGCCTGCGCTCCCCGAGCCGGAGTGGCAGCATCTCGATACGGGGCACGGCAAGCGCACGGCTGTGCTCGACGCCCGTTCCGCTGAGATGAACGCGCTTCTGGGCCAGGCCGACGTCGTCGTGCTCGGCTACCGTCCGGCAGCGCTCGCACGCCTCGGCCTCTCCCCCGACGTTCTGACAGAACGGCATCCTGGGCTCGTGGTCGCGCAGTTGAGCGCCTGGGGTGCGGAGCATCCGGATCGCGCAGGATTCGACAGTCTCGTTCAGGCCGAGTCCGGAATCGCGATGGTCGAATCGCCCGACGGGCAGGCACCTGGCGTGCTTCCGGCGCAGGCGCTCGATCACAGTGCCGGCTACCTGCTCGCCGCCGCCGTCTGCGCAGCGCTGAATCGACGACGCGCAGAAGGCGGCAGCTGGCAGATCAGCACGTCACTGCGACGCGTCGCCGCTGAGCTCCTCCGGATGCCGCGCGACAGTGAGCCGTCACCGCAACACGAGATCGACCCGGCAGGCCACACTCAGGACTTCAGCGTCGACGGCCACACCGTCACCACGGTGCGACCGGTTCTGCCCTGGTTCAGCTTCGCGGCACCGCACCCGTGGGCTGCCGACGCCCCAGGATGGTGAGCGCGACGCAGAGCGCCAGCGTCAGCATGGCCCAGATCCCGGACGCGAGCGGGAGCACCCGGTAGGCGAGGTGCTGCACGGTGAACTCCGGCGAGAGGGGCCCGAGCGTCATGAGTCCGATGACCCAGGCTGCGACGAGGATCACCGGCAGCGACAGCCACCAGGCGACGCGCACCCACTGCCGACTCGACGGCGCCAGCACCTCGCGCGGCTCGGACCGACGCAGCCACAGCACCGCCCAGACGCCGAGGATCAGGAGCCCCGCGACGCTCGATCCGTGCTGCAGCCACTTGAAGCCCTGCAGCGGCCCCCACTGATCCGCGAGCGCCGGCAGGAGCTGCAGTCCCAGACGCCCTTCGTGCGTGAACTCGTCCCACAGGATGTGCGAGATCACCCCGATCAACAGGGATGCCGCGAGCCACAGTGACCGCGTCCAGCGCAGCCCGATCCCGAGGGCCCCGTTCAGCGCATCCGCCGCGGGCATGTCCCAGTCGGCGGGAAGCCGGGGCGCGAGCCACCGCGGTGACAGCTCGGGAACGACAGGGCGCAGCACGACCCGCCACAGCAGGAACAGACCGAGCGCGATGACCGCCGTCCAGACGACGTTCATGTAGGTGTGCATGAACGGGTAGCTCACGCCGAACCCGCGCACGAACAGCGGCAGGTCGGGGGTCATCGCGCCGATCGCGATCGCCGCCGGAACAAGCGGGGTGCGCAGGAACGGCAGCGCGACGACCGCGTGGCTCGGCGTGAACGGCATCGGACTCCTTCGGTCGCCCCTTCGACGGGTGGTCCCTGAGCCTGTCGAAGGGCTCAGGGATCGAGCGCGGCCTCTCAGCCGATGAACACGCCGGCGAGCGTCTTCTTGCCGCGGCGCAGCACCGATACTCCCCCGGGCAGAGTCGCCTCGACGACCGCCGCGTCATCCTCCACGCGGATGCCGTCGAGTGAGACACCGCCCTGAGAGATGGCACGACGCGCCTCCGACAGACTCGCCACGAGCCCCGTCGCGACGAGCGCATCGACGACCGAGGTTCCGGCTGCGACCGTCGCGTTCGGCAGCTCTTCGAGAGCCGAGCGCAGCGTGTCCGCGTCGAGCGTGCTCAGATCGCCCTGACCGAACAGCGCGTCGGATGCCGCGATGACGGCAGCCGTGGCATCCACGCCGTGCACGGTCGCGACCACCTCGAGAGCGAGACGCTTCTGGGCAGCTCTGCGGAACGGCTCGGTCTCGACGAGCTTCTCGTACTCCTCGATCTCGGCGCGCGTGAGGAACGTGAAGATCTTCAGGCGTTCGATCACGTCGGAGTCGGCCGTGCTGATCCAGAACTGGTACATCCGGTAAGGGCTGCACATGTCGGCGTCGAGCCAGATGGCGTTGCCCTCGCTCTTGCCGAACTTCGTCCCGTCGCTGTTCGTGATCAGCGGGGTGCCGATCGCATGCGCGGACGTGCCCTCGACGCGGTGGATCAGATCGGTGCCGCTGGTGAGGTTGCCCCACTGATCGGATCCGCCGGTCTGCAGCACGCAGTCGTACTGCCGGTAGAGCTCGAGGAAGTCCATCCCCTGCAGGATCTGGTAGCTGAACTCGGTGTAGCTGATGCCGGCGTCGGAGTTCAGACGCGCAGCGACGGCATCCTTCTTCAGCATCGTGCCGACGCGGTAGTGCTTGCCGATCTCGCGCAGGAAGTCGATCGCCGACATCGGCGCGGTCCAGTCGAGGTTGTTCACCATGCGGGCGGCGTTGTCGCCCTCGAAGCTGAGGAAGCGCTCGACCTGCGCACGCAGACGACCCACCCACTCCTCCACGGTCTCCCGCGTGTTCAGCGTGCGCTCGGCCGTGGGGCGGGGGTCGCCGATGAGCCCGGTCGATCCACCGACGAGGCCGAGCGGCTTGTGGCCGGCGAGCTGCAGGCGACGCAGCAGAAGCAGCTGCACGAGGTTGCCGAGGTGCAGGCTGGCCGCCGTCGGATCGAACCCGCAGTAATACGTGATCGGGTCTCCGGCGAGAAGGGCGCGCAGCGCCTCCTGGTCGGTGGACACGTGGACGAGGCCGCGCCAGACGATCTCATCCCACACGTTCTCGAACGTGGGATCGATCGCCTGCGGGGCAGTCGTCAGAGCGGGTGTTGACACGCGCTCCAGGTTATCAGCGCCCTTCCCCCGCGTTCGCGTCGCGCTTCCCGCGCGTTCGCCACGCGTTGTCGGATGCTCGTGCGAAGCTGTCGGCATGTCACCGGTCGATCAGCTCGTCTCGATCATCGTGGCCGCGAGCATCGCCGTGGTGATGCTCGCGGTGCTGATCATCTCGCTCATGAGCGTGCGCAAGCCCACGACTCCCCCGATGGTCGTCGCCAGTGCGCTCGTGGCCGCAGCGCTGGTAACCGTCGTGGTCGCGCGACCCACGTCGATGTCGATGCTCGCCACTGTTCCGCTGACGGCGCTCGGGATCGCTGCTGCGACGATCGGCGGCAACCCCTTCACCCGAAGGGCACTCGACATCGCGACAGGCAAGCGCGTGCGTGAGACCGAGGACGGCGGCATCCTCATCGTCGCCGCGCACGACGCCGACCCTGAGCACGCGCGCACACTGATGCGCGGTGGCACGGTGATCGGGTACCTCGAGCGCATCGCCATGGTCATCGCGATCACGGTCGGATTCCCCGAGGCGATTGCGGCCATCATCGCCATCAAGGGCATCGGCCGGTTCCCCGAGCTCGCCGAGCCCGAGGCCCGAGAGCGATTCATCATCGGCACCGTCGCGAGCCTGCTCTGGGCCGGGGTGATCGGTGCGATCATCCGCCTCGCCCTGACCTGGTGAGCGCGTTGCGGTCGCGACTACCGCTTCAGATCGAGCACTCGGAAGCCCTCGACGATCGCAGCGGCACCGGACGTCGACAGGCTCTGCGACACCGCGGACTGGGTGATCCCCTCCCCCGCGGCGAGCTGGCTCTGCGTCTGGGACAGGCATCGCCCGTACGTCAGCCGGCGCACTCGTTCTGACATCGCGCCGACGATCTCGTCGCGGGTGAGCAGGTAGGAATTCGCCCACCGGACGGCGTCGGGGCCCGGATCCTGGACGTTCTCGTGAGCGACGATCCAGCTGCGAGCCTGCGGAGCGGAACGCTTCTGCAGCGCCTCGACGTGCTCGATGGCGCTGCGCGCCGCCCACCATCCAGGGCCGTCCGAGATGCCCTGCGCTGACGCGGCCGATGGGACCCTCCCGACAGCGCCGATGCCGATGCCGTAGCGGAACTCGACCCCATCCGGCAGCGCCAGCCGCAGCAGCAGGATCGCGCCGAGCGCGGCCTCGAGCGTCGGGTACGTCGCCTGCTGCTCGTCGCCGACTGTCGGGCGCAGCCCCTGCGTCGCGACCGGGTAGTCGCCTTCGACACGAGCGATGGTCTCGTCGAAGGCGCGCTGTGCTTCCGCTCGGTCGACGAACTGCCGGGAGCCGATGATGTCCGCCGTCACTGCGATGGTCATGGCATCAGGGTATCACTGATATTTCAGATATATAAGTCAATCACTGATTATCTGAGAACATCAGTTCCGAGAGGTCAGAGCCCGAGCGCGTGGGCGGCCTTCTGTGTTCGTGAGACCAGCTCGGCGCGCTGCTCCTCCACGCGAACAGGAGCCGTTCCGCCGGCGCCCGTTCGAGAGGCGACAGACCCCTCGATGCTCAGCACTCCGCGCACCTCGGGCGTCAGATGCTCCGACACCTGAGCGAGCAGCGCATCGTCGGCATCCTCGAGCCCGATCCCGCTCTCCTCGCACGCGCGCACCAGCGCACCCGAGATCTCGTGAGCGTCCCGGAAGGGCACACGGCGCTTCACGAGCCACTCGGCGACGTCGGTGGCGAGCGAGAATCCCTGCGGAGCGAGCTCCGCCATCCGCTCGGTGTCGAAACGGAGCGTGGCGACCATGCCTGCGAAGGCGGGGAGCACGACCTCGAGCGTGTTCACGGAGTCGAAGACCGGCTCCTTGTCCTCCTGCAGATCGCGGTTGTATGCGAGCGGCAGACCCTTGAGCGTCGCCATGAGCCCGGTGAGATTTCCGATCAGCCGACCGGACTTGCCGCGGGCGAGCTCGGCGATGTCGGGGTTCTTCTTCTGCGGCATGATGCTCGAGCCGGTCGAGTAGCTGTCGTGCAGAGTGACGAAGCCGAACTCGCGGGTGTTCCAGAGGATGATCTCCTCGGACAGGCGCGAGAGGTCGACCCCGATCATCGCCGTGATGAACGCGAACTCAGCGACGACATCTCGAGCGGCCGTGCCGTCGAGCGAGTTCTCGGCTGGACGATCGAGGCCGAGTTCGCGAGCGACGAGCTCAGGGTCGAGGCCGAGCGTGGACCCGGCGAGCGCTCCCCCGCCGTACGGCGAGACGCCGGCGCGGACGCGCCAGTCGACGAGACGCTCGAGCTCGCGGACCAGCGGCCAGGCGTGTGCCTGCAGATGATGCGCGAGCAGGACGGGCTGCGCGTGCTGCAGGTGAGTGCGGCCGGGGAGGATCGCCTCGGGGTGGGCTTCGGCTTGAGCGACGAGAGCGTCGATGACGCGCAGGATGTCGCGGGCGATGACCTTGGCGTGGTCGATGAGGTACATGCGAACCAGGGTCGCGATCTGGTCGTTGCGCGAGCGGCCCGCGCGGAGGCGGCCGCCGAGTTCTGGTCCGAGTTCGGCGATGAGCGCCTGCTCGAGAGCCCCGTGCACGTCCTCGTCGGTGGCAGTGGGGACGATCGTTCCGTCAGCGACCTTGCGGGCGACGGCATCCAGTCCCTGGTGCATCTTCTGCTCTTCGTCCGCTTCGAGATACCCGGCAGCGGCGAGCGCCTTGGCGTGCGCGTGCGATCCGGCGATGTCGTAGGGCGCGAGGATCCAGTCGAAGTGCGTGGAGCGGCTGAGCTCAGCCAACTCCGGCGATGGTCCAGATGCGAATCGTGCGCCCCACAGTGCGCCCTCGTTCGTGCCGTCGTTCTTCGCCTCGCTCATCCCTCCAGACTAGCGGCGGCACGGCTGCGCTACCGGCGCTCAGGACCCGAGGCGACCACGCGCTTGGCCGCGCGTTCGAGCAGCCACTCCAGCGGGCCCCGCCCGACGAGCAACGCCCACGCCGAACACCCGATCAGCATCGCGATCGTGAGCGGCCAGAACGGCTCGAGAGCGCGGAAGCCGAACAGATCGGCGGTATCTCCGAGCACGACGCCCGCGACGATCGCCCAGACGACGAGCTGCACGGTGTACGCCGTCAACGGCATCGCACCGGTCGCGCGCAGGGGCAGGGTGATCGCCTTCAGCACCGGGACGCGGCACAGCAGCAGGCACGCTGCGAGCACGGCGATGACGAGCCCGCCAGAGCCGACCACCTCGAGCACGCCGGACGTGTGCGGGTCGGCCGTCCAGACCGACCACCAGTACGGATCGGCACTCGGCGCCGGCAGCTCCGCCAGACCGTAGCCGATCGCCGCGAGCGCGACGCCCGCGACGAGCATCCGCACCTGGACGGTCACTCGTGCGATGCCTGCCCTGGCGATGCCGAGGCCCGCGAGCACGAAGGCGATCCACACCGTGAACGGATAGTGCCACCCGATGAACGCGTCGAGCTCGACGCTGAACGGTGTCTGCCAGATCGGCAGTTCATTCAGCGCCGGCTGGACGAAGGGCATGATGAGCGCGAGTCCGGCCGCGGCCGAGAGCACCGTTCGGGCCGACATCCCCGTGAACGGCAACGCGAGCAGGAACAGGATCGCGTAGGCCGGGAGGATCACGTAGACCGGAACACCGGTGAGGATGAGCAGGATGCCGAGGACGAGCAGCATCGCGGCGCGGAGCGCCAGCCGCCATCGCGCCGTCGACATCCGCCGCCCCGTGGCAGGGACGCGGCCGCCGGTGACCAGACCGATGGACACTCCGGCGAGCGTCGCGAACAGGATCGACGAGCGACCGTCCACGAGCGCCGTCCAGGTGTCAGGATCCGACCAGACGAAGCCCTCTGCCGTCAGCAGCAGGTGCGCTGCGAACATGCCGATGATGGCGAGTCCTCGTGCGAGGTCGACGCCCGCGATGCGATCAGGACCGCCCAGGCGTCGCCAGTTCGTCTGCAGACGACCAGCCATCGTCACAGCCTCAGCTCTGACGAAGCAGCCAGACCAGCAGCGCCTTCTGTGCGTGCAGGCGGTTCTCGGCCTCGTCCCACACGACGCTCTGCGGTCCGTCGATGACCTCGGGGTCGACCTCGTAGCCGCGGTCGGCCGGGAGGCAGTGGATGAAGATCGCCTCTGGGTCGGCGAGGCTCATCGTCTCGGTGGTGACCTTGTATCCGCCGAGGTCGCGGATGCGCGCGATCTTCTCCTCTTCCTTGCCCATGGACACCCAGGTGTCGGTGACGACGACGTCGGCTCCGGCTGCCGCCTCGACGGGGTCGGTGTACAGGGTGATCGACCCGCCGGTCTCGGCCGCGCGGCGATCAGCGGCCTCGATGACATCCGCACGAGGCGCGTACGACTCGGGCGACGCCATGCGCACGTGCATTCCCGCCGTGACACCCGCGAGCGCGTAGGAGTGCGCCATGTTGCTCTGGGCGTCGCCGAAGAAGGTCAGCGTGAGCCCTTTCAGTTCTCCCTTGTGCTCGCGGATCGTGAGCAGGTCGGCGAGCAGCTGACAGGGGTGGAAATCGTCGGAGAGCGCGTTGATCACCGGCACCCTGGTGTCCTTCGCCATCTCCTCGAGGCCGGACTGCGCGTAGGTGCGCCATACGATCGCGGCCACCTGACGCTCGAGCACACGAGCGGTGTCCGACGGGGTCTCCTTGCCGCCGAGCTGGCTGTTCGCGGTCGAGATGATCAGCGGTGTGCCGCCGAGATCGGCGATCCCCACCGCGAACGAGACCCGCGTACGAGTGGAGGACTTGTCGAAGATCACCGCGACGGTCTGCGGGCCGGCGAGCGTCTTGTCGGCCCAGCGATCCTTCTTCAGGTCGAGCGCGAGGTCGAGGATCTCGGCCTGCTCGGCCGGAGTCAGGTCATCGTCGCGCAGCAGGTGGCGGGTCATAGTGCGTGGGCCTTCCCGGTTTCGGATGCCGCGAGGCTCGCCTGGACGTCGGCGAGCGCTGCGGTGAACAGTGTCTGGAATTCTTCGATCTCGGCGTCACCGATGGTCAGAGCGGGAGCGACCCGGATGGTCTCGGCGTTCGCGGCGTTGACGATCAGCCCGCGCTCTTGAGCGGCGGCGACCACGGCGTTCGCGACGGGCGCCGCAAGAGCGATGCCGATGAGCAGTCCGCGACCGCGGACACCCGTCACGAGAGGCGAGTCGATGACCTCGATCGCGGCACGCAGCTGAGCACCCCGGACAGCGGCGTTCTCGACGAGTCCGGCGTTCTCGATCTCGGTGAGCACGGCGTTCGCGACGGCCGTGCCGAGCGGGTTGCCGCCGAACGTCGAGCCGTGCGAGCCAGGCGTGAACAATGAACTCGCGGCGCCGAACGTCACGAGCGCGCCGATCGGGAACCCTCCGCCGATCCCCTTGGCCAGGGTGATGGCATCCGGGGTGATCCCCTCGTGGTCGAAGCCGAACCACTGGCCAGTGCGCCCCGCACCGGTCTGGATCTCATCGATGATGAGCAGCGATCCGTGCTTGAGCGTGAGCGAGCGCGCCGCCGCGAGGTAGCCCTCTGGCAGCTCGACCACTCCGGCCTCGCCCTGGATGGGCTCGACGATGATTGCTGCCACGCGGTCGTCCATCGCAGCTTCGAGCGCTTCGATGGTCGCGGGGATGTGCTCGACGCCGGCCGGCATCGGCTCGAACGGCTCACGCATCGCCTTCTTCGCGGTGAGCGCGAGTGAGCCGATGGTGCGACCGTGGAATCCGTTCTCCAGCGCGAGGATGCGCGGGCGCTCCGCACCGCCATGGAGACGTGCGAGCTTGAAGGCCGCCTCGTTGGCCTCGGCACCCGAATTCGAGAAGTAGACGCGGCCGTCGATCCCGGCGCCGGCGAGGCGCTTCAGGCGCGCGGCGAGTTCGAGCTGCGGCGGAGTGGCGAAGTAGTTCGAGACGTGCGAGAGGGTCGCCGCCTGCTTGGTGATCGCATCGACGAACACCGGATGCGCGTGCCCGAGCGAGTTCACGGCGATGCCGGCGAGGAAGTCGAGGTAGCGCTTGTCGTCCCCGTCCCACACGTGCGAGCCCTCACCGCGGGTGAGCAGTGCCAGACGATCGCCGACGTTGCGCACCAGGTCGCGTGCCACGTCATCCTGCCAGACGGTCATGCCGTCACCCCTGATTCTCCGAGTACCACTTCGGTTCCGATTCCCTTGCTGGTGAACAGTTCGACGAGCACGGAGTGCTTCACCCGCCCGTCGATGATGGCAGCGGCATCCACCCCGCCCTCGACGGCATCCAGGCAGGCGCGCATCTTCGGGATCATGCCGGACTCGAGGTTCGGCAGCATGGCGACGAGCTGCTGCGAGGTGATGTGCGAGACGAGCGAGTCGCGGTTGGGCCAATCGGCGTAGAGGCCCGGTACGTCGGTGAGGATCACGAGCTTGCGCGCGTTGAGCGCGACAGCGAGGGCGGATGCCGCGGCATCCGCATTCACGTTCAGCGACTGCCCCGGGTTGTCCAGGTCAGGCGCGATGCTGGAGATCACCGGGATGCGACCGGCGGCGAGGTGGTCGAGCACCGCGGTCGGGTCGACCTGCACGACATCGCCGACTCGGCCGAGGTCGACCTGCTCGCCGTCGATCACCACGCCGCGGCGGCGGCCTCCGAACAGGCCGGCGTCCTCACCGCTGAGCCCCGTCGCGATCGGCCCGTGCGAGTTGATCTTCGCGACGAGCTGCGGATTCACCTGCCCGGTGAGCACCATGCGAACGACGCTGATGGCCTCGGTGTTGGTGACGCGATAGCCGCCCTTGAACTCGCTCGGGATCGCGAGCCGATCGAGCATGTTCGAGATCTGCGGGCCGCCGCCGTGAACCACGACCGGCTGCACGCCGACGTAGCGAAGGTAGGCGATGTCCTGGGCGAACGCCTCCTGCAGCTCGTCCGAGACCATCGCGTTGCCGCCGTACTTGACGACGACGATCTGGTCGCGGAACTTCTTCAGCCACGGCAGCGATTCGATGAGGGTCGCCGCCTTCTCGGCCGCGACGTCAGGCGGCGTGTCCTGGATGTCGGCTGTTTCCTGGATGTCTGTCATGAGGCGTAGGCGCTGTTCTCGTGGACGTAGTCGTGCGTGAGGTCGTTGGTGCGGATCGTGGCCTCGGCGTCGCCCACCTGCAGGTCGATGTGCAGGTCGGTCGCGCGCGGGGTGAGGTCGACGTCTTCACGAGGGCGGTCCGGGCCGCCCTTGCTGCAGACGCGCACGCCGTTCATCCAGACGTCCACATCGTACGGGTCGAACTGCGCACTGGTCGTGCCGATCGCGGCGAGCACCCGGCCCCAGTTCGGGTCGTTGCCGAAGATCGCGGCTTTGAAGAGGTTGTTGCGAGCGACAGAGCGGCCGACCTCGACGGCATCCTGCTCGGTGACTGCTCCCGTGACGCGGATCGTGATGTCGTGGCTCGCCCCCTCGGCGTCGCCCTGGAGCATGGCGGCCAGCTGATCGCTGAGCTCGGTGAGCGCTGCCGTGAACTCGTCGATGTCGGGCTTGACGCCGCTCGCGCCGTTGGCGAGGAGCGTCACCTGATCGTTCGTCGACATGCAGCCATCGGAGTCGAGCCGGTCGAAGGTCTTCCCGGTCGCGGCGCGCAGTGCCGTGTCGGCCTCGATCGCCTCGAGGTCGGCGTCGGTGGTGATCACGACGAGCATCGTCGCCAGCCCCGGCGCCAGCATCCCCGCCCCCTTGGCCATGCCGCCGATCGACCAGCCGTCGCGTGTGACGACGGCGGTCTTGGCGATCGTGTCGGTCGTCATGATCGCCTGAGCAGCGGCGTCTCCCCCGTCGCTCGAGAGTGCCGCGATCGCCTGCTCCGTGCCGTCGAGAACCTTCGCGCGGAACGCCTCGTCTCCGGTTCCGATGAGCCCGGTGGAGCAGACCAGGATGTCGCCGGCGCTCACGTCGAGAAGCTCGCCCGCCTTCTCAGCGGTCTGATGCGTGGTCTGGAACCCGAAGCTGCCGGTGAAGCAGTTGGCACCGCCGGAGTTGAGGACGATGGCCTCGACTGCGCGGTCGAGGATGACCTGCTGCGACCAGATGATCGGGTTCGCCTTGGCGCGGTTGCTCGTGAAGACGGCCGCTCCGACCTTGCGCGGGCCGCGGTTGACCACCACGGCGACGTCGGGCTTGCCGGTGGACTTGAGACCTGCGGCGACGCCGGCCGCCTCGAATCCCTGGGGTGCGGTGACGCTCATGGTGCCACTCCGTTCACGGTGAGGGCGCGATCTTCCGGAAGGCCGAGCGCGAGGTTCATGGATTGGATGGCAGCGCCGGCGGTGCCCTTGACGAGATTGTCGACGGCTGTGACGACGGTCACCCGGTTCGCGGCCCTGTCGATCACGAGGCCCATCAGAGCCGTGTTCGCGCCGAGAACATCGGCGGTGCGCGGGAAGGTTCCCTCCGGCAGCAGCTGCACGAACGTCTCCTCGCCGTAGGTGCTCTGCCAGGCTTCGCGGATCTGCTCGTCGGTCGTTCCTTCGACGATCGGTGCCGTGGAGGTGGCGAGGATGCCACGCGCCATCGGCACGAGGACAGGCGTGAAGGAGATCCGAGGGTCTGCGGCGCCGGCGCCGCGGAGCGCCTGCTGGATCTCGGGGATGTGCCGGTGCGTGCCGCCGACGGCGTACGGGTTCGCGGTGCCGAGCAGCTCGCTGCCGAGCAGGTGGGGCTTGAGGCTCTTGCCGGCGCCGGACGGCCCGACGGCGAGGACGCTGACGATGTCGGACGGATCGATGACGCCCGCTGCGACCCCCGGCGCGAGACTGAGACTCACGGTGGAGGCGTTGCAGCCGGGGGCGGCGATGCGCGTGGCGCCGCGCAGACTCTCGCGCTGCTTCGAGTCGCCCGTGGGCAGTTCGGGGACGCCGTACGCCCAGGGCTCGTGGAAGTGTCCGCCGTAGAAGGCGTCCCACGAATCCTGCGAAGTCAGCCGGTGATCGGCTCCCGCGTCGATGACCAGCGGCACCTCACCGAGGGCATCCGTGTATTGGCCGGACTGGCCGTGTGGGAGCGCGAGAAACACGACATCGTGGCCGGCGAGGGTCTCGGGCGTGGTGTCCTGCAGCGTCAGATGGGCGAGGGAGCGCAGGTGCGGCTGGTGCTGGACCAGCGGCTGACCGGCGTTCGAGTGCGCGGTCACGGTGCGGATCTCGATGTCAGGATGACTGGCCAGGAGGCGCAGGATCTCGCCGCCCGCATAGCCGGATGCGCCGGAGACGGCGACGGTATACGTCATGTTTCTACCTTAACGGTGCGGGATGGTCGTCCCTGGGGTGACGATGATCCCTGAGCTTGTCGAAGGGTCCGAGGCGGCGACTCCGGCGCTCGACCCTCCGGCACAGGGCACGGTTCGGGGAGCGCAGAGGTCGCCTAGAGTCGGCGGCCGCCCTTCGACAGGTTCAGGGACCGTCGGCTGCGGCGTCGGCGCACCACGGTGACGCTCGAAACACGCGTCGAAGAGGTGATTGCGGCCGAAGGCATGTCGCGACAGTAGCGCTCGCGGCGCAGCATCCGCAAATCGTGCGACGCGGATGCCGTCACACGGTCCTCGTCACTCAGCGCCCGTGTCAAGAGGCGAGTTCGGCGAGGAGCGCTTTCTCGTCCGCGCGGGTGAGACCGGCACGGCGGGGTCGGTCGAGTCCGCGGGCGCGCTCGTCGTCGAGCACGCGGGCGATGATCTCCTCGAGCGGGCTCTGGATGCCGCCGGCCGCTGTGTACGCGGCGTTCGAGCGGGTCATGAACCCCGACCACTCGATCGGCAGCCACAACGGCAGCGACCGCTCCCCCATCCACGGCTGAACCTCGTGGGCGTCCAACCAGGCGTCGGCGGCGACGAAAGTCTCACCTTCGTGGTCGGCTGCTGTGCGGAACATCGCCAGCACTTCATCGAGCGGGCGCGGGTCTCCGATGGCGTTGCGGATGCCGGCGAGTGCGGTGTTCGCCGCGAACGCGGCGAGATCGTCGACGTCGATCACCTGCGCGAATCGACCCTCGCCGTTCGGCACCAGGACGGGGTCGGCACCGGCGCGGTCGAAGGCGGCAGCCCAGTAGCCGAAACGATCGCTGGGGTCGCCGACCCCGACGATCAGGCCGGGGCGAATGATGTGCGCCCGATCGGCCAGGGTGCGCACGGCCTCTTCCGCCGCGACCTTCTGCGCGGCGTACTCGTACTCGTCTCCGTCCTGCGCCGGCGCCTCGAGTCGAGCCGTCTCGTCGGCGTCGTGAGCGTCGGCATCGGCGTACACGGAGATCGACGAGATGTACGTCCAGTGCGCTGCGCGATCTCCCAGCGCTGCGACGGCTTCGCGCACGTGGATGGCCCGGGATGAGATGTCGACGACCTCATCCCACTCGCGATCGAGGAGCTCGTAGACGTCCGCGTCGTCGCGATCACCGCGCACGAGCACTGTCCCATCCAGCGAGGGGCGCTCCCCTCGTGCCAGGCAGGTGACGCGAGCACCGGCATCCAGCCAGCGTCGTGCGATGCGTCCCGACAACCATCCCGTGCCGCCGAGGATCAGTACGTCTGTCATGCGTCCATGCCATCACCACGAAGATCCCGAGGGAAGCGATTCCGCTCTGAGCAGAGAGTCCCGCGTCGACGGTTGCGTTCAGCCGCTCACCACGGCATCGGTCGATCGGGCGCTCGGGAGCTGTCGTTCGGCATCTCCGGCAGTTCCTCGCCGCCCGCGCGGATGCACAGCCACCGAAGCTCGCCGGGGCTGTCCGGCCTCGCGCGCCACGTGCGTACGACACCCTGCCCCACGCGCACGACGGAGCCTGCGCGCACCTGGACGATGTCGTCGTCCAGACCCATCTCACCGATACCGTCGAGGAAGACGTACAGCTCTTCCACCCTCGTGTGGACGTGCCAGTAGCCCGCTTCCTCTCCCGGCACCAGCGCGTTCGCCGTCATGCCGATGTACTGCATCGTGAGCTCGTGGTCGACGACGCGGCGGCCGTCGCGCGAACGCGCCTCGTCGAACCCGCCGAAGTGCGTGCGCCATTGGTCGAGCGAACCGATCTCTGTCACCTGATAGTCATTCATCGTCATCCATCCTGTTGCTCTCCCCGCCGCCGACGCGAACGGCGAGGACGAGGTCATGACCTCATCCTCGCCGTCTGCGAGCCGCTCGCGTGCGGGAACACACGGTTCAATCGCGGATGGCGGCTCCGAAGCGCTCGGCGGCCACGGCGACGCCCGCGAGCTTCGCCTCGGTCGCCTCTGCGGCCGTCAGCGTGCGATCCGGGGCGCGGAACCGCAGCGCGAACGTCAAGCTCTTCTGCCCGGCATCCAACCCCTGGCCGCGATAGTCGTCGACGAGACGCACCGACTCGAGCAACTCTCCCGCACCTTCTACGAGAGCCGCTCGCAGATCGGCGGCCGTGACGTCGGATGAGACGACCAGTGACACGTCCTGCGTCGCAGCCGTGTACGTCGAGAGCGATGCGGCGACGACCCGGTCACCCGCGAGCGACAGGATGCCGTCGAGGTCGAGCTCCAGCACGACGGCGCGACCGGGCAGATCAGCGTCCGCCGCCACGCTCGGGTGCAGTTCGCCGATGTGGCCGACCGGTTTTCCGGCGACGCTGAGCGCACCGGAACGCCCAGGGTGAAGGGCTGCGCGGCGTCCCTGCGCGACATCGATCTCGACGCCGGCCGCGACGGCGATGACGCGCACGGCGTCGAGGGCGTCCGAGAGCCCGTACGGCTCGACGGCGCGACCCGGCTGCCGAGCAGTGGCGTTGCCGGTGAAGAGCGCGGCGACGTGACGACGCTGCGGCGGGATCGAGGCGTTGAGCTGTGCGAGCTTCTCGTCCGAGGGGCGCTGTCCGAGCGGCGGCACCTCATCAGTGCCGTACTTCGCGCCTGGATCCGGCAGGAACACCGAACCGGTCTCGAAGATCGCCAGGTCGGTGAGACCGCGGGCGATGTTGCGGTGCGCGATCTGCAGGAGGCCAGGGATCAGCGAGCGACGAAGGAACGGCGCCTGACCGTCCAGCGGATTCGCGAGCTTGATGCTCGGCAGCTTCTCGCCCTCTCCGGCGTCCGACCAGTCCCAGGCCGAGCCGTGGAGGTCGTTCTGGGCCTCGGTCGTGAACGGGAACGCCGGAGTCTCCACGAGTCCGGCGGCCGCCAGCGCGTTGGCGACGCGGCGGCGCCCCTGCTGCGCGGCGGTCAGACCGCGCCCGGCCGGCGGCGTCGGCAGCACAGATGGCACACGATCAAGACCGTGGATGCGTGCGACCTCTTCGGCCAGCGTCCACTTGTCGGTGAGGTCGGGGCGCCAGCTCGGCGGAATCGCGTGCCATCCGTCCGACGTCTCGGTGACCTCGGCGCCGATCGTCTCGAGGGCGCCCACGATCTCCTCGTCGGTGTAGTCCACGCCGATGAGCGCCGGCACGAACTCGGCCGGCAAGGCGATGCCGGCGATCTCGAACTCGGAGTACAGTGCCCCGCCGATCTCGTCGATCCGGCCGCCGGCGAGCTCGACCATGAGGTCGGCGACGCGGCGTGCGGCGACGAAAGGCACGAGCGGGTCGACGCCGCGCTCGAATCGCTTGGAGGCCTCGCTCGGCAGCTTGTGGCGGCGCGCGGTGCGCGCGATCGAGATCGGATCGAAGATCGCCGCCTCGACGAGCACGTTGCGGGTGGCATCCGACATCTCGGTCGTGCCGCCGCCCATGACGCCGGCGAGGCCGATCGGACCGGACTCATCGGTGATCAGCAGATCCTCGATGTGGAGCTTGCGCTCCTGGCCGTCGAGCGTGGTCATCTTCTCGCCGGGCTGCGCACGGCGCACCGTGATCCCGCCTGAGAGCTTGTCGAGGTCGTAGCCGTGGATCGGGTTGCCGAGCTCGAGCATCACGTAGTTGGTGATGTCGATCAGGATGCCGAGCGACCGGATGCCGGCGAGCGAGAGTCGCGCGACCATCCACGGCGGAGTCGGGCGGGTCGGGTCGACATCGCGCACGACACGCACCACGAACTCCTGCACAGCGACGTTGTCGCGGAGCGGCTCGGCGTCCACAGCGAGCGGGAAGCCGGCACCGGGCTGAACATCGGTCCACTCGTGCTCGGCGGGGTCGCGGAAGTCGGCACCCGTCGCGTGCGCGTACTCGCGGGCGACGCCGCGAATGGAGAACGCGTAGCCGCGGTCCGGGGTGACATTGATCTCGACGGCCTCGTCGTCGAGACCCAGCAGAGCGATGGCATCCGTTCCGACCGGGGCGTCGATTCCGAGCGTCGACAGGATCAGGATGCCGTTGTGCTCGTCTCCGAGACCCAGTTCGCGCGCTGACGCGATCATGCCGTCGGACACGTGACCGTAGGTCTTGCGCGCGGCGATCGGGAAGGGTCCTGGGAGCACGGCGCCCGGGAGCGTCACGACGACCTTGTCACCGACGGCGAAGTTCGACGCGCCGCAGACGATGCCACGGGGCTCGGCCTCGCCGACGTCTACCTGGCACCAGCGGATCGTCTTGCCGTTCGACTGGGGCTCCTCATCGAATGACAGCACCTCGCCGACGACGACGGGACCTGCGATCTCGAAGCCGTGCAGCTCCTCCTCCTCGAACCCGACGGACACGAGCGCCGCGAAGACGTCCTCGGCCGTGGCATCCGCCGCCACATCGACGTACTCACGCAACCACGAAAGCGGGACGCGCATCACACCACCATCCCGAACTGCTCGCTGAAACGGATATCGCCCTCGGCCATGTCGCGCATGTCCTGCACGTCGGAGCGGAACATCAGACCGCGCTCTACCCCGATGCCGAATGCGAAGCCGCTGTACACCTCGGGGTCGATGCCCGCCGCGCGCAGCACGTTGGGGTTGACCATGCCGCAGCCGCCCCACTCGATCCAGCGTGCGCCGCCCTTGAAGGTCGGGTGCCACAGGTCGAACTCGGCCGACGGCTCGGTGAAGGGGAAGAAGTTGGTGCGCAGACGGGTCTTGGCCCCGTCGCCGAAGAGCTGCTTGGCCAGGTGGTCGAGCGTGCCCTTGAGGTGCGCCATCGTGATGCCCTTGTCTACGACGAGGCCCTCGACCTGCGTGAAGACCGGAAGGTGCGTGGCGTCGAATTCGTCGGTGCGGTACACGCGCCCAGGACACAGCACGTAGATCGGTACCTCGCGGCCGAGCATCGAGCGCACCTGGACGGGGCTCGTGTGCGTGCGCATGACGAGGTGACGGTCGACCGGGTCGACGAAGAACGTGTCCTGCATCTGGCGAGCGGGGTGGTCGACGTCGAAGTTCAGCGCGTCGAAATTGAACCACTCGTGCTCGAGCTCCGGTCCTTCTGCGATCTCCCAGCCCATGCCGACGAAGACGTCGGAGATGTCGTCCTGGAGCTGCATGAGCGGATGCCGTGCCCCCATGCGCGTGCGGGAGGAGACAGCAGTGATGTCGACGCGCTCGTCCTCGAGGCGAGCGGCGAGCTCGGCCTCGGCGAGTTCGGCCTCCTTCGCGGTCAGCGCCTGGGTGACGCGACCGCGTCCCTGGCCGACGAGCTTGCCGAAGGTCGCCTTGTGCTCGGGGGCGACCTGGCGCATCGACGCGTTCAGGACCGCGAGCGGAGACCCTTCTGCGACGTGCGCGGCACGGGCCGCCTTCAGTTCTGCTGTGGTGGCAGCGGCGCCGATGGCCTCGAGCGCTGCGGCGACGGCGGATTCCACCGCCTCTGGGGTGATTTCTGGGGCGTCAGACACAAGACACGAGTCTACCGGCGTGTCCGCGAGTCAGATGGACCCCGAATTGTTGCCGTCGAACTTGCCCAAGCCGCGCTGCGCGGCGATGAGCTCGGTGTCGGTTCCCTCGTGCATCACAGCGGCGTTGTCGGCCGCGAGCGCCTTCATCTTCGGCGAGCGGCGGGTCTTGATCTCAGCCCACTTCGCGATGCCCGAGAGGATCAGACACATGATGATGTAGATGCCACCGATGATGAGCGCGGCCTGGAGGATCGGACGCCCCGGCTGCGAGCTCAGGAGCTTCGCGTAGTAGAGCAGCTCCTGGTAGGTGATGATGAACCCGAGAGCGGTGTCCTTCATCGTCACGACGAGCTGAGCCACGATCACGGGGAGCATCGCTCGGATCGCCTGCGGCAGCAGGATCAGCGTCATGACGCCGCTCTTGCGCAGACCGATGGCGAAGCCGGCCTCCTTCTGGCCGCGTGGCAGCGATTCGATTCCGGCGCGCAGCGCCTCGGCGAGCACCGAGCCGTTGTAGAGCATGAGCGCGACGACCACGGCCCAGTACGGATCGGTCTTCACGCCGAGCGTCGGCAGGCCGTAGTACAGGATCATCATCATCACGAGCACCGGCACGGCACGGAAGAACTCGGTGACGACGGTGACGGGCACCCGCACCCAGGCGTGGTCGGACATTCGCCCGATCGCGAGCACGAAGCCGAGCGCGAGACTCAACACGGCGGCAAGCGCGAAGGCGCGCAGCGTGTTGAGCAGCATCTGGCCGATGGACGACCACACCACCGAGTACGTGAAGACATTCCACTTCGCGGCGCTGAACTGGTTCGTGAGCGACAGGCGCCAGAGGAGCAACGCGATCACAGCGACGACGACGATGATCGTGACGATCGTGAGGATGAGGTTGCGGCGACGGGCGCGAGGGCCAGGGACGTCGAAGAGTACCGAGCTCATCGTGCGATCCTCCATCGGTTCTCGAGCGTTCGCTGCAGCCAGGTCAGCAGCATCACCAGTGCGATGAAGATGACGGCGACCCAGAGCAGGACCTCCATGGGGCTGCCGGGGCGCGTGTGCGAATTGGAGATCGTCGCCTGCAGCTGCGGGAGGACCGCGATGGAGAATCCGGCGGCGACGGTGGTGTTCTTGAGAAGCGCGATGAACACGCTCATCATCGGCGGAACGACCGAGCGGAACGCCTGGGGCAGCACGACCTGGGTCATGACCTGCCCGAACGGCAGCCCGATCGCGCGGGCTGCCTCCGCCTGACCGACGGGCACGGTGTTGATGCCGGCTCGCAGCGTCTCGGCGACGTATGTGGCCGTGTAGACGCCGATCGCGAAGATGCCCAGCACGAGGTTCGAGAGCGTGGGAAGCGCGAGCGCGCTGTATCCGAAGACGAAGAAGAAGAAGACGAGGGTGAGCGGGGTGTTGCGGACGAGCGTGACGTACGCCGTGCCGACAGCGCGTGCGACCGGGACCGGCGAGACGCGCATGGCGCCGACGATGGTGCCGAGGACCAGCGCGATGATTCCGCCGAAGAAGAACACCATCAAGGTGTAGGTGAGGCCCTGACTCCACAGGTCGAGGTTGCCGAAGATGGCGTCCACGCGCCCTCCCCTTCTAGATATGGGTGCGGGGCGGCCGGTCAGACCGCCCCGCATCGCGGTTCGTCAGTCGACAGCCGGCTGCTCGACTTCGATGCCCGACTGACCGAGGGTCGCGTCGAAGATCGCCTGCCAGGTGTCGCCGCCGTCGGTGAACAGCGTGTTGATGTGCTCCTGAAGAGCGGTGTCGCCCTTCGGGAGGCCGACGCCGTAGCGCTCCTCGGTGAAGAGGCCGTCGAGCAGCTTCACGTCGTCGGGGTACTGCGCCGCGTAGCCGATGAGGATCGCAGCGTCCGTGGTGACCGCGTCGACCTTGCCGCTGATGAGGTCCTCGACGCAGGCGGAGTACACGTCGTACTCTTCCGTCTTGATCTCCGGGTAGTTCTCCTTGATGTTGGAGATCGGCGTGGAGCCGGTCGCAGAGCAGACGGTCATGCCGTTGAAGTCGGAGACGTCGCCTACTTCGGTCATCTCGCTGTCAGCGGCGACGAGGAAGCCCTGGCCCGTCACGAAGTAGGGACCGGCGAAGTCGATCTGCTCCTTGCGGGAGTCGGTGATCGAGTACGTGCCGACGTAGTAGTCGATGTCGCCGTTCACGAGGGCCTGCTCGCGGTTGGCGGATGCGATCGGCTCGTAGGTGATGTCGCTCTCCTCGAATCCGAGGGATGCGGCGATCCAGCGTGCGATCTCGATGTCGAAGCCGCTGCGCTCGTTCGTGGTCGCGTCGAGGTAGCCGAGGTTGGGCTGGTCCTCCTTGACACCGATGATCGGACCGCCGCGCTCGACCATGGCGTCGAACGTCGGGCTGCCTTCGAGCTGGACGTCCTGCGCCACCTCGTATGCGGGAGCGTCTCCTTCATCGCCGCCGTCCCCTCCGGGGGTCGTCGGGCTGCCGCTGTTGCAGGCGGTCAGGGCGATCAGCGCTGTGGCAGCGATTCCGATGCCCGCCAGTGTCCGTGTGCGTCGCATGTGCGTCTCCTTCGTGTGCTGTGTGTGACTGCGTGAGTTTCGTGTACGGGAGGTGGTCAGTGGGTGAGGAGCTTCGACAGGAAGTCCTTGGCGCGATCGCTCTTCGGGGTCGTGAAGAACTCCTCCGGGGTCGCCTCTTCGACGATCTGCCCGTCGGCCATGAAGACGACGCGATCGGCCGCCTTGCGCGCGAATCCCATCTCGTGGGTGACGACGATCATCGTCATGCCCTCCTTGGCGAGCTGCACCATGACGTCGAGCACCTCGTTGATCATCTCGGGGTCGAGCGCGCTGGTCGGCTCGTCGAAGAGCATGACCTTCGGCTGCATCGCGAGGGCCCGGGCGATGGCGACGCGCTGCTGCTGACCGCCCGACAGCTGAGCGGGGAGTTTGGATGCCTGCTGGGCGACGCCCACGCGCTCGAGGAGCGCCATCGCCTCCTTGTCGGCATCGGCCTTCTTCAGTCCGCGGACCTTGATCGGGCCGAGCGTCACGTTCTCGAGGATCGTGAGGTGAGCGAACAGGTTGAACGACTGGAAGACCATCCCGACGTCGGCGCGCAGCTGCGCCAGGCCCTTGCCCTCGGCGGGCAGCTCCTTGCCGTCGATCGAGATCACACCGCTGGTGATGGTCTCGAGGCGGTTGATCGTGCGGCACAGAGTCGACTTGCCGGAACCCGACGGGCCGATCACGACCACGACCTCACCCTTGTTGACGGTGAGGTTGATGTCTTTCAGGGCCTGGAACTCGCCGTAGTGCTTCTGAACATTGTCGACGACGACAAGGGGTGTACCAGTCTCGGTCATGTGCCCACACTAGAAGCACACGGCCTCGGGAACCAGCATCCGCCACCGCGGGTTATCGAGTTGTAACCGACCCGAAACGTGTCAGTGCGCGTCGACGGCCCGCTGCGTGAAGGCGCTCTCGTACAGGCACACGCTGGCCGCCGTGGCGAGATTGAGCGACTCCGCCCGGCCGAAGATCGGCAGCTTCAGCACGTGATCGGCAAGGTCGAGCGCGCGCTCCTCGAGCCCGTGCGCTTCATTCCCGAACAGCCACGCCGTCGGCCCAGAGAGCACGCCGTCGGCGCGGGCCTGAAGCAGGTCGTCGCCCTTCACGTCGGCCGCGAGCACGCTCATGCCGGCCTCGTGGGCGCGCTTGACGACGTCCTCGAGGTCGCCGCTGACGGAGACGGGCAGGTGGAAGAGCGATCCGGTGGTCGATCGGACGACCTTCGGGTTGTACGGATCCACCGTGCGCCCGGTGAGGACGACGGCGTCCGCGCCGGCGGCATCCGCTGCTCGGATGATCGTCCCGAGGTTTCCGGGGTCGCGCACCTCTTCGCAGATGGCGATGAGGCGCGGTGAGGACGCGAAGATGTCCCGCACCGACGTCGGGATCTGGCGGGCGACTGCGATGACGCCCTGCGGCGTGACGGTGTCCGCCATCGCGTTGAGCACGTACTCGGTGACGAACTCGAGGTTCACGGAGTGGGCGGTGGCTGCGGCCCGAAGGTCGGGATGCTTCTCCCACCCCGTCGGTGTCGCGAACAGCTCGACGACGGCATCCGGTCGGTACGAGAGCGCCTCGCGCACCGCCTGCGGGCCCTCGAGCAGGAACAGACCGGTGTCCGTTCTGGCGCTGCGCTTGGTCAGCTTCGCAACGGCGCGGACACGCGGGGACCGGGGATTCTCCAGCACGGCTCCAGTCTAGAGGGATCACGGGGCGACGCCCGATGAACGTCGCGCACCGTTCACTTTCTCGCGGCTGGCGCCTTCTCGCGGCGATCATGCAGTCTGCTCGAATAGAGTCCCGGCGTGCCGCCCACTGCGCAGCGATCAGCAGGTCGACGTCGACTCACCGTCGTCGTCATCGCTGTGGCGACCGTGATCGCCGGTCTTCTCCTCCACCGTTTCGCCTCCGGTGTCATCGGCGACGTCACGGGCGACGCGCTGTACGCGCTGCTCGTCTACCTGCTGATCGTGCTCATGCTCCCGCGCCGGACTCGCTCTCTGTGCGCGGCCCTCGCCATCCTGTTCTGCACGGCCGTCGAGTTCCTCCAGCTCACGGACATCCCGGCGAAGGCCACCGCCCTTGTCCCGCCCGCCGCGCTGGTGCTTGGCGCAGGGTTCGATCAGCGGGATCTTCTCGTGTACGCGTTCGCCGTCGTCGGCGCGATGCTGCTCGACGTTCTCATCTCCCGGTTGCTGCGCCGACGCGCTCTGCGTACGCCGTGAGATGCCGAAACGGGCGCCCTCCAGAAGGAGAGCGCCCGTTTCAGGAAGGATGCTTACGCAGCCGACTTCGGCGCGTTGACGTCCGAAGGCAGGCCCTTCTTGGCCGTCTCGACCAGCGACGCGAACGTGGCCGGCTCGTTGACCGCGAGCTCAGCGAGCATACGACGGTCGACCTGGACGCCCGCGAGGCCGAGGCCCTGGATGAAGCGGTTGTACGTGATGCCGTTCTGGCGGGCAGCGGCGTTGATGCGCTGGATCCAGAGGCGACGGAAATCGCCCTTGCGCTTGCGACGGTCACGGTACGAGTAGACCAGGGAGTGGATGACCTGCTCCTTGGCCTTGCGGTACAGGCGCGAACGCTGACCGCGGTAGCCGGAGGCGCGCTCGAGGATGACGCGACGCTTCTTGTGGGCGTTTACCGCCCGCTTGACTCTTGCCATTTTCGTGTATTCCTATTCGTGCGTTCGGCGCTCAGCCGCGACCGAGAAGCTTCTTGGCGACCTTGGTGTCGTTGGGCGACAGGACCTGATCCTGGTTGAGGCGGCGGGTGCGTCGGCTCGACTTGTGCTCGAGGTTGTGGCGCATGCCGGCCTGCTGCTTCTTCAGCTTGCCGCTGCCGGTGATCTTGAAGCGCTTCTTGGCACCCGAGTGGGTCTTCTGCTTCGGCATCTTCTCTTCCTTCGTGTGGCGCCTTCTCAGGCGACGTTGTCAACCCGCAGTGCGGGAGTAATGGGAGCGGATCACTCCGCTTCGGCGGTCTCGGTCTCTTCGACCTTCGAGTCGCGAGCCGCCTGCTTGTTCGCGGCGCGGGCAGCGTTCTGCTCTGCCTTGGCCTCGGACTTGTTCTTCAGCGGAGCCACGACCATGACCATGTTGCGACCGTCGATGGTCGGGTTCGACTCGACGGTTCCGAGCTCCGCGACGTCCTCGGCGAACTTGCGCAGCAGACGAACGCCCTGCTCGGGACGCGACTGCTCACGACCGCGGAACAGGATCATGGCCTTGACCTTGTCGCCGGCCTTGAGGAAGCCCTCGGCGCGCTTGAGCTTCGTCGTGTAGTCGTGAGCCTCGATCTTCAGACGGAAGCGCACTTCCTTGAGGATCGTGTTCGCCTGATTGCGGCGAGCTTCCTTCGCCTTCTGGGCAGCCTCGTACTTGAACTTGCCGTAGTCCATGATCTTGACCACGGGCGGCTTCGAGTTCGGGGCGACCTCGACGAGATCGAGGTCGGCTTCCTGCGCGAGTCGGAGCGCGACCTGGATGGCGACGACGCCGATCTGCTCACCCGCGGGGCCGACGAGGCGGACCTCGGGGACGCGGATGCGCTCATTGGTACGGGGATCGCTGATGCGGAACTCCTTAGACGATGGGGATTCAGCCAACGCGGCGCTCTCTGCGACGCACTGCGAAAAAGGAGTTACTGCCCCACCCGCCGACATTCAGACGCCGGCTTCGCACCCTGAACATCGGACACGATCCGATCTACCGGCGTGAACCGGCGGAGTGCAAGACCCGGTAGCCTTGAACGGCAAGCGCGGGTGGGAAGTGAATCCTCTTTCGATCCGAAGCATTACGCTCCGGAGCCCGGCACAGTCTAACAGAAGGCAAGGCGAAGTGACGATTCCGGCCCACGACCACGGTCACGACGAGCGCAACGAGCGCTGGCAGCAGCAGGAGGAGGCCGCGTCGGCCGCCACGCGCGACATCGCGGATGTCCCCGCCGTCGAAGTGATCACCACCGCAGCGGTCCATCTGATGAGCGCGGCCGCGGTGAAGCTCGGCCTCGCCGACGACCCCGACTCTCAGCTCGACCTCGACGAGGCCCGAAAGCTGATCAACGCGCTGGCGGGTCTCATCACAGCCGGCGCCCCCGAGATCAGCGACATGCACGCCCGATCGCTCCGGGACGGACTGCGGTCGCTGCAGCTGGCCTTCCGCGAAGCATCCGCGATCCCCGACCCGATCGGCAAGGGCCCCGGCGAGAAGTGGACCGGGCCGGTCAACTGACTCAGGCAGCGCGGCGGAGCTTGACCGTGAGGGAATCCGCGAGCACCGCGATGCGGTCATCCGCCGACCACCGCTGAGCCAGCCGGGCGAGGACGGCATCCAGCACGTCTCGTTCGAGACCGTCGACGAGGTCGAGGATCACGACGAGCTCCGGGCCGCGCAGTCGCGCGTCCGGGTCACCGGGCGCGACGGCGATGTCGATCACGGCGAGCTCGTGCGCGATGCTCTCCTGCAGTGCGGTGAAGACCTCCGGTGAGAGGAAGCTCGGCTCCCAGGCGTGCCCCTGCGCGATCGCCCATACGGCGGGGCGCCGGATGACGAACTCGGTCTCCGCGGTCGGATCGAGCACGATCAGATCGGTGTCCTCCGACGACGCCGCCAGGGCCGCACGCACAGCCTCGACCGGGATCGGGCGTGCTGCGGCATCCCAGGTCTGCATCGCCGTCACCGATGAGAACACCGGCTGGACCTTGCGCCCATCAGGGGCGGCGACGGTGACGATGGACAGCTCCTGGGTCTTGTCGACGGCAAGACCGCTGGGCGCGACGCCCTCCTCCCCCTTCTCGGCGATGAGGGGTATCAGGACTCGAGCAGAACGGAAGGCGTCGACGACCTCGACCTGCGAGCCCTCACCCGCGCGGAAGCGGAGCAATGCGTCGAGCAGGGCCGGGTCTGCCGAGCCGTCGTCAGCGGAGTGCGGGTTGGACTCGAAGCTGCGCCCCTCCCACGGGACACCGGCCGAATCGCCGGCCCCGACGGTCGACGCGGAGTCTCCGTCGCCGTGACCGTGACCGCAGGCGTCGTCAGTCGCCGGCGACATCCAGTGCCTCTGCCAGCGTGAACGCGCCGGCGTAGAGAGCCTTGCCGACGATCGCGCCTTCGACGCCAAGCGGTACGAGTTCGCGAAGCGCCGCGATGTCGTCGAGGCTCGAGATGCCTCCCGACGCCACGACGGGCTTCGGCGTACGAGAGGTGATCTCGCGCAGCAGGTCGATGTTCGGGCCGCGCAGCGTGCCGTCCTTGGTGACGTCGGTCACGACGTACCGGCTGCAGCCGGCGTCCTCGAGCCGTGCGAGCACCTCCCACAGGTCGCCGCCCTCCTTCGTCCAGCCGCGCGCGGCGAGGGTCGTGCCGCGCACGTCGAGACCGACGGCGACGGCCTCGCCGTAGCGACTGATGACGTCGGACGCCCATTCGGGGTTCTCGAGCGCGGCCGTGCCGAGATTGATCCGCGCTGCGCCGCTCTCGAGCGCGGCCTCAAGGCTGGCGTCGTCACGGATGCCGCCGGAGAGCTCGATGTTGACGTCGCGGTGCTGCTTGATGACCTTGCGCAGGATCGCCGTGTTGCTTCCGCGCCCGAACGCCGCGTCGAGGTCGACGAGGTGGATCCACTCCGCCCCCTGGTCGACCCATTCACGAGCCGCGTCGAGCGGGTCGCCGTAGCTGGTCTCCGACCCGGCCTCGCCCTGCGTCAGACGAACCGCCTTGCCACCGGCGACGTCGACAGCCGGAAGAAGGGTGAGCTTGGGGGTGGACGCGAAGTCGTTCATGTCATCCTCGGGTGGGTGAAGTGCGCCGAAAGGCGAGCACGAGATCCGAGAGTAGCCCGGCTCGATGCAGGGTTCAAAACGTCGACGTCATCAGAGGCTGTCGACCCAGTTCCGGAGCAGCCGGATGCCGGCGTCGCCGGACTTCTCGGGGTGGAACTGCGTCGCCGAGAGCGGCCCGTTCTCGACGGCTGCGAGGAAGGGCTCGCCGTAGGTCGTCCAGGTGAGCTTGGGCTCCGGGAACGGCGCGATGACGTCGAGCTCCCACTTCTGCGCTGCGAAGGAGTGCACGAAGTAGAAGCGCTCCTCCTCGATGCCGCGGAACAGGACGCTGCCCTCATCCGGCGTCACCGTGTTCCAGCCCATGTGCGGCAGGACGGGCGCGTTGAGTTCGGTGACGGTGCCCGGCCATTCGCCGAGGCCATCGACGTTCTGGCCGCGTTCGACGCCGTGCTCGAAGAGCACCTGCATACCGACGCACACGCCGAGCACCGGGCGCCCTCCGGCCAGACGCCGGTCGATGATCTCGTCGCCGCCCTGCGCGAGCAGAGCCGCCCGAACGGCGGCGAACGCGCCGACACCGGGGACGAACAGCCCGTCAGCCTCAAGCGCCTCCGCGCGGTCACCGGTGAGTCTCGCGTCCGCGCCGGCCGCGGCCAGCGCCTTGACGGCGGAGTGGACGTTGCCGGAGCCGTAGTCGTATACGACGACGGTGCGAGTCACAGTGCGCCCTTCGTCGACGGGATCCCGTCGACGAGCGGATCGAGCGACTTCGCCTGACGGAACGCACGGGCGAACGCCTTGAACTCCGCTTCGGCGATGTGGTGCGGATCGCGACCGCCGAGCACGCGGACGTGCACGGTGAGTCCGGCGTTGAAGGAGATCGCCTCGAACGCGTGGCGCACCAGAGAACCGGTGAAATGTCCGCCGATGAGGTGGTGCTCGAATCCTTCGGGCTCGCCGGTGTGCACGAGGTAGGGGCGGCCGCTGATGTCGACGACCGCCTGAGCGAGCGCCTCGTCGAGCGGGACGAGCGCATCTCCGTATCGCGAGATGCCCGACTTGTCTCCGAGCGCCTCGAGGATCGCCTGGCCGAGCACGATCGAGACGTCTTCCACCGTGTGGTGAGCGTCGATGTGCGTGTCGCCGGATGCTCGGACGGTGAGGTCGGTGAGCGAGTGCTTCGCGAACGCCGTGAGCATGTGGTCGAAGAACGGCACCGACGTGTCGATGCGGCTCTGCCCCGTGCCGTCGAGGTTCAGTTCGAGTTCGACGGTCGACTCGGACGTGCTGCGGGTTCGCTGCGCGGTGCGGGAAGCCTCGGCAGTTCGGGAAGCGCTCATGAGCCCGAGTCTATCGACGCCAGCGCGTCGAGGAACGCCGTGGTCTCGGCCTCGGTCCCGGCCGTCACGCGCAGGTGGTTGGGGATGCCCACGTCGCGGACCAGCACTCCGCGCTCGTAGAGCGCTTCGAACGTCGCGCGCGGGTCGGGCACACCACCGAAGAGGACGAAGTTCGACCAGGACTCGTGCGGCTGATAGTCGAGTGCCTCGAGGGTCGCGGTGATGCGATCGCGCTGCTCGACGATCTCATCCACCATGCCGAGCATGATGTCAGCATTTCGCAACGCCGCCACTGCGGCAGCCTGCGTCAGTGCACTGAGGTGGTACGGAAGCCGGACGAGTCGCAGAGCGTCGATGAAGGCCGGGTCGGCCGCGAGGTAGCCCACCCGCGCTCCCGCGAAAGCGAACGCCTTGCTCATGGTCCGCGATACGGCCAGACGCGGGCGCCCTTCGAGCAGTGTGAGTGCGGAAACGGCATCCCGGGGCGCGAACTCCTGGTACGCCTCGTCCACCACGACGATGCCGCTCGTCGCCTCGTAGACGGCCTCGACCACATCGAGGTCGAGTGGCGTTCCCGTCGGGTTGTTCGGCGAGCAGAGCATGACGATGTCGGGGGCGGCCTGCCGAACCTGGGCGGCCGCCTCATCCGGCGTGATCGTGTAGTCGGCTTCACGCTGGCCCGCCACCCACTGAGCACCGGTGCCCTGCGCGATCAGGGGGTACATGGAGTACGTCGGCGCGAACCCGAAGACCGTGCGGTTCGGTCCGCCGAAGGCTTGCATGATGTGCTGCAGCACCTCATTCGAACCGTTGCCGGCCCAGATCTGCTCGGGGGCGAGGTTGTGGCCGAGGTACTCGGCAAAGGCCTCGCGCAGCGTCGTGAACTCCCGGTCCGGGTAGCGGTTCACCTCGCGTAGAGCCACCGCGATGTCATCCAGGATGTCGCTTGCGACCTCGTCGGGTACGGGGTGGGTGTTCTCATTGACGTTGAGGGCGACAGGCAGTGGAGCCTGAGGAGCGCCGTACGGAGTGAGGCCGCGAAGATCGTCGCGGAGGGGCAAGTCACCGAGGGAAGCAGTCACCCTTCCCATGCTAACGGTGGGATCAGTCGGCGTACTCGGCGGGGATCGCGAGCTCCTGGCCCACCTGCAGAGACTGCCCGCCCAGCATGTTGAGGCTCTCAATGCCGCTGATCACCTTACGCGGGTCCGCGTACGGAGCCACGGACTCCGCGATCGACCAGAGCGTGTCGCCCGGCATCACCGTCACGGTCTCGAAGCTGGCGGTCACGGTCGCTTCGCCCGAGGCGATCGCCGAGCCGCCGCTGATCGCAGCGAAGCCGATGCCGACTGCCAGCGGGAGTGCCGCCAGAGCGACCAGCACCCGACGACCGCGCGTCGTCAACCGGAGCCGCGTTGCAGTGCGTGCGGGACGGATGGACGGGGCGGCGATGCTGATGGTGCTCATGGGACTCTCCTCTGCCTCTTTGGCGTAGCGTTCGCATTCACCGCTCGGCCGGGAGCGATGGATGCGAAGCTACGTTCCGAATTTATCTTCGAATTCGAACATCTGTCAAGACTTCTTCGAAATCGGATCCCAGCACCTGCCGACACGCTCGAACAGATCTTCCGATTACGGCTGTTTCTCGGATACGGTTTCGATAACGACACCCCACCACGGGCCACCGACATTCGAAGAGCAGCCCCGGAATCGCGCACGAAGGAGCCACCATGAGCGACAACTCCGCCACCGACGCCGAGGCGCCTCGCACTCGTCGGCGCAAGAATCTCAGCGCCAAGCAGATGGCCATCCTCGAGGTGATCCAGACGTCGATCGCGAAGCACGGCTATCCGCCGAGCATGCGTGAGATCGGCGACGCGGTCGGGCTCAAGTCGCTCTCCAGCGTCACCCACCAGCTCGGGCAGCTCGAGCTCAGCGGCTATCTGCGTCGCGACCCCGGCAAGACGCGCGCGATGGAGGTGCTCATCGACCTGCCGGGCACCAGCGGGGAGAACCCTGCCGACTCCAGCACGCCCGTCGGGGACGCGGCGATGGTTCCGCTGGTTGGGCAGATCGCCGCCGGCGTCCCCATCACGGCGGAGCAGCAGGTGGAGGAGATCTTCCCGCTTCCCCGCCAACTCGTGGGCAAGGGCGATCTGTTCATGCTCAAGGTCTCGGGCGAATCGATGATCGATGCAGCGATCTGCGACGGCGACTGGGTCGTCGTCCGCACGCAGAACACGGCGGAGAACGGTGAGATCGTCGCTGCGATGCTCGACGGCGAGGCGACGGTCAAGACGTTCCGGCAGCGCGACGGCCACACGTGGCTGCTCCCCCGCAACACATCATTCGAGCCCATCCTCGGCGACGACGCCGTCGTGCTCGGCAAGGTCGTGGCCGTGCTCCGCGCGGTCTGACGTCGCGGCATCCATCGATAGCGCGGAAACCGCCCTCTCCCGCTCTCGGGAAGGGCGGTTTCTGCGTTGTCGGCTGCCGGGCGCGGACGTCCGAGGTCCCGAATAGGCTCGAGACATGCCCCAGCCGCACGCGACGTCACCCTACGGGACCTGGTCGTCCCCGTTCACGGCGACGAGCATCGCCTCGTCCGCGCCGCGCATCGACGGCGCCCGCTTCGTCGGCGACGAGATCTGGTGGGGCGAATCGATTCCTGCCGATGGTGGCCGTGTCACCGTGCGCAGCTCGACCGGTGACGCACTGCTGCCCGCCCCGTGGAGCGCCCGGTCTCGCGTGCACGAGTACGGTGGCGGCGCGTGGACGGCGGATGCCGACGGCACGCTGTTCTTCGTCGATGCGAAGGACCAGCGGGTGTACCGAATGCCACGGGGCGCAGAGCCCGCGCCGCTCACACCCGCCGCCCAGGGCGGCGCAGGCCCGAGCCACGGCGGTCTCCGTCTCCAGAACGGTCGTCTTCTCGCGGTCCGTGAGGATGCGACCGCGACACCGCACCTGCGCGGGATCGTCGAGATCCCGACAGACGGGTCGGCGGCTGCGGACGAGACCGCCATCCGCGTCCACATCCAGGGCACCGCGTTCTTCGCGCATCCCGCACTGTCGCCGGACGGCACCAGGATCGCCTGGGTGGAATGGTCCGGACGCCGTATGCCGTGGCAGGCGGCGTGGTTGCGAGTCTCGTCAGGGGACGACGCATTCGCGAACGTGCGCACGCGAGCGGCCCTGCAACCGGAATGGGCGAGCGACACCGAGCTGCTCTACGCCGACGACCCAGGGGGGCGCTGGGCTCTGCACCGGCTGAAGCTCGACGGTCTCCGCGCGTCGGAGCCGGAGCCGATCGCGCCCGCTGACGCCGATACCGGCTACGGCCTCTGGGTGCTCGGCAACCGGTGGTATCAGCCGCTCCCCGACGGTCGGATCGTCACGGTGCGGACGAACGGGTCCGACGAGGTCGTCGTGATCGACCCCGACGGCTCCGTCCGCCCCCTGGAGGTTCCGGCCACTGCGCACGTCAGCGTCGACGACGTCTCCGGCGCGCGCGTGCTGCTCTCGGGTGGAGGCGCGACCGTGAACGCCGGGTTGTGGTGCGTCGACGCGGATTCTGGTCAGGTCGCCCGCATCCGCGGAGGCGCAGCGACGGATGAGGCGTGGATGCCCCCGGCCGGTCAGCTCACGATCGACGGCGCCCACGGGCCGGTGCACGCTTTCGACTACGCGCCGGCGAATCCCACGTCATCCGCACCATCCGAGGAGTTGCCGCCATACATCGTGTTCGTGCACGGCGGCCCGACTGCGCACGTCGCAGGTGCGGCGTCCGCCGCCATCGCGTATTACACGAGTCGCGGCATCGGCGTGCTCGATGTGAACTACGGCGGCTCGACCGGCTACGGGCGCGACTATCGCGAGCGCCTCGACCACCAGTGGGGCATCGTCGATGTCGACGATGTGCTCGCTGCTGCCCGTGATCTCGCGGCATCCGGCCGGGCGGATCCGGCTCGCATCGCGATCCGCGGCAGCTCCGCCGGAGGCTGGACCGTGCTGTCGGCCCTGGTGCGAGGCGGAGTCTTCGCCGCCGGCATCAGCCGCTACGGCGTGGCGGATCTGCGGATGCTGGCCCAGGACTCGCACGACTTCGAGAAGCACTACATCGACGGGCTCGTCGGTGCGCTCCCCGATGCCGAGGACGTGTACATCGATCGATCGCCGCTCACGCATGCGGACCGCATCGATGTGCCCGTCCTGCTGCTGCAGGGTGAGGACGACCGCGTCGTCCCGCCGTCTCAGTCGCAGGCCATCCGCGACGCGTTGGCCGCACGCGGCATCCCGCACGAGTACGTGCTGTACCCGGGTGAGGGCCACGGCTTCCGGCGAGCGGAGACGATCGTCGACGCTCTCGAGCGAGAGCTCGCGTTCCTGGGGCAGGCGTTCGGGTTCGAGGCCTGAACTCTCGCCCGCTGAGGAGTGCTACTCCCCCATGCGGTTGCGCAGCCGCATGGCGCGCTCTGCCTCACGGGTGTCCTGACGCTCACGAAGCGTCTGGCGCTTGTCGAACTCGCGCTTGCCCTTCGCCAGGGCGATCTCGACCTTCGCGCGGCCGTCGAGGAAGTAGAGCTTCAGCGGCACGATCGTGTACCCGCCGGCCGAGACGGCGTGCTCGAGCTTCTGGATCTCTTCGCGGTGCATCAGTAGCTTGCGCACGCGCTTGGCCGAGTGGTTCGTCCAGTGTCCCTGCGAGTATTCCGGAATGTGCACGGAGTCGAGGAAGATCTCGCCCGCCTTGATGAACGCGTACCCGTCCGAGAGGTTCGCGCGCCCCTGGCGCAACGACTTCACCTCGGTACCGGTGAGCACCAGCCCCGCCTCGTACGACTTCTCGATGTTGAAGTCGTGACGGGCTCGGCGATTGGTCGCGATGACCTTCTCCCCGCGTTCCCTGGGCATGATTCTCTCCTGTGCATCCTGTCGTACGGCCAGCCCTCCACCCTACAACAGAGCGGATGCTACGTACGAAGCCAGCGACGAATCGCGAAGCCGGCGGAGAGTGCAGCCAGGATCACTCCGATCGCGATCAGGATCGGCACGACGATGAGTGCGTCCTGCATGCTCACCCAGGTGGTGATGAACGGCACGCGCCCCTTCAGGTAGCCCTCGACTCCGAAGTGCATTCCCGCGATCACCGCACCGCTCGCGAGGACGGAGCCCAGGAAGGCGGCGAAAACGCCCTCGAGGATGAACGGCGTCTGGATGAAGCGGTTGGAGGCGCCGACGAGGCGCATGATCCCGATCTCCTTGCGCCGGGCATATGCCGAAAGTCGAATGGTCGTCGCGATGAGCAGGACCGCGGCGATCAGCATGAGCGCGGCGATGCCGACGGCTATGTACGTCGCCACCGTGAGCGCGGAGAAGAGAGGTTCGAGGTATTGGAGTTGATCCAGGACCTCCTCGACGCCGTTCACTCCGCTGAAGGCCTCGACGATCACCTGCGACTGACCTGGGTCCTTGAGCGTCACCCAGAAGCTGTCGAACATCTGGTCCTCGGTGAGCACGCTCGCCTGCTCGTCACCGAGCTGGTCGACGAGCTTCGCGTATGCCTCGGCCTTCGTCTCGAAGCGGACATCCGCGATCAACGAGTTCAACGCGGGGCCTGCGAGCTCGGCGCGCACCTGTTCGACCTGATCCTCGGTGGCCGCGCCGTCGATGCAGGTCTCCTCGGTGTCGGACACCGTCGAGCACATGTAGACCGCGACCTGCGCGCGCTCGGTCCAATAGTCGCGCATCGTGCTGATCTGACCCTGCATGAGGATCGCCGCGCCCACGAACGTCAGCGAGACGAACGTGACGAGCACGACGGAGATCACCATCGAGATGTTGCGACGGAGGCCTCCGAGGGCCTCCATCAGAATCAGTCCCACTCTCACGAGGTCGGCCCCACTTCGTCGTCATCGTCCGCAGCCGACAGGCCGAGGCGGTCGGCCACGCCGAGTTCGGCGACGTCGACCTCGGGGAGCACGATCGGATGCGTGCGGGGAGCGGCCGGTGCCGCCGGCTCGGCAGGTGTCTCGGCATCCCGCGCCGCCTTCATGGAGGCGAGCATCTCAGCCGTGAGCGGCTCGAGGGACTCGGTCTCGCGCTGCACCTCCTGCACGGCGGTGAGCGCGGCGGTCGCGGCGGCGCCGCGTTCCTCCTCCGGGACGAGTTGAGGGATCATCGAGCGGTCGCCGTAGCCGCCGTGCGTCTCGTCGCGCACCATCTCGCCGTCGCGCAGCTCGATGACCCGGCGCCGCATCTGGTCGACGAAGGCAGCCTCGTGCGTGGCCATCAGCACCGTCGTGCCGCCGGCGTTGATGCGCGCGAGCAGCTGCATGATGTCGACCGAGGTGGCTGGGTCGAGGTTTCCGGTCGGCTCGTCGGCGAGCAGCACCTGGGGTCGGTTGACGAGAGCGCGCGCGATCGCGACGCGCTGCTGCTCGCCACCGGACAGCTCGTGCGGCATCCGCTTCTCCTTGCCCTCCAGGCCGACCAGGGCGAGAGCCTCTGGAACCGCCTGCTGCACGAAACCGCGCGAGGAGCCGGTGACCTGCAGGGTGAAGGCGACGTTCTGGAACACGGTCTTGGTCGACAGCAGGCGGAAGTCCTGGAAGACCGACCCGATGTGCCGACGGAAGTACGGGACCTTCCGGTTGGCGAGTGTCCTGAGGTCGCGGCCGAGGACGGCGACGCGACCGGTGGTGGGGACATCCTCGCGGAGGATCAGCCGGAGACAGGACGACTTTCCCGATCCGGATGCTCCGACGAGGAAGACGAACTCGCCCCGCTCGACTTCGAAGTCGACCCCGGCGAGGGCCGGTCTCTTCGTACCGCGGTAGCGCTTGGTGACGTTCTCGAACCGAATCATGGCCTTACGAGCCTAAGCGCGGGTTCGCGCCTGACCGCGAGCGACACCCTGTCTGGAGCGGCCGTGAGATCAGTCGTCGTCGTCTTTGCGCTTGCGCCAGCGGATGCCCGCCGAGATGAAGTCGTCGAGGTCGCCGTCGAACACTGCGGCGGGGTTGCCGGACTCCTGGCCGGTGCGCAGGTCCTTGACGAGCTGCTGGCCGTAGAGGAAGTAGGAGCGCATCTGATCGCCCCAGCTCGCGGTGATGTTGCCGGCGAGCTCCTTCTTCTTCGCAGCCTCTTCTTCCTTCTGCAGCAGCAGGAGGCGGGTCTGGAGCACGCGCATCGCAGCAGCGCGGTTCTGGATCTGCGACTTCTCGTTCTGCATCGAGACGACGATGCCGGTCGGAAGGTGCGTGAGGCGCACGGCGGAGTCGGTGGTGTTGACGGACTGACCACCAGGGCCGGAGGAGCGGAAGACATCGACGCGGATGTCGTTCTCGGGGATGTCTACCTCGGTGGCTTCTTCCATCAGCGGGATGACCTCGACCGCCGCGAAGCTGGTCTGGCGCTTGTCGGCAGAACCGAACGGGCTGATGCGAGCAAGACGGTGCGTCCCGGCTTCTACGGACAGCGTGCCGAACGCGTACGGCGCCTCGATCTCGAAGGTCGCGGACTTGATGCCTGCGCCCTCGGCGTAGGACGTGTCCATCACCTTGACCGGGTACTTGTGCTGCTCGGCCCACCGCAGGTACATGCGCATGAGCATCTCGGCGAAGTCCGTGGCGTCGTCGCCGCCGGCACCGGAGCGGATCGTGACGATCGCGCTGCGGTCGTCGTACTCGCCGTCGAGGAGCGTCTGCACCTCGAGCTGATTCATGACGTCGGTGAGAGCGGCGAGCTCGGCACGCGCCTCGGCGGCGGAGTCCTCGTCCTCCATCTCGTTGGCGAGGTCGACGAGTACCTCCAGGTCATCGAGCCTCTGCCCGATCTCGTTGACCCGCTTGAGCTCGGCCTGCTTGTGACTGAGCGCGCTGGTGACCTTCTGCGCCTTGTCCGGGTCATCCCAGAGATCGGGCGCGCCCGCCTCTTCGCTGAGCCGTGCGATATCGGCCTGGAGTCGGTTGACATCGACGACCTCGCTGATGTCGCCGTATGTGTGCCTGAGCGCCTGAATATCGGCGGAGAGATCGAGTTCGAGCATGACGCTTCAGCCTACCGTGCCCACGCCGGACGGATAGCCTGAAGTGTGCGCCGACCGATCGGAGCCGTGCTCGCGGCCATCGTCCTCCTGCTGAGCGGTTGCGCGGCGGCCACGGACGCACCGGCCGCGCCTCCCCCGGACGCTGCCTTCGACTACCAGCTCGGAGGCGGCTACGAGCCGGATGCCGCGATCGCCGTCGTCGTCCGAGATCGCACCGACGCCCCGGATCCTGATCGCTACTCCATCTGCTACGTGAACGCGTTTCAGACGCAGCCGGGCGAACAGGACGACTGGCCGAGCGAGGCCCTGCTCACCGATGAGGCGGGAGACGTCGTCATCGACCCCGACTGGCCGGACGAGGCGCTGCTCGACATCAGCGACGACGCTGCGGCCGATCTGGTCATCGACCGGGTGGGCAACTGGATCCGCGGCTGCGGGACGGACGGCTTCGACGCGGTGGAGTTCGACAACCTCGACTCGTTCACCCGCTCGGGCGGTGCGATCACACTCGACGACGCCGTCGCGGTCGCTCGAGACCTCGTCGCCATCGCGCATGACGCAGGTCTCGCCGCCGGCCAGAAGAACGCGGCGGAGCACACCACCGTGCTCCACGACGAGGCCGGCTTCGACTTCGCTGTCGCAGAGGAGTGCGCCGCATACGACGAATGCGCCGCCTACACCGACGTGTACGAGTCCGTACTCGATATCGAGTACACCGATCAGCTGCCGAAGCCGTTCGCCGAGCTCTGCGCCCAACAGGACACTCCGCCGACGGCGATTCTCCGCGATCGGGACCTCGCCCGTCCAGACGAGAGCGGCCACGTGTACGAATCGTGCTGACCGCGGAGCGGAGTAGCGTGGCGGGGTGAGCAGTGCATCCACGGTCCTCAGGCAGTTCGGGCCGATGGTGTACCTGCCCACTGTCCTCTTCTCGATGGGCGAGGGCGCGGTCATCCCTCTGATCCCCGTGATCGCGGCGAACATGGGCGCTGATGTCGCGGCCGCGGCACTCGTCGCCTCGGCGCTCGTCGTCGGCCAGCTGTGCGGCAACCTGCCCGCCGGCTGGGCGGTGGCCCGCATCGGCGAGCGCTTCACGATGGTCATCGCCGGCGTCATCTCCATGGCCGCTGTGATCGGGATGGTACTGGCTCCGGTGATCGCCGTATTCGCGGCATCAGTCTTCCTGCTCGGGTTCTGCGCCGCCGCCTTCGGCCTCGCCCGGCACGCGTTCATGACGACGCGCGTGCCATTGGAGTTCCGCGCCCGCGCGCTGTCGCTGCTCGGAGGCAGCTTCCGCCTCGGCGTCTTCGTCGGCCCGTTCGTCACTGCCCTTCTGCTGCAGGTGTTCGGCGACGAGCACGCCGCGATCTGGTTCTTCCTCGTCTGCCTGGTCGTCATGGTGGTGCTCGTGCTGTTCGGGCCGGATCCGGAGAAGACGATCGCGCCGCTGTCGAGTTCGTCACCGCTCGCGGAGGACTCCGGCGAGGCGGTGAGCGGCTCGATCCCGACCTTGGAGCGAGTCGGCATCTTCCGCACGATGTGGCGCTTCCGCGGCGTTCTGGGGCGACTGGGGCTCGCCGCGGCATGCCTGTCGGCGGTCCGATCGGCGCGCCAGGTCGTCCTGCCGCTGTGGGGCGTGTCACTCGGCCTCGATGCGCAGACGATCGCGCTGGTCGTCGGAGTCTCCGGTGCGATCGACTTCGCCCTGTTCTACGCCAGCGGCCAGGTGATGGACCGCTTCGGCAGGCTGTGGGCCGCGATGCCGGCGATGGTGCTGATGGGTGCCGGCTTCCTCGCGCTGGCCTTCACGCACGACGGCGACGCGGCCGTGCTCTGGTTCGGGATGCTGGCGGCCGTGCTCGGCGTCGGCAACGGGCTCTCCAGCGGCATCCTGCTCACCCTCGGTGCCGATGTCGCGCCGAAGCACGACCCGGCTCCCTTCCTCGGTTCGTGGCGGACCTTGACCGATGCCGGTGGCGCGGCTGCGCCGCTGATCGTCTCCGCGGTGACCGCGGTCTCCTCGTTGTCTGCGGCCGCCGGGCTGATGGGCGCCGTGGGGCTGCTCGGCGCGCTCGGGTTCATCCGCTGGATTCCGCGGTTCAGCCCACGGCGAGAACCACCCGCCTAACTGCGATCCAGCGCTGCGTTCCGGCGTCGGTCTGTCAGTATGGGCGCCATGACCAGCACAACCAAGCTCGCGACGGCGCTGGCCGCGCTCGCGTTGGTTGTGACCGCGCTGGCCGGCTGCACCGCCACCGCTGCGCCCACGAACACCGAACAGACTCCCAAAGCCTCCCCTGCGGCGGCTGCCGTCGAAGGCGAACCGGCGCCGACCGCGAGGGGCTGCCCCACGGCCCGCATCAAGCTCTTCAGCGACGGGCCTGAGCTGGCAGGTGAACTGACCGACACCGGCATCCGCGAATACGCCGTCGGGGAGCCGACGCTGAACGCCGAGGGGCAGATCGTCTCCTACACCGTCCAGCCCGGAGACGCGGTCGAGGCCATCGCCACCCGCTTCTGCATCGACTCCTCCTCCTTCGGCACGTACAACAAGGTGACCTACTGGGCGATGCAGCCGGGCGACGTCCTGGTGCTCAGGCCCGACCCAACCGTTCCCTGGGCGCCCCAGACGGACGAGGAGATGGTCGCTGTCTCCTGCGCCGCCGGATACAAGAACGGAATCGACATGAGCAACGGCGCCGCCCGCGTCAAGGGCCTGATCGCCGACTTCGGCGCGACCGCTGGCGCGAACGGCACCGTCAACCGCGACGCTGACGGTGAGATCGAGAACTACACCGCCGCCGCCGGGGACAACCTCCCCGCTGTCGCTGACCGCTTCTGCTTCGACGCGGACGAACTGGCCGCGTACAACAAGACCGGCCTGAACCTCGACGTCGGTGCCGTCGTGGCGCTGCGGCCTCCGTTCGAGGGTTGACGCCGCTAGCGAAGCGCCGTGCGACTCGTGGCTGTCGCCTCGAGGCCGACGCCTGCGGGGACGAAGGCGGAGACGAGCGGCGGATGCCAGTCGATCGCCACGGTGACCCGGGCGGAGACGCCGTCCGGCGCTGAGGCCGACACCAGGTGCGCACCGGAAGCGATCGCATCCACCACAGCGGCGGCCTGCTCCCGCACACCGTCGTCGGTGAGCTCGGCACGCACGCCCTCCCCCTCGACCACGAGTGTGAAACCGTCCGCTCCGGCGAGCGCGGCGGCATCCGCCAGCGAATCAAGACGCTTCTGCGCGATGTACAGATCTGTTGCGCACGTGCACACGAAGACCACGGTGAGCGCGAGAACGACGTAGCCGAGCAGCAGAGGGAGGATGCTTCCCTCATCGTCACAGCGTTCCCGGGGCATCATTCCTCACCCCACAGGCGGGACACCTTCTGCGCTGCGGCCGCCTCCAGCGGGATCTGCGTTGCACGATCGAGTCCGAAGATGCTCGGCACGAACGGCAATGACACGTGCGTGCTGACGGTGACGATCACCGTGGCGCCCGGTGTCGGACACTCCGCACCGGCGGGGATGCAGGTCACCGAGACCGCGACGTTCTCGGCATCCATGCCGTATTCGTCGATGACGCTCGCGAGCACCGCATCGCCGCGGTCCGCCGCGTCGGCTGCGCGCTCCGCCTGGCCGATCACCCGCGCCGTGTGGCGGGCTGCCGCCTCGGCTCCGAGCAGCGTCTCCTGGACTGCGCCGAGTGCGAGGACGAGATACGCGAGCGGGACGAGGAGGATCACGCCGATCGTGATGAATTCGAGCGCCGCCGAGCCCTCGTCATTCCTCGCCCAGTGATTCCATCGGCGCATGCGCATCCACCTCCAGCCCGTATGGGACGCCGAGCAGGCCGATGACCGGCAGGGTGGTGCGGACGGTGACGACAGCGGTCGGGTAGCCGAGCCTGTCGCTCTGCGAGACGGCGATGTCTCCGGCGAACCCGTCTCCGACCGCTCGGACGATGGACGCTCTAGTGCGCTCAGCGCCGTCGTCAAGCGTGGTGTCGGCGAGCGCGGCGTAGTGCGCGCCCTCCACCGCCGCATCGTGCACCACGTTCCTGACGTAGACGGCGAAGCCGAGCTGGAGGACAGCGAGTGTGAGCGTCGTCAGGAGAGCGCCGACGAGCACGAAGTCCACGGGTCCGGACCCGCGGTCATCCCCCGCCGCCGACCACCGACTCATCTCACAGCCCGGACACCCGTGAGATCGCCTGCTCGAACAGTCCGGTCAGGGCGGGCCCGGCCACGGCCCAGATCAGAACGACCAAGCCGGCGGTCATCAGTGTCACCAGCACCCAGCCCGGTACGTCGCCGCGTTCGTCATCGGCGAGTTCACGCGCGTCCAGCGTGAACTCGCCCCACCAGCTTCGCAATCGATTCATCATGCGGTCCTTTCGTAGAGGTTGGTCTGCGGCGTCGTCATCCGAGCCCGAGCTGCAGGATGAACATGCCAGGAAACACGGCGAAGAGCACGGAAAGCGGAAGGATCAAGAACACGAGCGGCAGCATCATCAAGATCTCCCGACGCCCCGCCTGCTCGATCAGCGTGCGCTTGGCGTCCTCGCGAGCATCCGCCGCCTGCGCGTGCAGCACGGCAGCGAGCGGCGCACCGTGCTCGAGTGCGGCGATCACCTGATCCACGGCACGCGACAACCCGGGCAGTCGGAGTCGAGAGGCCATCTCTCCCAGAGCATCGGCGAGCGGCGACCCGGTGCCGACGGCGAGTACGACCTGCCGCAGTTCCTGGGTGAGCTCGCCCGAGCCGATCGTCGCAACGCGCCTCAGCGCGTCGAGGAAGCCTTCCCCCGCCGACAGGCACAGCGCGAGGAACTCCAGGGTCGTGGGGAGCTCGTCGCTGAGTCGCGCGAGACGCGCCTTCACCCGCGCGGTCAGCAGCATGTCGACGGCGATCACGGCACCGACCGCGAGGATCACGGGCAGCACGGCGGCCGGTGGCGTCATGCGACCTGTGACGGCGAGAACGATGACGAGCACGCTGCCGATCGCGAACCCGCCGATGGCCCAGGCGAGCTGACGTCCGCGGAAGGCCGCAGGGTCGTCGTCGGAGCCGGCCTGCGCAAGCCGCAGCGCGAGGGCGTCGCCGTCGCCGCCTCCTCGGAGCAACCGGGTGCGGATCCGGTGCCAGATCGACTCGGTGCCACCCACCGGCAGGATGCCGGCGATCGGGAGAACGCCGGACGGAAGAGCCGCATCGTCGACGGCATCCCGAACGTACGGCGCGATCCGGTTGGTCAGCGACGCGGCCCGCCAGCGCGGCGCTGCCGCCAGGAGGCACAGGAGGCCGGCACCGAGCAGCCCGCCCAGCAGGATCGCGGTCGCGGCATCCGTCACGATGCTCACGCGAACCACCGCCGCGGCTCAGGCAGACGACCGATCCGGATCATGATGCGGAACGCGACGACGGAGACGACCGCCCCGGCGACGATCACCGTGACTCCCTCCGCGCTCGCGTACGCCTGAGCCCCCTCTGGCCGAAGCGCCAGCAGCAGCAGGATCACCCATGGCGCGACGACTCCGAGCACCGCGGCCCCTCTGATCCACGACTGCTTGGCCTCCACCTCGCCGCGTAGGGCTGCGTCAGCCCGTACGGACGAGGACAACGCACGCAGAACGCCGGTGAGCTCGGTACCGCCGACCTGCCGTGCCATCTTCAGCGCTTCGATGATGCGATCGGCGATCGGATCGGCGAGCGTGGTCTTCAACCGATCGATGCTGCTCTCGAATCGCCCGGTCGCCCTAAGATCGCGCGCGAAGACGACGAACGCCGGTCGGACGGCTGTAGGCGCCGACTCGGCGAGACTCGCCACAGCATCCGGCAGCGACAATCCGACTCTGATCGCGGCGACGAGCAGATCGCACACATCCGGCCACATCTGCCTGCGCGCTTTCAGCAATCGCAGGCGACGCGCGCGAAGGAAGGCGATCGGCGCAGCGCCGGCGGCGATGGCCGCCAGCAGAGCGAGCACCGGGATGCCCGTCACCAGCCACGCCGCGGCCGCAGCCGCCAGCGCCAGCGTCACGATCACCGCGACCACCTTGTGGCGCTCGACCGCTGCCAGACCCGCCTCATCCGTGAGCCGGGTGAGCCAGTCATCGCGACGTCCCTCCCGCTCGACGCGCTCACGGCGAGGCCACAGCCACGGCGATGCGCACAGGAGGAGCCCGGCAGCCAGCAGCGCCCCGACGAGCAAGGTCATGTGCGCGGCTCCGCTCGGTACACGGATCGGGTGATGATCCGCCCCTCAACGAGCTCACCCGTGGGCGCGATTACCTCCTGCACGCAGCGACCGCCGGCCGCATCTCTGGCGCAGTGGACGACCAGCGAGACGGATGCGGCGAGCGCCGGCGCGATGAACGAACGATCGATGTTGCGGCCGGCCAGCAGTGGAAGCAGGGTCAGCTTCTCCAACGCCTCCACGGCGGAGTTCGCGTGCACCGTCCCCGCGCCGGGCACTCCGGTGTTCAGCGCGAGCACCAGGTCGAGCGCCTCGGCGTCTCTGACCTCGCCGACCACGAGCCGATCGGGCCGCATGCGCAGCGCTTCCTTCACGAGGCGCCGCAGAGTGATCTCGCCCGTGCCCTCCAGACTCGCCTGCCTTCCCTGGAGCGCGACGAGGTCCGGCCCGTCGACGGCGAGTTCGAAGGTCTCCTCGACCGTGACGATGCGCTGCGTGTCAGCGCACGAAGCCAGCAGGGCGCCGAGCAGCGTGGTCTTGCCCGCGTGCGTCGCGCCGGAAACGATCACGCTCGCCCCGTCGCGCATGGCCCGATGCAGGAGCTCGGCCACCTCGGCGGGCATCGATCCGAGAGCGACGAGCGCGTCGAGCGTGCGGTAGCCGGGCAAGAACTTCCGGATGTTGACCGCCCAGGAGCCGCGGACGACATCAGCGATCGCGACGTGCAGCCGCGATCCGTCGGGCAACGAGGCGTCGACGAACGGCTGGCTGATGTCGACGCGGCGACCAGTGGACTGCAGCATCCTTTCGACGAGGTCGCGCAGCATCGCGTCGGTGAGTCCGAGTTCGATCCTCTCCGAAACGCCTTCCCTGGCTACGAACACACGGTCGGCGCCGTTCAGCCAGATCTCTTCGATGCTGGGGTCATCGAGCAGCGGCTGCAGAGCGCCGAACCCGCTCACCGAGGCCAGGACATCGCGTACCAGTGCCGACTCGTCGTCGATCATCGCGTCACCGCGCGACAGAGCGAGGTCGTTGTGGCGGCGGACCTCGGCCTGCGCGATGCGGCGCGCCTCGTCCGGAGCTGACGACGGATCAGTGCGCTCGGCGCGCAGCCGGCGGCGCACACGCTCCGCGACGATGAGGGACTGCTGGCTCACCCCGGCATCCTCGCAAGAATCCAGCATCGGCCTCGGAAGTTATCCACAGCCCCGTTCGGGTTTCCCGTAGCGGCGCGGACGGAAATCCCTGCTGACCGGTGTCCGGCCGCACATCTAGAATGAAGGGACCGCGCGGGAGTGGTGGAATTGGCAGACACGCAGGATTTAGGTTCCTGTGCCTCACGGCGTGTGGGTTCAAGTCCCACCTTCCGCACTGGCAGTAGCAACTGACCGCAGCACGAACCTGCTCGACGGGAACCCATGCATCACATCGCACTCATCCCCTGGCTCGACCCCGAGTTGATCATCGGGGCTGCCGGCCCGTGGGCGCTGCTGGTCGTCTGCTTCATCGTCTTCGCGGAGACTGGTCTGCTGGTGGGCTTCCTCCTCCCCGGCGACACCCTGCTCGTCATCTCCGGCCTGCTGACGCACACGAACGACGTGTTCGGTGTGAACATCTGGATCGTCTCCCTGCTGATCGCACTCGCGGCCTTCATCGGTGGTGAGGTCGGCTACCTGATCGGGCACAAGGGCGGCCCCGCCGTGTTCGAACGCAAGGAATCCGGCCTGTTCAGCAGGAAGAACGTCGAGCGCACCAACTCGTTCTTCGAGCGGTACGGGGGTCTGACCGTGATCCTCGCCCGCTTCGTCCCCATCGTGCGCACCTTCGCCCCGGTCGCTGCCGGCGTAGGGCACATGCCGTGGAAGAAATACAGCCTGTACAACCTCATCGGCGCGCTCATCTGGGGTTTCGGGCTGACGATGCTCGGCTACCTGATCGCGTACATCCCGTGGGTGGCGCATCTGGTGACCGAGTACATCGACATCATCCTGCTCGCCGCCGTCGGCGGCACGGCCCTCGTGACGCTCTGGCACTACTTCTCAGAGCGCCACAAAGTGCGCAAGGCTCTCGCCGCCGGCGGCGATCCTGACACGGATGCCGACGAGGCCGCTGCTCTCACGCTCGACGCTGAGGTCTTCGACCGTGCGCCCGACGTAGACGGAGACGGCAAGCACTAGACGGAGACGGCACGCACTGGGCCTCAGCCGGCGTCCTTCTTCTTCGCCCGCGACCGCTCGACGCTCGCCTTGAGCGCCTCCATGAGGTCGATGACCTCGCCGCCCTTGCCCTCTGCCTCACCCTCGTCGGCGAAGGTCTCCGCGACATCGAAGGTGTCGCCTGCCTCGATCTTCGCGTCGATGAGCGTCCGCAGCTCTTTCTGGTACTCATCGACGAACGACTCCGGATCGAAGTCGCTCGAGTAGCTGTCGACGAGGTTCGCAGACAGCTCGAGCTCCTTCTTCGAGATCTTCACGTCCTCGTCGAGTGAATCGAACGCGGCCTCGCGCACTTCGTCGGCCCACAGCAGCGTCTGCAGTACGAGCACGTCTCCGCGGACGCGAAGAGCCGCGAGCCGCGTCTTCTGTCGCAGGGTGAATCGCACGATCGCCGTGCGATCGGTCTGCTCGAGCGTCTTGCGCAGCAGCACGTACGCCTTCGGCGACTTGGAGTCGGGCTCGAGGTAGTACGCCTTGTCGAGGGTCAGCAGGTCGACCTGGTCGCTCGGGACGAACTCGACCACGTCGATCTCGCGGCTGCGCTCGGCCGGCAGCGCATCGAGGTCTTCCTTGGTGAGCACGACCATCTGCCCGTCGTCCTCGTAGGCACGGTCGATGTTCTGGTAGGCGACGACCTCGCCGCAGATCTCGCACGTCCGCTTGTACCTGATCCGCCCGCCGTCCTCATCGTGCACCTGGTGCAGCGAGACGTCGTGGTCCTCGGTGGCGGAGTACACCTTCACCGGGACGTTCACCAGCCCGAACGTCAGGGCGCCCTTCCAGATCGACCTCATGAGACCAGTAGACACTGCCGAGGGCTCTGGGGGCCAGAGGTTAGTCTTTCGACATGCCCTAGTCTTTCGACATGCCGAGCGCGCCGCAGCAGGTCGAGGTCGACGGCAGGCGCCTGCGCCTGACGAACCTCGACAAGGTGATGTACCCCGAGACGGGCACGACCAAGGGCGAGGTGATCGCGTATTACACGCGAGTGGCCCCGCTGATGCTGCCCCTGCTCGCCGATCGCCCTGTCACGCGCAAGCGGTGGGTGGAGGGCGTCGGTACGGCGGATGCCCCGGCTGAGGCGTTCTTCGCGAAGCAGATCGAGCGCGGCGCGCCCACGTGGGTGCGGCATCTGCCGATCGAGCACTCGGGCGGCGCGAAGGAGTACCCGATCGCAGCCGATCTGCCCACGCTCGTGTGGATGGCGCAGATCGCGAGCATCGAGCTGCACGTGCCCCAATGGCGGTTCGGCCAGGACGGCGAGCGCCGGAACCCCGACCGCCTCGTCCTCGACCTCGACCCCGGGCCCGGCGTCGACCTCGCCCAGTGCGCGCATGTCGCCCGTCTCGCCCGCGAGATCCTCGGCGACATCGGCCTCGACCCCGTTCCTGTCACAAGCGGCAGCAAGGGCATCCACCTGTACTGCCACCTGGACGGCACGCAGTCCAGCGATCAGGCGTCGGCGATCGCTCGTGAACTGGCGCGTTCGATCGAGACGGACCATCCCGACCTCGCCACGAGCACCATGTCGAAGTCGGTCCGCGGTGGGAAGGTGTTCATCGATTGGAGCCAGAACAACGGCTCGAAGACGACGATCTCGCCGTACTCGCTGCGCGGCCGAGCCCACCCGACCGCGGCGGCTCCCCGTACCTGGGACGAGCTCGACGATCCGAAGCTCCACCAGCTCGATTTCGGCGAGGTCGCATCGCGCGTGGAAGAAGGCATCGACCCGTTCGCGGGGTTCGGCCCGTCGTCGGCGGATGCCGTGCTCGCCTCCTACCGGTCGAAGAGGGATGCCTCGCGCACACCGGAACCTGTCCCGGAGCGCACCGTCATCACTGGGGCCGGCGCCCTCCCCCGTTTCGTCATCCAGGAGCATCACGCCCGGGCCAAGCACTTCGATCTGCGTATCGAGCGCGACGGCGTGCTCGTCAGCTGGGCCGTACCCAAGGGCGTCCCCGAGACCCCCACCCGCAATCGGCTGGCGGTGATGACCGAACCGCATCCGCTCGAGTACCTGACCTTCCACGGCGAGATCCCGCACGGCGAGTACGGCGCAGGGACCATGACGATCTGGGACTCCGGCACGGTCGAGCTCGAGAAGTGGCGCGACGACGAGGTGATCGGCACGTTCACGGGGTCTGGGCCGCTCGGCCGCGCCCGGCTCGCGCTGATCCGCACGGAGGGCTCCGGCGAGAAGTCGTCGTGGCTGCTGCACCGGATGAAGGCACAGGATGCCGCGCCGAAACATGCCGCGCCGAAGCAGTACGCGGGGCACGCTCCGAAGCGCACATCGCCGCAGAGCACACCGATGCACAGCACGACAGGTGTCGTGAGTCCGATGCTGGCTGAGTCCGGCACGCCCGGCCTCGCCCGCTCGATCCGCGATGCCTGGACCGAGATCAAGTGGGACGGCATCCGCGCGATCGGGACGTGGCAGGACGGCCGCCTGCGACTGCACGCCCGCAGCGGCACCGACATCACCGCCCGCTACCCGGAGCTCACCGCCGACGGGGCGCCCCACTTCGCGGCGAATGAGGCGATCGTCGACGGCGAGATCGTCGCCCTGGATGCCTCCGGCCGGCCGAGCTTCGGGCTCCTCCAGCGCCGCATGCATCTCACGAAGGCGCGCGAGATCGAGCGCGAGGTCGTGCGAACCCCGATCGCGTATCACCTGTTCGATCTGGTCCGCCTGGACGGCCACGACCTCACCGGCGTGCCTCTGCGCGATCGCCGCGCGTTGCTCCAGACGCTCGGCGAGAGCGCGGATCGTCCGGTCATCGTGCCCCCCGTGTTCGATGATCTGGATGCCGCGATGCAGACCAGTCGCGAGCTCGACCTCGAGGGCGTCGTGGTGAAGTCGGCGGGGTCGAAGTATCGTCCAGGCATCCGTTCGGCGGACTGGCTGAAGCTCAAGCACACCCGGACACAGGAGGTCGCGGTCGCCGGCATCCGCCCTGGCAAGGGCAACCGGTCGGGGACGTTCGGCTCCCTGCTCCTCGGCGTCCCGGATGCCGACGGCACGCTCCGCTACGTCGGCAGGGTCGGATCGGGATTCGACGATCGGATGCTGCGCGATCTGCTCGCTCAGCTCACCCCGTTGCGCACCGACGACAACCCGCTGGAGGGCGTACCGGATCTCGATGCCCGCGACGCGCTCTGGGTGCATCCGGAGCTCGTGGGCGAAGTGGAGTTCGCCGGCTGGACGACGGATCGCTCGCTGCGCCATGCCCGCTGGCGCGGCTTGCGCCCGGACAAGGAGATCGCCGACATCCGCGTCGAGTGAGAGCTGCTAGGCGTGCGTCTCCGCGCACTCCGCCTGCCCGTCGGGTTCCAATTGGAATGTGGAGTGCTCGACGTCGAAGTGGTCGGCGAGGCAGCCCTGGAGCTGTTCGAGGAGTGCGCCCGCACGTCCCTCGGCGAACACGGCCTGATCGACGCCGACGTGCGCGGAGAAGACCGGCGCTCCCCTGGTGAGCTGCCACACGTGCACGTCGTGGACGCTGGTGACTCCGTCGAAGCCGAGCAGGTGGTCGCGGATCTCGCTGACATGGGTGTCCTTCGGCGCGGACTCCGCCAGCACCGAGAACACCTCTCGCAGCAGGGTGATCGCCCGCGGAATGATCATGACGGCGATGAACAGGGAGGCGATGGCATCCGCCGGCATCCATCCGGTCGTGACGATGATGATGGCGGCGACGATCACGGCCGCCGAGCCGATCATGTCGCCGAGCACCTCGAGGTACGCGCCCCGCACGTTGATGTTCGTCCTCTGCGCGGAGCTGAGCAGCCACATCGCGATCGCGTTCGCCGCGAGACCGATGACGGCGACGACGAGCATGAGCGGGCCGGCCACCTCGGTGTCGGCGGGCTCGACGAGGCGCCGGACACCCTCGATTCCGACGCTCACCGAGAGCACGATGAGGATGATGGCGTTGACCAGGGCTCCGAGCACTTCGGCACGCTGATAGCCGAACGTGCGGCGGTCATCGGCGGGGCGGGCGGCGACCGTGCTGGCGATGAGCGCGATCACGAGCGCCGAGGCGTCGGTGAACATGTGCGCGGCGTCCGCGAGCAGCGCCAGCGACCCGGTGAGGATCGCGCCGACGATCTGCACGAGCATGACCGTTGCGGTCAGGCACAGCGAGATCGTCAGCAGGCGGCGGCTGCCTGAGCCTCTGATCCCGTGCGCGTGGTCGTGCATGTATCCAGGCTACGAGCGAAACCACGCGTCAGAGGCGTTTTCGCCTAGTCGGGAAGGGTAACGATTCTCACTAGCATCCGCTCTCCCGTCCGATGACGGGATGCCGTATCACTTCGGTCGGTTCTGGCGCTGAATAACCGACGAAAGTGATACAGCACGCGTCCGGTCGCGGCGCCTCAGAGGGTCTTCAGCAGCGGCACGAATACCTCGAAGGCGCGGGCCCGATGCGACTGCGACTGCTTCTCCTCGCTGGACAGCTCAGCGGTGGTGCGCTCGGCACCCTCCGCCTGTCCGTCCGGGATGAAGATCGGGTCGTAGCCGAATCCACCCGCACCGGCGGCGGAGTGCGCGAGTCGGCCCGGCCAGACGCCCTCGACGGTCTGCTCCACGCCCGCAGGCGTCACGAGCGCGATCGTCGAGACGAACTGAGCCGTGCGATGCGGATCGGCGATGTCGGCGAGCTGATCGAGCAGCAGCTCGAGGTTCGCCGTCGCGTCCTTCTTCTGCCCCGCCCAGTAGGCGGAGAAGATGCCCGGCGATCCGCCGAGCACGTCCACGCAGATCCCCGAATCATCGGCCATGGCAGGGAGCCCGGTGTGGGCGGCGGCCGCACGAGCCTTGATCAGAGCGTTCTCCGCGAACGTGACGCCGTCTTCGACCGGCTCAGGACCGTCGTATCCGACGACCTCGAGATCCGGGCGGGTCATCGCCACGATCTGCTGGAACTCAGAGACCTTGTGCGGATTGTGCGTGGCGAGAACGACCTTCATCGTCACTCGCCTGCGAGCGCTGCGAGCTGGTGCTCCTTCAACGTCGCGCATCCGGCGACGCCGAGCTCGAGCAGAGCATCGAGTTCGCGCTTGTCGAACGGCGCTCCCTCGGCGGTGCCCTGCACCTCGACGAACAGCCCACGACCGGTGACGACGATGTTCATGTCGGTCTCGGCGCGGACGTCCTCGACGTACGGCAGGTCGAGCATCGGCTCGCCGTCGATGATTCCCACTGACACCGCGGCGACGGAGTCGATCAGGGGCGTGGCGTTCTTGCCGATGAACTTCTTGGCACGGCCCCACTCGATCGCATCAGCCAGAGCGACGTAGGCGCCGGTGATCGCCGCCGTGCGCGTTCCGCCGTCTGCCTGCAGGACGTCGCAGTCGATGACGATCGTGTTCTCGCCGAGTGCCTTCGTGTCGACGACGGCGCGCAGCGCGCGGCCGATCAGGCGCGAGATCTCGTGCGTGCGTCCGCCGATCCGACCCTTGACGCTCTCACGGTCGTTGCGGCTGTTCGTCGCCCGCGGCAGCATCGCGTACTCCGCCGTGACCCAGCCCTTGCCCTTGCCTGTGAGCCAGCGAGGCACGCCGTTGGTGAAGGATGCCGTGCACAGCACCTTCGTGCCGCCGAAGCTGATGAGGGCCGATCCCTCGGCGTTCGCGCTCCAGCCGCGTTCGATCGTGATCTCGCGGAGCTGGTCCGTAGCGCGGCCATCCGCGCGGACGATGTCAGACATGGGTTTCCTTCGGGTCGGATGCCGTGTTCTCGGCGAGTTCGGAGAGATCGGGGAGGGTGATGACGCCGGTCTGCACGTGCTGCACGTCGCGGACCTCTGTGCCCATCAGACGGTTGGCGAGCGCGGTGAACTCCTCGGTGGACTCCCCCGTCGCCTCGTACACGTACGTAGCTCGCGCGTCAGCAGGTGCGAGCAGGTCGCCGCGCATCAGTTGCCGGTAGACGTCACCGGCGGTCTCGTCGTCGCTCGAGACCAGCGACACGCCCTCGCCCATCACGTAGCTGATCGCCCCGCGCAGGAACGGGTAGTGCGTGCATCCGAGCACGAGCGTGTCGACGTCGGCATCCCGCAGCGGCGCGAGATACTCCTCGGCGGTGGCCATGACTTCTGGTGTACCGGTGACCCCGGCCTCGACGAATTCGACGAAACGAGGGCAGGCCGCAGTGAACACCTCCAGCTGCTCGTTGACCTCGAGCATGTCCTGATAGGCCCGCGAACCGATCGTGCCGACCGTGCCGATCACGCCGACGCGGCCGTTGCGGGTCGTCGAGACGGCGCGGCGCACCGCGGGGCCGATGACCTCGACGACGGGCACGTCGTAGCGCTCGCGCGCGTCGCGCAGCATGGCGGCGGATGCCGTGTTGCAGGCGATCACGAGCATCTTGACGCCCTGGTCGACGAGCGTGTCGAGCACCTCGAGCGAGTAGCGGCGCACGTCGGCGATGGGCTTGGGGCCGTAGGGCGAATGCAGGGTGTCGCCGATGTAGACGAAGGATTCGCGCGGCAGCTGGGCACGGATCGCGCGGGCCACGGTGAGTCCGCCGACACCGGAGTCGAAGATGCCGATCGGTGCCGCGTTCATGACTCACCAGCCTACCCTTCCCGGCGCTCGGCGGCCGGAGCGGCGACAGTAGGCTGAGTGGATGACCTCGTCGACGGCGCTGCTCACCGACCGCTACGAACTCACCATGCTGGGCGCGGCCCTGCGTGACGGAACCGCCGCTCGCCCCAGCGTGTTCGAGCTGTTCGCCCGCCGGCTGTCCGGCGGACGTCGTTTCGGCGTCGTGGCCGGAACGGGGCGCCTGCTGTCGCTGCTGCGCGATTTCCGCTTCGGCGAAGACGAGCTGCGATTCCTGCGGGACAAGAACGTCGTGGATGCCGACACGCTCACGTATCTGGAGAACTACCGGTTCACCGGATCGATCCGCGGCTACCGCGAGGGCGAGCTGTACTTCCCCGGCTCCCCCCTCCTCACCGTCGAGGGCACCTTCGCCGACGCCGTGGTGCTGGAGACGATCGCATTGAGCGTCCTGAACCACGACTCGGCGGTCGCGACAGCGGCATCCCGCATGAGCATCGCCGCCGGCGAGCGCCCGCTCGCGGAGATGGGCTCACGACGTGCAGCCGAGCACTCGGCGGTGGCCGCCGCCCGCGCTGCGTACATCGCCGGCTTCGGCGCCACCAGCAACCTCGAGGCCGGGCGGCTGTGGGGCATCCCGACGATGGGCACCGCCGCCCACTCCTGGACTCTCCTGCACGACTCCGAAGAGGCCGCGTTCCGCGCTCAGATCGACAGTCTCGGCACCGGCACGACACTGCTCGTGGATACCTATGACATCCGCGAGGGCGTCGCCACCGCTGTGCGCGTCGCCGGCACCGACCTCGGCGGCGTCCGGCTCGACTCCGGCGATCTCCCGACGGTCGCCGCTGCCGTGCGCACCCAGTTGGACGAGCTGGGCGCCGTGAACACGAAGATCACCGTGACGAGCGACCTCGACGAGTACGCGATCGCGGCTCTTGCGGCATCCCCCGTCGACTTCTACGGCGTCGGGACGTCCGTCGTCACCGGCTCCGGATATCCGACGGCCGGGATGGTCTACAAACTCGTCGCCAGGCAGGATGCCGGCGGCGGCTGGGTCAGCGTCGCCAAGGCTTCGACGGACAAGGGTTCGAAGGGCGGCCGCAAGGCCGCGTTCCGCATGCTGCAGCGCGGAGCTGCCACGGCCGAGACCATCGTCGTCTCCGACGGGTTCGAAGCTCTGGGTTCGGCGGCGGAGCACCCGGACTCCCGGCCGCTCCAGGTCGCGCTGGTCGAAGCAGGAGACATCGACACCTCGTATGAAGGGGCGTCAGGGACGGCATCCGCTCGAGAGCACCACCTGCGCGTGCGCGAGGAGCTGCCCGTGCGCGCACTCGCGCTCAGCAAGTCCGACCCGGCGATCCCGACGGTCTTCGTCGATCAGGGGTGATGGGCGTCAGCCGACCATCGACTCGTAGATCTCCTTGCACGTCGGGCAGATCGGGAACTTCTCCGGGTCGCGACCAGGCGTCCACTTCTTGCCGCACAGCGCTCGCACCGGCTTGCCGGTGATCGCCGACTCGAGGATCTTGTCCTTCTTGACGTAGTGCGAGAAGCGCTCGTGGTCGCCCGGCTCGAGATTCTCTTCCTTGAGAAGTTCTTCCAGTTCGCGATCAAGCGTTGCCACGCCGCCCTGATCGGGGCTGTCCAGCGGAGTACTCATGCGCTGAGTCTAATCGCCGGGCGCGCCGTCGGGGTGGTCTCAAGCGGTCTCGACGAACTCCATGAGACGCGTCCCGCCGCGATCCCAGACGAGTCCGCCGATCGCGGCTCCGGCGGCGAGGAGCACGATGCCTGACGCCGTCCCCACCCAGAAGGTGGCGGGGTTGTACGAATCGTCCTCGATCACCGTCATGACGAACAGCCAGATGGTCGGAGCGCTCAGCACCAGGGCGCCGATGAAACCGATCGCCGGTGCGTATCCAGCACGGGATGCCGAACGCTGCGGCTGCTGGAACGGACTGTCACCAGGGCGCGAGACCGCGTAAGGCGAGGTGACCGACAGGATGCTGGAGACCCCGAGACCACCCAGGAAGAGGTTTGCAGCAAGACCGATCATCGGCATCAGCAGATACCAGCTGTCGACCAGGGCCAGGCTGACAGGGATCGCGATGGCGAGCACCGGGATCGCGACGAGCGCGATCGGGACGAGGCGGCCGAGCCGGTCGGCAGCACCGCGGATGCCGCTCGCGACGTGGACCCAGAGCGCTGTGGAGTCGTACGCGGCATCGTTGTGGGGTAGCCAGCCGAAGAAGAGCGCCATGACCGGAACCGGCACGAGGGCCGCGATGTACAGCGGAACCCCTGCCACCAGCAGCGGGAAGACGGTCAGCACACCGGCGATCGGCACGATCACGAAGTTGACGATGTAGCGGCGATCACGGAACCAGTACACGAGGCTCCGCGCGGCGATCGCACCGAACGCGTTCGCCGGCAGCAGCCCGAACCATCCGAGACCGGACCGCTCGCGGGCCATCGTCGGCCGATCAGTGGTCGTCAGCAGCCGCCGCACGAGCCAGGTCCAGCACATCCAGAGCGCGATCACGGTCGCGACAGAGATGAGGCCGCTCAGCCACGCTCCCGACTCGTCGCCGGCCGCGACGGCCAGGGCGAATCCGGGGACTGCGGCGAGCGGCGTGGATGCGATGACGTTGGCCGCCGCGGCGACGGCGTCCGGTACACGGCCGTCCCACTCCAGGGATCCGAGGAACACCGCTGCGGGGAAGGCGACGACGATCACGGCGAGCACGAACAGAGCGGTGAGTTCTCGGGAACGTCGTTCCGGCAGCAGCAGGGCGCTGATCGCCATGCCGATGCGCGCGGCGACAGCGAGGGAGATGACGCCGAACACGGCGGTGATCACGGCGCCCCAGACCGGTGTGCCCAGTGCGACGAGCGTGACGACGAAGCACGCGGCGACGGCGATGAGGGCGAATGAGGGCACGCTCACCATCGACGCGAAGCCGAGGATCCACGGCATCGCACGATCGTCGACGCCGAACACGCGGAACCGTCGCGGGTCGAGCTGATCGGCCGTGCCGGTGAGGATCGGACCGACGAGGAATCCCAGCACCGCCGCGGAACTGCCCAGCACGATCACGGTCCTGGCTGCGGTCAGCGGGGCATCGGACAGGCTCAGCAGGGCGACGCAGACGACCGCGGTCGCCGCCACGAGCGCGGCCAGCCCGATGATCGTGCGCACCACTCGGTCGCCCCGCAGGGCGCCGAGCATGAGCGCGATCCTCAGTCGGAGAACGTGTGCAACCACTCGAGCCCCTCCACCTCGCCGGTGCCGCCGGACAGCTCGACGAAACGCGATTCGAGCGTCTGTCCAGCGCGCACCTCGTCGATCGTGCCCTCGGCGAGCACGTCTCCACCCACGATGATCGCGACGCGCGAGCACACGCGCTCGACGAGATCCATGCCGTGGCTGGAGAGGATGACCGTGCCGCCGTGGTCGACATAGGCGCGGAGGATGTCGAGGATCACGGCCGAGGAGACCGGGTCGACGGACTCGAACGGCTCATCGAGGATGAGCACCCGCGGCGAGTGGATCATGGCTCCGGCGAGCATGATCTTCTTCGTCATGCCTGCCGAGTAGTCGGACACGACACGACCGACGGATCCGGCGAGATCGAATGCGCGCATGAGGTCGGCCGAGCGCTTCTCGATGACGTCCGCAGAGAGCCCGCGGAGCAGGCCGTAGTAGTGCAGCAGCTGCCTGCCGGTCAGGCGGTCGAAGGTGCGCAGCCGGTCGGGCAGGACACCCATGACGCGCTTGGCGCTGAGCGGATTCTTCGCCTGGTCGATGCCGCACACCTCGATGTCACCGGCATCGGCTCGCAGGAGCCCGGCCAGGATCGACAGGGTCGTCGTCTTCCCTGCGCCGTTCGGACCGACGATGCCGTAGAACGAGCCGGCCGGGACCGTGAGGTCGATGCCGTTCACCGCGCGGTGGTCGCCGAAGTCCTTCACCAGACCGCGGACGACGATCGCATCGGATGCCGCGGGCGCATGCACATCGGTGACGACGGCTTCCGCGGCTGCGGCTGCGTCGATGTCCTGCTCGCGCTCCTTCGCCTGCTCCGGCTCGTTCTCCGGTTCCGGGGTCGGGTCGTTCTCCGATTCCGGGGTCGGGTCGGGCTCCGGCTCGGGCTCGGGAACGGGCTCCGGGTCGGGCTCGGGAACGGGCGTCTGCTTCGGTTCGGGTCGGAAGAGCGGCTCTGGCTCGGCGTCGACGATCGGCTCGGGGATCGCGACCGAGTCCGGGTCGAGGAGATCGGCGATCAGTTCCTCAGGGGCGGCATCCGGGGCTGCGTCGATCACCTCGCCGGCAGTGACGGCATCCGCCGCCTGCTCCTTGGCGCGCAGAGCAGCTTCCTGCTTCGCCGCCTTCGCTGCCTCTCGCTCAGCCTTCACCGCCGCAGCCTTGGTCGCTTTGGTGGCTGCGGCCTTCGCGGCGGCCGCCTTCGCGGCCGCGGACTTCGCCGCTGCGGTCTTGGACGCGGCGCTCTTCGTCTCCGACCGCGCAGCGGCATTGCGCGCGGCGGCCGCCTTCACGGCCGAGGTCTTGTCAGGGGTCGCCTTCGCCGTACTCGTGCGTGCTGCGGGTTGTCGCTTCGGACGCGCGGCGACGATCCGCACAGCCGAGGTGCGCGTCGTGGTCTTGTCTTCAGCGGGAGCGCTCGGGGCGGCATCCGGGCCTTCGAAGTCGTCATCCACCGGTGCAGTCACCGTCCTAAGGTATCAACGGGCAGTGGACTTTCCCCGGGCCACGCGAAACAATCGACGCAGGGGTCCACCACGATCCATGCGACCTGTGGATCCGGTGTGTACCTCATCACGAAATGGCAACGGCGGTGCCTCACCCCGGGGCTTCCCAGCGGGCATCGCTAGCATGAACGTCGGCACGAAGAAGTGTCCGGCCGGTGAACCGGCCATGAACACAGATTCTTTTTTAGGAGTATTCGTGACTCTTCAGACCGTCATCCTCGCCGCCGGCATGGGCTCGCGCCTCGGGCGCGCGCTTCCGAAGCCGCTGACCCAGCTCAGCGACGGCCGCTCGATCATGCAGCAGCAGCACGAGAACATCCGCGCAGCCTTCGGCAGCGACGCACGCGTCACCGCCGTCGTCGGCTACCGCGCCGAGACCATCATCGAGGCGTTCCCGCACGTCAACTACGTGCACAACGAGCGCTACGACGAGACCAACACGTCCAAGAGCCTGCTGCGCGCCCTCGGCGCGACGGGCAAGGGCGGCGTGCTCTGGATGAACGGCGACGTCGTCTTCGACCCGCGCATCCTCGGGCGCGCGATCGAGTACATCGAGCGCGACCAGTCGTTCGTCGCCGTCAACACCTCGAAGGTGAGCGACGAAGAGGTCAAGTACACCGTCACCGCCGAGGGCTTCATCAAGGAGCTGTCGAAGTCGGTGAAGGGCGGCCTCGGCGAGGCGATCGGCATCAACTACATCTCCTCCACGTACAAGAAGGCGTTCATGCGCCAGCTGTCGCGGGTCGACGATCAGGAGTACTTCGAGGGCGGCCTCGAGCTGGCGATCGCCGAGGACGGCCTGCTGCTCGAGCCGATGGACGTCTCCGACCTGTACGCGGTCGAGGTCGACTTCGCCGAGGATCTCGAGCAGGCGAACCTCTTCGTCTGAACCGCCGGAGCAAACGCGCGAAAGCCCGACACCGATCTCATCGAAGGTGTCGGGCTTTCGGCATTCTTCCGGACCGCCTGCATAGGATCTGCCCATGGCCAAGAAGGTGCACAAGATCCACTCCCTCCCGGACGACTCCGCTTGGGACAAAGGAGTGCCGCCCGCCGGCTCGGAGGAGCATCCGCTGACCGTACGCGGACTGGACAAGGTGCTGGCCATCCAGCGTCCGCTCGTGCTCGCACACATCCGCAGCATCCGCCTGCGCAATCCGGATGCCACACCGGATCGCCTGGTTCGCATTCTCGAGCGCCGCTATCTGGCTGCCGTCACGACAGGTGGAGCTGCGGTCGGCGCCACCGCCGTCGTCCCAGGCATCGGCACCGGCGTCACACTGGCGCTGTCGGGTGTCGAGACTCTCGGCTTCCTCGAGTCCACCGCGCTGTTCGCCCAGTCGCTCGCAGAAGTCCACGGCATCGCGATCGAGAATCCCGACCGCGCACGCGCGCTCGTCATGACGCTGATGCTCGGCAAAGAGGGTGTCGACCTCGTCGGCCAGCTGGCCAATCAGGCGACGGGCAAAGGATCGAGCAGGTCGTCGTACTGGGGCGAGATCGTGACGAAGTCGCTCCCCCGAGCAGCCGTCGGCCCCGTCGTCGATCAGCTCAAGACCCGGTTCGTGAAGCATTTCGCCGCAGCGGGTGGCGCCTCGTTCCTCGGCAAGGCGATGCCGTTCGGCATCGGCGCGGCGGTGGGCGGCGCGGGCAACCACATGCTGGGGCGTCGCGTACTGACGACGTCGCGTCGCGCGTTCGGGGTGGCTCCTGCGGTTCTTCCCGCCGATCTCGAACCCGTCGAAGGATCGAAGAAGCTCGAGCTGCGGATGCTGAACGGCGCTCGCTACGCCGGCTCTGCGGTCGCCGGCGTCGCGGGCGTCGTCGCACGGAGCGCTGGCACGGTCGCGCGGAGCGCAAGCCGGGTGGGCGAGAAGGTCGGCGAGGTGACGCGTCGCAGGCGCAAGGATCACGAACTCGACCCGCCCTCCACGGACAGGACCTCCTGACACCTTGTCAACCGATCAGTGAAGGGGCTTCTCCAGCGAGGGTCCGACGTCGACGGTCGTCCCTACCGTTGCTCGCATGCTGCGACCGATCGATCCATCAGAGTCTCCCCCGCCTGCGGCGTACCGCGTGCCCTGGATGGTCCGCCGCGCCGATCCTGCTCACCCCGTCGTGATCAACGGCAGCGCGGAGAGCGCTGACTTCGTACGCGTGCTGCTGGATGACCCCAGCCGCGAGAACACCCAACTGTGGGGTCAAGTGCTGCCGTCTGAGGACATCGAACTGTGTCTGTGCGGGGCGGACCTCGACGACGCCGTCGTGACCATCGCCTGGTTCCGCCCGGCCGACGGGCTCGAGTACGTGTGGCGGTTCGTCGTGTGACGGCAACGACTGCACGCGCTGCGACGCGAGGCGACGCCGCACCTCAACGGAACCCGCCAAAGGATCCCCCGACCCGTTGTGCGAGGCATCCAACGCGAGGCGTGCGCGCGGCGCTAGGGTGGAATCCGTGACGGACACCCCTGACCTCTCCACGACCGCCAGTAAGATCGCCGACCTCCACGCCCGCCTGAACGAGGCGGTCACAGAGCCCGAGAAGATCGCGCAGGAGAAGCAGCACGCCAAGGGCAAGATGACCGCCCGAGAGCGCATCGAACTGCTCGTGGACCCTGGCAGCTTCGTCGAGTTCGACGAGTACGTCCGCCACCGCACCACGGCGTTCGGCATGGACCGCAACCGCCCCTACGGCGACTCCGTGGTCACCGGAATCGGCACGATCCACGGCCGTACGGTCGCTGTCTACTCACAGGACTTCACGACTTTCGGCGGCTCGCTCGGCGAGGTCTCGGGCGACAAGATCATCAAGATCATGGAGTTCGCCCTCACCAGCGGCATGCCAGTGATCGGCATCCTCGACTCGGGCGGAGCCCGCATCCAGGAGGGCGTGCTGGCCCTCAGCAAGTACGGCGAGATCTTCAAGCTGAACACGCGCTCGTCCGGCGTCATCCCGCAGATCTCGATCATCATGGGCCCGGCTGCCGGCGGCGCCGTGTACGGGCCGGCGCTCACCGACTTCGTCATCATGGTCGACAAGACCAGCCAGATGTTCGTCACCGGCCCCGATGTCATCAAGACCGTCACCGGTGAGGATGTCGGAATGGAGGAGCTCGGCGGAGCCCTCACCCACAACACGCGCTCCGGCGTGGCGCACTACCTCGCAGACGACGAGGACGATGCGATCGACTACGCGCGCACGCTGCTGGGCTTCCTGCCCGACAACAACATGGCCGAGATCCCCGGCTACGAGTCAGGCTTCGAATGGGAGACGACGGATGCCGATCGCACCCTGAACACGATCATCCCGGACTCCGCGAACCAGCCCTACGACATCCACACTGTCATCGACCACGTGATCGACGACGACTTCCTCGAGGTGCAGCCGCTCTTCGCTCCGAATATCGTGATCGGCTTCGGCCGCATCGAGGGGCGCTCGGTCGGCATCATCGCCAATCAGCCCTCGCAGATGGCCGGCACGCTGAACATCGAGGCTGGCGAGAAGGCCAGCCGCTTCGTGCGCTTCTGCGACGCGTTCTCCATCCCGATCGTCACGCTCGTCGACGTTCCCGGTTACCTCCCCGGGACCGACCAGGAATGGACCGGCGTCATCCGCCGCGGCGCCAAGCTCATCTACGCCTACGCCGAGGCCACCGTGCCGCTGGTCACCGTGATCCTGCGCAAGGCGTACGGCGGCGCGTACATCGTCATGGGCTCCAAGCAACTCGGCGCCGACGTCAACCTCGCGTGGCCGACCGCCGAGATCGCCGTCATGGGCGGCCAGGGCGCCGTGAACATCCTGTACCGCAACGAGATCCGCAAGGCCGAGGAGGCCGGCGAGGACGTCGCCGCTGTCCGCACGCGCCTCGCGAACGAGTACACCTACAGCGTGACGTCTCCGTTCCTGGCGGCTGAGCGCGGCGAGATCGACGGCGTCATCGAGCCGGCGAACACGCGCGTGTCGATCGCGAAAGCGCTGCGAGCACTCCGCGGCAAGCGTGCCGAGCTGCCGCCCAAGAAGCACGGGAACATCCCGCTGTGACCGACGAGCACGCGGCTCCCGACCTTCGCATCGTCCGCGGCACTTCGAACGAGGAGGAGCTCGCCGCGCTGATCGCGGTGGTCACCGACGCGTACGAGCGCGAAGCGACGGCTGCCGTCGCCGATGAGCCGCGCGTCTCGGCGTGGCAGCGCACGCAGCGCCCGATCCGCAAACCCATGCGTCGGGACATCCCCTGGGGACGCTTCTCAGGCTGAACTATTCACCTGAATCCTTGTCCCCCGAAATACCTACAGACAAAGTTCTTGCACACCGACCAGACTGATACCAACGCTTCGCGTTCGATCGGTCTCTCTGCCCCAGGGTAGGCAGACGGTGATCGATCTCCGGCGGTCAGTTTTCGGGTAACTGCACCGCATCGGCGAGGGGCGGGCGGCTTCGCCGCCCCTCGCCCTCTCTCTCAGGGCGTCGCGTCCACGCTTCGTTCCCGCGGGATCTCGTGCCACAGGCCGACAGCGTCGTCGTCGGACGAATCTCCCGTCCCCGACCGCCCCACCACCGTCACGGCGGTGTGAGCATCTCGCGCGGCGCGGATGATGACGCGCTCGACATCGGCCTGCCCGAGCACATCGGCGAGCTCGTTGCGGATCTCGTCGCGCCGCGCCTCGCCGAGCTCGTCGAGCCCACCCTCGTCGAACACGGTCACTGCGATGCCGCGCAGACGCACGTCGCGGATGGCGGAGCGGACGGCGTCGTTCAGAAGACTCGCACCGCGCAGCTCATCACGCAGGCGCCCTTCGGCGAGCCGCGCCTCCAGCCGCTCCTCCTCGCTGAGTCGTCCTCGCGAGGCGATCGTGCTCGTCAGCACCGGCCCGGCGGCACCGAGCGCGTACTGCACGCGGATGCGACGCTCGCGCTGACGGACGAGCTGCGTCGCGTGCCACGCCGATACGGCTCGCTGAATGTCTGCCAGGTGCTCGGTGTCGCGCACTGCCCGATCCCAGAAGAGCACCAGCAGCTGAGCGACGACAGCCCAGGTGATCGATCCCACCAGACCCAGCTCCAGCGCCACGAAGAATCCGAGATAGACGCTCGACACCGCCATGAGCACGGCCAGCACCAGCCACCCGATCACCGGCCTCCTGCGCACGATGCACACCACGGCGAGCAGCCCGACGCCGCCGATGTACCAGGTCGCGAACGGCGCCGTGCGATGGATCGGCTGCAGCGACGAGCTGACCAGCACGGGGATGGCGATCCCCGCGAGCAGAGCGATGATCCCCCACCAGGCCGGCAGTCGCGGCGCGTTCGGACCCTCGACGAGCACGGACGCGACCATCACGACGACGTACAGCAGGATCGACGCCACCATGAGCAGCGGTGCGGCCGGTTGCACGGTCCACCACACGGCACGAGCCGCGAAGTAGATCGCGAATCCGACGGCCAGTGCCGTCGCCACGCTTCGCACGGAGCGGTTCACACCTGCTCCCAACCGAGGATCACACGCGTGCCCGTCGAATCGGAGTCGATGGTCGCGGTGCCGGCGACGCCCGCCATACGCGCGATGATCGACGCGCGGATGCCGAGCCGGTCCTCCCCGATCGCATCCAAGTCGAACCCTGGACCGGTGTCGATGATCGTCACCGTGAGCCCGTCGTCGCCGCGTCCCTCGGCGATCACATGCAGACCCCGGCCGTTCGCGTGCGCCATCGCGTTGCCGATCGCCTGCCGTGCCGCGAGCACCATTGCCCGCGCGGCCCTCCCGGGGATGAGGCCACCGGTGCCACGCTCCTCCACGATCGCGTCGGCTCCCAGTTCCGAGAGCGCGCGACGCAGCTCAGCGACGATCTGGGCCGCACCCACCGGGTCATCGCTGCCCTCCTGCGCGACCGCAGCCTCGGTGTTGGCGAGGCGGGTGAGCGCCTCCCTGGCCATAGCGACAGCGAGGTCTCTGGCACGATCCGAGTCCGCGCGCTCGGCCGCGATCAGCGCCGCGAGGACGCTGTCATGCATCAGGGCGGCCATCGCGACCTTCTCCTCTTCGGCTGCTGCCCCTGCGGCCGCCGCCGCGTACGACGCGACAGCCATGCTGCGGGCCTCGTCGACGCCGGCTGCGACGGAACGGAACATCCATCCGAGCGAAACGATGACGACGCCGAGGATGATGGTGAACGTCACGTCGAACGCCGTCGACGTCCAGTACGTCCCCGTGAACTCGCCCTCGACGAGTCGCACGTATCCGTACACGAGCGGCACGCCGAACGCCCAGATCACCTGGATCCAGACGGGGAAGGCGAGCATCGCCGCGACCACGCCGACGTTGACGAGGAAGAAGATCCAGGGCTGGCTGACCGTCGCGGCATGGGAGTCGATCACGAGCGGCCAGGCTGCGAGCGCGACCACGTAGACGACCGCGAAGACACCGCTCACCACGCGAACCCCGCGGCCGAGGACGCAGGCCACGAGCATCGCCGCGAGCGGCACGTACACGACCAGCAGCAGCACGACCTGCACTGTGGACGCCTGTTCGGTCTGACCGCCGAACGCCGCGAACAGCGCCTGTACACCGAGGATCGCCGATCCGATCGCGACCACAGTCGCGAGGATCCGCTCCATGCGCTTGCCGGTGAAGCGCTCGAACTCCTTGCCCGCCGTGCCACCGGGTGAGGGGATCTGTCCCCAGGCCGCACGCAGCGCGGTGTCAGCCGGCACTCACGGCTCCATCGGAGGCGACGATGCCGTCTTCCATCGCCCGGCGCAGCAGGTCGACTTTGGTCGGAGCAGGACGCCCCACCTCCACGTACTTCACCCGCACACGGGTGATGTTCTCCTTCGCCGTGGAATACGCGACTCCGAGGCGTTCGGCGACCGCCTTGAGCGGCAGCCCCGTGGCGTACAGCCTGAGCACGTCGCGCTCGCGCACCGACAGCTGAGCATCGGCGAACTCGCGGTCCCCTTCGACGGCGCTCGCCCACTCGACGTTGTTGAGAGCCTCCCCGATCGCGACGGTGCGGATGGCGTCGAGCACGTCATCCAGAGACGACGACTTGCTGACGACGCCCGCGGCGCCGGCCACGAGGGCCTCGCGCACGGCTGCCGGTCGATCGGCCACGCTGTGGATCACGACGCTCGCGCCGTCCGCGACGAGCGCCGTGACGTTCTCGGTGACGGTCGTGCCGTCGCCGAGCGTAAGATCCAGCACGACCACATCGGCCGGGGTCGCTCCGGTACCGGCCCGCCAGTCCAGATAGGACCCCACGGTACTCCCCGAGAACACGACCGTGCTCTCGCCGGCACGCTCGCAGGCGAGCTCCAGTCCGAGGCGGACGGACTCGTGATCGTCGATCAATGCGACCCTGCTCATGTCCTCAGCCTATCGATCTGCTGAGTGTTCAGCGGGTGAGCAGTGCAACCGTCTCGAAGTGATGCGAGTGCGGGAAGAGGTCGAAGGCGTCCAGCGAGGCGACTTCCCAGCCCAGCTCGCGGAAGGTTCCGAGGTCGCGGGCGAGCGCGACGGGGTCGCAAGCGACGTAGGCGACGGCATCCGGGCGCAGCGCGTTCACGCCTTCGACCACCGCTCGTCCTGCGCCTGCGCGGGGCGGGTCCAGGACGACAGTGCCGGCGCGCGCACCCTCGGGAAGTCCGGCGAGGTACCGATCGACTCGGGCAGTGACGGCGGTCGCATCGACATCGGCGAGGTTCTCCTGCGCGTGGTCGGTGGCCCGCCGACTCGACTCGACCGTCACGATGTCGGTCGCGCCGACCGCCGCCAGCGAGGACGCCAGCAGGCCCACCCCGCCGTACAGGTCGAAGTGGACCTGCTCCGGATCGATGCGACCGGAGAGCATCGTGCGGACGGCGCCGTCCAGTGTGGCGGCGGCGCGCGGATGCACCTGCCAGAAACCGTCGGCATCCACGCGGAACGGGCGCTCCCCCACCCGTTCGACGATCACCGGTGCGGCGGGTCGCTTGCCGCGCTCGGGGCGGCGCAGCACGTGCACCGCGCCGTCAGCGGACTCGACGAGATCGACGCGCCCCGGCTTGAGGTTGCGCAGCGCGAGCGCCTCGGCTGCGATACGCGGGCGAGCGAGCGGGTGGGAGGAGACGCCGATGACCCGATGGCTGCGAGCGGCATAGGGGCCCACGACCCCGTCGGCGTCGACGTGCAGTGACAGTCGGGTGCGCCAGCCTGTGCCGTCGGTGTCATCCACGCCGGACACTTCGGGCGCCTCGAGCCCCGGGCCTGCGAACTTGTCGAGCGCCTCGGCGAGGACTCGGCGCTTCAGCACCCGCTGATGGTCGAGGGCGATGTGTCCGAGATCCGCGCCGCCGGCGCGGTCGTCGGGGTCGCGGGAGACATCGGCCTCCGGCCACACGTGCGTGCGGCGGTGGGGTGAGGCATCCAGCACCTCGACGGTCTCGGCCCGCCAGAACGACGACTTCGTGGTATCCGTGACCCTGGCACGGACCCGCTCGCCGGGGATGGCATCCGCGACGAAGACGACGCGACCCTCGTGGCGGGCGATGAAGGTGCCGCCGTGCGCGATGCCGGTGATGTCGAGATCGATCAGGTCGGATGCTGAGGAGGCCATCCCTCGAGGATACGGTTCACGCGGCGGCACCGTGTCGTCGGCATGTCGTCGGGATACGGTGGAGTCCATGCAGGTCTGCCTCGCGTCCACGTCGCCCGCCCGCCTCATGCTTCTCCGCCAGGCCGGAATCGAACCGATCACGCGCGCCCCGGAGACGGACGAGGACGCGCTGACCGCGCAGGCCGCCTCCGAACGAGGCACCGACCTCGCTCCGGACGACCTCGTGCTGCTCCTCGCCCGAGCGAAGGCAGCCGATGTCGCGCATCGCCTCGCCGCCGACGATCCGAGCTTCGACGGAATCGTGATCGGCGGCGACTCGATGTTCGCCCTGGACGGCCGCGTCTACGGCAAGCCGTACACGGCTGAGGAGGCGACGAGGCGCTGGCGCGAGATGCGCGGCGCCACCGGCATCCTGCACTCCGGCCACTCCGTGTTCCGGCTTCAGCCGGGCCTGCCCCGTCGTGAGGCGACCGCGGTCGCCGAGGCCGCCGTGACGTTCGCGGACGACATCTCCGACGAGGAGATCGCGGCCTACGTCGCATCCGGCGAGCCGCTCCACGTCGCCGGCGCCTTCACCGTCGACAGCCTCGGCGGCGCGTTCATCACCCGCGTCGACGGCGATCCGTCGACAGTCGTCGGCATGTCCTTGTCGACGATCAGGGCCATGGTCCGCGACCTCGGCGTTTCCTGGCCAGACCTGTGGTCGTAGACATCCCGTCACGTTCTCACGGGTTTCTTGTGGAGAGTGCTCAAAAATCTGAGCCCTGATCTCGCTAGGCTGGCACTCATGCCAATCGAGAAGGTGCTCATCGCCAACCGCGGTGAGATCGCCGTACGAATCATCCGTGCCGCTCGCGATTCCGGGATTCTCTCGGTCGCCGTCTACGCAGACCAGGATCGTGATGCACTGCACACGCGCCTTGCGGACGAGGCGTACGCGCTCGACGGCGACACGAGCGCGAGCACCTACCTGCAGATCGAGAAGATCCTCTCGATCGCGCGGCGCTCCGGCGCCGACGCTGTGCACCCCGGCTACGGCTTCCTCGCCGAGAACGCCGAGTTCGCCCGCGCGGTGATCGGCGCCGGCATCACCTGGATCGGCCCGTCCCCCGAGGCGATCGAGGCGCTCGGCGACAAGGTCACCGCCCGTCACGTGGCGGAGAAGGTCGGAGCCCCGCTGGCACCAGGCACCCCCGGCCCCGTGGAGAACGCAGACGAGGTCGTCGCCTTCGCGAAGGAGCACGGCCTGCCGATCGCGATCAAGGCCGCGTACGGCGGCGGCGGACGCGGCCTGAAGGTCGCCCGCGAGTTCGACGAGGTCGCCGAGCTGTTCGAATCCGCCACGCGCGAGGCCGTCGCGGCCTTCGGCCGCGGCGAGTGCTTCGTCGAGAAGTACCTCGACAAGCCGCGCCACGTCGAGACCCAGTGCCTGGCGGATGCCGAGGGCAACGTCGTCGTGATCTCGACCCGCGACTGCTCGCTGCAGCGCCGCCACCAGAAGCTCGTGGAAGAGGCGCCGGCCCCGTTCCTCACGGACGAGCAGAACAAGCAGCTGTACGCGGCATCCAAGGCCATCCTCAAGGAGGTCGGCTATGTCGGAGCCGGGACCTGCGAGTTCCTGATCGGCGCCGACGGCACCGTCTCGTTCCTCGAGGTCAACACCCGCCTGCAGGTCGAGCACCCGGTCTCCGAGGAGATCACCGGGATCGACCTCGTCCGCGAGCAGTTCCGCATCGCAGCGGGCGGCACCATCGACTACGACGACCCGACGCCCAGCGGCCACTCGTTCGAGTTCCGCATCAACGGCGAGGACCCCGGTCGCGGGTTCCTGCCCCAGCCCGGCCCTGTCCACGTCTTCAAGACGTTCGGCGGTCCCGGCATCCGCCTCGACTCGGGCGTCACCGCCGGCGACTCGGTCTCCGGCGCGTTCGACTCGCTGCTGGCCAAGATCATCGTGACCGGCAAGGACCGCGCCGAGGCGCTCGAGCGCGCTCGTCGCGCCCTTGACGAGTTCGAGGTCGCCGGCCTTCCAACTGTGCTTCCCTTCCACCGCAAGGTCGTGCGCGACCCCGCCTTCACGGCCGAGAACGACGAGTTCGGCGTCTTCACCCGGTGGATCGAGACCGAGTTCGACAACGACATCCCCGCCTGGGATGGCGAGCTCGAGGCCCCCGCTGCCGCCGCCAGCCGCCACACGGTGGTCGTCGAGGTCGCCGGCAAGCGCCTCGAGGTGAGCCTCCCCGACCGCGTCACGGTCGCCGCAGGCACCGCAGGCCGACCGGCCGCCGTGCCCCCGTCGCGCCGCAGCCACGCGACGACCGCCTCAGCGGGAGCATCCGGTGACGCTGTGAAGTCGCCCATGCAGGCCACGGTCGTCAAGATCGCGGTCGAAGACGGGCAGCAGGTCGTCAAGGGCGACCTCGTCGTCGTGCTCGAGGCGATGAAGATGGAGCAGCCGCTGCAAGCGCACAAGGACGGCGTCATCGGCAACATCAACGCCGCATCCGGCGCCACGGTCGCCGCCGGCCACCAGCTCCTGACGATCTCCTGACCCGTCCACCCGCGCCGATACCCCGCTTTATTGCCGAGACCCCGTCCTGCTGACGCGAACAGGACGGGGTCTCGGTGCGAAGACGGGGTCTCGGCGGACGGAAGTCAGGAGATGTTCACCAGATGCATCGCTCGGCTCGCATCCGTGATGCTGCTCGACAGCGACGGGTATGCGGCGAACACGCGCGAGACCTGGTCGACAGTCAGCCGACGCTCGACGGCGACGGCGATCGGGTAGATGAGCTCTGAGGCCTTGGGCGCGACGATCACGCCGCCGATCACGGTGCCCGAGCCCTTGCGGGCGATGATCTTCACGAAGCCGTCCTTGATGCCCATCATCTTCGCGCGCGGGTTCGCGGCGAGAGGGAGCTTGTAGACGAGGCCGTCCGCCGCGCCGTTCTCGACGTCCTTCTCGCCGACGCCGACCGTGGCGATCTCGGGTGCCGTGAAGATGTTCGACGTGATCTTCACCTTGTCGAGCGGGATGACGATGTCGCCGAGCGCGTGGAACACGGCCGTGCGGCCCTGCATGGATGCTACGGATGCCAGCGGGAAGAAGTTCGTGCAGTCGCCGACCGCGTAGATGTTGGGCACAGAGGCACGAGCGACCTTGTTGACGCGGACGTGGCCGGACTCGGTGAGCTCGACCCCGGCCTCCTCCAGCCCGATGCCGGCGGTGTTCGGGATCGACCCGACCGCCATCAAGCAGTGGCTGCCCTCGACCGTGCGGCCGTCGGCGAGCGTGACGAGCACGCCGTTCTCAGTCCGCACGACGCTGTCGGCACGGGCCTTGGAGAGCACGGTCATGCCGCCGCGCTTGAAGACCTTCTCCAGAACGCGAGCGGCATCCGGGTCCTCGCCTGGGAGCACCTGGTCGCGGCTGGAGACGAGCGTCACCTTCGCGCCGAGGTTCATGTACGCCGAGGCGAACTCGGCGCCGGTGACGCCGGAGCCGACCACGATGAGATGCTCGGGCAGCGCCTTCATGTCGTACAGCTGGGTCCAGGTGAGGATGCGCTCACCATCGGGCTTGGCACTGTCGAGTTCACGCGGCGATGCTCCGACCGAGACGACGATGGTGTCGGCCTCGACGCGGTCGAAGTCCGTGCCGCCGGGGCCGGTGGAGACGATGATCGCGTTCGGTCCCTCGAGCCGGCCGTGACCGGAGAGGATGCGGACGCCGGATTCGAGCAGGGTCGAGCGCATGTCCTCGGACTGCTGACCGGCGAGAGCCAGGAGCCGCTTGTTGACGGCGGCGAGGTTGATCGCGATCTCTGGCTTGAGCGGCTTGCCGTGCGCGCCCTTGGCGTAGAACTGCACGCCGAGGTCGCTCGCCTCGGCGATCGCGACGGCCGCGTCAGCTGTGGCGATGAGGCTCTTCGACGGAACGACGTCCGTGAGCACGGCCGATCCGCCGACTCCGACTCGCTCCACGAGCGTCACCTCAGCACCGAGCTGAGCGGCGGCGAGCGCCGCCTCGTATCCGCCGGGACCGCCACCGAGGACGGCAACGCGCTGAGTGCGCTCAAAAGGAGTCGAAGACATGCCTTCCATTCTTCCGCAATCCTCGCTGACATGCCGTCGCCTTCCTTAGAGTGGATCCATGACCGACATTCATGACAATCCCCTCGACGCTCCGGACGCAGACCCGTCCGCGATCGCAGCCGAAGCCGCAGCAGACATCGCGCGGCTCACCGGTGTCGAGACGCACGACATCGCGCTCACACTCGGCAGCGGATGGGGCAAGGCGGCCGAACTCATCGGCGAGACCGTCGCCACGATCCCCGCCACGGAGGTCACCGGGTTCTCCAAGCCGGCGCTAGAGGGCCACGTCGGAACGCTCCGCAGCATCCGCACGCCTGGCGGCAAGAACGTGCTCGTCATCGGCGCACGCACGCACTACTACGAGGGCCACGGCGTCCGCCGCGTCGTGCACAGCGTCCGCACCGCCGCGGCGACCGGGGCCAAGATCATGGTGCTCACGAACGGCGCCGGCGGCATCCGCGAGACGTGGAAGCCGGGCCAGCCCGTCCTCATCAGCGATCACCTCAACCTCACCGCCGATTCGCCGCTCGAGGGCGCGACGTTCGTCGACCTCACCGACCTGTACTCGAAGCGCCTGCGCGACGTCGCGCACAGCATCGACCCGTCACTCGACGAGGGTGTGTACACGCAGTTCCGCGGCCCGCACTACGAGACCCCGGCCGAAGTGCAGATGGCCAAGGCCATCGGCGGCCACATCGTCGGCATGTCGACCGCGCTCGAGGCCATCGCCGCCCGCGAGGCCGGCATGGAGATCCTGGGCTTCTCGCTCATCACGAACCTCGCCGCCGGAATCCAGAAGACCCCGCTCAGTCACGGTGAGGTCATCGAGGCCGGCAAGGCCGCCGAGCCGGTGATCTCCGCTCTGCTCGCCCGGGTGGTGGGGGCGCTGTGAGCGCCGAGGCGCTGGACGCACGGCTCGCGCAGGCGCGGGCCTGGATGCGTCAGGATCCGGATGCCGAGACCCGCGACGAGCTCGCCGCGGTCATCACACGCGCGGCATCAGGGGACGCGGCAGCAGTCGCCGATCTCGACGACCGCTTCGGTGCGCGTCTGGAGTTCGGGACGGCCGGCCTGCGCGGAGAGCTCGGTGCCGGCAGCAACCGCATGAACCGCGTGCTCGTGGCGCAGGCGGCGGCGGGCTTCGCCGCCTATCTGCGTGAGCGTGCGGGCGACTCCACCGCGTCGGTCGTGATCGGCTACGACGGTCGCCGCAACTCTCGGCGTTTCGCGCTGGACTCCGCCGAGCTCTTCGCCGGTGCGGGCCTGCGCGCGATCCTGCTCCCTCGGCTGCTGCCGACGCCCGTGCTGGCGTTCGCCGTGCGCCACCTCGACGCTGACGCCGGTGTGATGGTCACCGCGAGCCACAACCCGCCGAACGACAACGGCTACAAGGTCTACCTCGGCGGCGCGGACTCCGGTTCGCAGATCGTCTCCCCCGTCGACGCCGAGATCGCCGCGCGCATCCAGCAGGTGGCGGATGCCGGTGACATCGGCACCCTCCCCCGCTCGACCGCGTACGAACTCGCCGGCGAGGACGTCGTCGAGGCCTATGTCAGCGCGACCGCGGCCGTAGCCCCTGCGCCGGAGTCCGCCAAGGGCATGACGTGGGTCTACACGGCGATGCACGGCGTCGGGTGGGAGACGTTCGCGCGGATCCTGGACGCCGCTGGCTACCCGCGCCCCAAGACCGTGGGCGAGCAGCTGAACCCCGATGCGATGTTCCGCACCGTTTCTTTCCCGAACCCGGAAGAGCCCGGCGCGATGGACCTGGCGTTCGCCGCCGGGCGACGCACCGGCGCGGACTTCATTCTGGCGAACGATCCGGATGCCGACCGCCTGGCCGTCGCGATCCCCGATGAGGCTGCGGAGGGCGGCTGGCGCCGCCTGAGCGGCAACGAGATCGGGCTGCTGCTGGGTGCGCGCGCCGCGCGCGCCGCCGAGGGCACACCGGGCGCGTCTCTCGCCTGCTCCCTCGTCTCCTCCCCAGGTCTCGGTGCGATCGCCGCGCACCACGGGCTCGATTTCCACGAGACGCTGACCGGGTTCAAATGGATCTCGCGAGCTCCGGGCATGGTTTTCGGCTACGAGGAGGCCCTCGGCTACCTCGTCAATCCCGAGACAGTGCGCGACAAGGACGGCATCTCAGCCGCGATCGCCGTGCTGGGTCTCGCTGCCGAAGCACGCGAGCGCGACGAGACGCTGGCGAGCCTCCTCGCCGACCTCGGCGAGACGTACGGGCACTTCGCGAGCGGGCAGGTGTCGGTTCGCGTCGACGACCTCTCGATCATCGGCAAGGTGATGCTCGCGCTGCGCACTCTCCCGCCCACGCGCATCGGCGAGACGCCGATCGCGTCCGCCGAGGACCTGATGGAGGCAGCGCCCGGCCAGCCCTCCGGCGATGTGCTGCGGTACACGCTGGCGGACGGCTCGCGCGTGATCGTGCGCCCTAGCGGCACAGAGCCCAAGCTGAAGGTCTACCTCGACGCCCAGGCCGCCTCCGCCGATCAGGCGAAGGCGACGGTCGAAGCGCTCGAGGCCGGTGTGCGGACGCTGCTGGAAGAGCGCTCCTGATCCTCGCCCTCGTCGGCGTCACCGCACTGGCGGCAGGGGTCATCCAGCGTGTCACCGGCCTGGCCTTCGTGCTCGTTCTCATCGGTCCGATCGTGCTCGTGTACGGTCCGGTCGAAGGCGTGACGCTGGCCGTGCTGCTCGCCGTGATCGCCTCGGCGATGGCGCTGCCGTCGGCATGGCGGGATATCGACTGGGGACGAGCTCTCTGGCTGCTCGGAGCCGGGCTGGTCGCGGCACCCTTCGGCGCTCTGCTCGCCAGGCTGCTGCCGGAGCCCGCCCTGCTGTTCGCGATCGCGGCGATGGCGATCATCGCTCTGCTCGGGCCACGGGTGGTCCCGCCGCTGCCGCGCTACGCGGTCGCCGAGGCGCGATCGCCGCGGGCGCCATCGCCGGATTCATGCACAGTTCGAGCGGGCTGTCCGGTCCGGCACTGGCCGCCTATGCAATTGCCGACCACTGGGAGCAGCGACGCTTCGCCGCGAGCGCTCAGGTGATATTCCTCGGATACGGTGCGACCTCAGTGCTGTTGCGCGGGCTCCCGGACACCCCCGCGTGGGAGGTGCTCGTACTCGGCGTGTGCACGGCGATCGGCATCATCGGCGGCTCGGTGCTCACTCGCGTCGTCCCCGTCCCGCTGGCTCGAGCGGTGATGCTGTGGTGCGCATGGATCGGAGCCCTGGTGGTGCTGGTGCGTGCGGTCGTCGCCGTCGCGCGATGAGCCCCCGGTAGCATCTCTCGAAAGGGAGGCCGCGATGCCGATCAGACAGGTCGTGATCAGCGCACACGACGGTATGCACGCACGTCCTGTCGCTGACCTGGCGCGTCTGGCGCTCGCTCATCCCGATCCGGTCACCCTGACGACAGCATCCGGAGCGACCGTCGACGTCGGCAGCGTCCTCGCCGTCATGGACCTCGCCCTCGGCCCCGGCGATGCGGTGCGGCTCGAGACCGCCGAGTCTGCGACTGCAGACAGCGCCCTCGATGCGATGGCCGGGATTCTCGATCCGCGCAGCTGATCGTTCGCGCGGCTCTTCCCTGCCCGCGCTGCAGAAATGTCGGCCGCGTGAACAGGATTCGGCAGCGCGAACCAGGATTGAGCCGCGGTAACAGGATCCAGCAGCGCGGACCGATCGCACTCAGCCGTCGATGACGGCGACGAGCTCGTCGAGGAACGCCTCGAACGTCGTCCCACGGCGGACGATCCGCTGCACGCTGTCGCGCTCGCTGAACACCTCGACGAGCTGCTCGAACACGGTCTGGAACGCGGTGCGATCGCTTTCGCTGAAGGCCGCGAGCGCGACGACCTGCACGCGCCCGTCCCCCCAGGCCACCGAGCCATCGGCGACACCGATCGCGATCGCGGTGCGTTCGGCGGTCATCTGCAGCGCGTGCGGCACGGCCAGGGCGTCGGTGAACGCCGTCGACGACATCCGTTCACGGACGATCGTGTTCTCCACGTAGTCGTCGCCGATGAGCCCGGATGCCGTGAGCATGCCGCCCAGGCGCCGGATCACGGACTCCTCGCCCTCGTCGGGCAACGGGTGCAGGTACGCATCGGGAGAGAAGTACCGTGAGAGCTCCTCGCGCAGCCGGTTCAGGCGGCGTCCGCGGCGGATGCGCGCGGCGGTCTGCGTCACGCGCTCGACGTCGGCGTCCGTGAGGAACGGCTGGATGCGCACGTACCGCTCGCCGCTCGCCCCGGGGTCGATCGTGGTGAGCACGAGGTCGGTGTCGATGCTCTTCCAGTCCGGGTCGACGGTCGTGACGACGCCGGTGACCTCGACCGATGACCCGAGCGACCGGTCGACGCTCGAGCGCAGCAGTTCGTGCAGTTCGTAGTAGCCGGGACAGACGATCGTGGCGGTGAGGATCGACTCCGCCTTGCGGCTGCGCTCCAGGCGCCCGCCGATGTGCATCGCGATGTACGCGATCTCGTCGTCGTGGATCGGGGCGCCGAGGCGGTCGTGCAGCCCGCTGGCGATGGAGACGGCGACCTCGAAGATCATCGGATACGACGACTTCAGCGAGCGGGTGAGCGGGTTGCGCGTCCATGCCTGCTCCTCGGCGCGGCGCAGCAGGTTCTGCACGTGGAGCGCGAGCCGGAGGATGAACTTCTCATCGACGAGATCGACCTGATAGTCGGCTGCGGCCTGCACGATCTCCGCCCTGACCGCCGCCTCGATCCCGGGATCCACGCCGCTGCGCACGGCACCGGCAGCGGCATCCTGTCCTGGCGCGATCGCGCGCGTGAGCACCAGCGTCGCGAGATGCGCGCTGTCGCCCTCGCCCAGCGTGACACCGAAGTGCTCCGCCGCGAGGTCGCGGATCACGCCGCCGAGCTTGGGGATCTCCTCCCACGTGCCGGCGACGGGCGTCTCGAGAGCGCGACCGGCGGAGACCCGGTCGGCTGCGATCGCGATGTGCAGCAGCACATCCGAGATCGCCAGCTCGTTGACGTAGTACCCGAGCGCGCCGAGCTCGCGGACGAGCGCGGTCTTGAACGGGCCGACGGCGTGCGCGGCGACGGTCGTGCCCGTGAGAGCCCGTCGGATGCTCTCGGGGTGGAAAGACCCGGCATCCATCTCGTCGTGCGCGAGACGGCTCAGCAGGCGGCGCTGGGCGACCTCCGCACCGCGCAGCCGCACGGTCTCGCGGTCGCGCTCCAGACGCAGTTCCATTCCGTCGAGCAGCCCGCGCACCCGGGCTAGATCCGACTCCAGGGTCGCCTCGCTGACGTGCATGCGATCGGCGGTCTCGTAGACATCGATGCCGTCCGAGGCGTCGAGCAGCAGGCGCACGAGGGCGTGCAGGCGGTCACGCGGTGCCGATTCGCCCGTCAGCCTGGCGCGCAGCGCGTCATGCGCACCGGACCCTGCCCGGTAGCCGGCCGGCCCGGACTCGACGGCGTCGGCCTCGGCGGTGCGGGCGTTGAGCGCTGCGACATACGAGCGGATGCTGCGCGGTGTCACGCCCAGCACATCGGCCAGGCTCGCGGCTGTCGCCCACTCGTCCTGCCGGAGCAGGGTCTGCAGGAGCCGGTCCTGACGCTGTCGCGACATGGTCTCCATGATGCCAGCACCGCGCCGTTCGGAGGGCGGAAGGCGATGTTCCGCAGGGGCGGAAAGGAACATGGTGGCACCCCTCTCAGCCGTTTCCCAGAATGGGAGAAGCCTCGGTGAAGTGCGAAGGGTGAGGTGGCATCGATGAGGATCCTTGTGGTGTGCGGCGCCGGCGCGTCCAGCACCTTCGTCGCCCAGCGACTGCGGCACGCGGCATCCGCGGCCGGTCGTGACTGGGAGGCGACGGCCGGCACGGAGAGCACGATCGCGTCCGCGTTCGCGGACCTCGTCCTCGTCGGCCCGCATCTGGCCGACGGGATCGACGCCATCCGCGCCGCGGCGCAGGTTCCCGTCGTCGTGCTGCCGGAAGACGTCTTCGGAGACCGCGACGGCACGCGAACCCTGGCGCTCGTCGAGGCCGCGCTGACTGATTCCCCCCTGCCTGATTCCCCCCTGACTGATTCCCCACCGTCCACCGCGAAAGGAACATCATGACCGAGATCTCCCGCACCGTCCGCATCGGCTCCTCGCACGGGCTCCACGCCCGCCCCGCGAAGCTCTTCGCGCAGGCTGCGAAGGAGGCCGGCATCCCCGTCACGATCGCGAAGGGCGACGGCAAGCCGGTCAACGCCGCCAGCATCCTCGGCGTCATCGCCCTCGCGGTCGAGCACGGCGACTACGTCACGCTCACGGCCGATGGCGACGGCGCGGAGACCGTGATCGACACGCTCACCGAGCTCCTGACGACCGACCATGACCAGGAGTCGTGATGGCCGAGATCCGTGGCGTCGGCATCGGGCAGGGCGTCGCCCAGGGGCCCGTGGTCCGCATGGCCGAGGCGCTCCCCGCGCCGGAGCAGAGACCCACCACGATCGGTGCTGACGCCGAACGCGCCCGTGCACGCGAGGCGGTCACCGTTGTGGCGGCCGAACTGCAGCAGCGCGCCGAGGCCGCCGGCGGATCGGCGCAGGAGGTGCTCGAGGCCCAGGCGATGATCGCCGAGGACCCGACGCTCCAGGACGAGGTCGACGCCAGGATCGACGACGGCAGCACAGCCGAATGGGCCGTTCATGACGCGTTCGCCGGATTCCGCGCGACGCTCGAAGCCGTCGGCGGCTACCTCGGCGAGCGCGCAGCCGATCTGGACGACATCGCTCAGCGCGTTCTCGCGCACCTCCGCGGCGTCGATGCACCCGGAGTCCCCGACCCCGGTCACCCCTTCGTCCTCGTCGCGCGTGACCTCGCTCCGGCGGACACGGCGCTGCTGAAGCTGGACCAGGTGCTCGCCCTGATCACGACCGACGGCGGCCCCACGTCGCACACGGCGATCCTCGCCCGCGAGAAGGGCATCGTCGCGATCGTCGGCGCCGCAGACGCCGCAGCGCTCGAGAACGGCACGACCGTGATCGTGGATGCCGCATCCGGCACCGTCACGACCGATCCATCGGCGGACCAGCTCGAGCGCGCAGCCGACCGGGCTGCGGCCCGCGCAGCCGCCGTCGACGCTCCGCCCTCCCCCGGTTCCCTCGCCGACGGCACGGCGGTCGCCCTGCTCGCGAACCTCGGCAAACCGGCCGATGCGGCCGACGCCGTGGCGCGCGGCGCGGAGGGCGTCGGCCTGTTCCGCACCGAGTTCCTGTTCCTCTCGGCATCCCAGGCGCCGACGGTCGCCGAGCAGCGGACCTCCTACACCGAGCTCCTGGCCGCCTTCCCCGGCAAGAAGGTCGTCGTTCGCATGCTGGATGCCGGTGCCGACAAGCCCCTGGCGTTCCTCAACGACGCGCACGAGGAGAATCCAGCCCTTGGCCTGCGCGGCCTGCGGTCTCTGCGCGCCAGCGAGGACATCCTGCGAGAGCAGCTCACGGCGCTCGCCGAGGCGGATGCCGCGACCTCGGCCGACCTGTGGGTCATGGCGCCGATGGTGACCACGGTCGAGGAGACGAAGTACTTCACCGACCTCGCCCGCGAGTACGGGCTGAAGACGGCAGGCGTCATGGTCGAGGTGCCGGCGAGCGCGCTGCTGGCCGACCGGGTGCTCGCGCACGCGGACTTCGCCTCCATCGGCACGAACGACCTCACCCAGTACACGATGGCGGCAGACCGCATGCTCGGCTCCGTCGCCTCGTTCCAGAACCCGTGGCACCCTGCGGTGCTGCGTCTGGTGGGCGAGGTCGGCTCGGCCGGAGCGCGAACCGGCAAGCCGGTCGGCGTCTGCGGCGAGGCCGCAGCCGATCCGCTGCTCGCGCTGGTCCTCGTCGGTCTCGGCATCACGAGCCTGTCCATGGCTCCTGCTGCGCTGGCCGACGTGCGGCTCGCGCTCTCCGAACGCACCCTCGACGAGGCGCGCAGCCTCGCCGAGATCGCACTGGCTGCGGACGACGCAGCCGGTGCACGCAACGCCGTGGCAGAAGCCGTCACGGCCCTACCCTCACACCAGAAAGAGACGACATCATGACGACGACGTCAACGGCCGCCCCGAATCGTGGCGGCATCCGCGTGGGCGTGCAGAAGTTCGGCACGTTCCTGTCCGGCATGGTCATGCCGAACATCGCGGCCTTCATCGCGTGGGGTTTCATCACCGCGCTTTTCATCCCTGACGGCTGGCTGGGCAGCAACAGCCCCGTCGAATCCTGGCGCTGGGCGGATTCCGCCATCCTCGGCGGCGGGACCATCGGCGATGTCGACTACCCCGGCCTCGTCGGCCCGATCATCACGTACCTGCTGCCGATCCTGATCGCCTTCACCGGTGGTCGAATGGTGCACGGACACCGTGGCGGTGTCGTCGGCGCCGTCGCCGCGATGGGTGTCATCAGCGGCGCTGCCGGCACGGTGATGTTCCTCGGAGCCATGATCGCCGGACCCCTCACCGCCCTCGTCCTGAAGTGGGTCGAGAAGCCGTGGCAGGGCAGGATCAAGCCCGGCTTCGAGATGCTGGTCGACAACTTCTCAGCAGGTTTCGTGGCGTTCTTCATGGCGCTGGCGTCGTTCTTCTGGCTGGCGCCGATCATGCAGTGGCTCACCGACATCCTCGGCGGCGCCGTCGGATGGCTCGTCGAGACCGGCCTGCTTCCGCTGGCGAGCATCATCGTCGAGCCGGCCAAGGTGCTGTTCCTGAACAACGCGATCAACCACGGCGTGTTCACTCCGCTCGGCACCGAGCAGGTGCAGGATGTCGGACGCAGCCTGCTCTTCCTGGTCGAGGCCAACCCCGGCCCCGGTGCGGGACTCCTGCTGGCGATCACCGTCTTCGGCGTCGGCGTCGCCCGCGCGACCGCTCCCGGTGCGTTCATCATCCAGTTCCTCGGCGGCATCCACGAGGTCTACTTCCCGTACGTACTGGCCAAGCCCATGCTCATCCTCGGTCTGATGGCCGGTGGCGCGACCGGTGTCGCGACGAACATGATCTTCCAGTCCGGCCTCGTAGCCCCCGCCGCTCCTGGGTCGATCTTCGCAGTCCTCATCCAGACCGCACCGGGCAGCCACCTCGGCGTCATCTGCTCGGTCGTGTTCTCCGCAGCTGTGACGTTCGCGATCTGCGCACCGATCCTGCTCGCTTCGCGCAAGCGGGATATCGCGGCAGAAGCGGCCACCGGCGACCCTCTCGCAGCCGCGATCGCGAAGACCGAGGCGAACAAGGGCAAGTCGTCCAGCACGCTCTCCAACCTCGCGGCCACGGCAACCGCCACCGGTGCGGCGGCCACGGCAGTGGCGACCGCACCGATCCAGAACATCGTGTTCGCGTGCGACGCGGGCATGGGGTCGTCCGCGATGGGTGCGAGCGTGCTGCGCAACAAGCTCAAGAAGGCGGGCATCGAGGACGTCACCGTCACCAACGCGGCCATCGCGAACCTCGACGGCACGGCCGACCTGGTGATCACCCAGCAGCAGCTCACCGACCGGGCGAAGGGCAAGTCCCCGAACTCGATCCATGTCTCCGTCGACAACTTCATGAATGCGCCGCAGTATGAAGAGGTCGTCGAGATGGTGCGCGAGCAGAAGGAATCCGGCGAGTAATCCCTTTCGGTGGGCGGATGCCGCGGCATCCGCCCACCGATTCCATCGACAGCAAACGAAGGAGACATGATGGGCGTTCTCACGATCGGCCAGGTCCGCATCCACTCGGGAAGCGCGACGCAGGAGCAGGCGCTGCAGGAGGCGACGGACATCCTCGTCGCCGCTGGCGCCGTCACCCCCGCCTACGTCGACGCGATGCGTCAGCGCGAGGAGACGGTGTCGACCTTCATGGGAGCGGGCCTCGCCATCCCGCACGGCACGAACGAGACCAAGGATGCGATCCTCGCCTCCGGTCTGTCCGTCGTCCGGTACGACGGCGGCGTCGACTGGGCGGGTGACGACGTGAACTTCGTGATCGGCATCGCCGGACGTGGCGACGAGCACCTCGAGATCCTCTCGCAGATCGCGATCCTGTTCTCCGACGAGGACGACGTCGCGAAGCTCAACGCCGCCCAGACCCCGGATGAACTGTTCGCGCTCCTGTCGGCGGTGAACGAAGGATGAAGGCCGTCCACTTCGGCGCCGGGAACATCGGGCGCGGCTTCGTCGGTCTTCTGCTGCACGAGGGCGGCTACGAGCTGGTCTTCTCCGACGTCGCCGGCGCGCTGGTGGACGCCATCAACGCAACTGACTCCTACACGGTCCACGAGGCGGGTCCCGGCGGGGTCGACCGGGTCGTGACCGGGTACCGCGCGGTGAACAGCGCGGAGAACCCGGATGCCGTGGCAGACGAAGTCGCCACCGCCGACGTCGTCACGTGCGCTGTCGGACCGACGGTGCTGCGTTTCATCGCCCCCGCGATCGCCGCCGGGCTCGCCCGCCGCGACCCCGCACTGCCGAAGCTGCAGATCATGGCGTGCGAGAACGCGATCGGCGCCACAGATCAACTGCGTGCAGAGATCGAGAAGCTCGATCCGGCCGCCGCCGATCGCGCCGTCTTCGCGAACACCGCCGTCGACCGCATCGTCCCCGCCCAGCCAGAGGGCTCAGGCGTCGACGTCACGGTCGAGCCGTACTACGAGTGGGCGATCGAGTCCGGTCCCTTCGGCGAGGATCTGCCGAACATCCCCGGTGCGCACTTCGTCGACGACCTGGCGCCGTTCATCGAGCGCAAGCTCTTCACCGTCAACACCGGTCACGCCGCGACCGCCTACTTCGGCGCGCAGGCCGGCATCGAGCGGATCTCCGATGCCCTCGCCTCCCCCTCGATCGCCGCCCGCGTCAGCGCTGCGCTCGAGGAGACCAGTGCGATGCTCTCGGCCGTGCACGGGCTGGACCCCGACGAGCTCGCCGCATACCGTGCGAAGATCCTCGACCGGTTCCGCAACCCGGAGCTCGTCGACACCGTGCAGCGCGTCGGCCGGCAGCCGTTGCGCAAGCTGTCCAGGCACGAGCGCTTCATCGGCCCGGCCTCGCAGGCGGCGGAACACGGACTGTCGACGTCGGCCCTCGTCGCTGCGATCGCCGCCACTGTCGCGTTCGACGATCCGGCCGACGAGCAGTCCGTCGAACTGCAGCGGATGCTGCGCTCCGACGACGCGGATACGCTGACGGCGACTGTCACCGGTCTCGAGCCGGAGCACCCCCTCTTCGGCGCCGTGCACGACGTCTTCGCGGCACGGCAGCAGGAGCTGCGCACGCTCTGACAGAATCTCCCCATGAGCAGGTACGCCGTCATCGGCGCTGGCCCATCAGGGCTGGCAGCAGCGCGGGCGCTGCAGAAGCAGGGCATCGACGTCGAGGGCTTCGAGGCGTCGCACGGCGTCGGCGGCCTCTGGGACATCACGAACCCGCGCAGCTCGATGTACGAGTCGGCTCACCTGATCTCGTCTCGCACGACCACGGAGTTCGCCGAGTTCCCGATGCGGTCGGACGTCGACTACCCGAGTCACGCGGTTCTGCTCGAGTACTTCCGTTCCTACGCCGATCACTTCGGCCTGACGCCGCTGTTCCGCTTCGACACCAGGGTGACCCGGCTCGAGCCGCAGGGCTGCGGGTGGGATCTCACCGCGATGGGCCCTGACGGCGAGCAGACCCGCTGGTACGCCGGAGTCATCCTGGCGAACGGCACCCTGTCGGAGCCGAACACTCCGACGTTCGCCGGAGAGTTCAGCGGCGAGATCAGGCACACGCACTTCTACAAGAGTGCGCGCGAGCTCGACGGCAAACGCGTGCTCATCGTCGGGGCGGGCAATTCGGGGTGCGACATCGCCGTGGATGCCGTGCACCACGCGGCATCCGTCGACATGAGCGTGCGCCGGGGATATTATTTCGTCCCGCGGTACCTGTTCGGCCGCCCGAGCGACACCCTCAACCAGGGGCGTCCCCTGCCTGCACGCCTCAAACAGGCCGTGGACTCACGCGTGCTGAAGGCCTTCACCGGCGACCCTGTCAGGTTCGGGTTCCCGAAGCCCGACTACCGGATCTACGAATCCCACCCGATCGTGAACACCATGGTGCTGAACCACCTCGGCCAGGGCGACCTGCGCATCCGAGGCGATGTCGAACGATTCGACGGCGAGACCGTGCACTTCCGGGGCGGCGGCTCAGGCGACTTCGACCTCGTTCTGCTGGCGACCGGCTACACGCTCGATTACCCGTTCGTGAATCGCGCGCACCTGTCGTGGCATTCCGCGTCGCCGCGGCTGTTCCTCAACATCTTCCCCGCGTCGTTCAACGGGCTGTACGTGATGGGCATGGTCGAGGCCTCGGGTCTGGGCTGGCAAGGGCGCTACGAGCAGGCCGAGCTGCTGGCGGCTTATCTCGACGCGGTGGAGAACGATCCGGGCCGTGCCCAGCGCTTCCGCGAACGGGTCACGCGCAGCCCCTGGCCGGACGTCACAGGCGGCTACCGCTATCTCGCCCTGGATCGCATGGCGTACTACGTCAACAAGGACGCGTACCGCGGCGCGGTGAAGGCTGAGCGCCGGACGATGGAGGCGCCGTGAACGTCGACGACATCGTCCTGAGCTTCACACCGGTGTCTCTCACGCTGCTGAACGTCGTCCTCGGGCTGATCATGCTCGGGATAGCTCTGGACACGGCGCCCGGCGACTTCCGCGTGGTGGCGAAGCATCCCAAGCCCTTCATCATCGCGATCCTCGCCCAGCTGCTCCTGCTGCCCGTGGTGACCTTCGCTCTGACGCTCGTACTGCCGGTGACGGCATCCATGGCGATGGGCATGATCCTCGTGGCGTGCTGTCCGCCGGGGAACATCTCGCAGGTGCTCACGCACCGTTCCGGGGGCAACGTGGCGCTGTCGGTGTCGATGACCGCTGTGGGAAACCTGCTCTACATCGTTGCGATGCCGCTGAGCATCGCATTCTGGGGCTCGCTGCACCCCTCCGCGAGCACCGTGCTGGAGAAAGTGTCGCTCGATCCGGTGAAGATGCTTCTCGAGATCGTCCTGATCATCGGGCTTCCGTTCACCGTCGGTCTGTTCGTGCGCGCCAAGCTGCCGCGGATCGCCGAGAAGGCGCATCCCTTCGTCAAGTGGTTCAGTCTGCTCGCCCTGGTCGGCTTCATCACCGTGGCGCTGGTGGGCAACTGGTCGGTGTTCGTCAGCGTGCTCGGAATCATCGTCCTCGTGGTGACCGTGCACGACGCCGTCGCGCTCGCGCTCGGCTACGGCACGGCAGTGGCCGGGGGCCTGGGCACGCGGGAGCGCAAGGCGATGACGTTCGAGGTCGGCATCCGCAACGCCGGGCTGGGCCTCGGCATCGTCTTCGCCTTCTTCGACGGACTCGGCGGCATGGCCATCGTCGCCGGGTGGTGGGGCATCTGGGACATCGTCGCCGGGCTCATCGTCGCGAGCCTGTGGGCGCGGCACACCCGGCGCCGCACCGGCTCCCCCGCCGGAGACGCCAGCGGGCGCAGCACCCTGGAGACATCCTCGTGAGGCGCGTCCTCATCACGGGCGGGAGCGGGTTCCTCGGCTCCCACGTCGCCGGCATGCTGGCTGCACGCGAAGACGTCGAGCTCGTCGTGTCGGCGGATCTGCGCGAAGAGCCGGAACGCGAAGGCATCCGCTCGGTGCGGATGTACTCGGTGCGGATGGATGTGACGGATGCTGAGAACATCGCGCGCGTGCTCGGCGAGTATCGAATCGACACCGTCGTGCACCTCGCCGCGATCGTGAACCCCGGCGCCGACGTCGACCTCGAGTACCGGGTCGACGTCACCGGCACGGCGAACGTGCTCGCGGCGTGCGTCGGCACCGGTGTGGTGCGCATCGTCGTGTCGAGTTCGGGTGCGGCGTACGGCTACCACCCCGACAACCCGGAATGGATCGACGAGACTCAGCCGCTGCGCGGCAACGATGTGTTCCCGTACTCGCGCCACAAGCGCCTCGTAGAGGAGATGCTGGCCGAGCACCGCCGCACGCATCCCGAACTCGAGCAGGTGATCTTCCGGATCGGCACGATCCTCGGCCCCGATGTGCGCAATCAGATCACGGCACTGTGGGATGGCCGGCGCATCCTGCGGATCACGGGCTCCGACTCCCCGTTCGTGTTCGCCTGGGTCGACGACGTCGCCGCAGCGTTCGCCCGCGCCGCGACCGACGGGCCACCAGGAATCTACAATGTGGCCGGCGACGGCAGTTTGACGGTGCCGCAGATCGCTGCTCGGTTGGGCAAGCCGCTGCTCACCATCCCCGCGTGGGCGCTGGTTGTCGCGCTCAGCGTGGGCCGGATGCTGCGGCTGACGCCGCACGGCCCGGAGAAGGTCGTCTTCCTGCGCTATCGGCCGGTGCTGGCGAACGGACGGCTGAAGACGGAGTTCGGCTTCACGCCGTCACGCACGAGCGCGGAGGCGTTCGAGGAGTACCTGACGACGCATCCGGGGGTGGGACGGGCGTAGCGTGGGCGGCGTGAAGAAGAAGCGGTCCGTCCTGCGCTGGACCCTGTGGGGCCTTGTCGCGGTCCTCGTCCTCGCGATCGGCGGCACACTCGTCTGGACGCAGGTCGGGGTCATGCCCGCCGAAGAGGGGCCGCTGGAGAGCGCGCGGAACAACGCGAGCATCACGATCGAGGACGCACCGGAGGGCATCGTCCTCACCCCGGCCGACGGCGACTCGGATGCCGGTCTGGTCTTCATCCCCGGAGCCAAGGTCGATCCGTGGGCCTACGTCGCCATGCTGCAGGGCGTCGCCGAAGAGGGGAAGACCGTGGTCATCACGCGCCCGTGGCTGAACCTCGCCTTCTTCGATCCGCGCGGCCTCGACGCGTTCACGAGCGCGGCGCCGGAGGTCGACACCTGGGCGGTGGGCGGCCATTCGCTCGGCGGCGTGCGAGCGTGCCAGCTGGCCCCGGATGCCGGTGCGCTGGTGCTGTTCGGCTCATACTGCTCGAACGATCTCTCAGGCTCCGACCTTGATGTACTGAGCCTGGCGGGGAGCGAGGACGGCCTGTCGACGCCCGAGAAGATCGCCGACGCCCGGCACCTGCTCCCGGCTGACGCCGACCTCGTCGAGATCGACGGCGCCTCGCACGCGTCGTTCGGCGACTACGGTCCGCAGAGCGGCGACGGCACCCCGACGATCTCCGACGGCGAGATGCACAGCACGGTCACGGAACTGCTCGTCCCGTTCCTGCAGGGATGACCTGCGCGGTCGGTCAGCGGCTCTGGAAGCCCTCGGCGATCATCTCGACGAGCTCCTCGCGCTCCTCGACAGGCAGGAACGTCGCGGCGGCCGCGTTGAACTGGAACGTCTCCAGGTCGTCGAGGTCGTACCCGAAGGCGTCGACGAGCAGGGCGAGCTCACGGGTGAGCGAGGTGCCGCTCATCGTGCGGTTGTCGACGTTCACGGTGACGGCGAAGCCCAACTGATAGAGCAGATCGAACGGGTGGTCGGCGAGTTCGGTGCCCCAGGCCTCGATCGCGCCGGTGTGCACGTTCGACGAGGGCGAGAGCTCGAGCGGAACTTCCCTGTCGCGAACCCAACGGGCGAGATCGCCGAACTTGACCTGGACCTCTTCGCCGTCGCGCCCCATGACCTCGAGGTCGGAGACGATGCGCACGCCGTGGCCGAGGCGCAGAGCACGACCATCCAGCAGTGCACTGCGGATCGAGGCCAAGCCAGCGGCCTCACCGGCATGAACGGTGACGGGCATGAAGTTCGCCGCCAGCAGCTCGAAGGCCTCACGGTGATCGGAGGCCGGGAACCCGTCCTCCGGGCCCGCGATGTCGAAGCCGACAACGCCGTCGTCGCGGTGATCGAGCGCGAGCTCGGCGATCTCGAGGGCGCGGTCGTTCTGTCGCATGGCGCTGAGGATCTGACCGACCCGGATGCTGCGACCGGAGCGGTCAGCGGCATCCTCGCCCTCCTCGATCCCCTGCTGCACGGCGTCGACGGCGTCGTCGAGCGACAGGCCGCCTGCCAGATGCTGCTCCGGCGCCCACCGCATCTCGCCGTAGATCACGCCGTCGTCGGCGAGGTCCTCGACGAACTCCCGCGCGATGCGGGTCAGTCCCTCGGCCGTCTGCATGACTCCGACCGTGAAGTCGAACGTCTTCAGATACTTCACGAGGGATCCGGAGTCGGCCTGCGCGGTGAACCAGTCGCCGAGCGCATCGCCGGAGCCTGCGGGCAGCTCGAGTCCGATCTCCTCGGCGAGCTCGACCACTGTAGCGGGGCGCACAGCGCCGTCGAGGTGGTCGTGCAGCGAGATCTTGGGCAGCGAGCGCAGCGAAACGCCCTGGATCTTCACGTCACCGTCAGGTGCGATCGACATGGAACCTCGTCCTCTCAGAAGCGGAGCGCGCTCTCACGCGCGCTACAGCCTACGCGGTGATGCGCTCGCGGACGAGGGGCCCGATCTCGGGCGCGGTGTCGCCCAGCGTCCAGGCGCCCTCGAGGGCTTCGAGCGCCCGGGGGAAGCGTGCCTCGTCCTCGGCGGAGAGCGTGAACAGCGCCTGTCCTGCGCTCACCCGATCGCCGGGCTTTACGTGCAGGTCGATGCCGGCGGCGTGCACGACCTGGTCCTCGGCGCGTGCGCGCCCTGCTCCCAGGCGCCACGCCGCGATGCCGAACGGAAGGGCCTCCATGCCGGTGACGATCCCGTCCGCTTCGGCCGTGACGACATGCGTCTCACGAGCGGTGGGGAGCGGAGCATCCGGATCGCCGTCCTGGGCGCGGATCATCGCCTTCCAGGTGTCCATGGCGCGACCGTCGTCCAGCGCGCCCTCGACGTCGGCATCCGGCTGACCGGCCAGCGTGAGCATCTCGCGTGCGAGCGCAATCGTGAGCTCTCGGATGTCGGCCGGCCCGCCGCCGGCGAGGACCTCGACGGACTCGCGCACCTCGTTGGCGTTGCCGATCGCGAGTCCGAGCGGCACGTTCATGTCGGTCAGCAGCGCCGTGGTGGCCACCCCCGAGTCCGTTCCGAGCGCGACCATCGTCTGAGCCAGCTCGCGCGCGCGATCGATGTCCTGCATGAAGGCGCCGGAGCCGAACTTCACGTCCAGGACCAGTGCGTCAGTGCCCTCGGCGATCTTCTTCGACATGATGCTCGACGCGATCAGCGGGATCGCCTCGACCGTGCCGGTGACGTCGCGGAGCGCGTACAGCTTCTTGTCCGCCGGGGCGAGACCGGAGCCTGCCGCGCAGATCACAGCGCCGACATCGCCGCGCATCTGCTCGAACATCTCCTGGTTCGACAGCGCAGCGCGCCATCCGGGGATCGCCTCGAGCTTGTCGAGGGTGCCACCCGTGTGGCCGAGTCCTCGACCGGAAAGCTGCGGCACGGCGACGCCGAAGGATGCCACGAGCGGGGCGAGCGGCAGAGTGATCTTGTCGCCGACGCCGCCGGTGGAGTGCTTGTCGACCGTGCGCTTGCCCAGGCCGGCGAAGTCCATCCGCTCCCCCGACGCGATCATGGCATCCGTGAGCACCTGGATCTCGGAGCGCTCCATGCCCCGCTGGAAGATCGCCATGGCGAAGGACGCCATCTGCGCGTCCGAGACGTAGCCGCGGGTGTAGGCGTCGACCATCCACCGCAGGGCGGGCTCGGGGACCGCTCCCCCGTCGCGCTTCGCGCGGATCACGTCGATCGCGTCGTACGGTTCCGGTGCGCTCATCGGGCGTCCTCCAGGTCGCGCGGCCCGAATGCGTCGGGCAGCACCTCGTCGATGGTCCGGATGCCGGACACGGTCTCGAGCAGCATCTCGGGCATGGAGTGCTCGAACAGCAGCTGACGGCAGCGCCCGCACGGCATGATGGTCTGCCCGTCGCCGTTCACGCACACGAAGGCGACGAGCTTGCCGCCGCCCGACATGTGCAGGTCGCCGACCAGCGCGCACTCGGCGCAGAGAGTCACCCCGTACGAGGCGTTCTCGACATTGCAGCCGGCGACGATGCGTCCGTCTGCGACGAGCGCCGCAGCCCCCACCTTGTAGCGGGAGTACGGGGCGTAGGCCTTGTGCATGGCCTCGGTCGCGACGTGACGAAGCTCGTCCCAATCGATGTCTGTCATGGCTCCTCTAGCTCTTGATGTAGGGTTCGCCGTCCGCGGCTGGTGCCCGCGAGCGGCCGACGAGTCCGGCGACGGCGAAGATGGTGACGATGTACGGAAGCATGAGCATGAACTGGCTCGGAACCGGGGAGCCGATCACCGAGAGCACGCCCTGCAGGTTCGTCGCGAAGCCGAACAGAAGGGCTGCGAGCGTCGCGCGGATCGGGTCCCACTTTCCGAAGATCACGGCGGCGAGCGCGATGAACCCGGCTCCTGCGGTCATCTCCTGATTGAACCTCGGGACCGACACCAGCGTGTAGAACGCACCGCCGAGGCCCGCGACGGCACCGGCCAGAAGCACGGCGCGGTAGCGGGTCGCGGCCACCTTGATGCCGACCGTGTCGGCGGCCTGGGGGTGTTCGCCGACCGACCGCAGCCGGAGTCCCCAGCGGGTGCGGTACAGACCGAACCACACCAGCGCCACCACGACGTACATCAGGTAGACGATGAACGACTGGCGGAACAGGATCGGTCCGATCACGGGAATCTCGCTGAGCCCCGGGATCGCGACGGCGTTGAACGTCTCCGGGCTGTTGAGCGTCTCGGTGTTCGGCGCGAGCACCTGTCGGAACAGGAACGTCGTCAGACCGATCACGAGCACGTTCAGCACCACGCCGACGATCACCTGGTCGACGAAGTACGTGATCGTGAAGACACCGAGGACGAGGGCGACGAGCATGCCGGCGACCATGGCGGCCACGAGGCCCGCCCAGGGCGTGCCCGCCAGCGACGCGGCCACGGCGGCCGAGAACGCGCCGGCGAGCAGCTGCGCCTCGATCGCGATGTTCACGACGCCGGCTCGCTCGCCGATCACGCCGCCCAGTGCGCCGAAGATCAGTGGCGTGGCCAGTGCCAGCGCACCGCCGAGGAGCCCGATCATCGGCAGCGTGCTGCCGGCGGCGGCCCACGCGAGGAAGCCGATCATCAGGACGGCGACCCAGACGATGACGAGCCACAACGGGATGCCGCGCCGTGCCCGCACGCGGATCACGGCGAACACCGTCGCTGCGGCGAGGAGGACGACGGCGATCCACGCCGTGGCCGTCGCCGGAAGCACGACGTCCGGAACCGTGAAGAACGCCTCGCCTGCAGACAGGCGGAACGTCGTCTCGCCCTCGCGCGGTGCCAGCAGCGGCAGGAGCGCGAACAGCACCGTGAAGATCGCGAAGATCACCGGCGCCTTCCATGAGACGACGGTCACGCGACGCTGCTCATCGCTGACGACGGGTTCGGCCGTGACGGTCATGCGGACACCTCCTCGGCGATCTGCGCCGCATTCTTCTTCGGCTTCTTGGGCTTCTTGCGCGCCCCTGGTTGAGGCAGGCCGAACATGGCGCGCACCAGAGGCGGTGCGGCGATGAACAGCACGATCAGCGACTGGACGACGAGGACGATCTCGATCGGGATGCCCTCCGAGGACTGCATCGTGAATCCGCCGGTCTTGAACGCGCCGAACAGGAGGCCGGCGGCGAGGATGCCGAGCGGCGTCGAGCGGCCGAGCAGAGCGACGGTGATGGCGTCGAAGCCGATGCCGGCGTCGATCGCTCCGCCGAATCCGCTGGTCTCGGTGCCGAGGATCTGGCTGATGCCGGCGATGCCGACCAGCGCGCCGGCGATGAGCATGACCACCAGGTACATGCGCCCGACGTCGATACCCGCGACGCGCGCGGCTGCGGGGTTCTCACCGACGGCGCGGAAGCGGAAGCCGAGCGAGGAGCGCTCCAGCAGCCACCAGGTGAAGGCGACCGCGACGAGCGCCAGCAGGAACCCGGCGTGCAGCTTGTACTGCGGGCCGAGCAGCTGCGGCAGCACGGCGCTGTCCGGCATCGGTGCGGTCTTCGGATTGCTCGAGCCCGGCGCCTGCAGGATTCCCTGCGTCGCCAGCATCCATGCGAGCAGGTAGAAGGCGATGTGGTTGAGCATGATCGTCGTGATCACCTCGTGCGCACCGGTGCGCGCCTTGAGGAGTCCGGCGATACCGGCCCAGATCGCACCGGCGACCATGCCGGCCACGACGGCGGCGATCAGGTGCAGCGGGAACGGAAGATCCCACTGCGTCGCGACGTAGCCTCCGGCAGCGGCCGCCATGAGCATCTGCCCCTGGCCACCGATGTTGAACAGACCCGCGCGGAACGCCAGACCGACGCCGAGGCCGGCCGCGATCAGCGGCGTGGCGAACTTGAGGGTCTCGGTGAGCGGACGGATGCCGATCGCGAAGCTGTCGGCGTTGAAGTTGTAGATCGCGCCGCGGAACAGAGCGGCATACGCCCCGGCGACGGCATCCCAGATCGCACCGATCATGTCCATCGGCCTGGCGAAGAAGTAGCCGGAGGTGGCCTGGACCTGCTCGTTCGTCGCGGCGATCATGATCGATCCGACGACGACGGCGATGAGGACGGCCAGCACCGAGATGATGCCGTTGCCGCGCACGATCGCCTGCATGGCGAGCCGCCAGCGAGACGGCGCGACCTTGGTGTCCGGCGCGGCGAGAGGGGTCTGGGGCTGCGTGGCGCTCATGCGCTGGTCTCCTCGCTCGCGGCGGTCGCCGACATGCCGGCCATCATCAGGCCGAGGCGGTCGCGGGGGGTGTCACCGGGGACGATGCCGACGACCTGGCCGCGATACATCACCAGGATGCGGTCGGCGAGGGCGGTGACCTCGTCGAGCTCTGTGGAGATGACGATCACAGGAACTCCGGCGTCGCGGGTGTCGATCAGGCGCTTGTGGATGAACTCGATGGACCCCACGTCGACGCCGCGGGTGGGCTGCGCTGCGACGAACAGCGACAGATCGCGACTCAGCTCGCGTGCGAGCACCACCTTCTGCTGGTTGCCGCCGGACAGCCGCCCGGCCGCCTGCGACGGACCCTGGGTGCGGATGTCGAACTCGGTGATCTTCTCGCGGGCGAACGCATCGAGGGCGCTGCGGCGAACGGTGCCGACGCTGACGAACGGTTCACCGTGCGAGCGGTCGAGCATGAGGTTCTCGGCGATGGTGAACTCCTTCACCAGTCCGTCGACGCTGCGGTCCTCCGGGACGAACCCGACGCCGGCGTCGAGGATCTCGCGGACCGAGCGCCCGAGCAGCTCCTCGCCGTCCAGGCGGATGCTGCCCCTGACCTGATCCTGAAGGCCGATGATGGCCTCGGTGAGCTCGGTCTGGCCGTTGCCCTGCACACCGGCGATCGCGAGGATCTCGCCTCCGCGCACCTCGAACGACGCCTCGTCGACGAGGACGGTCCCGGTGCGGTCGGTGACGGTGAGCCCCTCGACGACGAGCGAGTTCGTTCGTACGTTGGGCGCGTCCTTGTGCACGGTCAGCTCGACGGCCCGGCCGACCATGAGGGAGGCGAGCTCTTCGTTGGAAGCCGAAGGCGATGCTTCGCCGACGACCTTGCCGAGCCGGATGACCGTGATGCGGTCCGCGACCTCGCGCACCTCGCGGAGCTTGTGGGTGATGAAGACGATCGATGTGCCCTGCGACTTGAGCTGCCGCATGGTGTTCATCAGCTCATCGGTCTCCTGCGGCGTGAGGACCGCGGTCGGCTCGTCGAACACGAGGACCTTGGCGTCGCGGGAAAGCGCTTTGATGATCTCGACGCGCTGCTGGACGCCCACGGGGAGATCTTCGACGACCGCATCGGGGTCGACGGCGAATCCGAAGCGGTCGGAGATCTCGCGCACGCGCTTTCGTGCGGCTGCCAGGTCGAGACGGCCTCCGAACTTCGTCTGCTCGTGTCCGAGCATCACGTTCTCGGCGACGGTGAAGACGGGGATCAGCATGAAGTGCTGGTGCACCATGCCGATGCCGGCGGCCATCGCATCGCCAGGGCCGGAGAAGTGCTGCACCTCGTCATCGAGGAGGATGTCGCCCTCGTCGGCCTGGTACAGGCCGTAGAGGACGTTCATGAGCGTCGACTTGCCTGCGCCGTTCTCGCCCAGAAGGCAATGGATCTCACCTTCTTCAACGGTGAGATCGATGTGGTCGTTCGCTGTCAGCGCGCCGAATCTCTTCGTGATGCCGCGCAGTTCAAGCTTCATGTGGTCGATCCTATTCAGCAGACCCGGGTCTGCGGGAGTGGCCGGACAGAACGAGACGGGGAGGCCGACGCGCGCCGGCCTCCCCGTCTCTTTGCGTCACTCGCTGAGGTAGGACGTGACGGTCACCTTGCCGTCGATGATGTCCTGCTGGAGCTGCGTGACCTCGTCCTGCAGGCCGGAGTCGACCTTGTCGGCGAAGTTGTGCAGGTCGGCGATGCCCACGCCGTCGTTCTCGAGCGTGCCGATGTAGGCCTCGGCGTCGAACTCGTCCTTGCCGCTGGCGAGGACCGCCTGGTAGGTCGACAGGTCCATCGCCTTGAGGACCGAGGTGAGGACGACGTCAGCCGTGCTCGGGTCGGTCACGAACAGGTCTGCGTCAGCGCCGATGAGGGCGATGTCCTTGCCGGACTCCTTGATCGCCTGCTGCGCCGACTGGTAGATCGGCCCGCCGACGGGGAGGATGACGTCGACGCCCTGGTCGAGGATGTTCACGGCGACCTGCTTGGCGTCCTGGTTGGCCTCGAAGCCACCCGTGAACGAGCCGGTCTTGCCGTCCCAGCCGACGACCTGGACGTCGGCGTCCTTGACCTCGTTGTAGTGGTTCACGCCCTGGAGGAAGCCGTCCATGAAGATCGTGACGGTCGGGAACTCCATGCCGCCGAAGGTGCCGACCTTGCCGGTCTTCGAGTAGCCCGCGGACAGGTAGCCCGCGAGGAACGCCGCCTGGGCGGTGTCGTACAGCAGCGGCTTGACGTTCTCGGCGTCCTTCTTGCCGTCGAAGTCGTTGTCGGCCGCGTCGTCGACGAGGATGAAGTCGACGTCGGGGTTGGCCGTGGCTGCCTCGACGGTGGCGGCCGAGAGAGCGAAGCCGACGGCGACGATCGCGTTGCAGCCCTCGCCGACGAGGTTGGTCACGTTCGGGCCGTACTCGGTCTCGGCGTTGGACTGCACGTCCTTGAGCTCGACACCGAGCTCGTCTGCGGCCTTCTGCGCGCCCTCGAACGAGAGCTGGTTGAACGACTTGTCGTCGAATCCGCCCATATCGGAGACGATGCAGGGCAGGAAGTCGAGCTTCTCGCCGCCGGCGTTGCCGCCGTCGTTCTCCTCGGGAGCGGCCCCACAGCCTGCGAGTGCGACGGCGACGCCGGTCGCCACGAGCGCGGCGAGAGCGCGCTTTCGGGTGGAAATGGTCACGTAAGCCTCCACGACTACTGGCCTGCGCCGATCGCAGGGTCCGTCTGGATAAATTACCCAGTATTACGGCGAACGCAGTGGTCGAGACGGTTAATGGTTATGAACTCGCAATAGACCCGGTCGGGGCTGCTACAGAACGTCGCCTCGACCGGTCAGCTTGAGCGATTCCACGACGCCCTTCACGCGCTGTGCGTGCTCGGCCGTGGTGACGAGCAGCGCATCCTCGGTGTCGACGACGACGATGTCCTGGACGCCGATCAGGCTGATGACCCGGGAGGTCTGACTGACCAGGATCCCGGTGGCGGCATCCGACAGCACGCGCGCCTTCGGACCGAGCACGGCGAGGTCGTTCTTGCGGCCGCCGGAGATGAGCTTGGTCAGTGAGGCGAAGTCCCCCACGTCGTCCCAGTCGAAGTGCCCGGGGATGACGGCCAGGCGCCCCTTGTCCGCCGCCGGCTCGGCGACGGCGTAGTCGATCGCGATCTTCTTCAGCCGCGGCCAGACCCGGTCGACGACCGGCCCTCGGCGCTCGCGGTCGTCCCACGCCTCTGCGAGTTCGAGCAGACCCGCATGCAGCTCCGGCTCGTTCGCCGCGAGCTCGTCGAGGAGCACGCTGGCCCTGGAGATGAACATGCCGGCGTTCCAGAGGAACGAACGGTCGGCGTAGTACTCCTTGGCGGTTTCGAGATCGGGCTTCTCGACGAAGCGCTGCACGGTCGCCGCCTCGGGCGCTCCGTCGACCACGATCTCTTCGCCCTTCTGGATGTATCCGAATCCGACCGAGGGCTCCGACGGCTGGATGCCGATCGTGCAGATGTAACCGGCGCGCGCGACGGCGACGGCCTGCTGCACGGCGAACTCGAACGTGCGGGTGCCGCGGATGACGTGATCGGCGGCGAACGAGCCGATGATGACGTCGGGGTCGCGCCGATGCAGGATCGCGGCGGCGAGGCCGATGGCAGCCGCCGACTCGCGCGGCTCCGACTCGAGGAAGACGTTCATGTCGGGGATGCCGGGGAGCTCGGCCTCCACGGCGGCGCGGTGGGCGCGACCGGTGACGACGGAGATGCGGTCGGGGCCGGTCATGGGCTCGAGGCGGTCCCACGTGTCGCGGAGCAGGGAGTTGCCGGAGCCGGTCAGGTCGTGCAGGAACTTCGGCGCGTCCGCCCGAGAGAGCGGCCACAGCCGACTGCCGATACCGCCGGCGGGGATCACTGCATAGAAGTCGTCGAACGGCGCCATGGATCTAACCTATCCGCCGGGGCTGCGGCGCATCGGCGGATTCTCTTGGCTGTTCAGCACGATAGCCAGGCCGAATCGTGACGATGCATGATGGCAATGATGAGGCCGGGCCTTAGGGTCGCCTTCGTCGCACCCAGCGTTCTGACAGGAATAGGATGGGTCCCGATCGGGCATGCCCTGCGGTCGGTTCGGACCCAGTGCTCCCGGCCTCGCATCGATCAGGGAGGACGACCGTGTCCGCAGGCACTCGCTTGACACCGTCGATTTCGGAAACCACGTCCAAGACCCCGCGCGGCACTCTGTACCGCGGCCGTGAGGGCATGTGGTCGTGGGTGCTTCACCGCATCACCGGAGTCGCCATCTTCTTCTTCCTTCTGGTGCACGTGCTCGACACGGCACTCATCCGGGTCTCCCCCGAGGCGTACAACGCGGTGATCGGCACCTACAAGAACCCGATCATGGCCCTCGGCGAGGTCGTGCTCGTCGCGGCGATCGTGTTCCACGCGATGAACGGACTCCGCATCATCCTCGTCGACTTCTGGTCGAAGGGCGCTCGCTTCCAGCGTCAGCTGTTCTGGGGCGTCCTGGCCGTGTGGCTCGTCCTCATGGCCGGATTCACCTCGCGTCATCTTGCTCTGGCGTTCGCCGGATTCGGAGGGGGTCACTGATGTCCGCCCAGACCGTCGCCGCACCGGCCCGCCGCCGCAGCGGCATCAACCTCGAGAAGTGGGGCTGGGTGTTCATGCGAGCATCCGGCGTCGTGCTGATCGTCCTCATCTTCGGCCACCTGTTCGTGAACCTGATGGTCGGTGAGGGCATCCACGCCCTCGATTTCGCCTTCATCGCAGGAAAGTTCGCCACACCGTTCTGGCAGTGGTGGGACGTGCTCATGCTCTGGCTCGCCTTCATCCACGGCGGCAACGGCATGCGCACGATCGTCAACGACTACGTCACCAACGAGAAGGTGCGCAAGGCCCTCGTCTGGGCGATCGGTCTGGCCGCAGGGCTGCTGATCATCCTCGGCACCCTGGTCGTCTTCACGTTCGACCCGTGCCTGGGCGACCCGTCGACCGCCGAGCTTGTGAAGCTGTGCGCGGCCTGACGCCCGCCACGTGGACTGAGAAGAGAGCAACGAGAAGTGACTACTGAGACTCAGGATTCCGTCGTTCGCGACGGTGTGCACTACCACCAGTTCGACGTCGTGATCGTCGGCGCCGGCGGCGCAGGAATGCGGGCGGCCATCGAGGCCGGCCCCGGTGCGAAGACCGCGGTGATCTCCAAGCTCTACCCGACGCGCTCGCACACCGGTGCGGCGCAGGGCGGCATGGCTGCGGCACTCGCGAACGTCGAGGAGGACAGCTGGGAGTGGCACACCTTCGACACCGTCAAGGGCGGCGACTACCTGGTCGACCAGGACGCGGCTGAGATCCTGGCCAAGGAGGCCATCGACGCCGTCATCGATCTCGAGAACATGGGCCTGCCGTTCAACCGCACGCCAGAGGGCAAGATCGATCAGCGTCGCTTCGGCGGCCACACGGCCGAGCACGGCAAGACCCCCGTCCGCCGCGCCTGCTACGCCGCCGACCGCACTGGCCACATGATCCTGCAGACGCTGTTCCAGAACTGCGTCAAGCTCGGCATCAACTTCTTCAACGAGTTCTACGTGCTCGACCTGATCACGGTGAAGGACGACGCGGGCAAGATCCAGGTCGCCGGCGTCGTCGCCTACGAGCTGGCCTCCGGCGAACTGCATGTCTTCCAGTCCAAGGCCGTGGTCTTCGCGACCGGCGGCTTCGGGAAGATCTACAAGACCACTTCGAACGCGCACACCCTCACCGGTGACGGGGTCGGCATCATCTGGCGCAAGAACCTGCCGCTGGAGGACATGGAGTTCTTCCAGTTCCATCCGACTGGTCTCGCCGGCCTCGGCATCCTGCTCACAGAGGGTGCCCGCGGTGAGGGCGCGATCCTGCGCAACGAGTCCGGTGAACGCTTCATGGAGCGCTACGCCCCCACGATCAAGGACCTCGCCCCTCGCGATATCGTCGCGCGCTCCATGGTGCAGGAAGTCCTCGACGGGCGCGGCGCGGGTCCGCACAAGGACTACGTGTACCTCGACTGCACGCACCTCGGTGCCGAAGTCCTCGAGACCAAGCTCCCCGACATCACCGAGTTCGCACGCACGTACCTGGGCGTCGACCCTGTGACCGACCCCGTCCCCGTCATGCCGACGGCGCACTACGCCATGGGCGGCATCCCGACGAACAACAACGCCGAGGTGCTCGCCGACAACGACACCGTCGTTCCCGGCCTGTACGCGGCCGGCGAGTGCGCCTGCGTCTCGGTGCACGGCTCCAACCGCCTCGGCACCAACTCGCTGCTCGACATCAACGTCTTCGGCAAGCGCGCCGGCAACAACGCCGTCGCATACGCCAAGACGGCCGAGTTCGTACCGCTGCCAGAGAACCCCGCTGCATTCGTGAAGGGCCTGCTCGAGGACATGCGCAGCAGCAACGGCACCGAGCGCGTCGCGGTGCTGCGCAAGAAGCTGCAGGACGAGATGGACCGCGGGGCCCAGGTCTTCCGCACCCATGAGTCGCTCGAGCACGTCCTCGACGTCATCAAGGAGCTGCGCGAACGCTACAAGAACGTCTACATCGACGACAAGGGGCACCGCTTCAACACCGACCTCCTCGAGGCCGTCGAGCTCGGGTTCCTGCTCGACATCGCCGAAGTCGTCGTCTACGCGGCGCAGAACCGCGAGGAGAGCCGCGGCGGCCACATGCGCGACGACTTCCCCAAGCGCGACGACGAGAACTGGATGAAGCACACCATGGCGTACCTGACGGGCGACCCGCACTCGTCGACCCCCGCCGATCACATCAGACTCGACTCGAAGCCGGTCGTCCAGACCCGCTACCAGCCGATGGAGAGGAAGTACTGAGCATGTCGAACGCCGTCGCAGAGGCCCCCGCGGCCGCAGACCCGGCCATCCAGTCCTTCCTGGTCACGTTCATCATCCGCCGGTTCGATCCTGAACAGGATGCCGAGCCGCGCTGGGTGGACTACGACGTCGAACTGTTCTCGACCGACCGCGTCCTGGACGCGCTGCACAAGATCAAGTGGGAGGTCGACGGCTCGCTGTCGTTCCGCCGCTCGTGTGCGCACGGCATCTGCGGATCCGACGCGATGCGCATCAACGGACGCAACCGCCTCGCCTGCAAGACGCTGATCAAGGACCTCGACATCTCGAAGCCGATCTACGTCGAGGCGATCAAGGGTCTGCCGCTCGAGAAGGACCTGATCGTCGACATGGAGCCGTTCTTCGCCTCCTACCGCGAGGTCCAGCCGTTCCTCGTCGCGAGCAGTGTCCCCGAGAAGGGCAAGGAGCGCGTCCAGTCGATCGCCGACCGTGCGATCTTCGACGACACCACCAAGTGCATCCTGTGCGCCGCGTGCACCTCGTCGTGCCCGGTGTTCTGGACCGACGGCCAGTACTTCGGTCCTGCCGCGATCGTCAACGCGCACCGTTTCATCTTCGACTCGCGCGACGACAACGCCGAGGTCCGTCTGGACATCCTCAACGACAAGGAGGGCGTGTGGCGCTGCCGTACGACCTTCAACTGCTCCGAGGCATGCCCGCGTGGCATCGAGGTGACCAAGGCGATCGCCGAGGTCAAGCAGGCGGTTCTGCGCGGACGCCCGTAGGAGGATCCCCGTGCCGTTGCGCGAGCGCCTGGAAGGGCCGCTCGAGCGTGCGGCTGAGCTGAAGGATCGAACGCTCGCCGCGTTCCCTGTGCGCGTATGGCGTGGTTTTCTGCGCGGGAACGGATTCCTGCTGTCCGCGGGCATGAGCTACTACGTCCTGTTCTCGCTGTTCGCGGTCATCTACGTCAGCTTCGCCGGCGTCGGTCTGTGGATGGGCGCGAGTCCGCGGGCGATCGACATGCTCATCGACCTGGCGAACAGCTACCTCCCCGGCCTCATCGGCGACCCCGGCCTCTTCGAGCGCGCCGACGTCGTCGACATCGCGCAGCGGAGCACAGGCCTGCTGACCATCACCGGTGCGGTCGCGGTCGGATTCGCGGCGTGGACGGCCATCTCGGCCGTGACGTTCACCCGCCGAGCGATCCGAGACATCTTCGGTCTGCCGTTCGACACGCGCTCGTATTGGCTGCTCAAGCTGCGCGACCTGTTCGCCGGCATCCTGTTCGGTCTCGCGCTGCTGCTGGGCGCCGCGCTCAGCGTCCTGAGCATCTGGGCGCTGGAGTCGATCTTCGAGCTCTTCGGCTGGCCGGAGGACTCGTGGGTACTCTCGGGTGCCGGGCGTGCGCTCTGGATGGCGAGCGCGTTCGTCGTGGATGCCGGCGCCCTGGCGGCCCTGGTACGGTTCCTGGTCGGAGCGGACCTGCGATGGCGCTTCATCTGGCCCGCGTCGCTGCTCGGCGGCGGCGCGATGGTGGTTCTTCAGCTGGCCGCCGGTCTGCTGCTGACTCGCGTGCCGACGAACCCGCTGCTCGCCTCGTTCGCGGTGATCATCGGACTGCTGCTGTGGTGCCGCCTGCTGGCGAGCGTCGTACTCGTCGCGGCATCCTGGATCGCCGTCACCGCCGCCGACCACGACCATCCGCTGGAACTCGAGGACGAGCAGGCCGCTCGCCTCGCCGAGCAGGAGGCACTGGTCCTCGCCGCACGTGTGCAGCTGCGCCGGGCACGGGACGCGTACGATGAGGCGCCCTGGTATCGCCGCTGGTTCGCGTCCCGTGGGGTGCGGAGAGCCGAGGACACCCTCGCGATCGCGATCGAGGGAGCAGAGGCCGAGGATGTCACCGGCCCTCGTTAGGCTGATCACATGCCTCACCTGCGTATCGCCTCGGTCAATGTCAACGGGATCAGGGCGGCAGCCCGCAACGGGATGAGCGGATGGCTGGATGCCGCCGACGTCGACATCCTGACGCTGCAGGAGGTCCGCGGGCAGGATGAGCATCTCGAGGCCGCGCTGCCCGGCTGGTCGATCATCCACGACGAGGCGACGGCCAAGGGCCGCGCCGGCGTCGCGATCGCCAGCCGCACGCCCGCGCTCGCGTCGCGGACGACGTTCGGTGCCGAGGACTTCGACTCGAAGGGCCGCTGGATCGAGGGTGATTTCCTGATCGGCGACCGTCCTCTCACCGTGGTGAGCGCCTACGTGCACAGCGGAGAGGCCGACACTCCGAAGCAGGAGGAGAAGTGGAGGTTCCTCGATGCCTTCGGGCAGCGCCTCGTCGAGCTCAGCCAGAACGAAGCGCTGGCTCTGGTCACAGGCGATCTGAACGTCGGCCACCGCGAGCTCGACATCAAGAACTGGCGCGGCAATCGCAAGAAGGCCGGGTTCCTCCCCCGCGAGCGGGCGTACTTCGATCGATTCCTCGGGGATGCCGGCGCCGAGGTGACCGGCGTCGACGGCACCGTGGGCACCGGACTCGGGTGGATCGACATCGGCCGTCGATTCCACGGCGAGGGCGAGGGGCCGTACACGTGGTGGTCCATGCGCGGCCAGGCGTTCGACAACGACTCCGGCTGGCGCATCGACTACCACCTGGCCACCCCGGCCCTCGCCGACCGGGCGCGGGACTACCGAGTGGCGCGCGCAGCGACCTACGGCGAGCGGTGGAGCGATCACGCGCCCGTGATCGTCGACTACTCCTACTGACGAGGCGTCCCGCGCCGCCCCATAGGATTGACGGGTGACCAAACCTCGCCTTTACTCTGGAATGCAGCCATCAGCCGATTCGCTTCAGATCGGCAACTACATCGGCGCGCTCCTGCAGTGGCGTGATCTGCAGACGTCGTACGACGCCTACTTCTCGGTCGTCGATCTGCACGCCCTGACCGTCGCCCAGGACCCCAAGGAACTCCGCGAGAAGACGCGTCGCACGGCGGCCCAGTACATCGCCGCCGGCATCGAGCCCTCGCAGTCGACTCTGTACGTGCAGTCGCACGTGCGGGCGCATGCCGAGCTCGCCTGGATCCTCTCCACGATCACCGGTTTCGGCGAGGCGGGGCGCATGACGCAGTTCAAGGACAAGTCGGCACGCTACGGACAGGACGCCACCAGCGTCGGCCTCTTCACCTACCCGGTGCTGATGGCCGCGGACATCCTGCTGTACCAGACCGATGTCGTTCCCGTCGGCGACGACCAGAAGCAGCACGTCGAACTCACGCGCGATCTCGCCGAGCGGTTCAACTCGCGCTTCGGCGAGACGTTCGTCGTGCCGATGCCTGTGATCCAGAAGGACACCGCGCGGATCTACGACCTGCAGAACCCGACCTCGAAGATGTCCAAATCGGCAGAGAGCGACGCCGGTGTGCTGTGGATGCTGGATGATCCGGCCAAGTCCGCGAAGAAGATCATGCGCGCCGTCACCGACAACGAGGGATCCGTGCGCTTCGATCGGGAGAACAAGCCGGGTGTCTCGAATCTGCTGACGATCTACGCGGCGCTCAGCGGGCGCCAGGTCGCGTCGATCGAGGACGAATACGCCGGTCGCGGCTACGGCGACTTCAAGAAGGGCCTCGCCGAGGTCGTGGTCTCGGAGTTCGAGCCGGTGCGCAACCGTGCCCTCGAGCTGCTCGACGACCCGGCAGAGCTCGACCGGATCCTCGCCGCCAATGCCGCCCGCGCTGATGCCGTCGCCGATGCGACGCTCGCGGACGTGTACGACAAGGTCGGACTGCTGCGCCGAGTGTGAGGCCGTACGGTCGCGCATCCTAGGATGGGTGCGTGACCGACCCGCAGCTTCCGCCGCCCGCACCTTACACGCCGGTGCCGCCCGCGCCCGCCTATCAGACCCCGCCCGGTGCCTATCCCGCGCCCGTCGGCGGTTATGGGGCTCCCGCAGGTACCTACCAGCCGCCGCAGACGGCGGCCGCCGGCTCGGTCGCACTGGGCGTGATCGCGTTCGTGCTGTCGGTCGTCGCCGGCGTCGTGGCCCCGATCATCGGGGGCATCGGCGGCTATCAGATCGGTTACGGCCTTCCCTCCGTGATGCAGTACGTCGACCCTTCCACCTCTGACCTCTCGTTCCTCTCCCCCGTGCGCGATCAAGTGCTCGTGGGCGAGATCGGTTTCTGGGTCGGTACGGTCTCGGGCCTGACGGCGATCGTGCTCGGCATCATCGCGATCGCGAAGCGTCGCGGTCGCGTCTGGGGCATCGTCTCGCTCATCCTGGCCGGGATCGGCCCCGTGCTCTTCTTCCTGGTGCTGAGCATCATGCTGGGCATCGGCGCCGGTGCGGGAGCGGTCACGTATTACGGCGCCTGACCGGCGCTCCGGCGCCTCGGCGTTCCTCGTTCAGCGCGGCGCGTGATGCTTCTGCTGAGCGGCGAGCAGTCCCTCGGCGACGAGGAGCTCCACGGCGTCGGCGGCATCCGACACGAGGGTCGGCAGCGTCTCCCGCTCGGCCTTGCCGAACGGTGAGAGGACCCAGTCCGCGGCATCCTGGCGTCCAGGAGGACGCCCGACGCCGACACGCACACGCGGGAAGTCCGCGGTGCCGATGGCGCGGGCGACATCGCGCACACCGTTGTGACCGCCGTGACCGCCGCCCGTCTTGAGCTTGAGGGTGTCGTACGGGATGTCGAGCTCGTCGTGGACGATGACGGTGCGCTCCGGCGGCACCGAGTAGAACCGGGCCAGGGCGGCGACCGGCGTGCCGGAGACGTTCATGAACGAGTTGGGCTTGGCCAGGACGATCTTGTCGGCGCCGGGGCGCAGCCAGGTCTCCACGACTCGGGCTCCGCCCTTGTGCTCGCGGAACCCCTCGCCCCTGCGGCCGGCGAGCTCGTCGACGACCATCTGCCCGATGTTGTGGCGGGTCGTCTCGTACCGCGGGCCCGGGTTTCCCAGCCCAACGATCAGCCAGGTGTCGGCCATGCGCCCCTCATCTCATCGTCACAGCGGGTCGGGAGTCTCAACAGGTCAGAATACGACGGAGGGGACGCGATCTGATCGCGTCCCCTCCGTGAAAGCAGTGGATTACTCTGCTGCGGCCTCTTCGGCGGGAGCCTCTGCGGCAGCCTCGCCCTCGGCGGCCTCGGTCTCTTCCTCAGCCTCGGGTGCGGCCTCTTCGATCGGAACATAGATCGCGACGACGAGAGTCTCGGGGTCGGCGAGAAGCGTGGCGCCCTTGGGCAGCTTGACGTCGGCAGCCGTGATGTGCTGGCCCTCTTCCAGGCCCTCGACGGAGACCTCGACGTGCTCGGGGATGTGCGTGGCCTCGACCTCGACGGCGATCGAGGTGGCGTCGAGGTTGGCGACGGTGCCGGCGAAGGGCTCGCCCGTGACGACGACGGGAACGTCCACCTGGATCTTCTCGCCCTTGCGCACGACGAGAAGATCGATGTGCTCGATGATCTGGCGCACCGGGTCCTTCTGGACGTCCTTGACGAGCGCGAGCTGGTCCTTGCCGTCGATGTCGAGCTCGAGCAGCGCGTTGGCGCGGCGGATGATGAGCGAGACCTGGTGGCCGGGCAGTGCGACGTGCACGGGCTCGGTGCCGTGGCCGTAGATGACGGCGGGGATCTTGCCGGCGGCGCGGAGGCGGCGGGCGAAGCCCTTGCCGAACTGCTCGCGGACCTCGGCGTGGACCTTGGTGTCCTCAGACATTGGTTCTCCTTCGGGGCACACGGCGAACAGCTCGCCGCGTGGTGGTCTTGTGATCGGCTTCCCGGACGCAGACGTGCGAAAAAGCCACGAGGCTTGATTCGCCGCGTCGATTACGGATGCCGCGCACGCGAAGCATCCCTCGCCGAGGAACTCCTCTATGGTACCCGAAGACCCAGTAGGCTGAAACTCAGACCTCTCGCACGCAGAAACCTCGCGCAGAAAACCTCGCACCTAGAAATCGGAGTCCGGCATGATCGACGGCGCTTTCCTCTCGCACGCCATCCTCTGGCTGATCGGCGCCATGACCGTGTGCGCCACCGTCTTCACGATCGGCGCTCTGTTCTCGATGGGTCGCACGGGCTACCGCAAGGACTGAGCATCCAGGGCCGGGGCTGTCACAGTGCCCGGACGCGCCGTACGCAGCGATACGCTGAAGTGATCCCCTTACTTCACGATCGAGGAGCAGTCTGTGCCCGAAGCATCAGCGAATATCGGAGTTGTTGGACTCGCCGTCATGGGTTCGAATCTGGCGCGTAATCTCGCGTCGCGTGAGGGGAACACGGTGGCGGTGTTCAATCGGAGTTTCGAGAAGACGCAGGCGGTGCTCGATGCGCACCCCGAGGCGGGGTTCGTCGCGGCGTCCACGTACCAGGAGTTCGCGGACAGTCTGGTGAAGCCGCGGACGGCGATCATCATGGTCAAGGCCGGCGGCCCGACGGATGCGGTGATCGATGCGCTGGTGGAGGTGTTCGAGCCGGGCGACATCATCGTCGATGGGGGCAACGCGTACTTCCCCGACACGATCCGCCGGGAGAAGCAGGTCCGCGAGACGGGGATCAACTTCGTCGGTGCGGGGATCTCCGGTGGTGAGGAGGGCGCCCTGAACGGTCCCTCGATCATGCCGGGCGGGTCGGACGAGTCGTGGGTCACCCTCGGCCCGATCCTGAAGTCCATTGCGGCGGTCGCGGAGGGTGAGCCGTGTGTGACGCATGTCGGGCACGACGGGGCCGGGCACTTCGTGAAGATGGTCCACAACGGCATCGAGTACGCCGACATGCAGCTCATCGCCGAAGCGTATGACCTGATCCGCCGCGGCACCGGGAAGACCCCGGCGCAGATTGCGGAGATCTTCGCGGAGTGGAACCGGGGCGAGCTCGAGTCGTACCTGATCGAGATCACCGCCGAGGTGCTCCGCCAGGTGGATGCCGAGACCGGCGCCCCGCTGGTGGATGTGATCCTCGACCAGGCGGGTGCGAAGGGCACCGGTGCGTGGACCGTGCAGACCGCGCTCGCCCTGGGCGTCCCCGTCTCCGGGATCGCCGAGGCGACCTTCGCCCGCTCCCTGTCCTCCCACCCCGAACAGCGCGCCGCCGCCGCGAACCTCCCCGGCCCCACGGCCACGGGCTCAGCCACCGGTGACGCGTTCGCGGTCGACGACGTCGACGCGTTCATCGAAGACGTCCGCCTGGCCCTGTATGCGTCGAAGATCGTCGCCTACTCCCAGGGGTTCGATGAGATCCGTGCCGGGGCTGCCGAGTACGACTGGAACATCGATCTCGGTGCGATCAGCAAGATCTGGCGCGGCGGGTGCATCATCCGCGCCCAGTTCCTCAACCGCATCGCCGACGCCTACAACGAAACCCCGGACCTGCCGGTGCTGATGGCCGCCCCGTACTTCGCCGAGGTCTTCACCCGCGCCCAGACCGCGTGGCGTCGCGTCGTCACCACCGCCGCGACCACCGGCATCCCCGCCCCCGCATTCAGCTCATCCCTGTCGTACTACGACGGCATCCGCGCGGACCGCCTCCCCGCCGCCCTCGTCCAGGGACAACGCGACTTCTTCGGCGCACACACCTACAAGCGCGTCGACAAACAAGGCACCTTCCACACCCTCTGGTCCGGCGACCGCACCGAAATCCCCGCCGTCGACACCCACTGACCCGATGAAAGAAGGAATTCCCGGCTCCAGACCACTCTGAAGCCGAGAATTCCTTCTCTCACCCCGCCCTACGGCGCAATGTTGTGGTTACGGGCGAAGAGGTTCTGCGGGTCCCACTCCCGCTTGATCGCGCGCAGGCGCTCGTACGCCTCCGCTGCGTGCATACCGGCGGCGCCGTCCGACCGCTCGACGGGCACGAAGTTGCCGTACTCGGCGACGCGCGCCGCACTGATCCCGGCCCAGTCGGCGAGGATCCGGGCTCGCATATCGTCGTCGACGACACCCGGCACGTCGAATGCCCCCGCCATGATGAACCAGTTCGCGTCGCGGCCGGGGAACGGCGTCTCCTCCTGCGGCACATCACCGAACGCGCCGCCGAGCGATCGTAGGAACACCACCGACACCGGGTACGCAACGCGGAACGCGACGAGCCGGTCGATCAGCGCGTCGTCGAGCTCGACGAACAGGCCGTTGCCGCCGAGGAATCCTGGCGGCTCGGCGCCGTCGGGAGCGTCAGGCATCTCCTGCAGAATTTCGCGGTAGGCCGGAGTCGTGTACTCCGACTCCACACCGTCTACAGCGGTGATGGGTGCCATGACCTCCCGCAACCGCTCCGTCTCGGCATCCGCCCAAACCGCCGTGATCCGCGCCCCGGCGGGGGCGCTGGGGTCCATCGCCGGCACATCCATGTAGGTGACGGTGAGCTCGCGCGGAGCATCCCGCATCACATCGCGCATCGCGCGCATCGCCGAGGCCGCGTCGCCGCCGATGACGTGCTCGCCGAGCACCACTCCGTCGAGCGGGTGCGCGCGGAAGTCGAAGCGGGTCACGATGCCGAAGTTGCCACCGCCACCGCGAATCGCCCAGAACAGATCGGCGTTCTCGTCGGCGGAGGCTTCCACGACCTCGCCCGCAGCGGTCACGACCTCAGCACCGACGAGCTGATCGACAGCGAGGCCCCACGCCCGCACCATCCAGCCGATGCCGCCGCCGACGGTGAGCCCGCCGACGCCGACCGATGCCGTGTCGCCGGAGCTGATCGCCAGGCCGTCGGCGCCGAGAGCGGCCGCGACATCGCCCCAGACTGCTCCGGAGCCGATGTGGACGAGCGCGTCCTCACCGTCGAGCGCCAGGCCGTCGATCTCGATGCTCGACAGTTCCCCGAGCTCTATGCGCAGTCCGTCCCCCGGCCCGTACGACCATACGCCGTGCCCTCCCGCGACGACTGTGATGGGCAAGGACTCCTGCTGTGCACGCCGAACGAGGTCGGCGACCTCGGCGGCGGTGGTGGGACGGGTCGTGACGGTGTCAACGCTCATGGCGAAAACCGTAGACCCGGCATCCGACATCCGCGCGTGTGTTCACTCTCGGCGGATCACATCGTCGGTGTCACGACGGTCTTCAGCCCCTCGCCACGCGTTGCAGCATCCAGCGCCTCGAAGAACTCGTCGAGGGGAACGCGCTTCGTGATGAGCGGTGTCAGTACGACATCTCCTGCTTCGATCAGCCGCATGGCCGCACGCCAGGACGTCGGCGTCGACGCGAAGCCGCTGGTCACCCTCAGTTCCTTGTAGAGCACCGTGTCGAGCGGCAGTGTCACGTCGCGACCGAAGATGCCGACCTGGACGTAACGTGCGCCGCGCCGCGCCGACCGCATGGCCGTCGCCGCGCCAGGCGCCGACCCCGAGCACTCGATCACGACGTCGTACGCGTCCTCCTGCGGGCGCTCGGTGGTCGTTCGGATGCCGAGGTCCGAAGCCACCGCGAGACGGCCGGCGTCCGCGGGCAGGCCTGCGAGCGTGACGACGCCGCCACCGGCCTTCGCGACCTGCGAGGCGAGCTGTCCCATCGCACCGGGTCCTGTGACGAGCACGCGATCGCCCGGCTGCACGACCGGCGGATCCAGCAGGCAGTGCGCGACGCACGCCAGCGGTTCGCTGAGCACGCCGTCGAGGTCCCCCGGGGTCGGCGGCATCCGGTGCAGGTTCGCGACAGGCACGAGCATCCGGGTGGCGAATCCGCCGTTGCGGAAGGAACCGATCGATCGCCGCTCGGCACACAGATTGCGTCTGCCCGCTCTGCACATGTCGCAGCTCTCGCACGCCGAGAAGTAGGTCTCGACGGCTACCGTGGCGCCCACCCACGCCCCGTCGCCCGCCGAACCGACGGACGACACCGCACCCAGCACCTCATGGCCCATCACCACTGGGCGCTCATGCGCGTACTCGTCGTGCGCGATGTGCACGTCCGTGCCGCATATCCCGGTCGCGAGCACGTCCACGACCGCCTGCCCTGCCCCGGCAATGGGAACCGGCACCCGACCGACCTCGATCCCCTCGACGCCGTCAGCGTTCTTGATGACGGCGGGCATGGTCGTAGCGTCGGCCATCTCAGCCCCTCACGGCTTTCCGGAACGCCGCCGCCCGCCGGGCCAGCGCCACGAGGTCGCCACCGGGCCTCGCCGCGTCCCCGACCAGAGGGCCGCCGACGCCGAACCCGAAAGCGCCGGCCTCGAGGAAGGCCGGGATCGATTCGATCCACACGCCGCCGACGGGAATGATCCGCGCCTCCGGGAACGGATCCCGAACGGCCTGGATGAAGCCGGCTCCGAGAGCCGAGGCCGGGAACAGCTTGACCGCGGCCGCACCGAGGTCGAGCCCGCGCTGGATCTCGGTCGGCGTGTAGACGCCCGGAAGCACCCCGATCCCCTGGGCGATCGCGAGCTCGACGGATGCCGTCAGCGTGGGAGTCACGATGAACTGCGCTCCGGCGGCGACGGCGCGGTCGACGTCGGCCGCGGTGAGCACGGTGCCGGCGCCGATGAGAGCGTGACCCGGGGCATCCGCCACGATCTGGGCGATGGCCTCCTCAGCATCGGCGAGCGTCAGCGTGACCTCGAGCGTCGTGACTCCTTCGCGGATGAGCGTCTGAGCGGCGGCGACGGTCGCGTCGACGTCGGTGCCGCGCAGGATGGCGATCAGGCGGTCGGAGCCGATGCGGTCGCGCAGGGTGTCGTTGTCCACCGTCGTCATGTCGATCAGCTCACCATTCCGCCACGGATCCGTCGGCGTGCCGCCAGACCGGGTTCTGCCACCGTTCCCAGCGAGAGGCCGCCTCGCGCACCGCCGTCTCGTCGATCTCGATGCCGAGCCCTGGCCCGGTGAGCAGCGGGAAGCATCCGTCCTGGAACGCCAGCGGGGCCTTGTCCACGACGTAGTCGAGCACCTCGGCCCCGGTGTTGTAGTGGATCCCGATCGACTGCTCCTGGATGAGGTGGTTCGGCGTCGAGAAGGCCACCTGCAGGCACGCGGCGAGCGCCAGTGGCCCCAGGGGACAGTGCGGAGCCAGCAGGGCGTCGAAGGTCTCGGCCAGCGCCGCGATCCTGCGCGTCTCGGAGATTCCGCCTGCATGCGACAGATCGGGCTGGACGATCGCGACGCCCGCCTGGAGCACGGGGAGGAACTCCTGCCGGTTGTAGAGACGCTCCCCCGTCGCGATCGGGATGCTGGTGGCGTCGGTCACACGGCCGATCATGTGCGAGCTCTCGGGGACGACGGGCTCCTCGATGAAGAACGGATGCAGCGGCTCGAGCATCGGCGCAAGACGCCGTGCTGTCGCCACGGTGAACCGCCCGTGCAGGTCGACGGCGACGTCGCGGTCCGGTCCGAGCACCTCGCGGGCGCTCGCGACCCTGGCGACCACGCCGTCGAGTTCCGCCATCGATCCGTTGCGGCTCATCCGGCCCGATGCGTTCATCTTGACCGCCGTCAGCCCTGTCTCGATCTGCTCCGAGATGTGGTCGGCGACCTCCGCCGGGTCGTCACCGCCGACCCAGCCGTATGCCCGGATGCGGTCGCGCACAGCTCCGCCGAGCAGATCGTGCACCGGCACGCCGAGTCGCTTGCCCTTGAGGTCCCACAAGGCCTGATCGACACCCGAGACGGCGCTGGCCAGCACTGCACCGCCCCGGTAGAACTGACTCTTCGTCAGCACCTGCCAGTGGTCCTCGATCAACCCGGGGTCGCGTCCGACGAGGTACGCGGCGAACTGGTCGACGGCTGCCCGGACGACGTCGGCGTAACCCTCGAGCGACGCCTCTCCCCACCCGACGAGGCCGTCGCCGGTCTCGATGCGGACGAAAAGCCACCGCGGTGCGACGGGGAACGATTCGACACGTGTGATCACGGATCGTTCGGTCACGGCTCAGCCCTTCGTCGCACCGGCGGTGAGGCCGGAGACGATGTACCGCTGCGTGAACAGCGCGATCAGCATGATGGGTGTCGTGACGACGACGGATGCCGCCATCAGCGCACCCCAGTCGATCGAGGCGTAGCCGATGAAGTCGAAGATCGCGACCGGCAGTGTCTTGGTCGAGTTGCCGGAGAGCACGAGGGCGAACATGAAGTTGTTCCACGAGAAGATGAACGACAGGATCGTCGCCGTCGCGATGCCGGGGATCGACAGCGGCAGCGTGATCCGGAAGAATGCGCCGATCGCCGTGAGACCGTCCACCTGTCCCGATTCCTCGAGCTCCTCCGGCAGCTGATCGAAGAACGACATCATGATGTACAGGATCAGCGGCAGCGAGACGAACATGTGCGAGAGGATCAGCGGCAGGTAGCCGCCCGTCATCTTCAACTGGGCGAAGATGAAGTACCACGGCACCAGCAGGCTGACGCCGGGGATGATGCGCGCCAGCAGCACCACCATCGCGGACTTGTTCATCAGGAAGCGACTCATCGCGTAGGCGGCCGGCACGGCCAGGACCAGCGACAGCGCTGTGGCCATGAACGCCACGAAGAACGAGTTCCAGATGTAGACGAGGTAGTTGCCACGCCGCGGGTCGAACACCGTGCCGTAGTTCTCGAGCGTCGGCTCGAAGATGAACGCCTGGCTGGAGTCGTAGATCTGCACGTTGAGCTTCAAGCTCGCGAGCACCATCCAGACGATGGGTCCGAGGAAGGCGAGCACGATCACGGCGAGCCCGACGAATCGGCCGATGCCGGTCCAGCGGATCCGACGCCGACGGCGCAGAGGCGGTCGGCCCCCGCCGGTCACGAGGGTGCGGGTGTCGAGCGCGGTCATGATTCCCGCCCCTTCCTCTGCATCTGGAGCACCCAGATCACGGCCAGGATGAGCAGGAAGAACAGGATCAGCACCGCTGAAGCCACCCCGTACTCGTTGTAGTCGAAGCTCAGACCGTAGGCGTAGACGTTCAGCGTCTCCACGTCGTGGAAGGCGCCACCGCCCTTGCCCTTGGTCGCGTACAGGATGTCGAACGTCTTCAGCGCATCGATTCCGCGCAGCAGGACGGCGGCGACGATGACCGGTCGCATGAGCGGAACCGTGACGTACCAGAATCTCTGCCAGCCGTTGGCGCCGTCGACCTTAGCCGCCTCCTGCGGCTCTTCGGAGAGGCTCGTGAGTCCTGCGAGCAGGATGAGGGCGACCATCGGGGTCCACTGCCAGATGTCGACGAACGTGAGCGTCGCCAGCGATGTCGACGGGTCGGCGAGCCACGGCTGGGGCGGGATGCCGACCCAGCCGAGCATCTCGTTGATGAAACCGATGTTCGGCTCGAACAGCAGCCGCCACATCATGCCGACCGCGACCGGCGTCGCGACCAGCGGCAGCAGGATGATGGTGCGCACGGCGCCCTGACCGCGGAAGGGCTTCCACAGCAGCAGGGCGATGATCATCCCGAGGATCAGCTCGAACAGCAGCGCGCCACCGGTGAATGCGAAGGTGCGCCAGACCGCCGGCCAGAAGCGCTCGGTGTCCGTGAGTACCCCGAGGTAGTTCTCGAGGCCGTTGAAGTCGAATTTCCTGCGCACCGACCGCTTGGCGTCGGTGAAGCTGAGGAACAGGGTCCATCCGAGCGGGATGGCCAGCAGCAGGACGGTGAAGGCGATGGAGGGCCCTGCGAACAGCCATTTGCGGTGCCGGTTGGCCCAGCGGCTGAAGCGCTCCCCCACCCCGACCTGCTCGGGGGTCTGAAGTGCAGTCATGGGTGCTTCCGTGGTGGTGGGCGTCGCCGCCCCGGCTGGGCCGGGGCGACGACGGGAGCGGTCCGGTTTATTCGGAGTCCTCGACGAGGAACTCGTCGAACGCCGAGTTCGCGCTCTTGGCGGCAGCATCCACATCTCCGCCCGAGATGGCTGCGACGATGGGGTCGCCGACGATTTCACGGGCCTGAGCGACCTGGATCACCAGCGGCCGGTCCTCGCCGACGCCGTTCTCGCCGTTGGTCTTGATCGCCTCGACCAGCTCGGCCGGATAGTCGGCTGTCGCGTCCGGGTCCTCCCAGATCGACGTGCGAGCGCCCATGACGCCGAGCTTCGACATCTCGAGCGTGACCTCCTGGGAGGTCGCCCAGCGGATGAACTGCCATGCGGCGGACTGGTTCTCCGACGACTCGTTGATCGCCAGCGCCCAGGCTGCGACGTTGTACGGCTTGGAGCCGGCCGAGCCCTCCGGGAACGAGGCGAATCCGACCTGGTCGGACACCGTCGACTGCGACGGATCGGTCATGTTCTTGTAGAGGCTGTCTGCGTCGGCGATGAACGCGGCCTGCCCCTGCTGGAAGACCGCGAACGCTTCTGCCCAGCTCATCTCGGGGTTGATGGTCGCGTCGGTGTGGTTGCGGATCAGGTCGCCGTAGAACTTGTACGCGCCCACGGCCTCCGGGCTGTCGATCGCCGAGGTGCCGTCGTCGTTAATCCACTTTCCGCCGGAGCTGAAAAGGAATGCGCTGAACTGGGTGACCGCTGCCGACTTCCCCGTCCGGCCGATGTAGCCGGCCACGTCGGGATGCATCTCGTGGATCTTGGCCGCCGCGGCATCCAGCTCCTCGAGTGTGGTCGGCACCTCGAGTCCTGCCTCTTCGAGGAGGTCCTTGCGGTAGTACAGCACGGTGCGCTCGGTGATGATCGGAACGCCGACGACGGCGTCCTCGTACGACGTCAGCGATGCGGGGCCGGACTGGAAGTCGGACCAGTCCCACTCGGAGTCGCCCTCGACCTGCTCGGTGATGTCCGAGAGGTAGCCGTTGCTCGCGAACAGCTTGTTCTCCTGCAAGGGGCGGTACATGAGGACGTCGATCTCATCGGTTCCGGCGTTGAGCTTGACGTTGTACTGGTCGGAGAGCTGATCCTCGGCCAGCTGGGATAGCTCGACCTTGGCTCCGGTCTCCTCCTCGAACTGGGGAATGAGGTCCTTGATCGTCTCCGTCCAGACGTGGTTCGCGAGGGTGACGCGAATGGTCGTTCCCTCGATCCCCTCTTCCGGATCGATGTCCGAGCCTCCGCTGCAGCTGACGAGTGCACCGGCGATCACTGCTGTCGTTGCCGCCGCGAGGAAGCGGGCGGTCTTGGATCCGTACTTCACTGTGACTCCGTCCTGCCGTGCGTCATCGCGCGGCATCCTGGGGGCAAGCCGATGTTCCGTCACATCTGCCCGTCGTTATATCTGCCCAGTGGTCAAGATAGCGATGACAAGTAATACTTTTCAACCCTGTATATCGAAAAGATAAGATCAAGCCATGGCCACACCCTCGGGCATCGACGTCGATCCCGCTCTCACACCGGCGCGCGATCTGCGCAACCTCGTCCTCGACGCGCTCGGGCGGGAGATCTGCTCAGGCGTGATCGCCGTCGGGGCGATCTTCACCACGGAGTCGATCGAAGGCCGATTCCGCGTGTCACGCCCCGTCGTGCGCGAGGCCCTGCGGGCATTGGAAGCGCTGGGGCTCGTCGAGACGAAGCGCCGCGTCGGCGTGCGCGTGATGCCGGCGACCCGCTGGAACGCCTACGACCTGCAGGTGATCCGTTGGCGCCTCGCCGGCCCCAGCCGGGTCGCACAGCTGCGTTCCCTGACAGAGCTGCGGGGGGCGATCGAACCGGCCGCCGCCCGACTCGCCGCGATCAGGGTGCCGCTGAACGAGGCCGGCGAACTCGTCGGGCTCGCCGGCCGCCTCTGGGCGGCGGGCAGACAGGGAGACGCCGAGGAGTTCCTGCGCCTGGATCTGCAGTTCCACCAGATGATCCTGCGCCTGAGCGGCAATGAGATGTTCGAGCAACTGCATCATCTCGTCGAAGAGGTGCTGCTCAGCCGGGCGCAGTACAACCTGATGCCGCAGTATCCGGCCACCGAGGCACTGCAGTGGCACGTCGACATCGCCACGGCGATCCAGACCGGCAACGCCGACAAAGCCGCCCAGTCGATGATCGCGATCACGGAGCGGGCTCTCGTCGAGATGAGCACGATCTGGGACAGAGACGGCGACACCCCGACCAGCGAGGCGCTGACCGGGGCATCCTGACTGGCGCCTGCCGTCACCGGGTGATGTCAGTCACCACTCCCTTGGCGAGCCGGAGTCTCCGCGTGGCACGACCGGCGACCGCCGAGTCATGCGTCACGACGATGAGCGTGAGCCCTTCCGCGCAGAGCGTTTCCAGCAGAACGAGGATCTCATCGCGCATGCCCTCGTCGAGATTGCCGGTGGGTTCGTCCGCGAGGAGTACTCTCGGGCGCTTCACGATAGCGCGGGCGATCGCCACGCGCTGCTGCTGACCGCCGGAGAGCTCACTCGGCCGATGATCTCCGCGATCGGCGAGGTTGACGTGCTCCAGTGCCTGCGCGACGCGACGGCGACGCTCTTCGCGGTCGAGCCTGGCCATCTCGAGTGCCATGTCCACGTTCTCGGCTGCTGTCAGCGTCGGGATCAGGTTGAATCCCTGGAACACGAATCCGATCTCCTCCGATCGCAGCCGGTTCAACTGCGCGGAGGATGCCGTCGCCAGTTCGACGTCGCCGAGGTGGACCGACCCGCTGCTGGGACGATCCAACGCACCCAGGAGCTGGAGCAGCGTCGACTTGCCGCCGCCGGTCGGGCCCTGGATGCTGACGAACTCACCCTCCTGGATCTCGAGGTCGACCCCGGTCAGCGCTTTGACGATGCGGTCCTTCTGCGAATACGTGCGCGTGGCGCCCTCGAGTCGGTACACCGACGGGCGCTCCGCCCGAGGAGCCGCGGCCATCGTGGTTGCGGTGTCTGTCATGGTTGTCTGTCCATTCTGTTCGGGGGTGGTCATGACACGGATCGCAGTGCTTCTGCCGGGCTGAGACGTGCCGCTCGCCAGCCGCCGAATGCGCCGGCGATGACGCCGCCGAGCACGGCGATGCCGACGGCGGCGAGGATGACTGTCGGGGTGAACGGTGCCGTCAGGACGATGTCAGCGGCGGCGGCTTGCTGGAACATCCCCCCTGTCGGACGCCCCATGCCGCCGCTCGGGCCGTTCTCCATCGCTGAGGAGGATGCCGAGATCGTCGGCTGGATCACGTTCACGAGGACGATGCCGCAGATGCCGAGTACGAGTCCTGCGACCCCGCCGATCAGCCCCTGGACCATGGACTCGCCCGCTACCTGGCGCACGACCCGGCCGTCGGACCAACCGATGGCCTTCAGCGTTCCGAACTCCCTCGTACGGCGAGAGACGCCCGACATCGTGAGCAGCACCGCCAGCAGCAGCGCCACCACGAGGACGATGACCGACAGCCAGGTGCCGAGGTTCGTGATCATCGCGGTCGCGCTCGTGAGCGAGCCCGAGACGGTGGCCGCGAGCTCGGACTGCGAACTGACCGTGACGTCGTCGAGCGAGTCCGTGAGCGCCGTCTGGACCCCGTCGATCTCCGAGGCGGAGTCCGCCTGCACGTAGACCGTGGAGACGACGCCCTCCAGATCGGCGAGGCTCTGCGCCGTCGTCAGCGGGAGGTACACGTCTGCTGCGGTGTCCGCGGCATCCGACGTCGACGACACGATGCCGATCACCTCGACGTCGGAGCCGGCGACGTCGATCGTGTCTCCGACGGCGATCTCGTTCGTGGTCGCGTACGAGCTGTCGACCAGGGCCACGAGGGAATCAGAGTCGTCAGCGGCGAGGCCGCGGCCGTCGCTCACCTCGACCGAGGCGAGCGGGCCGATCGCCGACGCCGTCGGGTCGATTCCGAGGACGGAGAACGAGTCGACGCCGAACGAGCTGCCGCCGTTGCCATCCGGACCGCCCTGCGGCGGCTGACCCTCGCCGGGCGCGCCCTGCTCGGGCTGATCGGCAGCCCCGCCGGCCGGCATCTCACCGGTGAACGTCGTATTGGTCAGGCTCAGTGCCGCGGATGCCGCGGCGACGCCTTCCGTGCCGAGGACGTCCTCGAGCACTGAGGCGTCCAGCGTGCCGCGCATCATGTCGGCCATCAGACGCGACTGGCTGATCGTCGTGGTGTCATCGGCGCTCTCGCCGGCATCCGCTTCGAAATCGAAGCGCGCACCGCCGCCCTCGCCCGGCTCGGTCGCCTCACCGGTGACCGTGAGGTCGGTGCCGACGCCGTACACCGACTCCAGCGCCTGCGCCTGCGCATCGCGCACCCCGGCGGTCAGCGCATTCACGACGATCACGAGGGCGATCGCGATCGCGAGACCGACCGCGACGATCACCGTCTGCTTCTTGCGTCCGGCGATCTCTCGCCGCAGATATCTTGCGTACATCTCACTCCTTCGGCCGGGATCGTCCCGGGCTCGATCTGAAGTTAAGGAGGGCGCGTATGGGCAGCAGATGATCGGACGATGAGATTCCTATCAGTGCGAGGACTCACAGACCACGCATAGCGTTCTCCATAGAAATCGCATAGGTGATTCCTCAGAATGAAGTCATGACCTCTGAGCTGCCCGAACTCCACCGCCCCGACGGATCCCCGCTGCGCATCCTCGCCGTGGACGATGAGCAGATGCTCACCGATCTGTTGGCGATGGCCCTGCGGATGGAGGGCTGGGAGGTGCGGACGGCATCGTCCGGCCTCGAGGCGCTGCAGGTCGCCCGCGAGTTCGAGCCGGACGCCCTCGTGCTCGACATCATGATGCCCGATCTCGACGGCATGAGCGTGCTGCGGCGGCTGCGCGAGTCGGGCAACCTCGTGCCCGTTCTGTTCCTGACGGCGAAGGATGCCGTCGGCGACCGCATCGCGGGTCTCACCGCGGGCGGAGACGACTACGTCACCAAGCCCTTCAGCCTGGAGGAGGTCATCGCGCGCCTGCGCGCCATCATCCGTCGCACCGGCGTCGCCACGGTCGACGACGGCCAGTCGATCCTGCGCGTCGGCGACCTCACGCTCAATGAGGACAGCCATGAGGTCGAGCGCGACGGCACCGAGATCGAGCTCACCGCGACGGAGTTCGAGCTGCTGCGCTATCTCATGCGCAACGAGCGGCGCGTCCTGTCGAAGGCGCAGATCCTCGACCGCGTCTGGAGCTACGACTTCGGCGGCAAGTCCTCGGTCGTCGAACTGTACATCTCGTACCTGCGCAAGAAGATCGACGCGGGGCGCACGCCGCTCCTGCACACCGTCCGCGGCGTCGGGTACATGATCAAGGCCCCGCAGTGAAAAAGCCTTTCGCGATGACGAGGATGCACCGTCCGCTGACCCTGCAGACGCGGCTGATGACCGCCGTCATCGGGTTCGTGTCGCTCATCCTCATCATCGTCGCCGTCATCACCAGCGCGACGCTGGGGACGGCGCTGGAGGGGCGTCTGCTCGACCAGGTGAAGGCCACCTCCAACCAGACCACCTATCTCGTCGCGCAGCAGACGCTTTACTCCGCGGCGTCGGGCGAGCCGGTGACGGCGCAGAAGGCGCTGTCCGGCCAGCATTTCCAGGGCCCCGGGCTGCTGCTGGCCATCGCCTCGCCGGACGGCGCGACCGGCGTCGTCGTGACGTCGGACAAGACGATCGATCTCACCAGGGATCAACTCCTGAAGCTGAACGAAGCCGTGCAATCGTCACCGGAAGCCTCCGTGAACCTGGAGGGCGTCGGCTCGTTCCTCATCACTGTCACCCAGCGCAACGGCGTCGGCATCGTCACCGGCCTCCCCCGCACCGAGATCCAGAGCACGATGGCCCAGTTGCTCACCGTGATCACGCTCGCGACGCTCGGCGGGCTCATCCTGCTCGCGCTGACGACGGCCGTGACGATCCGCTACAGCCTGCGCCCTCTCCGCGCGGTGGCGCAGACCGCGACGCGGGTGGCGAATCAGCCCCTCGACCGCGGCGAGGTCGAGATCACCGAGCGCGTCCCTGCGGCAGAGGCAGATCCACGCACCGAGACGGGGATCGTCGGCGCGTCGTTGAACAAGCTGCTCGATCACGTCAACGATTCGCTCGCGGCTCGGCAGCGGAACGAGGCGCTCATGCGCAAGTTCGTCGCCGACGCCAGCCATGAGCTGCGCACTCCCCTGGCATCCATCCGCGGGTACTCCGAGCTCTCACTGCGCTCGATCAGGCAGGCGCAGGCGACGGATGCCGCGGCCGATGCCGCCGGCACCGAGACGGCGCTCGAGCGAATCCAGGCGCAGTCGCTGCGCATGACCCGCCTGGTCGAGGATCTGCTTCTGCTGGCACGCCTCGACGAGGGTCAGGAGCTCGTGCACGGCACGGTGGATCTCACTCAGTTGGCGCTGGAGGGGTTGTCGGACGCCCGGCCGACCGGCCCTGAGCACGTGTGGAACATCGATGTGCCGGCCGAACCCATCCTCATGCTCGGCGACGCCGGCCGCCTGCACCAGGTCGTCGCGAACCTGCTCGCCAACGCCAGGACGCACACCCCCGCCGGCACGGCGATCACACTGCGCGTCGCGCGCGAGGGCGATCAGGCGGTGATCCGCGTGCACGACGACGGACCGGGGATCGAGCCGGCGGTACGCGATCAGCTGTTCGGACGGTTCGCCCGCGGCGACAGTTCTCGAGCACGGCAGACCGGGGGCACCGGACTCGGGCTCGCGATCGCGAAGGCCATCGTCGAGGGACACCACGGCACGATCGCCGTCGAGTCGGAGCCCGGAGACACGACGTTCACCGTGCGGTTCCCGCTGAACCCTCGGGCCACCGCCTAGCAGCGAACGGGACTCAGTACCCGGCGAAGGCGTCGGTGGTCACCGAGTGGGCCTTCTGCAGCGCGGGTGCGAGGTCGGCGATCAGTCGCGGCGGACCGGAGATGAAGGTGTGCCGCGATGAGATGTCCGGCACGACGCGTTCGAGGCCTTCGGCATCCAGACGGATGCCCTCCGCCCACGTCCAGTGCGCTGGCAGATCCGCCGGCCGGTCGCGAGTGAACACGACCGTCGGCACGCCCGTCGCCTCCAGTTCGGCGCGGAATGCGAGTTCTGAAGCCTCGGATGCCACGTACACGAGCACCACGTCGCGGCTGATTCCCTCGGCCTGCAGCTGACGAAGCTGCGACACGAACGGGGTCACGCCGATGCCGGCGGCGACCATAAGCACCGGCGCCTCATTCTTCGGCAGCAGGAAGTCGCCCCATGTGCCGGTGACCGCGAGCACAGTGCCTGCTTCGGCGTCCGCGAGCGCGCGCTTGTACGACGATGGATGCTTCTGATCGCCGTTCTTGTAGGCGATCCGCAGTGCAGGCAGATCCGCCGGCGCCGAGACGATGCTGAACTCGCGGCGCGTGCCCCTCGCATCGGGGCGGTGATGCGGCACGTCGAGTTCGAGGTACTGGCCGGGCAGGAACCGCAGCTTCCCCTTCGCGCGGAACGTGAGCTCCTGCGCAGTCGGCGTGATGAACTCGCGCTTCTCGAGCGTGAGGCGCACCGACCCGCGCAATGCGAAGGTCAGCGCGAGCAGGTTGCCGATGAGCAGCGCCCGCTCCTGGCCGAGGGTGAACAGATCGCCGACGGCGATCGGCCAGCCGGCCAGGACGCCGACGAGGCCTGCCACCCAGAACTGCTGCCAGCGCCGCGGCGGGCTCGTCAGCGGCTCCGAAACCATGAACGCGCCCAGGAACAGGTACGGCGACTGCAGCACGGCGAACGACAGCGCCGTTGACACCTCGAACTCGATGCCGAACTGCTGCGCCTGGACGGCCTGACGAACCACCGATGCGCCGACGGCGATGAGCAGGAACACGAGAATGACGCGCACCTTCTCGATGCGCCACAGCAGGGTGAGCCCGAGAAGGGCGACAGGTATCGTCATGGCCGGGCTGCCCACCCACCAGGAGGCGGATGTTCCCAGCCATTCGAACGCGCCGAATGATCCGGCGATCGAGACGACGGCCGCGCCGAACGCCGCGGGGTTGAAGATGTGGCGTCCGCGCCAGGCGATGAGGTACTTCGAGACGCTGGCGAGCGCGCCGGCGAGCGCCACCCCCACCAGCGCTGCCGCATCCGCGCCGGGGCGCATCACGAACAGCAGGATCAGCGCCGTCACCAGTGAGGACTCCACGCGCCACGGCAGGCGCAGCAGACGCTGTGCCGCGGCATCCACTGCCGAGATCACGATCGCGAGCACCACGAACGAGACGACGAGTTCGAGCGGCTGGGGGCCGACCAGTCCGAACAGCGACAGGACGAACGCGATGCCGGCGAGGATGGCCAGGCCCGTCAGAGCAAGCCGGTACATGGAGACGGCACCGAGGACGGCGAGCACCCGCTGACGTATCGAGGTGAATGAAGTCACGAGCTCAATCCTTCCGCATGAACAGCTCCACCGGCGCGTCCGGGGATCGTTCGGCGATGCCTGCGGTACTCATCCGCACCCACTCGACGCCCCACTGCTCCGCGAGGGCCGGCCCGCCGTCGAAGAAAAGCGCGGTCGCGATGGCATCCGCCCGCATGGCGTCGGAGGCGAACGCCCACGTGGCGGCCCAGGTCCGCGCAGGGACCCCGGTGCGCGCGTCGAGCACGTGATGCAGCCCGTCTCCCCACGCGCGACGGTTCGTCGCCGACGCGCACAGCGCCTGGTCGCGGATCGTCGCGATGCCGATGGCCTTCGACGGGTCGAACGGATGCTCCAGCCCCACCCTGGAATCCCCGCGGACGGTCAGGTCACCGGAGGCATCCACGACGAGACCACCGTCGTGGTCGTCGAGCGCCGCCGTCACGAGATCGACGAGCCGACCCTTGCCGAGCGCGCCCACGTCGATCAGCGCGGCGGATGCCAGGACGAGTCGCTCCTCGTCCCAGTTGAGGACGCTCTGCCAATCACCCGGTGCCGGCGCGGGCTCGTGCGCCGAGAACGAGTACGCCGCGTCGTAGCCGAGGGCGTTCAGGCTCTCGCCGATGAGCGGGTTGACCGCCCCCGCTGTCGCGTCGGACAACTCCCGGTACGCGTCGAGCATGGCTGCGGCATCCGCCGGCGTCTCGACCGAACCGCCGGATACCGACAGACGTGACACGAGAGAGTCCGCGCGGAAGCGCGACCATGTCGCATCGAACCCCGAGATGACCGCGGCGACGCGTGCTCGCTGCTCAATCGAGAGCGGTTCGACGGTGTCGATCTCCCAGCGCGTGCCGATCGCGTCGAATCGCCACGTGGACATGTCAGGCCGCGGCCTGGTCCTTGATGTCCTCGACCGCAGCATTGAAGCCGCCGCTGGTGAGCGACGAGCCGGCCACGCGGCTGACGTTCAGTTCGTCCAGCGGCACACCGACCACTTCTTCGGCGATGCCGGCGACGAACTCCCCCTGGTACTGCTCCGTCTCACGCGCCTGAGGGTCACCGGTGACCTCGACGTCGGTGACCACGCCGTCAGCGAGGGTGAGGGTGACGGAGATCTGCTCGACCGTCTCCGGGGTCTGGTACGACCCTTCTGCCGTGTAGGTGCCGTCGGCGTACTCGCCGGATGCGGATGCCGTCGAGTCGCCCGTCGAGCCAGAGTCGGCTGGCACGTCCTCGGCGTCGGCTGCGCCGGAGCATCCGGCCAGCACGAGGATCCCGGCGATGCCGGCGACGGCGGCGCCCTTGCGAACGGTCGGGGATACGGCCTGGCTGATCATGGGTTCGAGCGTAGGTCGGGCCGCTATGCGCGGGCTGTGTCCTGGTCTCGCTTCGCTGTGCGGACCCGACGCCTACGCGTCGCCGCCGAACATGCTCGTCACGGAGCCGTCTTCGAAGACCTCGTGGATGGCCCGAGCGAGCAGCGGAGCGATCGGGAGGATCGTCAAGTTGTCCCACTTGCGCGAATCGGTGAGCGGGATCGTGTCGGTGACGACGACCTCGTCGATCGAGGCGTCCTGCAGGCGCTCGCTGGCCGGGTCGCTGAAGATGGCGTGGGTGGCGGCGACGATCACGCGTCGGGCACCGTTGGCCTTCAACGCCTGCGCTGCCTTCACGATCGTCCCACCGGTGTCGATCATGTCGTCGACGAGGAGGCAGGTGCGGCCGTCGACCGCGCCGACGATCTCGTGCACGGAGACCTGGTTGGCGACCTTGGGGTCGCGCCGCTTGTGGATGATCGCGAGCGGTGCGTCCAGGCTGTCGGACCACGTGTCGGCGACGCGCACGCGCCCCATGTCGGGCGAGACGATCGTGAGCGTCTCACGGTCCTCGGCCGTCAGGTTCGCCCTGAAGTGCTCGAGCAGCACCGGCTTGGCGAACAGGTGGTCGACGGGGCCGTCGAAGAATCCCTGGATCTGAGCCGCGTGCAGGTCGACGCTCATGACGCGGTCCGCACCGGCGGTCTTGAGCAGGTCGGCGACCAGACGGGCGCTGATCGGCTCGCGGCCGCGGCCCTTCTTGTCCTGCCGGGAGTACGGGTAGTACGGCGCGACGACCGTGATGCGCTTCGCCGAGGCGCGCTTGGCCGCGTCGATCATGATGAGCGTCTCCATGAGCCACTCGTTGACCGGCTCGCCGAAGGTCTGGATCAGGAACAGATCGCAGCCGCGGATCGAGACCTCGAAGCGCGAATAGATCTCACCGGAGGCGAACGTGCGGTGCTCGACGGGTGCGACCTGAGTGCCCAGGCCCGCGGCGACCGCGTGGGTCAGCTCGGGGTGCGAACGGCCACCGGCGACGACGAGGCGCTTCTTGGTCTTGGCGATGAGGCCGGGGGCCACACCGTTGTCTCGATCAAGCGCAACGGTCTTCTTCTTCTGGCCCATGACCTGCCTTACTCTGCAGCTTCGCTGTTTGCGGCTTTGCTGGCACGAACCGCTGCTTCAGCGGCTCCCGTACCGGCCCGATTCTTCTCGACCCACCCCTCGACATTGCGCTGAGGGGCGACGCTGAGGGCCAGAGCTCCGGCGGGAACGTCCTTGCGGACGACCGCTCCTGCTCCGGTCTTCGCACCGTCACCAATCCTAACGGGCGCGACGAACACGTTGTGCGAGCCGGTGTGCACCTCATCGCCGATCTCGGTGCGGTGCTTGACGATGTCGTCGTAGTTCGCGGTGATGGCGCCGGCGCCGAGGTTCACCCGCTCACCGATCGTCGTGTCGCCGATGTACGACAGGTGCGGGACCTTGCTTCCAGCACCGATCTGAGAGTTCTTCGTCTCGACGAACGTACCGATCTTCCCCTTCGCACCGAGCACGGTGCCGGGGCGGACGTAGGCGAACGGGCCGACCGTGACGCCGGCGCCGAACACGGCGAGCGTCGCGTCGGAGCGGCGGATGACCGCATCCTCACCCACCTCGCAGTCCAGCAGCGACGTGTCGGGGCCGATCATTGCGCCGGACTCGACCACGGTGGCGCCGGCGATGTAGGTGTTCGGAAGCAGGGTGACGTCGGGGGCGAGCTTGGCGTCGTCGTCGATCCAGGTGGTCGACGGGTCGACGATCGTGACGCCCTCGCGCTGCCAGCGGCGGACGATGCGATCGTTGAGCACGCGCCCGGCCTCGGCGAGCTGCACGCGGTCGTTGACGCCGAACGTGGCCGCGGTGTCGGCCGCGATCTCGGCGGCGACGGTCTCCTGCGCCCCCCGCAGCAGTCCGATCACATCGGTGAGATAGAGCTCGCCCTGTGCGTTGTTCTGGTCGAGCTTCGTCAGGAAGGTGCGCAGCGAGGCCGCGCGGAAGACGTACACACCGGAGTTGATCTCGGTGACAGCCGCCTCGTCGGCGGTGGCATCCTTCTGCTCGACGATGCGGGCGACTGTGCCGCTGTCGTCGCGGATGACACGGCCGTACCCGGTCGGGTCATCCAGCAGCGCGCTGAGAACAGTGGCGGATGCCGCGGCCGCGCGGTGCGCGTCGACGAGCGCCTGCAGCGTGCCTGCTTCGAGTAGAGGCACGTCGCCGGAGAGGACGAGCACGTCCCCTGTGAAGTCGTCAGGCAGGGCGTCGATGGCGACCTGCACGGCACGCCCCGTGCCGGGGATGTCGTCCTGGTCGACGATCACGGCATCCGGATACTGCTCCGAGAGCACCTCGACCACGCGGTCGCGCTCGTGACGGACGACCACCTCGACGTGCTCTGCTCCCAGATGGGATGCCGTGGTGAGCACGTGCCCGACGAGCGGGCGCCCGGCGATCGGGTGCAGCACCTTGGGCAGCCTGGACTTCATCCGGGTGCCCTGTCCTGCAGCAAGGACGACGATGGCGAGTCTGTTCTCGGTCATGCTCCGCCGCCAGGACTCGAACCTAGACCTAACAGCTCCAAAGGCTGTCGTGCTGCCATTACACCACGGCGGACCGCAGCCCATCGGGCTGCCAGACAAGTCTGCCACGGGTGAGCCGGGGCATTTTGACCGAGGTCAATGCGATCCACTGGATCGAAGCATGGGCTCGGTCTCGCTGACGTCACGGATTCCGCGGAATTCCGCGGAATGTCTCTTGCATTTATCGAAGTTTTGTTCGATAATAGACGTATGATCCTCACCACGGAGCAATCAGCGCACGGCGTCGACGCCGACGAGCGCCGTGCGGCTCTGCTGGATGAATGGGTCGACCTCGGTGCGCAGATCGCCGCCCTCGAAGCACGCCGCGTCGAGGTGCTCGCCGAACGGGCCGAGTTGCTCGAGTACGAAGCCGGCCCGAAGATCGTGCACAGTTCGATGGCGGAGCGATCGATGGTCGCTGAGTTCGCTGCGGCAGGTCAGGTCTCTCCGGGCACCATGTCCGTGCAGTTCGGCAATGCGGCCGCTCTGTTGCGCGGGTTCCCCGGAACGATGCGCGCACTGCGCGAGGGGCGCATCAGCCGCCGTCACGCCGAAGTGATCCTCGAAGCCGCACCGCGTGAAGTCGACTCCGCTGATGACGGCGCGACACTGCGGGCCGCGTACGAGCACGACGTGCTCCCCTACGCGAGCGACACGACCGCGCCGCGCACCCGGGCTCATGCCCGCGCGGTGACCGCGCGACTGCAGCCCGTCACGCAGGAGGAAGCGCACCGAGAGGCGCGCGAAGAACGCGAAGTGAGCGTCAGACCGACGGCAGACGCCATCGCACAGTTCCTCGCGGTCATTCCCGAGCTCCTCGCCTACGCGATCTTCGACCGACTCACGGCGTTGGCCGCGGCGATGGACGACGACCGGACGATGGATCAGCGCCGAGCCGACCTGTTCTGCGACCTGCTTCTCACTGCCCTCCCCTCGACGGCCATCGGCACCGACATGGATTCCTTCCGTCCGACCGTTCAGGTGACGATCGCCGCGAGCACCCTCGCCGGACGCGACGACATGATGGCCGAGATCGATGGCATCGGCCCGGTCCACCCCGACATCGCCCGCAGCCTCGCCGGCCGGGCGCCCAGCTTCACCCGACTGTTCCTCGACCCGAACGGCATGGTCACCAACGTCGACAACTACGTCCCCTCGAGCCGGATGAAGAAGTACCTTCGGGCCCGAGACCAGCACTGCCGGTTCCCCGGATGCCGCGCCAAGACCTCGCGGTGTCAGCTCGACCACAACTGCGACTGGGCACTCGGCGGAAAGACCGAACTCTGCAACCTCGCCTGCTTCTGCAACAGCCACCACCCGCTCAAGCACCCCGACGTCGACGAACGACATCGGTGGACGGTCCAACAGGATCCGGACGGCGTCCTGCACTGGCGCAGCCCCCTCGGGCGCGAATACATCGACAACCCCGAACCCCGTGTGATGTTCGTCTGAGCCCTGCTCGATCCCTGAGCCGTCGTCGAGCCCTGAGCCCGTCGAGTGGTCGAACCCGGGCATCGGATAATGGAGGGATGAGCGAAGCAGACGAGGTCGACCGGATCGTCGGCGCGTGGAACACCCAGCGCCCCGACCTCGACTTCTCGCCGCTCGAGGTTCTCTCGCGCATGGACCGGCTCTCGAAGCATCTCGACCGCGCGCGGCGCGATGTGTTCCGCCGCAGCGACATCGAGCACTGGGAGTGGGATGTGCTGTCTGCCCTGCGCCGTGCAGGCGCACCGTTCCAGCTGTCCCCCAAGCAGCTCCTGCAGCAGACCCTCGTGTCCAGCGGAACCATGACCAACCGCATCGATCGGCTCGTCGGGCGCCGTTTCGTGCGCCGCGAGGCCGACCCCGGCGACGGGCGCAGCGTGCTGGTCACCCTCACCGATGACGGGCGCATCCGCGTGGATGCCGCGATCACCCGCCTCGTCGACGTCGAAGCCGAGCTCCTCAAAGCCCTCTCCCGCGCCGATCGCGAGCGAATGGCCGCTCTGCTGCGCAAGCTCAGCCTGAGCTTCGACTCGTGATGGCACGTTTAGTGATGGTTGCACTCTGATGGCGATGCGATCGCCGCTGCCAGTACGCGACGGCGTCGGCGCCACCCGGTTGCACGTGCCGCTCACAGGCCCGTGGCCGACGGTGAGTGCCTACATGGTCGAGCGGTTCTTCCACCTCGACTCCGAGCGCCTGCGCGAGCGCTTCGACCGCGGCGAGATCGTCGCCTTCGACGGCTCGGCGCTGACGCGCGACACCGCTCTGGGCGCCGAGGAGTTCGTCTGGTACTACCGTGAGCCACCGATCGAGCTCGAGATCCCGTTCGAGCACGAGATCCTGCATCAGGACGACGACCTGCTCGTCGTCGACAAGCCGCACTTCCTTCCCACGACCCCCGCGGGCAAGTACGTGCAGAACTCGGCGCTGATCCGGCTGCGCCGCGAGCTCGACAACCCCGACCTCGCCCCGATCCACCGCCTCGACCGTCACACCGCCGGCCTGCTGATGTTCTCGACGCGACCGCAGACGCGCGGCGCCTACCAGATGCTGTTCCAGCGCCGTTCGATCGAGAAGGTGTACGAAGCGGTCTCGGCCAAGCCCGCCGGGTGGGTGAACCCGTTCCCCACTACGGTGCGGCTGCACATCGAGAAGCTCCGCGCGCAGGTCTGCGTCGAGGTGGATCCCGCGCGTGCGCCGAACTCCGAGACTCTGATCGAACTCATCGACGCCGACGATGACGTCATCCACACCCTGCTGCATCCGCACACCGGCAAGATGCACCAGCTGCGCGTGCACCTGGCGAGCATCGGTGCCGGCATCCTGCACGACAACCTCTACCCCATCCTCACGGACGAACGCCCGGACGACCACGATCGCCCTCTGCAGCTTCTCGCCCGCGAACTGCGTTTCGTCGACCCGCTCAGCGGTCAGCCGCGCGAGTTCGTCACGCGCCGCACTCTGCAGTACGCGCCCCGCTGACGCTCAGCGGCGCATCACCCGGCGCGCCAGCCACGTGCCGAGCATCTGCACGAGGTGCACGAACACGACGATCAGGACGATCGCGGCCCACATGACCACAGGCTCGAACTGGCGGAAGCCGTAGATCAGGGCGAACGCACCCAGTCCTCCGCCGCCGATCGCTCCGGCCATCGCCGTCATGTCGATGACCGCGACGACGATGAACGTGTAGCCGAGGATCAGGGGCCCGAGCGCCTCGGGGATGACGACGGTCAAGAGGATCCGCCACGGCCCTGCCCCCATCGCCCGGGCCGCCTCGACGACACCGGGTGGCACGGAGACGAGATGCTGCTCGACGATTCGACCGATGGCGAACGATGCGGCGATGCCGATCGCGAACGCTCCTGCCGTCACGCCGATACCCGTCCCGACGACGACCCGTGTGAACGGCTGCAGCACGGCGAGGAAGATCACGAACGGGATCGGCCGGAAGAAGTTGATGAGGAGGTTGACCACCAGGTACACCGGGCGGTTCGGCAGCACGCCGCCTGCTCGCGTGGCGTAGGTGGCGACGCCGATGACGAGGCCCAGGATGCCGCCGAGCACGAGTGCGAACGACGTCATGTACAGCGTCTCGACAGCGGCCTGCCAGAACTCGCTCTGCAGTTCGATGAGGCGATCCATCAGCGCACCTCCCCGTCGAATCCGGCCCCGTCGAATCCGGACTCTTCCGTGATCTCGGTCACCGTCACGTGCGAGCCGATCTGGGCGAGGGCGCTGTCGATCGCGGCATCCGCCCCTCGGATGGCGAGCGTGAGGTGACCGAACGCGCGACCTCTGATGTCGTTGATGCCGCCGTAGATCAGCTCGAACTCCAGCCCTGCGGCGGCGAGGTCGAGGAAGACCTGGGCCTGGGATGAGTCGCCGTCACGGAACGAGAAGGTGACGATGCGGCCGCGGTGCCGCTCGCGCAGCACGGCGCTCTCCGCCGGCGAGGGAATGCCCTTGATGACGGTTCCGACGAACCGCTGAGACGCCGGATGCTGCGGGTTCGAGAACACTTCGAAGACCTCGCCCTGCTCGATCACGCGACCGGAATCCATCACGGCGACCTTCGTGGCGATGGTCTGGATGACGTCCATCTCGTGCGTGATGATCACGATCGTGACGCCCTGCTCCTGGTTCACCCGCTTGAGCAGGTCGAGCACCTCGTGGGTGGTCTGCGGATCGAGGGCGCTGGTCGCCTCATCGGCCAGCAGGATGGCCGGCCGGGTGGCCAGAGCCCTGGCGATGCCGACCCGCTGCTTCTGACCGCCGGAGAGCTGCTCCGGATACGCACGGGCCTTGTCGCTGAGCCCCACGAACGACAGCAGCTCTGTGACGCGCGCGTCGATGTCGGGCTTCGACCACCCGGCGAGCTTGAGCGGATAGGCGACGTTCGCACGAACCGACTTCGCGGCGAACAGGTTGAACTGCTGGAAGATCATGCCGATGCCGCTGCGGACTCCGCGCAGGTTGCGTTCGCTCAGGGCTGTGATGTCGGTGCCGTCGACGGTGATCGTCCCGTCGGTGGCAGGCTCGAGCGCGTTGATCAGGCGGACGAGAGTCGACTTGCCGGCGCCCGAGTAGCCGATGATGCCGAAGACGTCGCCCTTCTCGACCTGCAGGGACACATCGTCGACCGCGACGGTGGGCTGCGCGTCGCGGCTCGACGGCGGATACGCCTTGGAGACGTTCTCGAGTGTCACGATCGGCATGGGTTCTCCGGTGGTTCTCTGAGCTGGACGTAAGAATCGGGCGGCACGAAGGCGCCGCCCGATTCTTTCACGGTGTGCTGATCAGCCGTTGGCCGCAACGTCCTTCTGGACCGTCTTCAGCGACTCGACGAGGTCGGCGACAGGCGTCTGCAGCGCAACCGCAGTGTCGCCGGAGGACTTCAGCAGACCCGCCTGCACGTCCTCATCGGTCTGGAAGATCTCCACGAGCTTCAGGTATGTCTCGTTCTCGGCATCGTCGGCGCGCGCCGCGAAGATGTTCACGTACGGCAGCGCGTTCGGGTCGGACGGGTCGTCCTGCGCGATCGCGTCCTCGAAGGAGAGACCAGCCTGTGTGACGAAGTCGTTGTTGATGATCGCGGCGGCGACGTCGGGAAGCGAGGTCGGGATGAGCGCGGCCTCGAGGGCCTGGACCTTGACCTTGGATGCCGACTCGTCGACGTCCGCGAGGTCGGAGAAGATCGTGCCGCCGCTCTTCAGCTCGATGAGGCCCGCGGACTGCAGCACGAGCAGTGCGCGTGCCTGGTTGGAGGCGTCATCGGGAACGGCGACGGTCTCGCCCTTCGGGATGTCCTTCACGTCGTCGTACTTCTGCGAGTACAGGCCCAGCGGGTAGATCGCGGTCGATCCGATCGGGGTGAGATCCTCACCCGAGGCCTCGTTGTACTGCGCGAGGTACACGATGTGCTGGAACTGGTTGAGGTCGAGCTCGCCCTCGGTCAGCGCGGGGTTCGGCTGCTCGTACGAGCCGAAGTCGACGAGCTCGACGGTGATGCCCTCTTCGGCCGCGGCATCCACGAATGCGGGCCACTGCTCATCGGACTTGCCGACGACGCCGATCTTGACGACCTCGTTCTCGCCACCGCCCGGGTTCTCGGAGGCTGTGGCGCAGCCGGCCAGGCCGATCACGAGAGGGAGCGCGGCGAGCGCGGCGACAGCGGAGACGATACGACGAGACATGGACAGAACCTTCCTGGTGGGATGCCTCAACGGTAAGCAGGCGACCGTGTCGATGCGGAATCCAGCTGTCACAGAGCGTCACGGTGTCACGAACGCGTCACACACTCAATCGAGCTGCTCACTGAGCTCGAGCCAGCGCATCTCGTTCTCCTCGACCTCGGCCTCCAGCGCCGCGATGCTCTTCATCTTCTCGGCGAGGCCCGCATAGTCGGACTGATCGTGGTCGACGAGGCCGTGCTTGGCCTTGTCGATCTGCTGCGTGAGCTTCTGGATCTTCCGCTCCAGGGCCGCGATTTCCTTCTGGGCGGCGCGCAGGTCTGCGCCGGAGAGCGTCGGGGTCTTGGAAGCGGCCGGCGTCTTCGCGGCCTCACCCGGGGCGGATGCCGCGCGAAGGCGCAGATACTCGTCCACGCCGCCGGGCAGGTGCCGCAGGTGGCCTCCCATCACGGCGTACTGCTGGTCGGTGACGCGCTCGAGGAAGTACCGGTCGTGGCTGACGACGAGCAGCGTGCCGGGCCACGAGTCGAGGAGGTCCTCGATCGCGGCGAGCATGTCGGTGTCCATGTCGTTGGTCGGCTCGTCGAGGATCAGCACGTTCGGCTGGTCGAGCAGCACGAGCAACAGCTGCAGGCGCCGCTGCTGACCGCCCGAGAGGTCCTTGACCTGCGTCGACAGCTGAGCGGATGAGAATCCCAGCCGCTCGAGGAGCTGCCCCGGCGTGAGGTCCTGCGACTTGGATCCGGCGCCGAAGGTGTACTCCGTCCGGAGCCCGGCGATGACGGTGCGGACAGGGTCGTTCCAGTGCTGCTCGAGTTCGTCGATGCGCTGGGTGAGAGTGCGCACCTGCACCGTCTTACCGCGCTTGACTCGACCGCTGGTGGGTTCGATGGTGCCGGCGACGAGGCCGAGCAGAGTGGACTTGCCCGCACCGTTCACGCCGAGGATGCCGGTGCGCTCCCCCGGCGCGATGCGCCACTCGACGTCGCGGAGGATCTCGACGTCACCGTACGCGACGCCGGCATCCAGCAGATCGACGACGTCCTTGCCGAGCCGCGACGTGGCCAGCGACTGCAGCGAGACCTTGTCGCGGATCTCGGGCACATCGGCGATGAGCTCGTTCGCCGCATCGATGCGGAACTTCGGCTTGCTCGTTCGGGCCGGCGCGCCACGACGCAGCCACGCGAGCTCCTTGCGCGCGAGGTTCTGACGCTTCGCCTCGGTCGCTGCGGCCATCCGGTCGCGCTCGACGCGCTGCAGGATGTACGCGGCGTATCCGCCCTCGAACGGCTCGACGATGCGGTCGTGCACCTCCCAGGTCTCGGTGCACACCTCGTCGAGGAACCACCGGTCGTGGGTGACGACGAGGAACGCGCCGGTGTTCGCCGACCATCGCTTCTTCAGATGACCGGCGAGCCAGGTGATCGCCTCGACGTCGAGGTGGTTCGTCGGCTCATCGAGCGCGATGATGTCCCAGTCCTGCACCAGCAGAGCTGCGAGCGCCACACGGCGGCGCTGCCCCCCGCTGAGGCCCTTCACCGGAGCATCCCAGGCCAGGTCCGCCAGCAGGCCCTGGATGACGTCGCGAACTCGGGAGTCACCCGCCCACTCGTACTCCGGCACGTCGCCGACGACGGACTGCGCGATGGTGAGAGAGTCATCCAGCGTGTCCGCCTGGTCGAGCACGCCGATCGTGGTTCCGGCACGGACGGTCACTCGCCCGCCATCCGGCTCCTTGCGCCCGGCGAGCATAGCGAGCAGCGAGCTCTTGCCGTCGCCGTTGCGACCGACGATGCCGATCCTGTCGCCCTCCTCGATCCCCAGGGTGATCGAGTCGAAGACGACCTTGGTCGGGTATTCCAGGTGGAGGCCTTCGGCCCCGAGAAGATGTGCCATGTCCTCTCAAGGGTAGCCGCCGCAGAAACGAGCGAGCCGCCCGGCCCCGAAGGACCGGACGGCTCATGTGCACGATGTCGACTTACTTGTAGGACTCGACGATCTCCAGCAGGCTCGGCACGTTGGCGTAGGCCTCAGCGGCGTTCGCCTTCGTGACGATGATCGGGTCGAGCAGGTACGCCGGAACGACCTTCGCGCCGTTGTCGTACTGCTCGGTGTCGTTGACGTCGACCTCCTCGCCCTTCTGGAGCTGTCCGACCATCTTGATGGTCTGCTCGACGAGCAGGGTGGTGTCCTTGTTGATCGTGGAGTACTGGATGCCCTCCATGATCGACTTCACGGACTCGACCTCGGAGTCCTGACCGGTGACGACCGGGACCGGCTTTCCGGCCTGCTGCACCGACGTGATGATGGCGCGGGCGAGGGTGTCGTTCGGGGAGAGGACGCCGTCGATCACCGTGTCGCCGCTGTACGAGCCGGTGAGCAGGGTGTCCATGCGGTTCTGGGCGTTCTCGGCCAGCCAGCCCTCGGTCGCGGTCTGGGCGATCTTGGTCTGACCCGAGACCACGTTCAGCGTGCCGTCGTCGATCTTGGGCTGCAGCACCTCCATCGCGCCGTCGAAGAACACGGCCGAGTTCGCGTCGTCCGGCGAGCCGGAGAACAGCTCGATGTTGTACGGCGCGTCGTGACCCGCACGCTCGGCGAGACCGTCGAGCAGAGCCTGACCCTGGAGCTGGCCCACCTTGAAGTTGTCGAACGCGACGTAGTAGTCGACGGCCTCGGTGTTCTCGATGAGACGGTCGTAGGCGATCACCTTGGCGCCAGCATCCTGCGCCGCCTGCACCTGCGTGGCCAGCTGCTTGCCGTCCTTCGCGCCGATGACGATGACCTTGGCGCCGTTCTGCACCATGGTCTGGATCTGGTTCTGCTGCTCGGCGACGGTGTTGGATGCCGGGGCGTACTGCACGTCGGCCTTGAAACCGGCGTCTGCGAGGCCCTCCTCGAACAGCTTGCCCGCGAGGACCCAGTTCTCACTGGTCTTGTCCGGAAGGGCGATGCCGATCGTGGATCCTGCCTCGAAACCGGTGGTCTCCTCTGAGCCGGTGTCGGTGCCGGTGTCGCCGCCACCGCGCTGCCCGGAGCAGCCGGTGAGTGCGAGTGCTGCCGCGGCGACGAGCGCTGTCCCCGCGAGTGCGATCTTCTTCATGCGATCTCTTTCTCTGTGTTGATGGTGCGGTTATTTTGAGCTGGGATAGTCGGTGAGGTTCGGAGCATCGGCCTTGTTCCGCCTGCGCATCATGAAGCCGATGAGCGACGGCCGGCCCTGCTGCTTGTTCCAGACGTCGATGCCGACCGCGACGAGCAGGACGAGTCCCTTGATCATCGAGACGACGTCGGCGCCCTGACCGAGCAGCTGCAGTCCGTTGTTGAGGAAGCCCATGACCAGGCCACCGATGATCGAGCCGATGACGGTTCCGATACCACCGGCGACTGCGGCTCCGCCGATGAAGACCGAGGCGATGGCGTCGAGCTCCCAGCCGTTCCCGTCACCGGGTCCGGATGCCTGGGACCGGGCGACGAAGATCATGCCGGCGAGTGCGGCCAGGGTCGACATGTTCATCATCACGAAGAAGTCGATCCAGCGGTCCTTCACACCCGACAGGCGAGCGGCCTGGCGGTTGCCGCCGACGGCGTAGATGTGGCGACCGAAGACGGTGCTGTTGGTGACGAAGGAGTAGATGATGACCAGCGCCAGCAGGATGAGGCCCGAGACCGGGAAGCTGGTGCCAGGCCGACCGGTCGCGAACATCCATCCGGCGGCGAGGACGACGATCGAGATGAGGATGACCTTGACCGTGCTGACCCACGCAGGGGCCATGTCGGAGCCCATCTTTCGCTGGATGCGTCGGGTGCGCATCTCCCAGAAGACCACCCAGGCGACGCCGAGGAGTGCGAGCACCATGGTCAGCACGTTGAAGTCCAGCGGAATCGCGAGCTCAGGCAGGTAGCCGGCTCCGATGTAGACGAACTCCTTCGGGACCGGGATGGACTGCGAGTCGCCGATCCACTGGTTCGCTCCGCGGAAGAAGAGCATGCCGGCGAGGGTCACGATGAACGCCGGCACCCCGACGTACGCGACCCAGAATCCTTGCCACGCGCCGACCAGAGCGCCGACGACGAGGCCCAGCACGATAGCCAGCGGCCAGGGGAGGTTCCATTCGGCCATGGACTTCGCGACGATGATGCCGACGAAGGCCGCCACGGAGCCGACCGACAGGTCGATGTGCCCCATGATGATGACCATGACCATGCCGATGGCGAGGATCAGGATGAACGAGTACTGGTTGACGACGTTGATGAGGTTCCCCGGCGTCAGCGTCGCGCCGTTCGCGCCGTTGCGCATCAGCGTGAAGATCTCGAAGAACAGCACGATGACGATGAGGCTGCCGAGGATGCCGAACTGACGCAGCGACGACATCCCGCCGCCGCCGAACATCTTCCTGATGTCGGAGAACTGGAACCCGTGCTTCTGAGCCGGGGTCGTGCTGGTGCTCATGCGCTCGCCTTCTGATTCGTGGAGGTCATGCTGCGCATGAGCGCCTCCGGGGTGGCCTGGTCAGCGGGGATGCAGTCGGTGACGCGTCCCTCGAAGATGGTGTAGATGCGGTCGGAGATGCCCATCAGTTCCGGCAGCTCGCTGGAGATGACGATGACGCCCTTTCCGGATGCCGCGAGCTCGTTGATGATCGAGTAGATCTCGTACTTCGCTCCGACGTCGATGCCGCGGGTGGGCTCGTCGAGGATCAGCAGGTCGGGGTCGGTGAACATCCACTTCGCGAGGACGACCTTCTGCTGGTTGCCGCCGGAGAGCGTCGAGACGCCCTGCTCGACGGTGGGGGTCTTGATCCGGAGCGCCTTGCGGTACCGCTCTGCGACCTGGAACTCCTCGCGATCGTTGACGACGCCGTTGTTCGCGATCTTCGACAGCTTGGCGGAGACGATCGCGCGCTTGATCGTGTCGAGGAGGTTCAGGCCCAGGCTCTTGCGATCCTCGCTCACATAGGCGAGTCCGTGGTGGATCGCGCTTGCGACATCGCGGAGTTCGATCTCCGTGCCGTCCTTGAACAGCTGGCCGCCGAGGAACGTGCCGTACGAACGGCCGAAGATGCTGCGGGCGAACTCGGTTCGACCTGCTCCCATGAGCCCGGCGATGCCGACGACCTCGCCGCGACGGACGTTTAGCGAGGAGCCCTTCACGACCATGCGCTCGCTGACGGTCGGGTGCTGCACCCACCAGTCCTTGACCTCGAAGAACACATCGCCGATGTCGGGCGTGCGGTCGGGGTACCGGCTCTCGAGGGAGCGGCCGACCATGCCGTGGATGATGCGGTCCTCGTTGATCTCGCCCCTGGTGACGTCGAGCGTCTCGACAGTGCGGCCGTCGCGGATGATCGTGATCTCGTCGGCGATCTGTTCGATCTCGTTGAGCTTGTGGCTGATCATGATCGAGGCGATGCCCTTGGCCTTGAGACCGAGGATCAGATCGAGCAGGTGCTGGGAATCGTTCTCGTTGAGGGCCGCCGTCGGCTCGTCGAGGATGAGGAGCTTCACGTCCTTGTTCAGAGCCTTGGCGATCTCGACGAGCTGCTGCTTGCCGACGCCGAGGTGCTTGATCGCGATGTCGGGGTCCTCGGAGAGGCCGACGCGGGCGAGCAGTTCGGTCGCCCGGGTCTTGGAGGCTCGCCAGTCGATGACGCCGCCGCGACGGATCTCATTGCCGAGGAAGATGTTCTCGGTGATCGAGAGCTCGGGGATCAGCGCGAGCTCCTGGTGGATGATCGCGATGCCGGCCTGCTCGCTCGAGGCGATGTCCTTGAAGCGCTGCTCCTCGCCGTACAGCAGGATGTCGCCGTCGTAGCTGCCGTACGGGTACACACCCGAGAGGACCTTCATCAGGGTGGACTTGCCGGCGCCGTTCTCACCGCAGATGGCGTGGATCTCTCCAGCGCGTACGGCGATCGAGACGTCGGAGAGGGCCTTCACGCCAGGGAACTCCTTGGTGATGCTGCGCATCTCCAGGATCGGACCTGACACGGTCGGCAACGTCGCTGTGCTGCTCACGGATCTTCCTCGATAACTGACGGCCACCCTCAATGTGACCGTTCACATGAGACACCATCTTGCGCTCATGCGGGCACCGTGTCAAGTGGACCGCCGTCGTCGATGCCGATTCGAGACGGAAGGCCCCGGAATCAGCGCGCAGCGCTGGATGAACGCAGCCGCAGCTGGGGCACGACGGCGCCGTACTGCGGAGCCCGCTCGCCGCGGATCTCGGCGAGCAGCATGCCGACGGCCCGTCGTCCGAGCTCGGGAAAGTCCTGATGCACCGTGGTCAGTGGGGGCCAGACATGTGCCGCGACCGGAATATCATCGAACCCGACCACGCTGACCTCGCGCGGCACGTCGATCCCGGCATCCCGGAAGCCGTGCATGAGCCCGATCGCCATGAGGTCGTTCGCCGCGAAGACCGCCGTGAAGTCGCGTCGCCGCGCGAGCTCGCCGCCCGCGAAATGGCCGAAGTCGGCGGTCCAATCGCCGCGAATCGGCGGGAACGTCGGCAGATCGGCCTCTCTCAGCGCGTCGAGGTATCCGCGCATGCGCGATTCGGCCTCGATCCAGTCCTGGGGGCCGGCGAGATGCAGGATGTCGGTGTGCCCGAGGTCGATCAGGTGCTCGGTGACGGCTCTGGCACCCGCGACCTGATCGGCCGAGAGCGTGAAACCGTCCGACCCGGACGCGGTCTGCAGACTGACCAGCGGCACGCCGACGGCCATGCCCCGGAGGACGTTGAAGACCCGCACCTGAGGCGCGAGCGCGACGATCCCACTGACCTGCTCACGGCTCAGCTGCCGGATGGCGTCGCCGATGGCCTCCGGCGTCGTCGCCGGCAGGTTCACCGTCGTCACCGAGTAGCCCTCGGCCCGCGCGGCATCCTCGATGCTCGCGATCGACGACGTCGGGCCGAACTCCCCGATGGTGGCCGAGAGCACGCCGATCGTGTGGGTGCGACTCGTGACGAGGGCGCGAGCGGCGAGATTCGGCTTGTAGTCGAGGACGGAGATCGCGTCCTCGACCCGCTTGCGCGTCTCCGGGCGGATGCTCGGATGCTCGTTCAGCACGCGGGAGACGGTCTGATGGGAGACGCCCGCAAGCCGGGCGACGTCACGAATGCTGGGCACACGTGCCCGGTCACCGGAGGCTGCCATCGCAACGCCTCCTTCGCGTGTGCACGGTCACATCGATCTCTCCATTATGTCCCCAGGGCACAATCAGCGCACGCGCCAGGCCGCGAACCGTTGTCCGATCCGCACGATCCGGGTCGCTGCCGCCCCTCAGGAGATGATGCGCGCGCCCGGCACAGGACCGTGAACGTGCAGCGCCGTGCGGCCGTTCTTCTGCAGCTCGCCCTGGACGTACTGGGCGCTATCCGGCGTCTCGCAGAGGAAGGCGATCGTGGGGCCCGAGCCCGACACGATTCCGCTCAGCGCGCCCGCGTGCAGGCCCTCGTTGATGATGTCGTCCAGGGCAGGACGCTCGAGCAGCGCCGACACCTCGAGGTCGTTGAACATGGATGCTGCGAGCGAGTGAGGATCGCCGGCGCGCAGAGCCTGCAGCACCGGGATCGGCACATCCAGAGACATCGGCGGGTCGTCCGCGAGCGCGCCGATCTCGGTGCGGTGCGCGTCCAGCCGCGCGTAGATCTCGGGCGTCGACAGCCCGGCTTCGCTGGTGACGAGCACCCAGTCGAATCGACCGCGGGCGAGGGCGGGGTTGAGCTGGTCGCCGCGCCCCGTGCCCACTGCTGTTCCGCCATGCAGCGCGAACGGGACGTCAGCTCCGAGTCGTGCGGCGAGCTCGTGCAGTCGCTGCGGCGAGAGCCCGGTGCCCCAGAGCGCATCGCAGGCGACGAGAGCGGCCGCGGCATCCGCCGAACCTCCACCCATCCCCCCGGCGACAGGGACGCTCTTGCGGAGCTCCAGATGCACGCCGCCCTCGTAGCCGGTGGCCGAGGCGAGCATCTTGGCCGCGCGCATCGCGAGGTTTCGATCATCCACAGGCACCGTGCTCGGATCATCGACGCCAGTCACGCTCAGCGTGAAGTCGGGCGCGTCCGTCGCGATGACGTCCTCGTACAGGGAGACGGCCTGGAACACCGTCGCCAGCGCGTGGTACCCGTCGTCGTGACGGCCTCCGACGCCGAGGTAGACGTTGATCTTCCCCGGCGCGCGCACGTGCACGGATTCGGCGAAGGCCTCGCGGGTCACGATGCGCTCACAGGGAGGAGGAGACGGACCAGAGGTTGACGTCGATGCTGCCGGCGAGCGCATCGATGCGCGAGAGCTGCTCCGCGCTGAAGTCGGGACCGCTCACCGCGGCGATGTTCTCGTCGATCTGCTCCGGACGGGATGCTCCGATGAGCGCCGACGCGACCACCGGATCACGCAGCGTCCACTGCAGCGCCATCTGTGCGAGGGTCTGGTCGCGTTCGCCGGCGATCTCGTTCAACGATCGCAGTATGCCGAGGGCTTCCGCGGAGAGGGGCTTGTCCGGCAGCGACCCGCGCTTCTGCGCACGCTGGGCGGTGCCGTCGCCGAGGTACTTGTCGGTGAGCAGCCCCTGCGCCAACGGCGTGAACGCGATGGCGCCGAGGCCCTCCGAGCGCAGGGTCTCGGTGAGCTCCGGCTCGATCCAGCGGTTGAGGATCGAGTACGAGGGCTGGTGGATCACGAGCGGCGTACCGAGAGACCGCGCGACGGCCAGAGCTTCAGACGTCCGCTCGGCGCTGTACGACGAGATGCCCACGTACAGGGCCTTGCCCTGTCGCACCAGCGTGTCCAGCGCCCCCACGGTCTCCTCGACGGGAGTGACCGGATCGACGCGGTGCGAGTAGAAGATGTCGACGTAGTCGAGATTCATCGCGGCCAGCGATCGCTCGGCACTGGCAAGAAGGTACTTGCGGCTGCCGAAGTCGCCGTACGGACCCGGCCACATGTCCCAGCCGGCCTTGGACGAGATGATCAGTTCGTCGCGATAGGGGCGGAGATCCTCACGGAAGATGCGCCCGAAGTTCTTCTCCGCCGAGCCGTGCGGCGGGCCGTAGTTGTTCGCCAGATCGAAGTGCGTGATGCCGCGGTCGAAGGCGTGGCGCAGAAGCGCACGCTGATTGTCGAGCGGGATGTTGTCGCCGAAGTTCCACCACAGCCCCAGCGAGATCGGCGGTAGGAAGAGCCCGGACGACCCGACCTGCCGATACGCGAACTGTTCGTATCGTGAGCCATCGGCCGCGTAGGGTCGATGGATCTCTGGAACGTCGGAGCGGAAACGAGGCGAGTCGGTCACGCCTCCAGGTTAGCGGCCAGCGCGCGCGCGATTCGGACGAAGTCGTCGATCGACAGTTCCTCGCCGCGCGCGGTCGGCGCGACGCCGGCGCGTTCGAGCAGAGCGGATGCCTCGGCGGCCGTCCCCCCGAGCACGGCTGCGAGTGCCTGCCTGAGCATCTTGCGGCGCTGCTGGAAGGCGGCATCCACGATGCGGAACGTGGCCAGCCGCAGCTCCTCGTCGCCGCGCTCCTGCTCGTCGCGTTCGAAGGCGACCAGCACGCTGTCGACGTTCGGGACGGGCCAGAACACCTGGCGGGAGACCGTTCCGGCGAGCCGCCACGAGCCGTACCAGGCAGCCTTCGCGCTCGGCGCGCCGTAGACCTTGCCGCCGGGAGGGGCCGCGAGTCGTTCGCCGACTTCGGACTGCACCATGACGACCCCGCGCTGCAGGTTCGGGAAGGTCTCCATGAAGTGCAGCAGCACGGGCACGGAGACGTTGTAGGGCAGGTTGGCGACGAGTACGGTCGGGTCGCCAGGCAGTTCGGTCACACGCAGTGCATCCGCATCGACGACAGTGAGCGCATCGCCGGGGACGCCGTGGTCTGCGGCGGTCTGCGGCAGACGAGCAGCCAGTCGATGGTCGATCTCGACGGCGGTGACGGATGCCCCGGTTTCGAGGATCGCGAGGGTCAATGAACCGAGGCCGGGGCCGACCTCGACCACGCGCTCCCCCGCCTGCACGCGTCCGACGTGCACGATCTTGCGGACGGTGTTCGCGTCGACGACGAAGTTCTGACCCAGCTTCTTGGTGGGGGTGACGTCGAGCTCGGCGGCAAGGCGGCGGATCTCGGTCGCGCCGAGCAGGGTGACGGTCATCCTGCCATTGTCCCCCATGCCGACTACTGTTTACGGGTGCGCACACTCGGCGAGCTCATCGCACCCCGCAGACTGGGACGTGATTTCCGCTGGCTCATGGCGTCGTCGTGGACGAGCAACATCGGCGACGGCATCGCGCTGGCCGCCGCTCCGCTGCTGATCGCGTCGCTGACGTCCTCCCCCGTGCTCGTCGCCGCTGGGGCCGTCATGCAGTTCCTGCCCTGGCTGGTTTTCGGCCTGCACGCGGGAGCCGTCGCCGACCGTTTCGATCGGCGCAAGCTGGTTATGTTCGCGAACGCCGCTCGCATGATCGTGCTCGCGACCCTGTGCGTCTTCATCGTCACCGGCACCGCCACCATCTGGGCCGTGCTGGCCGTCGCATTCCTCTACGGCACGGCTGAGGTCTTCGTCGACACGGCTGCGAGCACGCTGCTGCCCATGCTCGTCAAGCCAGCCGATCTCGGCATCGGCAATGCGCGACTGCAGGCCGGATATCTGGTGGCCAATCAGTTCGCCGGTCCGCCGATCGGCGCGTTCCTGTTCGCGGCAGGCGCTGCCTGGCCGTTCCTCGTCGAGGTCGTGTGCGTCGGGCTCGCGGTCGTGCTGATCTCGCGGATGGCATCGACCCCTGTGCCTCCGCGCGATGCCGAGGCCCGCACGCCTGTGCACACCGATATCGCCGAGGGCGTTCGATGGATGTGGCGCAACCCGCCTGTTCGGATGCTCGTGCTGATCATCCTCACGTTCAACATCACGTGGGCGGCTCCATGGGGCGTGCTCGTCCTCTACGCGACAGAGCATCTCAACATGGGAGCGGTCGGCTATGGAGCGCTCACCACGGCATCGGCGGCCGGCGGCATCCTCGCCACGCTGACGTTCGGGTGGCTCGAGCGTCATGTGTCTTTCGCGACCCTGATGCGAGTGGCGCTGTCGCTCGAGGTGCTCATGCACCTCGCGTTCGCGCTCACGACGGCGGGCTGGGGGGCGCTGATCATCATGTTCGTCTTCGGCACCTACGCGTTCGTGTGGGGCACGATCTCGACGACCGTACGGCAGCGGCTCGTGCCCCATGCGCTTCAGGGGCGGGTCGCCTCGGTCAACATGGTCGGCGTCTTCGGCGGGATGGTGATCGGTCCGGCGCTGGGCGGCGTGATCGCGCAGGTGTGGGGCCTGACCGCGCCATGGTGGTTCGCTTTCGTCGGCGCGGCGATCACACTTCTGCTCGTGTGGAAGCCGATCTCGCACATCGTGAACGCGCCGGTCGTCGTCGATGAGGCGGGGGCCACGGACTGACTTGCATACACCTGCAGGGCCGATGCACGGATGCAGGGCGAAAGTCGAGGTTCTCGCCCTGCAAGCGTACGAACACCCTGCAAGTGTGCGGGCAGGCGGGCTCAGTCGGCGAAATCTCCGTAGACGCGCAGGGTGTTCTCGGCGATCTGCGCGGCGAGTTCGTCCACGTGCACGCCGAGCTCCTCAGCCATGAACCGCACGGTGATCGGCACGAGGTACGGCGCGTTCGGGCGACCGCGAAGCGGCACGGGAGTCAGGAACGGAGCATCCGTCTCGACGAGGATGCGGTCGCGCGGAGTCACTGCCAGCGCATCTCGCAGGTTCTGCGCGTTCTTGAACGTGACGTTTCCGGCGAACGACAGGTAGTAGCCGGCATCCGCGCAGGTGCGCGCCATGGCGTCGTCGCCGGAGAAGCAGTGGAACACGGTCTTCTCGGGAGCGCCGATCCGGGCGAGGGTCTCGAGGACCGCGTCGTGCGCATCGCGGTCGTGGATCTGCATCGCGATCGCGTGCTTCTTCGCCAGGGCGATGTGCGCCTCGAACGCCTCGAACTGCGCAGAGTGTCCCTCGGGGCCGGTGCGGAAGAAGTCCAGCCCCGTCTCGCCGATCGCTCGCACGCGCGGGTGCGCGGCGAGCTCGTCGATCGCCTCGATCGCGTGACCCAGCTGCCCGGCTTCGGCGTATACCGGCGCATCGTTCGGGTGGATCGCGACGGCGGCGAGGACGCGAGGATCGGATGCCGCGGCATCCACGGCCCACCGTGACGACTCGATGTCTCCCGATGCCTGCACGACGCCGAGGATGCCGACGGCCTGCGCGCGATCGAGCTGCTCGGTCAGCGTGAGCGGGTCATCCCCGTCGGTGATCTCGAGGTGCGCATGGTTGTCGTAGACGGGCACCGTCAGCGGTTCTGGCGCGGGCGGGTACCGGAGGTTGTTCCGCTCCTCTACCCCGCGAGACTTCACATATGTCTCTGTTTCGGGCACTTTTGATGACATAACTGAAGTTTCGCGGGGTGTTCAGGGCTGGGACTCGACCCGGGGGAAGAGGGGGGTGAGGGACGTCACCTTCGTGCCGGGAGCGAGCTTGCCCCAGGCACCGGCCTCACGAATCGGCTGAGCAGCCAGCGAGCCGAGCGTCTGCTCGGCTCCGAGCGCCACCCACAGCTTGCGAGTGGCCTGAGGAATCACCGGCGACAGCAATACCGCGAGAGCACGCAGGCCCTCTAGACACGTATATATCACCGTCGCCAACCGAGCCTGCTGGTGTTCAACAGCGACCTGCAGTTCGAAGATCGCTGCCCTCAGCTCCGCATTGACCTCTACGTCACCACCAGCGATCGCGTCCCCAACGCTCTGAACAGTCGCCGCTGCTTCTGCTGACTCGTTCTCCGCAGCGACGCGGTTCTTCTCCAATGCCCACGGCGCCATCGCTGTGATGTATCCATTGAGCGCGTCAACAATCGTCCAGATCTCTCGGATTGCTTCGTCGATTCGGAACGCCTCGATCGCTGCATCAGCTCCGGACACGGCCCGCTCCACGATGCGTTGAATCTCAACATCGGCTTCGTCGTAAACATGCGGGTCCGGCACCACCCCATCAAAATACTTCGAGGTCATCGCGATCGTGCGCGAGGCGAGGTTGCCGAATCCGTTGGCGAGCTCGGCCTGGTACCGGGCGGACAGGTCCTCCCACGAGAACGAGCCGTCCTGTCCGAACGCGATGGCGGAGAGGAAGTAGAAGCGGTACGCGTCGGAGCCGAACACATCGGTGATCTCGGTCGGCGCGATGCCGGTGAGCTTCGACTTCGACATCTTCTCGCCCCCGACGAGCAGCCACCCGTGTGCGAAGACGCCCTTGGGCACGTCGACGCCGGCCGCCATGAGCAGTGCAGGCCAGATGACGGCGTGGAACCGGAGGATGTCCTTGCCGACGACGTGATAAGCGGGCCAGCGGCGGGCGAACGTCTCTTCATCCGAGCCGTACCCGACGGCTGTGGCGTAGTTCAGAAGCGCGTCGACCCACACGTAGATGACGTGCGACTCGTCCCATGGCAGCGGGATGCCCCAGTCGAAGGTCGAACGCGAGATGGAGAGGTCCTTCAGACCCTGCGACACGAATGAGACGACCTCGTTGCGGGCCGAATGAGGGCGGACGAAGTCCGGTTCGTTCTTGTACAGCTCGAGCAGGCGGTCCTGGAACTCGCTGAGCTTGAAGAAATAGTTCTTCTCCTGCAGCAGCTCGAGCGGCTTGGAGTGGATCGCGCAGACCTTCAGACCCTCGAAGGGTCCGGTTCCGTCGACGATCTCGGACTCGGGCTTGAACTCCTCACAGCCCACACAGTAGAGCGCCTCGTACTCGCCGGCATAGATGTAGCCCGCGTCGTACAGCCGCTGGAAGAACACCTGCACGTTCTTCTCGTGGCGCTCCTGCGTGGTGCGGATGAAGTCGTCGTTGGCGACGTCGAGCGTCTCCAACAACGGGAACCAGCTCTCGGAGACGAGCTTGTCGACCCACTGCTGCGGGGTGACGCCGTTGGCCGCGGCGGCACGGAGCATCTTCTGGCCGTGCTCGTCGGTTCCGGTCAGCATCCAGGTGTCATCGCCCGCCTGGCGGTGCCAGCGGGCGAGCGTGTCGACCGCCACCGACGTGTACCCGTGGCCGATGTGCGGCACATCGGACGGGTAGTAGATGGGCGTGGTGATGTAGAAGGAATCGCCTGCGGGCATGCGCCCAATTCTAGGCGGGATGCCGGGGCGGCGAGCTCGTGTGTCGCTCCGGCCTCAACTGTCGCGTTTGATCGCAGTCAGAGCGGCGTGCGGGCGTGTACTGGCTTCAACTGCGGTTCGCTGGCGGTGTTCCTGGTGCGTGACGGTGAAGCCGGCTTCGGCGAGAAGAGCATCCAGCGCCTCCGCTGACCAGAAGTAGGCGCGGGTGACCGCGTGGGCGAACGGCTCGCGGGGAGGTCCGTCGAAGAAGCCGAGGAGGAGGGAGCCGCCGGGGGCCAGGACTCGGTAGAACTCGTCGAGCGCGTCGGGGACCTCGGCTGGGGCAGTGTGGATCAGCGAGTACCAGGCGAGGATGCCGCCGAGCGAAGCGTCGGCGACGGGAAGCGTGCGGAAGCTGCCGGCCTCGAACCTCAGATGCGGGTAGGTGCGGCGCGCACTCGCCAGGAACTTCTCAGAGAGGTCGACGCCGATGACGTCCCGGCTGCCGTCGTGGAGGAAGTCTGTCCACGGGCCGGGGCCGCATCCGGCATCCAGCAGCGGCCCAGCGGTGGAATCGCGCCACCCGGCGATGAGGCGGCGGTCCGAGGCATCCATCTGATCGATGCTGCCGGCGAGCTCGATGTACTCGGCCGCGCGCGAGTCGTAGGCCGCAGCGATCGCGACGTCGTCGGAATCTCGCGGTTGTGCGAGCATTTCGCGGGGTTCCGCGGAATGTCTGCGAGATTCGTGCGCTTCTGCGAAGTCCGCGCTCATCGGGTGCGGGAGGCGAGGGCCTGCTGGTACAGGTCGCGTGAGCTGAGGCCCGTCGCCGCGGCGACCTCGGCGCAGGCGTCCTTCAGGCGCATGCCGCTGGCGACGAGGGCCTGCACCTGTGCACCCGCATCCTCGACGGATGCCGCGACGGGCGCCGCCCCCTCGACGACGATGACGATCTCGCCCTTGACGCCGGCCTCTGCCCACTCGATGAGCTCAGGTGCGGTGCCCCGCCGGACCTCCTCGAACATCTTGGTGAGTTCGCGGCAGACGGCGATGCGGCGGTCGTCGCCGAAGGCCGCCCCCATGTCGGCGAGGGAGGACGCGAGTCGGGACGGCGATTCGAAGAAGATCATGGTGCGCGGCTCCGCGGCGACGGCACGCAGTGTCTGCCGCCGCTCCCCCGGTTTACGCGGCAGGAAGCCTTCGAATGTGAAGCGATCGGTGGGCATCCCGGAGATCGCGAGCGCCATGATCACCGCGCTCGGTCCGGGGATCGCGGTGACGGTCACGCCCTGTGCAACGGCTTCGGCGACCAACCCGTATCCGGGGTCGCTGATCGCGGGCATCCCGGCGTCGCTGACGACGACCACGTCCTCGTCAGCGGCGAGCGCCGCGAGCTCTGCGGCTTTGTGCTTCTCGTTGTGGTCGTGCAGGGCGATCAGCCGAGGACGGTTCTCGATGTTCAGCGCCCTGAGCAGTCGCTGCGTGGTGCGGGTGTCCTCCGCTGCGACGACGGTCGCGTTCTCGAGCACCTCGATGAGACGACGGGACGCATCGCCGAGATTGCCGATCGGAGTCGCCGCGAGGATGATCACCCGTTCAGCTTAGGTGCGGCAGAACACGCACGCCTTAGGCTTATGCCGTGTCCGCGCCCGTGCCCCTGCTCCCGCCTCCGGCCGAGCGTCTGACGGTGTGGGGCCGCCTGCGCGATCGGATGCTCCTCGATCCGGACTGGAGCCGTGTCGTCCGTTGGCTCGCCCCGCTCGTGATCACCGCGCTCGCGGCTGTGCTGCGGCTCGCGAACCTCGCTCACCCCCACACGCTCGCGTTCGACGAGACGTACTACGTCAAGGACGCCTGGTCGCTGTGGGTGCTCGGCTACGAGGGCAGCTGGGGCGACGGCGCGAACGAGGCGTTCCTGACCGGTGACACGAGCGCGCTGGGCGAGACGGGCAGCTTCGTCGTGCACCCGCCGCTCGGCAAGTGGATCATCGCGCTCGGCATGGGGCTCTTCGGAGCGGGCAACAGCGCGGCGTGGCGCCTAATGGTCGCACTCGTCGGGACGGCGACGGTCCTGCTCGTGTACTTCGTCGCGAAGGAGCTGACGCGGTCGATCGTGGTCGCCTCCGTGGCCGGACTGCTGCTCGCCATCGACGGGTTGAGCATCGTCATGAGTCGGATCGGCCTGCTCGACGGCATCCTGACGTTCTTCCTCCTGCTCGGATTCTGGTTCGTGCTGCTCGATCGGCGGCGCTCCATTCCGCTCGTGGAATATGCCGACGGCGGCAAACTATGGGGCCGGGTCGTCTGGCGCCGCCCATGGGTCATCGCGGCGGGCGTCGCCCTCGGCGCCGCCACCGCCGTCAAGTGGTCCGGTCTGTACGCCGTGGCCGGATTCGGCATCTACCTCGTCGTCACCGATGCGCTCGCCCGGCGCCGCGCCGGGGTCGCGTTCTGGCCGATGGATGCCGTCGCCAGACAGGGTGCCGCGTCGTTCCTGTTGCTGGTGCCGGCGGCAGCGCTCACCTACCTCGCCTCCTGGACCGGGTGGCTCCTCACCGCCGGCGGCTACGACCGGCAATCGGACGCTGATCCGCTCGTGGCGCTGTGGAAGTACCACGAGGCGATCTACGCGTTCCATGTCGGCCTCGACTCGGGTCACCCCTACGCCAGCCCGGCATGGCAGTGGCCGTTCCTGATCCGGCCGACCGCGGTGTGGGTGGGCGACGACAAGTCCTGCGGCTCCGATCACTGCATGTCGGTGATCTCAACGGTCCCGAATCCGCTCATCTGGTACGCCGGGGTCGCCGCCGCGATCTATCTGCTCTACCGGTTCGTGCGCGGACTCATCGACCGCACGCCGATGCCGTGGACGTACGGATTGTCGCTGGTCGGCCTAGCCATCACGTATGTGCCATGGCTGCTGTACCCCGAGCGGACGATCTTCCAGTTCTACACGGTCGTGATGGTGCCGTTCCTCGTGCTGGCGCTGGTGCTCGCGCTGGGCGACATCGCCGGTCGACGCGACGATCCCCTCTATCGGCGACAGGCGGGCGAGCGCACCGTGCTGGTGTTCCTGATCGTCGTCGTGCTCGTCTCGGCGTTCTTCTACCCGGTGTGGACGGGCATGAACGTGCCGTACGACTTCTGGCTCATCCACAACTGGATGCCGACCTGGGTGTAGCCCCGGCGCGGCGACCCCGCTCAGTTGATGATCGTGCCGCGCTCGTCCGCCCGCAGGGCCGTGAGACGCTCGTGCCAAGCGGCAAGCGCCTCCGGTGTCTGCCTGGCCCAGTCATCGGTCTCGCCGACGACGCGGAGCGGATCGCTGCTGCCGCTTTCGTGCCGTGGAAGAACGGGTCGCGCTTGTCCACGAGTGATCTCCTCTCAACGCTCTCGGACCAGTTCGCCGCCATCCGACACCGGCAGGCGGCAGACGAAATCGCGGCAGTCGTAAACCAGGTCGGCTGCGGCGGACTTGCCCGCGAACAGGTCGAACCCTGCGTCCTCGAAGTCCCCCGCCTGCGCCGGAGTGACGACGGCGATGACGTCGGCGTCGAGCCGTCGGGATGCCGTCGCCAGTGCGCCGTCGCGGGAATCCGTGACCGCGACGACCTGACGCGGCGTCTGTGCGAGACCGGCCGCGACGGCGAGGAGAGACCCGTGTCCGAACGGATGCTGCAGAGCGGATGCCGCGTGCGCCCGCACCTGCTCCTCGGCGGCCGCGCGGTACTGAGACCCCGCACCCAGACGCCAGGCGGTGAGCGACGCCGCAGCCGCGGCCGCGACTCCTGACGGCAGATCGCCGTCGGTCTGATCCGCGGCTGCGGGCACACCCTGTGCCGCGAGCACCGGATCCGTCACGGCACCGAGATTGAGCGCATCATCGAGGATCTCCCTGGCCTGCACCGCCCACCCAGCGCTGCCTGTCGCGACAGCCACGGCGAACAGCCCATCGGCGAGCAGAGCCAGATCCGCTGACGTCGCCACGGCCGTCGAGGCCTCGCCATCGAGGGATGAACGCACGATCCCGCCGTCAGCCGCGCGGTTCACCCGCAGCACCAATCGCGCCGTGTCCTCGGCCGCGTCCACCCACGCCGACTCCCCGAGCGCCGATCCCGCCCGCGAGAGCGCGGCGATCGCCAGGCCGTTCCAGCCGGTGATGACCTTGCCGTCAACGGCGGGCGGCTGCAGCGCTGCGCGCTCGACGACGGGACGCAGGTAGTACCCGCCCTCGTTGCGCTCGCCGTCGATGACCGACTCCGAGTCCTGCGCCGCGCCGAATCCGCCGCCCTCGCGGCGGAGCACGGTCAGGAGGAAGGCCGCGACTCCGCGCGCCGTCTGCTCATCGCCGGCGCGCAGCGCGACCTCCAGCAGCTGCGCGTTGTCGGTCAGCATCCGCTCGTAGTGCGGCACAGTCCAATCGCGCTGGGTCGCGTATCGGAAGAAGCCGCCGTCCTCGTCGTGCAGATCAGAGGCGGCCATGGCCGCCAGCGCCCGGTCGGCAGCGGCTGCGGCACCCGGCGACGCGCGGCGCACGAGGGGCTGCTGCAGAAGGCTCAGCGTCGTCGCGACAGGGAACTTCGGCGCACCGCCGAACCCGCCGAACATCCGGTCCTCGCGCGCGGCGATCGCCTCGGCCGCCGCGACGACAGCAGACGACGACGGCACATCGGACGGCGACACGACAGCCGCCTCCGCGAGAGCCGCGGCGACAGCATCCGCCGACTCGACGGCCTGCTCGCGGCGCAGCGTCCATGCCTCCTGCACCGCGGCGAGCACGTCGCGGAACGCCGGCATCTGCCCCTGCGCCTCCGGGGGCCAGTACGTTCCGGCGTAGAACGTGCGTCCCTGCGGTGTCGCGAAGATCGTCAGCGGCCAACCGAGATTCTGTGTGAACGCCGACGCCGCTGCCATGTAGGCGCCGTCGACTTCCGGATGCTCCTCACGATCGACCTTGACGGCCACGAAGTTCGCGTTGATCACCTGGGCGATGGCGTCGGAGGAGAACGACTCCCGCGCCATGACGTGGCACCAGTGGCATGTGGAGTATCCGATCGAGATGAGCAGGGGCACTCCGCGTCGCTCCGCCTCGGCGAAGGCGTCGGGCCCCCACGCCCACCATTCGACGGGATTCTCGGCATGCGCGCGCAGATACGGGCTGAGCGTCTCGGCGAGGCGGTTGGTCATGCCTCACACGCTACGCCCCACCCGACGTGGGGCGGCGGGTCAGACGAGCGCCTCCACCGTGCGCGTCGCCGCGTATCCGACCAGCGGCAGCGCGCGGTCGGCTGCGAGCGCGATGCGCGCCTCGAGCACGTCCGACGCAACGCGGTACCCGTCGAAGTCGGTGTTGCTGGCATAGACGCCGAGCGGCAGCGTCAGCGCCTGGAAGAACGCGAACAGCGGACGCAGCTGATGCTCGATCATCAGCGCATGACGCTCTCCCCCGCCGGTGGCCGCGAGCAGTACGGGCTTTCCGACCAGGGCGTACTGCTCGACGAAGTCGAACAGGTGCTTGAACAGTCCGGTGAACGAGGCGCGGTAGACGGGGCTGCCGACGATCAGCAGGTCGGCCTGCTCGATCGCGACGAGCTGCTCCTCGATGTGCGCGGGCAGCTGCTCGCGCCGCAGGGCCCCGGCGAGCGACGGGCCGATCACGGTGAGCTCGATCAGCTGCACTTCCGCGTCGGCGCGCGCGGCGACGGCATCCGCGATCGCACGGAGCAGGGCGGTCGTCTTGCTGGGCTCGTGGAGCGAACCGGAGACGGCGACGACGCGATAGGGAGCTGTCATGCCGATGACGCTACTCACGATGACGCCCTGTGGCACGCGAAGCGACACAGGGCGTCATCGAACGAAATGCGACGTCTCAGTTGAATTCGTTCGGGTGCGTTCCGACGCGGCCGGAGCCGTCCAGCGGGTCGAGCGCGTCGATCGCCGCGATCTCGCTGTCGGACAGCGTGAAGTCGAACACGTCGAGGTTCTCGCGCAGACGCTCGATCCGCACCGACTTCGGGAACACGATGTTCCCCTTCTGCAGGTGCCAGCCCAGCACGACCTGCGCAGGGGTCTTGTCATGTGATGCCGCGGCATCGGCGACGGCGGGCGTGCCGAACAGGTCGTACTTGCCCTGGCCGAGCGGACCCCACGCCTCGATGCGGACGCCGTGACCGGCGGCCCACTCGGTGACCTCGCGCTGCTGGTACGCCGGGTGGAGCTCGATCTGGTCCACGGCCGGGGTGACGCCGGTCTCGGCGACGACGCGCTCGAGGTGCTCCACGAGGAAGTTCGAGACGCCGATGCTGCGGGTCAGTCCCTGCTCACGCAGTTCGATGAGCTTGGCGAACGCGTGGACGTAGTTGTCCTTGGCGGGTGTCGGCCAGTGCACGAGGTACAGGTCGACGTGCTCGAGGCCGAGCTTCTCGAGGCTCTCCGCGATCGCGGCGTTCGGCTCGTCGCCGTCGTGGCGGTCGTTCCAGAGCTTGGTCGTGATGAAGAGGTCGTCGCGCGCGATGCCGCTCTTCGCGATCGCAGCACCAACGCCCTCTTCGTTGCCGTAGATCGCTGCCGTGTCGATGTGGCGGTAGCCGACCTCGAGGGCCTCACTCACCGTGCGCTCCGTGTCGGCCGGATCGACCTTGAAGACGCCGTAGCCGAGCTGCGGGATCGTGTGACCGTCATTGAGAGTGATCAGGGGAATCGTCATGCAGACCAGCCTACGACCTGTGATGACAGGCTCGGGCGTCATACGATGGAGGGCTATGTCTTCCCCCGTGATCGTCTATCCCCCCGAGCTGCCCGTCAGCGCCGCGCGGGAGGAGATCGCCGATGCCATCCGCGACAACCAGGTGGTCGTCGTCGCCGGCGCCACCGGCTCGGGGAAGACCACGCAGCTGCCGAAGATCTGCCTCGAGCTCGGGCGGACGAGCATCGCGCACACGCAGCCTCGGCGCCTGGCAGCGCGGACGATCGCCGAGCGCGTCGCCGAAGAGCTGCAGGTCGAGCTCGGCGGCGTCGTGGGCTACAAGGTGCGTTTCACCGATCAGGTGTCGGCCGAGACGAAGATCGCGCTGATGACCGACGGCATCCTGCTGAACGAGATCCACCGCGACCGTCTGCTGCGACGCTACGACACGATCATCATCGATGAGGCGCACGAGCGTTCGCTCAACGTCGACTTCCTCCTCGGCTACCTGACCCGCATCCTCCCCGAGCGCCCGGATCTCAAGGTCATCATCACCTCCGCGACGATCGACCCGGAGAGCTTCGCGAAGCACTTCGCCGGCGCGGACGGGACCCCGGCGCCCGTCATCGAGGTCTCCGGCCGCACGTATCCCGTCGAGATCCGCTACCGCGGGATCGCCGATGAGGAGGAGGTCGAGGCCGACGAGGTCTCCGCGATCGTCGCCGCCCTGCGCGAGCTCGATCGGGAGGCTCCTGGCGACGTGCTCGTCTTCCTCCCGGGTGAAGCCGAGATCCGGGATGCCGCTGACGCTGTCCGCGCGGCGTACACATCGGCGACGGCTCCCGTCGAGGTCCTCCCGCTTTACGGCAGGCTCTCGGCCGCCGAGCAGCACCGCGTGTTCGAGCCGAGCCGCGTCGCCGGCGTGCGTCGCCGCGTCGTCCTCGCCACGAACGTCGCCGAGACGAGCCTCACCGTCCCCGGCATCAAGTACGTCATCGACACCGGAACCGCGCGCATCTCGCGCTACAGCAACCGCTCGAAGGTGCAACGGCTGCCGATCGAGGCGGTCTCCCAGGCATCCGCGAATCAGCGCTCAGGACGCGCGGGCCGAACCAGCGACGGCATCGCGATCCGGCTGTACTCCGAAGAGGACTTCGAGAAACGGCCCGAGTTCACCGAGCCCGAGATCCTGCGCACGTCGCTCGCCTCGGTCGTGCTGCAGATGCTGTCGCTCGGGTTCGGCGACATCACCGCATTCCCGTTCCTCACCCCTCCCGACTCCCGCGGCATCAAGGCGGCTTTCGACCTGCTCACCGAGCTCGGAGCCGTCGACACCACCCGCGACACCCCGCGCCTCACGAAGATCGGTCGCGACGTCTCCCGCATGCCGATCGACCCGCGGTTCGCACGGATGCTGCTCGAATCGCAGCGCAACGGCGTCGTCGACGAGGTGCTCGCGATCGTCGCGGGGATGACGATCCAGGATGTTCGCGAGCGACCGTCGCAGGACGCTCCGCAGGCGGTGCGGGATGCCGCGGATCGGATGCACGCCCGTTTCACCGACCCGACGAGCGACTTCTTGGGCGTCCTGAACCTGTGGAACCACCTGCGCGAGCAGCAGCGCGAGCTCGGTTCGAGTGCCTTCCGCCGGCTGTGCCGCTCGGAGCATCTGAACTACGTGCGCGTGCGCGAGTGGTTCGACGTGCACAGACAGCTCCGCTCCTTGGTGAAGGTCTCCTCCCGCGGGGCGTTGAGCGAGCGCGGCGACGCCATCCACCGGTCGCTCCTCGCCGGCCTGCTCTCTCAGATCGGCATCCTCGACGAGCGGAACGCGAAGACACCGCCGAAGGGCCAGGCGAAGAGCCAGAAGGATCCCAAGCGCCGCATCGTCGAATATCGCGGTGCTCGCGGCGTCCGATTCTCCATCTTCCCGGGGTCGGGGCTCCGCAAGCAGAGCCCGCGCGCGGTGATGGCCGCCGAGATCGTCGAGACCTCGCGCACGTTCGCCCGCACCGTCGCCGCGATCGACCCGGCGTGGGCGGAGTCGCTCGCCGGCGACCTGGCCAAGCGTCAGGTCGCGGAGCCGCACTGGTCGAAGGATGCCGGCGCCGCCGTCGCCTACGAGAAGGTGACGCTCTTCGGGGTGGAGATCGTGCCCCGCCGGCGCATCCAGTTCGCCCGCATCGATCGCGCGGCGTCCAGGGAGCTGTTCGTGCGGCATGCGCTCGTCGAGGGCGAATGGGATCCGGGCCGGATCGACAAGCGCGTCAGCGCGTTCTGGCGCAGCAACCTCGAGCTGCGCCGACGACTCGAGAAGCTCGAGGAGCGCGAGCGCCGACGTGACATCCTCGCGGGCGACGAGGCGGTGTTCCGCTTCTACGACGAGCGCGTCCCGGCCGAGGTGTTCGACGTCCGATCGTTCGAGGCTTGGTGGCGCGAGGCCCTTCAGCAGACTCCGAAGCTGCTCGTCATGCGCGAGAGCGACCTCATCGAGGACGAGGATCGCGCAGGCAAGGACGAGTTCCCGACCCGCTGGACACAGGGCGACCAGGTTCTGGGGCTCGCCTACCGGTTCGAGCCGGGTGCGCCGGATGACGGCGTCAGTGTTGTCGTGCCGCTCGCACTGCTGGCGCAGATCGAGGACCGCGGGTTCGACTGGCAGGTGCCTGGTCTTCGCGCCGAGCTCGTCACGGCGCTGCTGCGTGCGCTCCCGAAGGCCATCCGCCGCCACGTCGTCCCAGCCGCGGACTGGGCGGACAAGTTCGGCGCCGAACTGGCCGAGCAGGGTCCCGAGTCGCATGAGGGCCGACCGGAGCGGTCGCTCAAGGAAGCGCTCGCCCGTCTCATCCAGCCGCTCGCGAATCAGCCGGTCTCGGCTGCGGACTTCGAGGACGACCGAGTCCCTGGGCACCTGCGCATGAACTTCCGCGCTGTCGACGAGCGCGGGCGCGTCGCCGGATCCGCACGCGATCTCGGCGAACTGCAACGGTCGCTATCCGACCGCGCCAGGGCGAGTGTGGCGCGGACGATCTCGCACCAGGAGCCGCGTCGGCACGCGCCTTCCCCTCGCATGGTGGCGGCATCTCCGTCTGCGACCATCGAGCAGGACGGTCTGACCTCGTGGACCTTCGGCGATCTGCCGGAGGTGCTCGATACCCGAGTCGCCGGCGGCGTCGTGCGCGGCTATCCGGCGATCGTCGATCAGGGCAGGACGGTCTCGGTGCGTGTCGAGGCGACGGCGGATGCTGCCGAGAAGGCGACCAGCGCCGGCGTCCTGCGACTCGTGCTCCTGAATGTGCCGTCCCCCGCCTCGTACGTGCAGGATCACCTCACCTCGCAGGAGAAACTGGCGCTCGCGGCGTCGCCGTACCAAACCGTCGCTGCACTGATCGAGGACGCACGGACCGCTGTGGTGCGCGATGCCATCCGCAGAGCGCGCGGCTCGGAGCGCGCCATCCGAACAGAAGCCGAGTTCACCCGCGCGCGGGACGCCGTGAACGCGACGCTCGTCGACGACCTCTTCCAGACCGTGTCACTGGTCGCCCGCATCCTCACGAAGTCGCGCGAAGTCGAACGCGGGATCAAGTCGCAGAACTCACTCGCTCTGCTCGGGCCGCTGAACGATGTCCGGTCGCAGCTCAGCGGCCTTCTGCATCCGGGCTTCATCTCCGCCTCAGGCGCTGAACGACTCGCCCATCTCCCGCGGTATCTGGACGGAATGCTCGACCGTCTGAAGACTCTGGCGAGCGAGCCGGGCAAGGACCGGGCCCGGATGACGGAGTACGAGCGCGTCGCCCAGGCGTTCACGGAGGCCGGGGGCGCGATACCCCTCCCGGCGGACGCCCCGCCGGAGCTCGTGGAGGTGCGCTGGCTGCTCGAGGAGTTCCGGGTCAGCGTGTTCGCGCAGCGTCTCGGCACCGCCCAGCCGGTGTCCGCCCAGCGAATCGCGAAGGCCCTGCGCGGCGGGTAGCCTGGCGGCATGGCTCGCGCGATCGTCTACACAGAACTCGGCTCCCCTGACGTCCTCCAGCTCGTGGAGATCCCCGATCCTGTCGCGGGCGCCGGCGAAGTCGTCGTCCGCATCGAGGTCGCCGGCGTCAACCCGCTCGATGCGAAGCGGCGAAGCGGCAAGCGTCCCATGCCCCCGATCACCGAGCCGCGCCGCGTCGGCTTCGACGGCGCAGGCGTCATCGACTCGGTCGGCGAGGGGGTCACCGGTTTCGCCGTCGGCGACCGCGTCGCCGTCCGTGACGCCGTCGGCACGTACGCCACCCACATCGCGATCGGAGCCGACCGCCTCTACCCGCTCCCGGATGCCGTCACCGCAGCGGAGGCCGCCGGTCTCGGCATCCCGATCGGCACCGCATACCAGTGCGTGCGCTCTCTCGAGGTCGGCGACGGCGACGTACTCCTCGTCCATGCCGGGTCCGGCGCCGTCGGTCAGGCCGTGATCCAGTTCGCGGTCGCGCGCGGAGCGACCGTGGTCGCCACGGCGAGTCCGGCACGGCATGAGCAGCTCCGTGAGCTCGGCGCCACCCCGGTGGCCTACGGCGACGGTCTCGTCGATCGCGTACGAGAGGCCGTCGACGGCGAGGTCACGGTGGCGCTCGACTGCGCCGGCACTGACGAGGCGATCGAGGCGTCGCTCGAGCTCGTCGCGGACCGGAACCGCATCGCGACGATCGTTCGCGGCGCGGATGCCGCGAGCTTCGGCATCCGCGCTTTCAGCGGTGGCTCTCCCGAACCGCTGACCGCACAGGAACTCGCCTGGCGGGCCGAGGGCATCGGCATCGCAATCGATCTGATCGCGAAGGGCGACTTCCAGGTCGAGCTCGGCGCAGAGCTGCCGCTGAGCGATGCCGCCGAGGCGCACCGGCTGATCGAAGAGCATCAGGCACGCGGCAAGATCTCCCTCGTGCCGTGATGCGCCCTGATTCGCCGGGGCGCGACACGACTGCTCTACGCTGAACAGATGACTGGTCTTCGCTGGGGAATCCTCGCAACAGGTGGGATCGCCCACGCCTTCGCCTCCGACCTTCGCACTGCGAAGCTCGACCTCGTCGCCGTGGGATCGCGGACTCAGGCGTCGGCCGACGCGTTCGCGGCGGAGTTCGGCATACCGCACGCCCACGCGACGTATGAGGCGCTGGCGACGAACCCTGATGTCGACATCGTCTACGTCTCGACGCCGCATCCGATGCATTACGAGGCGGCGAAGCTGGCGCTCGAGCACGGCAAGCACGTGCTCGTCGAGAAGGCGTTCACGGTCAACCGCGCCGAGGCCGAGGACCTGCAGCGAATCGCGGCAGAGCGCGGCCTGCTCGTGATGGAAGCGATGTGGACGCGGTACCTGCCGCACATGGTCAGGATCCGTGAGATCGTCGACACCGGTGCCCTCGGCGAGATCCGTGCGGTCACCGCCGACCACACGCAGTTGATCAGTTCCGACCCTGCGCACCGGCTGAACAACCTGGAGCTCGGGGGCGGCGCTCTCCTCGACCTCGGCATCTACCCGATCTCGTTCATCTGGGACGTCCTCGGAGCTCCGGAGACGATCACCGCCACGGCGCGGCTGGCCGAAACAGGCGCCGATGCCGAGGTCGCGACGATCATGACCCATGCGGGTGGCGCGATCTCCACGAGCCTCTCGTCCTCGCGTGCCGCAGGCCCGAACGCCGCGGTCATCATCGGCACCGAAGCCCGGATCGAGATCGACCGCGTCTGGTACGCGCCGACGACGTTCCGGGTCGTCGCGCCGGACGGAACCGTTCGCGAGACCTACGAGTCGCGCATCGACGGGCGGGGGATGCAGTATCAGGCTCTGGCCGCCGAGCGCCTGGTGAACAGCGGCGTTCTCGAGGGCGATGTCTTGCCCATCGCGGAGACTGTCGCGATCATGGGAACGCTGGACGAGATCCGGGCGCAGATCGGCGTCCGCTACCCGAGCGAGGAGCGCGCAGATGGCTGAGACCCAGGAAGCCAGAGTCGCCGTCTACCTGGACTTCGACAACATCGTCATCTCCTGGTACGACCGGGTCCACGGGCGCAACGCCTACAGCAAGGACCGGCAGCGCATCTCCGAGAACCCGAACGACCCGGAGGTCGCTGAGCGCCTGAAGGACGCGATGATCGAGGTCGGGGCGATCATCGACTACGCCGCATCGTTCGGCACGCTCGTCCTCACCCGTGCGTACGCGGACTGGTCGTCGCCGGTGAATGCCGAGTACCGCACGCAGCTGGTCGCCCGCGCCGTCGACCTCGTACAGCTCTTCCCCGCGGCCGCCTACGCCAAGAACGGCGCCGATATCCGGCTCGCCGTGGATGCCGTGGAAGACATGTTCCGCCTGTCCGACCTGACGCATGTCGTGCTCGTCGCCGGAGACAGCGATTACGTGCCGCTCGCCCAGCGCTGCAAGCGCCTGGGCCGCTACGTGATCGGTGTCGGCGTCGCGGGGTCGACAGCGAAGTCTCTCGCCGCCGCGTGCGACGAGTTCGAATCCTACGACTCCCTCCCCGGCGTCACGCGTCCAGTGCAGAAGAAACCCGCACCGGCCGCGACGGCAGAGGCCGAGGAGGACACCCCGACGAAGACCAGGACAGCCACCCGGAGTCGCGCGAAGAAGAAGCCGGCCGAGCCGGAGCCGGATGCCGAGGCCTCGCAGCTCAGCGACCAGGACGAAGCGACAGCGCTCCTCCAGCGGGCGCTGCGTCTGGGCCACGACAAGGCAGATGCCGACGAGTGGCTGCACAGCTCGGCCGTGAAGACGCACATGCGCCGCATGGACCCCTCATTCAGCGAGAAGGGCCTCGGCTACCGGTCGTTCTCGGACTTCCTGAAGTCCCGGGAGCAGATCACCGAGCTCGAGGAGACGGGGCACGAGCGTCTGGTCAGGCTCCGCGACCGCTGATGCTCCCGCGATGGAGGTCGCGCAGCGCCGGCTCCAGCTCGTCGTAGCGGAAGCGGTAACCGGCATCCATCAGCACCTGCGGGGCCACCCACCGGCTCTTGAGCACGAGCTCAGGCTCGGTGCGCAGCACCCACATCGCAGGCTCCAGCATGAAGCGCCATGCCGGCACGCCGAAGGGCATCCGCACGATGCGGCGCAGCGTCGCCATGAGGGTGCGGTTGTCGGTCTGCGTCGGGGCTGACAGATTCACCGGACCGCGGAGCGCCGGGGTGTCGCGGATGAACCGGATGCCGCCCACGAGGTCGTCGATGTGGATCCAGCTGAACTTCTGCCGCCCCTTCGAGCGCACGCCGAGCGGGCTGCGCGGCTCGGTCGGATGCGGGCCGATGCCCCGGTAGCGTCGATGCGGGAACCACCATCCGTCGATCTGCGGTCCGCCGAGCCCGAATCGTGCGAGCCGGAAGAGCATGGTCGTCGCCGGGCCGTCACCCAGCACGATCGTGATGCGCAGTGCCACTCGACGCGTGCCAGGAAGCTCGGCACGGAAGAACTCCTCCTCCCACGCCAGGGCGACGTCAGGAGAGAAACCGGTGTCGTACTCGGTGTCAGCCTCTGTCTGCGGGCGATCGAGCGCATACCGGTACACGGTGGCGCTGCTGGAGTTCATCCACAGAGCCGGCGGGTTCTCGGACTGTGCGATTGCGTCGCTGAGCAGCCTGGTCGTGTCGATCCGTGAACGCAGGATCTCGTCGCGGTTCGCGGAGGTGAAGCGACTGTTGACGATCTTCCCCGCGAGCCCGATGATGAGATCGGCACCGTCGACGACGCGCAGAACGGACACCGGGTCGTCCCACCGTGCGTCGGGTCCAGACCGGCCGATGATGCTGACCTCGTACCCATCGGCTTCGAGTGCTGACCTGAGCGCCGTGCCGAGGAAACCTGATCCGCCGCCAAGCACGGCCCGTTTCGGCATCGTCAGGAGGTCTCACCGTCCGTGAGCTTGCGCTTGGCGATCTCCTCGCGCAGCCGCCACTCCTCGATCTCGCGATCGAGGTCGGCGATCTGCTGTTCCGTCGTTCGGACATCAGCCGAAGCCGTGTACTGCGGAGCGGCCGCTGCCGGGGCGCTCGGACGGGCCTCACGGCGCGGCATCCGCGGTAGGGAGACGCCGCCGCCGCCGTACTCGCGACCGAGCAGGAACCACAGGATGCTGCCGACCAGCGGGAGCACCACGACGAGGATGATCCACACCATCCTCGGCAGGTGCTTCACCTGGGACTCGTCGCGCGTGATGACATCGATCAGCGCGCCGATCATCAGCGCGATGATGAGGATGGAGACGAACGGCATGCCTTCAGAGTAGACGACGGCTGATTGAATGGGCAGGTGGCATTTCTGACCCCGCCTGCACCTGTCGTCCTCACCGGTTCCCTCGTCGAGTTGCGCCCCCTGGATCGATCGCATGTCGACGGCCTCATGGATGCCGTGCGTGAGGGCGACCTGTGGCAGACGGCCTGGTACACGTCCGTACCGGCGCCCGACGGCGTCGCGGACGAGATCGATCGACGCCTCGGCCTGAGCGATGCGGGCGAGATGGTGCCGTTCACGGCGTTCGATGCGGCCGGTCGCGCGATCGGAATGACCACGTTCTACGACCTCGACGCCTCCGTTCCCCGGCTGCACATCGGGTACACGTGGAATCGTCCATCCGCGCACGGCACCGGCACCAACGCGGAATCGAAGCTGCTGCTCATGCAGCACGCGTTCGAGACGCTCGGCGTCTACCGGGTGGGACTCACGACGCAGTGGGTGAACTTCCAGTCGCGCGCGGCGATCGAGCGGCTCGGTGCCAAGCAGGACGGTGTCATGCGGGCGATCTCGCGCTACCGGAACGGAGCACTCCGCGACAGCGTCGAGTACTCCGTGATCGAGCCGGAGTGGCCGGCGGTGAAGGCGAACCTGGAGGCTCGGCTCGCCAAGCGCCGCTGATCGCCGGCCGCTCGCTCGCCCAGGCCAGGCGGGTCAGGGCAGCAAGTGCCCGGCCGCCCGGAAGAGTTCGTACCACTCCGGGCGGGTGAGGGTGATGTCGGCGCCGGCGGCCGCATCGCTCACGCGCTGCGGCGTGGTGGTGCCGAGCACGACCTGCATGTTCGCCGGGTGCCGCGTGATCCAGGCGGTCGCGATGCCGATCGGTGTCACGTCGTACTCGGCCGCGAGCCGATCGATGACGGCGTTGAGTTCGGGGTAGTCGGGATTGCCGAGGAACACCCCGCTGAAGAATCCGGCCTGGAACGGCGACCAGGCCTGGATCGTGATGCCGTTCATCCGGCAGTACTCCACGATCCCTCCGCCGTCGCGGACGACGCTCTGCTCTTCGCCCAGCATGTTCATGGCGATGGGCTGGGTGATGATCGGCGCGTGGGTGATCGACAGCTGGACCTGGTTGGCGACGAGCGGCTGCTGCACAGCGGTGCGCAGCAGGTCGATCTGCCGCGGCGTGTGGTTGGAGACGCCGAACGCGCGAACCTTGCCTGATTCGGCGAGCTCGTCGAACGCGCGTGCGACCTCATCGGGCTCGACCAGAGCGTCGGGTCGGTGGAGCAGAAGCACGTCGATGTAGTCGGTGCCGAGCGCCCGCAACGACCCGTCGACCTGCCTGACGATGTGCTCGTACGAGAAGTCGAACATCCCCGCGTCCGGTACGATCCCGCATTTGGTCTGCAGCGTGATCTCGGCGCGCTCGGCGGCGCTCAGGCGCAGCGCGTCTCCGAAGCGCTGCTCGCAGAAGTGCATGCTGCCGCCGTAGATATCGGCGTGATCGAAGAAGTCGATCCCGGCATCACGAGCAGTGCGGTAGAGATCGCGGATCTGCGCATCGTCCTTGTCGTTGATGCGCATCATCCCCGCGATGATCGCGGGCGCGGCGGCTGAGCCGAACGGTACGGACTTCATCAGTTGGCCGCGGGGCCGCCGTCCCAGTTGTTCGAGCGGCGGGTGGCGCCGCTGCGACCCTCGCGCATCATCCAGGCCAGCGACAGGCATACGAGCGCGAGACCGACGCAGAACGTGATCGCCTGGAAGTCCATGGGCAGACCGTGCGCGATGCCCATCACCCAAATCCCGCCGATGAACATGACCAAGAAAACGATGAAGCTGAGAATCACGGCTGCCTCCTGTTGTGAATGCTCATTCCAGGATAGTCGGCGCTCCGCTCCCCCGTTCACCGGCGCCGTCGACGACGAGGTTCGGACGACTGCTCAGCCGCCGGACGGATTCTCCAGCGGCTTGCCCTCGTCGTCGGTGGTCTCGTCCTCGAGGATCTGATCCGTATCGTCGGGCGCACCACCGGACGCTGTGTCTGCCTGCTCGTCGGGACCGGGGGTACCGTGCGTGTTCTGCGGATCGCTCATCACATCTCCTCTTGTCGTTCTGTCGAACGTACGTGAAGCTCAGAGGCGACATGAGGGGGTTGACCTGCGCCGGGCCGACGAGGACACTGCCGCCGATGTCGTCTTCGTGACTCAGAAGTCCCAGTCGTCGTCCTCGGTGGCCTCCGCCTTGCCGATGACGTACGAGGACCCGGAGCCCGAGAAGAAGTCATGGTTCTCGTCGGCGTTCGGTGAGAGCGCCGAGAGGATCGCGGGGTTCACGTTCGTCACATCAGAGGGGAACATGGCCTCGTAGCCGAGGTTCATCAGCGCCTTGTTCGCGTTGTAGTGCAGGAACTTCTTGACATCCTCGGTGAGACCGACGCCGTCGTAGAGGTCCTGCGTGTACTGCACCTCGTTCTCGTACAGCTCGAACATGAGATTGAAGGTGTAGTCCTTCAGCTCGTCTCGGCGCTCCTGGGTCTCCTTCTCGAGACCCTTCTGGAACTTGTAGCCGATGTAGTAGCCGTGCACGGCCTCGTCGCGGATGATGAGGCGGATGAGGTCGGCCGTGTTCGTCAGCTTCGCCTTGGACGACCAGTAGATCGGCAGGTAGAAACCCGAGTAGAACAGGAACGACTCCAGCAGCGTCGAGGCGACCTTGCGCTTGAGCGGGTCATCACCCTGGTAGTAGTCCATGATGATCTGCGCCTTCTTCTGAAGGTTCGCGTTCTCCGTGGACCAGCGGAACGCCTCGTCGATCTCCCTCGTCGACGCCAGGGTCGAGAAGATCGACGAGTAGCTCTTGGCGTGCACCGACTCCATGAAGGCGATGTTCGTGTACACCGCCTCCTCGTGCGGGGTGATCGCGTCCGGGATCAGCGAGACCGCGCCGACCGTGCCCTGGATCGTGTCGAGCAGGGTCAGGCCGGTGAAGACGCGCATGGTGAGCAGCTGCTCTTCGGGTGTCAGCGTGTTCCACGACTGCACGTCGTTCGACAGCGGCACCTTCTCGGGCAGCCAGAAGTTGTTCACCAGACGGTTCCAGACCTCGAGGTCCTTCTCGTCTTCGATGCGATTCCAGTTGATCGCCTGCACGTGGTCGACCAGCTTGAGCGAGTGCGGGGTCATTTCGTTCCTGTTCTCAAAGAGTTCTGTTCAGCGCATCAGAGCATGCAGCTGACGCACTCATCCATCGACGTGCCCTCAAGGGCGAGCTGGCGCAGACGGATGTAGTAGATCGTCTTGATTCCCTTGCGCCATGCGTAGATCTGCGCCTTGTTGATGTCGCGCGTGGTGGCGGTGTCCTTGAAGAACAGCGTCAGCGACAGGCCCTGGTCGACGTGCTGCGTCGCCGCGGCGTACGTGTCGATGACCTTCTCGTAGCCGATCTCGTACGCGTCCTGGTAGTACTCCAGGTTGTCGTTCGTCATGAACGGCGCCGGGTAGTACACGCGGCCGAGCTTGCCTTCCTTGCGGATCTCGACCTTCGATGCGATCGGGTGGATCGACGACGTCGAGTTGTTGATGTACGAGATCGATCCGGTCGGCGGGACGGCCTGCAGGTTCTGGTTGTAGATGCCGTGCTTCTGGATGCTGTCCTTCAGCTCGGCCCAGTCGTCCTGCGTGGGGATGTGGTGACCGGCGAAGAGTCCCTTGACCTTCTCGGTCTCGGGCACCCAGGCACGGTCGATGTACTTGTCGAAGAACTCTCCGGACGCGTACGTCGAGTCCTCGAACGCGTCGAAGGCGACGCCGCGCTCGATCGACAGCTTGTTCGACGCGCGCAGCGCGTGGAACAGAACCGTGTAGAAGTAGATGTTCGTGAAGTCGATGCCCTCTTCAGAGCCGTAGTGCACGTGCTCGCGCGCCAGGTAGCCGTGCAGGTTCATCTGGCCGAGGCCGATCGCGTGGGATCGGTCGTTGCCGTCCTCGATCGAGCGCACCGATGAGATGTGGCTCTGGTTGCTGACGGCGGTCAGGCCGCGGATCGCGGTCTCGACCGTGGCACCGAGGTCTCCGCCGTCCATCGCGAGTGCGATGTTCATGGAGCCGAGGTTGCAGGAGATGTCCTTGCCGATCGTGTCGTACGAGAGGTCCTCGTTGTACGTGGTCGGCGTATTCACCTGCAGGATCTCGCTGCAGAGGTTGGACATGTTGATCCGGCCCTTGATCGGGTTGGCCTTGTTCACCGTGTCCTCGAACATGATGTACGGGTAGCCGGACTCGAACTGGATCTCGGCGATCGTCTGGAAGAACTCGCGCGCGTTGATCTTGGTCTTCTTGATCCGCGGGTCGTCGACCATCTCGCGGTACTTCTCGGTGACGGAGATGTCACCGAACGGCACGCCGTAGACCTTCTCGACGTCGTAGGGCGAGAAGAGGTACATGTCCTCGCCGTTCTTGGCGAGCTCGAAGGTGATGTCGGGGACGACGACGCCGAGCGACAGGGTCTTGATGCGGATCTTCTCGTCGGCGTTCTCGCGCTTCGTGTCGAGGAAGCGCATGATGTCGGGGTGGTGCGCGTTGAGGTAGACCGCGCCGGCGCCCTGACGCGCACCCAGCTGGTTCGCGTAGCTGAAGCTGTCTTCGAGCAGCTTCATGACGGGGATGATTCCGCTGGACTGGTTCTCGATCTGCTTGATCGGCGCACCCGACTCACGGATGTTCGACAGCAGCAGTGCCACGCCGCCGCCGCGCTTCGACAGCTGCAGCGACGAGTTGATGCCGCGCGAGATCGACTCCATGTTGTCTTCGATGCGCAGCAGGAAGCAGCTGACGAGCTCACCGCGCTGCGCCTTGCCGGCGTTGAGGAACGTCGGCGTCGCCGGCTGGAAGCGGCCCGAGATGATCTCTTCCACGAGGTCGATGGCGACCTGCTCGTCACCGTCGGCGAGGCCGAGAGCGGTCATGACGACGCGGTCTTCGAAGCGCTCGAGGTAGCGCTTGCCGTCGAAGGTCTTCAGCGTGTAGCTGGTGTAGTACTTGAACGCGCCGAGGAACGTCTCGAAGCGGAACTTCTTCGAGTAGGCGAGGTCGTTGAGCTTCTGGATGAACTCGAGCGAGTACTTCTCGATGAGCTCGCCCTCGTAGTACTCCTTCTCGACCAGGTAGTCGAGGCGCTCCTTGAGGGAGTGGAAGAACACGGTGTTCTGGTTGACGTGCTGCAGGAAGTACTCCCGTGCGGCGCGCTTGTCGGCGTCGAACTGGATCTTGCCGTTCGCGTCGTACAGGTTGAGCATCGCGTTGAGCGCGTGATAGTCGAGCCCCTCGTACGCGGGGTTGACCTTGAACGCCACCTGCTCGGTCACTGCCTGCTCTTCAACTGCAATGTCCACCATCGTTCCAATCCGTCGCTCACGCGATCAACATCGTCTTGCGTGCCGAATAGTTCGAGCCGGTACAAGTGCGGCACATGACACTTGCGGCTGATGATGTCGCCGGCGACGCAGAACGCGTCGCCGAAGTTGGTGTTTCCTGCGGAGATCACTCCCCTGATGTGACGCCGGTTGCGCTCGTCGTTGAGGAACCGGATCACCTGCTTGGGAACGGCCCCCTTCTCCTCTCCCCTGCCCTGGCCACCGCCATAGGTAGGGGTGACGAGGACGAAAGGCTCATCGATGACCAGCGGCTCCTCCCCGCGATAGAGCGGGATGCGGCGAGCCGGCAGGCCGAGCTTCTCGATGAATCTGGCTGTGTTGCCCGAGGTGCTGGAGAAGTAGACCAGGAGCGGCGCAGCAGTCGCGACGGCGCTCATCGTGACGTCTCAGGCCAGACGGGCTGCGAGCTCGTCGATCTTGTCGGGACGGAAGCCCGACCAGTGGCCCTCGTCGGTGACGACGACGGGCGCCTGCATGTAGCCGAGCGCCTTGACCTGCTCGAGCGCCGCGGCGTCCTCAGAGAGGTCGTGGATCTCGTATTCGATGCCCTTCGCATCGAGCGCGCGATAGGTCGCATTGCACTGCACGCACGAAGGCTTGGTGTAGACCGTGATCGACATATTCATTCCCCTCAGATCCAAGTTTCCGACAGACCCCCCGTCGGGATCTCAATACTACATATGGGTACGGACATTAGGAGTGACCACAAGGGATAGTAGTTACATCCGTGTAGTTTTCCACCGTTCTCCACTGGTTACAACACAGGTTGTCCACCATTTCATCCACAGTCCCGAGGTCGGTTTCGAGCCTCGAGAAGCGCGTGATCTCGCGGTTCTCAGGAGCCGTTCAGAAATCCATCCACAGATCGGACGCTACGCCGGGGCTCGGACATCCGAATTCCTGTGGAAACTGCTGCTCGGCGTGTCGCGGGCGTGTCGCGCGGGAGACGCGCGACGGACGCGCGTGCGCACGACGATCGACGCCCACTAGCGTTGTCTCGTGGCGGGATATCGGGACCTTCTTCGCACCCCAGGCGTCGGGCGCATGATCGCCGCTCAGTTGACGGCGCGCTTCCCCAGCGGCATGACTTCACTGGCGGTGCTGCTGCACGTCGAGCAGCAGACCGGTTCGTACGGAGCCGCCGGTCTCGTGCTCGCCGCGACCTCGATCGGGCAGGCCGTCGCCGGGCCGGTGACGAGCCGCTGGATGGGCATGTGGGGAATGCGCCGCGTCATCTCCCTCACCACGATCGTCTGCATTCTCGCCGTACTCGCACTGGCCCTGCTTCCCCTGAACGTTCCCGGCTACATGGCGTTCGGCCTGCTCGCAGGCCTCTCGACGCCGCCGATCCAATCGGCCGTGCGCACGATCTACCCGAAGCTGGTCAACTCCTCTCAGCTGACCCCGCTGTTCTCCCTCGACGCATCACTGCAGGAGATCATCTGGATCCTGGCGCCCGTCGTCATCACGCTGGTCTCCACCCAGGTCGGCACCACAGAGGGTCTGCTGCTCGTGGCGATCATCCTGGTCCTCGGCTGCGGCTGGTTCATCGCCTCCCCGGAACTCGGCCGCGTCCGCATCCCGCGCAGTCGCCGCAGCCTCGGCAAGGTTCTGCTGAAGCCGCCGGTGCTGCTGGCGACCGTGATCGGCTTCCTCCTCATCGGCGCGTGCGCCGCGGTCGAGGTGGGCGTCGTCGCCACGTTCGAGCACGGGAGCCTGGATGCCGGTCTCGTCCTGGCCGTGTTCTCGGTCGGCAGTCTCGTCGGCGGGCTGTCGTTCGGTCACATCCCGATCGGACCGTGGGCGATGGCGCGCAGACTGATCCTGCTGACCGTCGGACTGGCGCTCACCATGGTCATGCTCAACATCTTCTGGCTCGGCGGAGCGCTGTTCATCGCCGGACTCGGCATCGCCCCGGCCCTCGCCGTGCTGTTCGCGATCACCACGGCGAGCGTGAAGTTCAGCGAGACCGCCGAGGCCTTCGGCTGGGCGGGCACCGGGCAGCTCATGGGCGCAGCTGCCGGCTCCGCCATCGCCGGGTTCCTCGTGGACGGCACAGGAGGAGCCCAGGGCGCTTATCTCGCCGCCGTCCTGTTCGCCGTCGTCGGTGTCATCGTCTCCGCCGCCTTCGTCCGCTACCTGCCGGACCTGCGCGATCGGGATCCCAGCCCGTACCCCGACACCGAACCCGTCACGACGATCACATCCACATGAAAACTTCCGTCTCACCCGAATCCACCTCACCCGAATTCCCCGTGCCCGAGGTCGTCTGCATCGGAGAGACCATGGCTCTCGTCACTCCGACGGACGCAGCGCTCTCCCAGTCCCGCGAAGCGAGCATCGGCCTCGCCGGCGCCGAGTCGAACGTGGCCGCCGGCATCGTCGCCGCCGGCCATCGTGCAGCGTGGGCGTCCCGTCTCGGAGCGGACGCGCTCGGCGCTCGCGTCTCCTCGGAGCTCGCGCGACGAGGCATCCAGCTGTGGACCGAGAACGACGAGGATGCTCCGACCGGTGTCATGTTCAAGGACCCGGGCGCAGATGGCTCTTCCGTCTACTACTACCGCCGCGGGTCCGCGGCATCCCGAATGACATCCGGCTTCCTCGGAGCAGACCGGCTCGAAGGCATCCGGATCGTGCACACCACCGGCATCACGCCCGCTCTCTCTCCGAGCTGCCGCGCGATGGTCGACCAGCTCTTCACCGACGCCCGCGCGGCGGGCGCGCTGGTGTCCTTCGACGTGAACGACCGGCGGCCGCTGTGGTCGCTGGAGGATGCCGCAGACACCCTTGCACGTCTCGCGAACGCGGCCGACATCGCGTTCGTCGGCCGCGATGAGGCCGAACGCGTCTGGGGCACGGCGACGGCATCCGAGATCCGCGCGTTCCTGCCCGGCTGCGCTCTTCTCATCGTCAAGGACGGCGATGTCGGGGCGACGGCCTTCAGTGGCGATTCCGACTCGGTGTTCGTCCCCGCGCCGACGGTCGAGGTCGTCGAGCCAGTGGGCGCAGGCGACGCCTTCGCTGCCGGGTTCCTCGCCGCCACCCTCGAGGATCGGCCACTCGCCGATCGCCTTCAGGCCGGCCACGACGCGGCTGCCAGAGTCCTGCGCATCGCGGCCGACATGCCGCCCATCGACTGATCGCGCCGCTGCCCGCTCCGACGTCGAAACGGAGAGCGACACGACGCGCGTCGGCGTGTCATCGCCTGGCGCGCCGTCGACACGCCAGATCGTCCGGGTTTTCCGAGCACGGCACCGCGCACCCTCCTAGGCTGATCCCGTGAGCGTTGTGACACTGCCCCGATTGTCGTGGGGCGATCCCGCGTCCGAGAAGACCGCACTGCTCGTGCATGGGCTCGGCTCGTCCGGAGCGCTGATGTGGCGTCTGGGCGACGCGCTGGGGAACGCCGGATGGCACGCGGTCGCGATCGACCTGCGCGGCCATGGCGACGCGCCGCGCGCGCTCGACTACACGGTCGCCGCCTACGCCGCCGATCTGACTGCGACCCGCCCGGCGGGCGCCGATCAATGGGATGCCGTCATCGGACACTCGCTCGGCGGAGCATCCAGCACCGTCGCCGCGGCATCCGACCCGTCCTGGACGAGGCGCCTCGTCCTGATCGACCCGGCCATCTTCGTCGACGGGCGCGATGCGTCGATCGTCCGTCGCAGCCAGGAGCGGGCGTTCTCCGACAACCGGATCGAGGTCGTGCAGTCGGAGCACCCGCACTGGCACCCTCAGGACCACGAGCTCAAGATCGACGCGGTCACCCGGGGCAGCCGCTGGGCCGTCGAGCAGACGAGCGCGCAGAACAAGCCCTGGGACGTCAGGGCGGATGCTGCGCGGCTGACGATCCGAACACACATCATCGGAGCGGACCCCGAGGTGTACAGCCTGTTCACCGGCGGGGTCGCAGCCGAACTGCTCGCCGCGAACGCGAACATCTCGATGTCCGTCGTCACCGGCGCCGGACACTCGCCGCATCGCGACAAGCCGGAAGACACCATCCGCCACCTCCTGGAGGCACTGTCATGAGTTTCGACCCCACTGTCCACCTCCCCGACGAGCTGCTCGAGCGCATCCGCGAGCGCGCGCCGATCCACGACCGCGAGAACACGTTCCCCCAGCAGGATCTGGACGACCTCCGGGATGCCGGGTACCTCAAGATCCTCGTTCCGACCGAACGCGGCGGCGCGGGGCTCGGGCTCGAGCAGGCGGCGATCCTGCAGCAGCGGCTGGCGACGGCATCCCCTGCCACGGCGCTGTGCATCAACATGCACCTGGTCTGGACCGGCGTCGCGAAGGTGTTCGGCGACCGCGGCGTGCCGGGGCTCGAGTTCGTGCAGGATGGCGCCGCCCGTGGCGACGTGTTCGCCTTCGGGATCAGCGAGGGCGGCAACGACCTCGTGCTGTTCGGAAGCGACACGGATGCCGCACCGCAGCCGGACGGCTCGTACGTCTTCACCGGAACGAAGATATTCACCTCGCTCGCCCCGGTGTGGACGAAGCTCGGCCTGCACGGGCTCGACACGACGAGCGAGGATGCCCCGAAACTCGTGTTCGCGTTCGTCGATCGAACGGATGCCGTCGTCACCAGCGACGACTGGGACACGCTCGGCATGCGAGCGACCCAGAGCCGCACCACCCGCCTCGACGGAGCCGTCGCGCCGGCATCGCAGATCGTGCGCCGCATCGACCCGGGGCCTTCACCCGATCCGATCGTCTTCGGGATCTTCAGCGTCTTCGAACTGTTGCTCGCCTCGGTCTACACCGGCATCGCCCGCCGCGCTCTGGAGCTGGCGGTGCAGACCGTGCAGAAGCGCACATCGAAGAAGACCGGTCTGGCATACAGCCAGGATCCCGACATCCGCTGGCGGATCGCCGACATGAGCCTCGCGTACGAGGCGCTGCCTCCGCAGATCGCAGCGCTCGCGCGCGACGTCGATCAGCAGGCGGACAACGGCGCCCGCTGGTTCACTCTGCTGTCGGGCACGAAGCACCGCGCGGTCGTGATGGCCAAGCACGTCGTCGATCAGGCGATCCTCACCGCGGGCGGCGGATCCTACTTCTCGTCGAACGAGCTCTCCCGGCTCTACCGCGACGTGCTGGCGGGCATGTTCCATCCGTCGGACCCGGAGTCGGCGCACTCGACCGCGGCGAGCGCGCTGCTCGGTCCGCTCGACTGACTACTACTTCCGCTCGAAGTCGAACGCCTTCAGCAATTCGTCGACGGCTTGCTCGCGCTCGTCGCCGCCGGATTCGAACATGTGCGTGACGTGCGTGCGCAGGTGGTTCTCCAGCAGCAGGCGGTTCAGTGACTCCAGGGACTTCTGGATGGCGCGGGACTGCGTGATGATGTCCATGCAGTACTCCTCGCCCTCGATCATGCGGGCGACGCCGCGCAGCTGACCCTCCAGGATGCTGGTGCGGTGCAGCGCGCGCTTCTTGATGTCTTCGATCACGAGACGAGGCTACCCCGCGTGCGAGGATGACAGCATGCCGCGCACTCCGATGGCTCTGCTCTCCCCTCCCGATCAGGAACGCCTGCGCGCCCTGCGGGTGATGAAGGCGATCGCACTGGGCGCGCTCATCTTCATGGCGATCGCGTTCGTCATCGCGTTCTGGCTTCAGGAGCGGCATCCATGGCTCTCGTACGTCCGGGCCGCCGCCGAGGGCGGCATGGTCGGCGCACTCGCGGACTGGTTCGCCGTCACCGCCCTGTTCCGGCGCCCACTCGGGCTGCCGATCCCGCACACGGCGATCATCCCGAACCGCAAGGACGAGATCGGCCGGACGCTCGGCGAGTTCGTCGAGACGAACTTCCTGGCCGCCGACGTGGTGCGCACGAAACTCGCTTCGACGGCGATCGCACTGCGCGCCGGCGAGTGGCTGCAGCAGCCCGCGCACGCCGAACGGGTGGCCGCCGAAGGTTCTGCGATCGCCACGGGTGTTCTGAACGCCCTGAGCGACGACGACGTCCGCGACCTCATCACCGACCTCGCCCGCGAGCACCTCGTCCAGCCGGAGTGGGGGCCGCCGGCCGGCGCCTGGCTCGAGAAGATCGTCGAATCCGACGCGCACCGCGGCGCCATCGATCTCGCCGCCGACAGCATCAGCACGTGGCTCATCGCGAACGAGGACGCGTTCCACGGACTCGTCTCCCGACGCCTCCCCGGCTGGGTGCCGAAGCTCGCGCACCGGTTCGTGGATGACACGGTGTACCACGAGGCGGTCAAGTTCGTGGATGCCGTGCGCGCCGACCCGCAGCATCCGGCGCGGCTGGCGATCGACGGGTATCTCGCCCGGCTGGCCGAGAACCTGCAGAACGATCCGGTCACCCGCCGAAAGCTCGAGAACGCGAAGGCGTCGCTGTTCGACAGTCCACGCGTCGGGGCCCTGGCGGCCGAGGCCTGGAACACCGCCAAGAACGGGCTGATCCGATCGCTCGCCGATCCGCAGAGCAGCCTCCGCCTGCGGGCGGTGCAGGCGCTCGAAGAGGTCGGCGAACGCCTGACGAAGGATGCCGCGCTGCAGCGCCGCGTGGATTCCTGGGTGTCGGAGGCCGCCGTCTTCCTCGTCGACCGCTACCGGCACGACATCGCGTCGATCATCACCGACACCGTCGAGCGCTGGGATCCGGCCGAGACGACCGAGAAGATCGAGCTCATGGTCGGTCGCGACCTGCAGTACATCCGCCTCAACGGCACCGTCGTCGGGGCGCTGGCAGGGCTTGCCATCTTCTCCATCGCGCACGCCGTGATCCCCGGCGTCTGAAGAACACGGAGTGTGAACATGGCTCTCTCGCAAGACCCGCTGTGGCCTCGTGCCGGTTCCTGGCCGGCCTTCGACGGCGAGGCGGATGCCGTGCTGCTCGGCGTGCCGACGTGGCAGACCTCGCTGTCGCCCACCGGGGCGCACGCGACGCCAGGAGCGATCCGCGAGGCGCTGCAGCGGTACGGCACGACGCTCATGGGTCCGCCGATCCTCGATCTCGCCGATGCCCTGACGATCCAGGATGCCGGCGACGTCGACGAGCCGGATGGCGACGAGGGTGAGGCCGCGACCATCGCACGGGTGCGCGAACTCGCGCCGGCGTTCGTGATCGCCCTTGGCGGGGACAACTCGCTGACCTATCCCGTCGCGCTGGGCTCCGCGGCATCCGGTCTCATCACCTTCGACGCCCACTTCGACCTGCGCGACGGCGTCTCGAACGGCACCCCGGTGCGGCGGCTCGTCGAGGACGTGCCGGCGGCCGCCACCGTGCCGACCGAGCGCATCGATCCGCGTCGGATCGTGCAGATCGGGATCGCCGACTTCGCGAACTCGGCCGCATACGCTCGACGCGCGGCCGACTGGGGCATCCGCGTGATCACGCTCGACGAGCTGCGTCGGCGCGGCATCGACGATGTGGTCGCCGAAGCCGTCGAGGTCGCCGGTGCGGGCGACGGCCCCGTCCATCTCGACATCGATGTGGACGTGTGCGATCGCTCTGTCGCGCCGGGGTGCCCTGCGAGCGTGCCAGGCGGGCTCGCAGCCTGGGAGCTGCGCGCGCTCACCAGGGCGGTTGCCTCCGACGCTCGGGTGGTCAGCGCGGACATCGCCGAAGTGGATGCCACCGCCGACACCGAGGACGGCCGCACCGTGCGCCTGGCCGCCCTGTGCGTGCTGGAGCTGCTCGCCGGGGTCGCCGGGCGGATCTGACCGCTGCGCTCAGCGAACGACGCGCTCAGCGAACGACGAGCTCCGGCTCGATCAGCACGTGCGCGGTCCCGGCCTGCGGCCGGCGCGGCACGACCACATCGCCGGTGCGGCCCATTAGCAAGGTGAGCACTCCGTCTGCCACGTCCTCCGGCCGCTGCTCCACGCTGGAGAAACCGAGGGCGTCAGCGGTCGGTGTGTTGTCGAAGCCGATGACCGGCATCCGTCGTCCTGCCGCGTTCAGGGCGAGCAGCGCGCCGACGGCGAGCGTGTCGCTGACGCAGACGATCGCGTCCGCATCGAACCCGTCATCCAGACTCTGCGCGACCGCACCGCGCGCCGCGGCGACGTCCTCGGTGGCGGTGAGACGCGTGCCCCCGACTCCACCCGCGCGCATCGCCTCGAGCCAGCCGCGCTCGCGATCATCCCCGGTTCCTGAGCCCGACGGCCATCCGAGGAACGCCACACGGCTGCCGTAGGCCAGGGCATGCTTCGTCGCCGCTCGCGTGCCGCCGGCCCCGTCGACGTCGACCCACAGGTGGCGGGGGTCAGCGATGTCGTCCTTCCCCCACGGCCGACCGAACGACACGAACGGCAGCGCGCGTTCGTCCAGAAGAGGAACCCGTGGGTCATCGCGCACGGTGCCGGTCAGGATCGCCGCATCGATCTCCGAGCTGTCCCACAGCTCCGACAGGCGCGTGTACTCCTCCTCAGCCGACCGTGCCGAGTAAACGAGCATGCGCATGCCGCGCGCGCTCGCGCGCTCGGTGACGGCGTGCACGAATCGGTCCAGCACGACGCCGGAGATGCCGCCGACATACGGGTCGAGCCGGATGCCGATGGTCGAGCTGCGGCGCAGCCTCAGCCTGCGCGCGGGGCCGTGCCGTCGATAGCCCAGCTCGTCGATCGCGGACAGGACGCGGTCCCTGGTGCCCGGGCGCACGACGTCCGGCGTGTTCAGGACGTTGGAGACCGTCTGCCGCGACACACCGGCACGCTCCGCGACGTCCTGTACCGTCGGCGCCTTCGCCATCGGGGCCTCCCGTCCCGCAGGTGCCCTTGACAGCCCCCTGCACCGGATCTAGCGTATTGCATACCGAATTTGATCGTTCAAATTCACCGGACTTTCTTCAAGGGAGAATGCAATGTCACGGCACACCACCCGTTCGGTGCTCGGCACCCTCGCCCTGCTCAGCACCGCAGCTCTCGCGCTCACCGCCTGCGGCTCCGGATTCTCGGACGACACCGGAAGCTCAGCCGAACCCGACTCGCTCACGTCGTCTGACAAGCCGCTCAGCATCCTCATCGGGTCATCCGGTGACGCCGAGACCGACGCGGTCGACGCGGCCGTCGCAGCGTGGTCGAAGGACTCAGGGGTCAAGGCGACCGTCACCGCCGCCAGCGACCTCAACCAGCAGCTGTCGCAGGGATTCGCCGCCGGCTCCCCCGCCGACGTGTTCTACCTGTCGACCGACGCTCTCGCCGGATACGCGTCGAACGGGTCGCTGCTCGCCTACGGCGATCAGCTGAAGAACAAGGACGACTTCTACCCGAGCCTGCAGACCTCCTTCACCTACGACGACAAGCTCTACTGCGCTCCGAAGGACTTTTCGACGCTGCAGCTCATCATCAACACCGACATGTGGGATGCTGCTGGCCTCACCGACTCCGACATCCCCACCGATTGGGATCAGCTGACCTCCGTGGCGAAGAAGCTCACCGCAGACGGGCACGTCGGCCTCAGCATGGGCGGCGAGTACGCCCGCGTCGGCGCCTTCATGGTCGCCGCTGGAGGCGGCCTGATGAACGCCGACTCCACGGAGGCCACCGCGACCGCCGACGGCAACGTCGCGGCGCTCGATTACCTCAAGGGCATGCTGAACGACGGTGAGATGAAGTTCGCCGCGGACCTCGGCACCGGATGGGGCGGCGAGGCGTTCGGCACGCAGAAGGCCGCCATGGTCGTCGAGGGCAACTGGATCACCGGCGCCATGACGAACGACTACCCCGACGTGAAGTACAAGGTCGCAGAGCTGCCGGCCGGCCCTGATGGCGACATGGGAACTCTCCAGTTCACGAACTGCTGGGGCATCGCAGCCGACAGCCCGAATCAGGAGGCGGCGCTCGACCTCGTCGAGTACCTGACGTCGACCGATCAGCAGCTCGCATTCTCGAAGGCGTTCGGCGTGATGCCGTCGATCCAGTCCGCAGCCGATCAGTGGAAGAGCGACAACCCGACTCTGGCGCCCTTCCTCGCCGGCGCCGACTACGCGATGAGCATGCCCACCATCAAGGGCGCGGCTGACGTCGTCACCGACTTCAACAGCAAGATCGGCGCACTCGCGACGGCCGACCCGCAGGCGATCCTCGACTCGGCGCAGAAGAACCTCGAAGCACTTCTGAAGTGATCATGGCCGCCTCCGATGTGCGGTCCCACCGCGGCCTCCGCCGCGGCGAGACCGCATCGGGGTGGCTGTTCACCGCCCCGATGCTCATCCTGCTGGGAGTCTTCCTCGTCGTTCCCGTTCTCATGGCGCTGTGGGTGAGCGTCAGCGACTGGGGAGGGCGCGGTTCACCGTTCGCCGGTTCGGTGTCGTTCGTCGGGCTCCGCAACTACGGCACACTGCTGGTCGGCGGAGGACTGGACGAGCAGGACTTCGGCATGAGCCTGAAGAACAACGCCTGGTACGCGCTGCTCGTCGTGCCGTGCCAGACCGCGCTCAGTCTCTTCCTCGCCGTCCTGGTGAACCGGCAGATCCTCAAGGGCCGAGGCTTCTTCCGCACCGCCTTCTACTTCCCGTCCGTCACCAGCTCGGTCGCCATCACCGTCCTGTTCCTGTTCCTGTTCTCGACGACGGGTGCGATCAACGCGGCGCTCGGCTGGCTCGGCATCAACGGCCCGAACTGGCTCAACGACCCCTCCGGGATCTTCCACTTCGGAGCGACCTCGGGCCCTGCCGCCCTGACAGGCAACGACGTGCTGGGCGTCTCGCTCTGGGACTGGATCGGCGGCCCGAGCGTGGCGATGTGCGTGTACATCATCATGGCCGTGTTCACCACGAGCGGCACGTTCATGCTGCTGTTCCTCGCGGCCCTTCAGAACATCTCGGGCGAGGTGCAGGAGGCTGCCATGACCGACGGCGCGAACGGGTGGCAGCGCTTCTGGCAGGTGACGCTGCCGCAGCTGCGTCCGACGCTGTTCACGGTTCTGACGCTCGGACTGATCGGCACCTGGCAGGTGTTCGACCAGATCTACACCGGCAGCCGCGGACAACCGGGCAAGACCACGCTGACGCCCGCGTACCAGTCCTACCAGGCCTCGTTCATCAATCAGGACTGGGGGCAGGGTGCCGCGATCGCGTTCATCCTGTTCGTCATCATCATCCTGCTCACGCTGCTGCAGCGCTGGGTTCTCCGTGAGCGTCCGGTCTCGCGCCGGCGTGCACGTCCGTATCAGGCCGCTGTCGCAGCGGCGACCGCCCGCGAGTCGGCGGCCGCGGCATCCGCCGCTGAGGAGGCCAGATCATGACCGCGATCGATCCCGCCACCGATACCGCTGCTGCTCCGTCGGCGGCCCCGGCGCGCCGCGCCGGCATGAGCAGCGGAACGAAACGGATTCTCACGACGTCGATCCTCTACGCCGTCCTGGTCGTGCTCGCTCTTGTGTACATCTACCCGTTCCTCATCCAGGTCGCCACGAGCTTCAAGACCGATCCGGATGCGGCGGCCAACCCGCTCTCCCTCGTGCCGCAGACCTTCACGACAGAGGCGTACGCGCAGCTGTTCCTGCGCAGCGACTACCCGACGTGGTTCCGCAACTCGGTCGTCGTCACGGTCGTCGTGACCCTCGGACGCGTGTTCTTCGTCTCGCTCGCCGGCTATGCCCTCGCCAGGCTGCAATTCCGCGGCCGCGGGGTCGTGTTCGCCGGACTCGTCGCTGTCATGAGCGTTCCGGCGGTCGTTCTGCTGATTCCGAAGTTCCTCGTGATCAAGCAGCTCGGCATCTACGACTCGTACGCCGGCATGATCCTGCCGCTCCTCGTGGACGCGGCAGGCGTGTTCATCATGAAGAACTTCTTCGAGTCCATTCCCGCCTCCGTCGAGGAGCAGGCCCGCATAGACGGGGCCGGAACGTTCCGGGTGTTCTGGTCTGTGGTGCTGCCGATGGCGCGTCCGGCGCTCATCACGATCATCATCCTGTCGTTCCAGGGGTCGTGGAACGAGCTGGCGCACTTCATCATCTCGACGCAGTCGCCGGATCTCACAACACTGACCAGAGGCGTCGCGCAGCTCGCGAACGGACAGCTGAGTCAGGGCAAGCAGTATCCGCTCAAGCTCGCAGCGGCGCTCATCATGACCATCCCGGTTGCGGTGATGTTCTTCATCTTCCAGAAGCGCATCATGAACACCAGCGAAGGAGCGGTGAAGGGATGACGATCACGCCTCTCCAGCCGCTCCTGAACGACGCGACCATCATCCTCCAGGCCCCGACCCAGGTCTGGTCGGATGCCGCAGGGAGGATGGGTGCGTCGCCCATCCACGGCATCTATCACGGCGATGTCCGCCACGTCCGGTCGGTCGCGACCGGTGTGGACGGCACGGAGCTGGAATCGATCGCGTGCGCGACCCCCACGGCGCAGACCGCGGTGTTCACCGATGTGCTGCGCGGCATCGATGACGATCAGGCCGACCCCAAGGTGCGCATGGATCGCGAGCGCCTCGTCGCCGCTGGGTCGTTCCACGAGCGGATCGTGGTGTCATCCGCCCGCGACGTCTCGCTCTCGGTGAGACTGACCGTGACCATCGCGCCGGACTTCGCGCCGCTCCAGCAGGTGAAGGCCGGGATTGCCGGCGCAGACGAATGGACCTGGGACGGGACACGAGTCCGGTCAGCCACGGCGTCGTTCACCGTCGAGGCCGCGGATGCTGCGATCTCGATCGAGGATGCGGAGTCGGCGCCGGGTGCCGGCATCCGGCTTCGCTGGCAGGTCGATGTGCCGCCACGTGGACGCGTCGAACTCGACTGGGCTCTCGCGTTCGAGGACGCGACGCTCGTGGTGGGTGCGCCGACGTCGGTTGCCGACGCAGTCCACGTCGCGACGAGCGACTCCCGCGTGCGACGCTGGCTCGACCGAGCCGCCGGTGACCTCGCGGCGCTGCGGCTGTCTGCTCCGGAGCATCCGGACGACGCCTTCTACGCGGCCGGAGCGCCCTGGTTCTTCACCCTGTTCGGTCGCGATTCGATCTGGGCGGCGCGACTCGCGCTCGCACTCGACCCCGAGATCGCAGCCTCCACCCTGCGCGTGCTCGGCCGCCTTCAGGGCACGAAGACGGATGCCGCAACCGCTGAGGCGCCGGGCAAGATCCCCCACGAGCTGCGCAGCGCCGCGCTGTCGCTGCCGAACGAGGGCGTGCATCTGCCGCCGCTGTACTACGGCACCGTGGATGCGACGCCGCTCTGGGTGTGCCTGCTGGCCGATGCTCGGGATGCCGGACTCTCGGACGCGGATCTGCGCGATCTGCTGCCCAACCTGCGCGCAGCACTGGACTGGATGATCGTGCACGGCGACGCCTCGGGCAGCGGGTTCATCGACTACGTCGACCAGACGGGGCACGGCCTCGCGAACCAGGGCTGGAAGGACTCAGGAGACTCGATCCAGTGGCAGGACGGGCACCTGGCCGAGGGCCCGATCGCGCTGAGCGAGGTGCAGGGCTACGCCTACGAGGCCGCGATGCGCGGGGCGGAGCTGCTCGATGCACTGGACGAGCAGGGCGGCGACGATCTGAGACAGTGGGCGGCCGACCTGCGCCGGAGGTTCCGTGCAGCGTTCTGGGTGGAGACCTCGGAGGGCCGGTACCCGGCGATCGCCCTCGATGCGCATGGAGCCGCGGTCGATTCGCTCTCGAGCAACATCGGCCATCTGATCGGCACCGGCATCCTGGATCCCGACGAAGAGCGCGCGTGCGCGGAGGTGCTCATCTCGCCGACGATGTCGAGTGGATATGGCATCCGCACGCTGTCCACCGGGGCCGCCGGGTACTGGCCGCTCAGTTATCACGGCGGCAGCGTCTGGGCGCACGACACGGCCATCGCCGTGCACGGGATGCTGCGCGCCGGGCTCACCGCCGAGGCCGCCGTTATCGCTCGCGAATTGGTCGACTCCGCCGAAGGCTTCGACTACCGCGTCCCGGAGCTGCAGTCCGGTGATTCCAGGATTCCCGGTGGCATCCCGGTGCCGTACCCCGCCGCGTGCCGGCCTCAGGCGTGGTCAGCGGCAGCCGCCGTGGTGTGCGCCCAGGCACTGGGTTGATCTCGCGCTGCTGTTTCCTGCTTCGCGACCGGCTACGCGACGGGGACGCCGTCCTTCCATACCTGCCTGACCAGCGGAACCCCTGGCCGGTACGACAGGTGCACGTGGCTGGGCGCGTCCAGCAGCACAAGATCGGCGCGGAAACCGGGCGCGATCATGCCGATGTCGTCCCGCCGCAGCGCCGCCGCTCCCCCGGCGGTCGCCGCCCACAGCGCTTCGGCCGGAGTCATGCCCATGTCGCGGACGGCGACGGCGATGCAGAACGGCATGGACGAGGTGAAACTCGACCCGGGATTCGTGTCGCATGCGAGCGCGACGGTGACGCCGGCGTCGATGAGTCGGCGCGCGTCGGGGTACGGCTGTCGCGTGGAGAACTCGACGCCGGGCAGCAGCGTGAGAACGGTGTCGGATGCTGCGAGCGCCTCGATGTCGGAGTCGGTCAGGTACGTGCCGTGGTCGACGGATGCCGCGCCGAGCTCGATCGCCATCCGCACGCCGTCGCTGGGCCCGAGCTGGCCGGCGTGCACGCGCGGCGCGAGTCCACGGGCGATGCCGGCTTCGAGCACACGGCGCGACTGCTCCACCGTGAACGCCCCGGTCTCGCAGAACACGTCGATCCAGCGGGCGTGCGGGGCGCAAGCCTCCAGCATCGGGCCGGTGACGAGGTCGACATAGCCGTCCGCGTCTTCGACGTACTCCGCAGGCACCACATGCGCGCCGAGGAACGTGACCTCGGGTGTGACCTCGGCAGCGAGCCGGACGAGGCGCAGCTCTGTCTCGACGTCCAGGCCGTACCCGCTCTTGATCTCGACGGTCGTGGTGCCCTGCGCATGCATCTCGGCGATGAAGCCGCGCAGCCGTGCACGCAGATCGTCGTCGCTCGCACCCCTGGTCGCGGCGACGGTCGAACGGATGCCGCCGGCGGCATACCTCTCTCCCGCCATCCGCGCTTCGAATTCCGCGGCACGATCACCGCCGAACACGATGTGACTGTGACTGTCCACGAACCCGGGAACGACGGCACGGCTCTCGGCATCCACCTCGACGTACCCGCCTGGTTCCGTGGGAGCATCGTCCACCGGGCCGACCCACGCGATCCGGTCGTGCTCGACGAGGATCGCGGCGTCGCGGATGATCCCGGCACTGCCGTCAAGCTGCACCGTGCAGGTGCTCAACTCACCGATGTTCGTGATCAGCGTGCGCATGGTGACATCCTCACAGCATCGGCACGTTCAGGCCGCGCTCGCGCGCGACCTCACGGGCACGCTCGTACCCGGCATCCACATGACGCATGACGCCGGTACCAGGATCATTCGTGAGCACCCGCTCGAGTTTCTCCGCGGCGAGCGCCGTGCCGTCGGCGACAGTCACCTGTCCGGCGTGGATGCTGCGGCCGATCCCGACCCCTCCGCCGTGGTGCAGCGACACCCACGATGCTCCGGATGCCGTGTTCAGCAGCGCGTTCAGCAGCGGCCAGTCCGCGATCGCATCCGAGCCGTCGGCCATGGCCTCGGTCTCGCGGTACGGAGAGGCGACGGATCCGGCATCCAGATGATCGCGGCCGATCACGATCGGCGCCTTCAGCTCGCCCGAGGCGACCATCTCGTTGAACTTCAGGCCGGCGAGGTGGCGCTCCTTGTATCCGAGCCAGCAGATGCGGGCGGGCAGCCCCTCGAAATGCACCTTCTCGGCTGCCTGGTCGAGCCAGCGGTGCAGGGCCGCGTCCTCGGGAAAGAGCTCCTTCACGGCGCGGTCGGTCGCGGCGATGTCGGCCGGGTCACCGGAGAGCGCGACCCAGCGGAACGGCCCCTTGCCCTCGGCGAACAACGGCCGGATGTATGCCGGCACGAACCCGGGGAACGCGAACGCCCGCTCGAAGCCGCCGAGCTCGGCCTCACGACGTATGGAGTTGCCGTAGTCGAAGACGGCGGCACCGGCATCCTGGAATCCGACCATCGCGGCGACGTGCTCCGCCATCGACGCGCGTGCACGATCGGTGAATCCGGAAGGGTCGCGCTCGGCCTCGGCCTTCCAATCCGCGACAGCGACTCCCTGCGGCAGATACGCGAGCGGATCGTGCGCGCTGGTCTGATCGGTGACGATGTCGATCGGGATGCCGCGGCGCAGCAACTCGGGGAAGACATCGGCGGCGTTGCCGACGACCCCGACGGACAGCGCCGTGCCGGCATCCTTGGCGGCGAGGACGTCGGCGACGGCCTGATCGAGATCGGCCGTATAGCGGTCGAGGTACCCGTGCTCGACGCGACGTGCGAGGCGGGTCTCGTCGACGTCGACGATCAGCACCGCTCCCCCGTTCATCGTCACGGCAAGCGGCTGCGCGCCGCCCATTCCGCCAGCGCCTCCGGTGAGGGTGAGTGTCCCCGCGAGTGAGTCGCGGCCGGAGCTTGTTGAAGAGCCGAGCGAGCGCGCGACGGCCGCGAACGTCTCGTATGTGCCCTGCAGGATGCCCTGGGTGCCGATGTAGATCCAGGAACCTGCCGTCATCTGCCCGTACATGGTCAGGCCCAGTGATTCGAGGCGGCGGAACTCCGGCCACGTCGCCCAGTCGCCGACGAGGTTCGAGTTCGCAATCAGCACGCGCGGCGCCCACTCGTGCGTGCGGAAGACGCCGACCGGCTTGCCGGACTGCACGAGCAGGGTCTCGTCGGGCTCCAGCTCGTCGAGGGTGCGCACGATCGCGTCGTACGCCTCCCAGCTGCGCGCGGCGCGTCCGGTGCCGCCGTAGACGACGAGGTCCTCCGGGTGCTCGGCGACCTCGGGGTCGAGGTTGTTCATCAGCATGCGCTTGGCGGCCTCGGCGCCCCAGCTCTTGGCGGTGCGCTCCGGTCCGCGTGCGGCGTGGATGTCTTTCATGAGTTCTCCTTGGCGGCGATGGATGACAGCGCGGTGATGGATGACAGCGCGCTGCGGGCGACGGCGCCCGAACGGACGAGTTCGGTGACGGCTTCCATCTCGGGTGAGAGGAATCGGTCGGGGCCGGGGCCGGCGGCCACGGTGCGGACGAGGTCGCGAACGGCCCCGGTGGCTGGTCCTGCCTCGAGCGGTGCTCTGAGGTCGAGCGCGCGAGCCGCCGTGATGACCTCGATCGCGAGAACGCGGGCGAGCCCGTCGATCGCTCGACGCAGCTTGCGCGCTGCGGCCCACCCCATCGACACGTGGTCCTCCTGCATGGCGGAGGACGGGATCGAGTCGACGGATGCCGGAACGGCGAGCCGCTTGAGCTCGGAGACGATCCCCGCGGCGGCGTACTGCGCGATCATGAGCCCTGAGTCCACGCCGACCTCGTGCGCGAGGAACGGCGGCAGACCGTGGCTGCGTGCGGGGTCGAGCGCACGATCGGTGCGGCGCTCCGACACCGACGCGACGTCGGCGACCGAGATCGCCAGGAAGTCGAGGACGGCCGCGACCGGCGCCCCGTGGAAGTTGCCGTTCGACTCGATGCGGCCGTCAACTGTGACGACGGGGTTGTCGATGACGCTCGCGAGCTCGCGCGAGGCGATCATCGCGGCGTGCGTCATGGTGTCGCGTGCTGCCCCGTGCACCTGCGGAGCGCAGCGCAGCGAGTAGGCGTCCTGCACGCGGCCGTCCTCGGGTCCGCGGTGGCTCGCGACCATCGGCGAACCGGCGAGGAACGCGCGGATGTGCGAGGCGGACACCGTCTGCCCGTCCTGCGGGCGCAGAGCCATGAGGTCGGCGGCGAACACGGCATCGGTTCCGAGCTGGCTCTCGACCGACATGGCCGCCGCCACGTCGGCAGTCGTGATGAGCGTCTCGAGGTCGTGCAGGGCGAGAAGCAGCATCCCGAGCATCCCGTCGGTGCCGTTGATGAGCGCGAGCCCCTCCTTCTCCTCGAGGACCAGCGGCTCGATGCCTGCGTCGGCGAGGGCGTCGGATGCCGGGATAAGCGCGTCACCGACCCGGACATCGCCCTCTCCCATCGCCGCGAGCGCGATGTGCGCCAGAGGTGCGAGGTCGCCGGAGCATCCGAGCGACCCGTACTCGCGGACGATCGGGGTGATGCCGGCGTTGAGCATCGCGACGTAGGTCTCCGCGACCACGGGCCGCACGCCGGTGCGTCCGGAGGCGAGGGTCTGCAGGCGCAGAAGCTGCAGTGCACGCACGACCTCGGTCTCCACCTCTGCCCCGGTGCCTGCGGCGTGCGAGCGGATGAGGCTGGCCTGCAGCTGACGGCGGCGCTCAGGGGCGATGAACGTGGTGGCGAGCGCGCCGAATCCTGTCGAGACGCCGTAGTGCGGGTTCGGGTCGGCGGCGAGTCCGTCGATGACGCTCCGCGTCTCGGCGATGCGTCCGCGCGCCTCGTCCGCGATCTCGATCAGGGCGCCGTCTCGAGCGACGGCGACGACCTGTGCGGGGGTGAGCACGCCTGCGCCGATGCGAATGGGTTGTGACATGACTCGATTCCACACCTCACCGATGGCGGCGGACAGTGCGGCATGGCATCCTGTGTCTGTGATCCCAGACAATACGCGAACGGCCCCGCAGGTCCCGGCAGCCGACCAGACGCTGCGGATCCTGCGTCACCTGGCGACGCGTCCTGCCCCGGTCGCGGCATCCGCCATCGCTCGCGATCTCGACCTCCCGCGTTCGACCGTCCACCACCTGCTCAACACGCTCTGCGACCACGGATTCGTGCTGCACCTTCGTGAAGCGCGGCGGTGGGCGCTGGGCACGTCGGCATCCGAGCTCGCCGGCGGTTTCGCCCGCCAGCAGCCACTGGCCAGGCTCGGCCGCCCGCTCGTCGCGGCCCTTGCCGACCGACTCGGAGAGAGCACGCACCTCGGTGTGCTGAGCGGCTCCGATGTCGTCTACATCGTCGAGGAGCGAGCACCGCGTCGGCCTGCGCTCGTCACCGACGTCGGCGTGCGCCTGCCTGCGCATCTGACGGCGACGGGGCGTGCGATGCTCGCCGCGCTCCCCCGCGAACAGGTGCGGGCGCTGTACCCCCACGCGTCGGCGTTCTCCACGCGGACGGGGCTCGGCCCCGGTCGGGCCGGCGAACTGCGCGAACTGCTGCGCAGCATCCGCGCCGCCGGATACGCCTCAGAGGACGGTGAGGTCACGAGCGGCACGCGATCGGTCGGCGCGGCGGTGCTCGACGCTTCCGGGTGGCCGGTGGCGGCCGTGGCCGTCACCTGGTCGAGCGGCTTGGGACCGGCCGAGGCTGACGCGGCGAAGACCGTCATCGAGACGGCTGCAGAACTTCAACGCCGCCTGAGATGACCGACGGTGGCAGTGGTGAGGGGAGCCGCAGCTCACCAGTCCGCGACTCCCCCAGGGGCCAGGCCTTCGTCGGGTCAGCCTGCCGCGCCCTTGCGGGGCTTGATGAAGGATTCCGGCGCCTGCTTGGCGCGCTTGGCTGCTCGCTTCTCCTTGAGCGTCAGCTGCGCTGTCTTCTTGCCCGTCTTCACTGTCGGCGTCTTTCCTGCCATTGGGACTCGCTTCCCCTCTCGTATCGGCTGGCGTGTGTGCCACTGACCATAGCCGGTTCCCAAGGGAAGTCAAATTACCCGGTGAGAAGGAAAAAACGGAATCTCGCGGCGAGACGCCGGAACGGCCGAGCACTAGGCTCGAGAAGTGCTCGAGACTCTGACCGGATTCGCCGTCGTCGGACTCGCGATCGCCGTCGGGTACATCCTCGGTCGCATCGACCTCCTCGGCCCTGGCGCACGGCATGTCCTCGGCCGGCTGACGTTCTTCGTCCTGTCGCCCTTCCTGCTGTTCACGGTTCTCGCGCAGGCGGATGCACGGGTGCTGTTCTCCTCGCTTCTGCCGGTGTCGGCGATCGCTGCGATCGCGGTCATCGGCGCGTACGCACTGGTCGCTCGCCTGGCCTGGAAGCGACCGATCGGTGAGACGGTCATCGGCGCGCTGTCCGCTGGGCAGGTGAACTCGAACAACATCGGCATCCCGCTGTCGCTGTACCTGCTCGGCAGCGCCGCCTACCCGGCGCCGGTGATCCTCATGCAGCTGCTGGTCTTCACGCCGATCTCACTGACGATCCTCGACACGGTGACGAGCGGACGCACCTCTGCGTGGCGCACGTTCGTCCGCACGGCGACGAATCCGATCATCGTCGGCTCGGCGCTCGGCACACTCGTCTCGGTGCTCGGCATTCAGCTGCCGCCGATCGTGATGGAGCCGGCGACCCTGATCGCGAACGCTTGCGTACCCGTGCTTCTGATCAGCTATGGCATCTCTCTTTTCGGGCAGAGGGTGCTCGGCACCTCGGGGCATCGGCGAGACGTTCTTCTCGCGAGCACGTTGAAGCTGCTGGTCATGCCGGTGATCGCCTGGGTCGTCGCGGAGTTCCTGTTCGGCCTGTCGGCGCATGAGGTGCTGATCGTGGTGGTGCTGGCGGCGCTTCCCACGGCGCAGAACGTGTTCAACTACTCGCAGCGGTACGACATCGGCGAGTCCATCTCCCGGGACACGGTGTTCATCACGACGGTCGGGTGCATCCCGGTGCTGCTGGCTGCGACCCTGATCCTCGGGTGAGATGTCGCGGGTGAGATGTCACTGCTTTCTGGCAGAGTGAGTGCATGAGCGGTCTGCGAATCCTGCATCTCAGCGACACGCATTTCTCCGGAGACGGCGGGCGCCATTACGGAGTCGTCGACACGGCGGAGCACCTTCGCCGTGCACTCGCGCAGGTCGGGCATCTGCTGTTCGACCTCGTGGTCGTCTCGGGCGATGTGAGCGAGGACGGCACCGAGGAGTCGTACCGGCACGTCCGCGAGCAGCTCACGCCGTGGGCGCAGGCGCGCGGAGCGCGCCTCGTCTTCGCGATGGGCAATCACGACAGGCGCGAGGCCTTCCGTGCGGTTCTGGGCGGCGGACAGCCGGATGCCGGTGAGCAGGAGCTCGCGGGCATCGATCTGGAGCGCCCGGTGGCATCTGTCGCCACGCACGAGGGGTGGCGCGTCATCGTCCTCGACAGTTCGGTGCAGGGCGTCGGGTTCGGCGGTCTCGAGGATGAGCAGAAGCAGTTCCTGCGCGAGACGCTTGTCACCCCGGCAGAGAACGGCACCGTCGTCGTCGTGCACCACCCTCCCGTGGGCGCCCAGACCGATCTGCTGCAGGCGCTCGCCCTGGATGAGCAGGACGGACGCGACCTCATCGACATCGTCGCGGGCACGGACGTTCGCGTCATCCTCTCTGGTCATTACCACTTGCCGATCACGGAGTTCGTGGCGGGGGTGCCCGTCACCGTCGCCCCAGGCGTGACCAACGTCTCATGCGGGTTCGGCGACCCGGCGGAGGAAGCGGCGATCAACGGCTTCGGCGGATCGGTCGTGACGATCGACGGCGATCGCGTGCGCGTCGTGCCGTTCGTCGAGCGACTGACTCCGGACGAGCTCGTCTTCCATTTCGACGCGGACGTCGTCGCCGACATCATCAGGGATGCCGGGCGGCCTGCTGACCCTGCGGAGTCGCTGGCTCCCTGAGCGACTCCGATCTTCTCAGAGGGCGGGATCGAACCGCACGATGCGATCGTCGTCGAGCCCTGGACTCCCGCGACCGTCGGTGTTGTTGGTCAGCACCCAGAGCGCGTCATCGGGCGCGACGACGACGTCACGCAGCCGGCCGTACTCGCCGGTCCAGAGCTCGGTGGAGGCCGTGAGGTCGTCGAGCGGCACCTGTCGCAGCCGCTCGCCTCGGAGGTTCGCGATGAAGATGCAGCCGCCCGCGACCGCGATGCCGCTCGGGCTCGCTTCGGCGGGCTGCCATTGCTGCACGGGGTCGATGTAGCGTTCGTCCTCTGCGATCCCCTCGACCTCGGGCCAGCCGTAGTCGCCGCCGGCCTCGATGACGTTGAGCTCGTCCCAGGTGTCCTGCCCGAACTCGGATGCGTACATCGTGCCGTCGGCATCCCAGGCGATGCCCTGCGGGTTGCGGTGCCCGTAGCTGTACACGTAGGAGCCGGGGAACGGGTTGTCTGCGGGGGTATCGCCGTCCGGGGTCATGCGCAGGATCTTTCCGCCCAGGCTGTCCAGGTCCTGGGCGGATGGGCGGTCTCCTGCGTCGCCCGCTGTCGCGTACAGCATCCCGTCCGGTCCGAACGCGATGCGGCCGCCGTTGTGATTGCCGGCCGACGGAATGCCGTCGAGCACGGTCTCCGGATCCCCGACGCTCACGCTGCCGGACCCCCCCTCGATCGGGAAGTGCACGATGCGGTTGTCGTCGACGGATGTGAAGTACGCGTAGAGGTGGTCGTCGCGCACGGCGATGCCGAGGAGGCCGCCCTCGCCGGACGGCTGGACCCCCGGCACCACGACGACTTCGCGCGCTGCGCCGGTGTCGTCGAGCTCGACGATGCGTGCCGTGTCGCGTTCGCTGACGAGCGGGATGTCGTCGAAGAACGCCACGGACCACGGCACGTCGAGCCCGTCGGCGACGACGGTTGGGGCGCCTGCAGAGGTCGCCCCTGGTGTTGCAGCATCCGTGTCCGGTGAGACGTCCGAGTGCGGAGCACACGACGCGAGGACGAGCACGGCCACAGCAGCCGCGGCACCCAGTACAGCCCTCGCATTCATGCTCGGAGCCTACGACTTCTCGGGGGAATGAGTGAAGCCCCCGGCAGCTGCCTGGGGGCTTCACGTTCTGTGGACCTAAGGGGATTCGAACCCCTGACCTCCTCGATGCGAACGAGGCGCGCTACCAACTGCGCCATAGGCCCATGAACCTCAGCTAGATTATCACGCTCGAAAGGGGCGTTGCGCCGAGGCGATGCTCAACCGGCCGCGCGCCGCTGCAGCAGTTGACGGACGTGCTGCTCGATCTCGTCGTCGTCCACGAAGCCCATGCGTGCGTACGGCGAGGCAGGCTGTTCCGCGGGTGGAGCGGGAGCAGCAGGCAGCGAGATCGGCTCCGCCGGAGCCATCTGCGCTGCGCGCTCGCGCAACTCGGCCATGCGCTCAGCCCGAACCAACTCGCGCTTCGCTTCGATCTCGGCCTGGGCGGTCTGCGCCAGCGATCCGCTGACGGATGCCATCGGCGCCGGCAGTGGACGCGGCGTCCACGACGCGCGCCCCTGATCGTGCAGAGGCGGCGAGACGCGCGGCGCATTGTCCGCCAGGACGGTCGCTGCGGGCCGGTCGAGCGCGCGGCGCGCAACGGACGCCATCTTCTGCAGCGTGATGGCTGCGGCGACGGCGACAGCGCCACCGATCCAGATCAGCACCGCAGACCCGACGGCGATCTGCTGCCAGACCCCGAGTCCGGCGAGTGCGAGCCCCACCACAAGCACGGATGCTGCGACGATACGGACCCGCCGACGTGCGCGCGCCTGGCGGAGCACAGGATCGGCGCTGGCAGCGGCGAGTTCGGCTCGAAGCTGCACGAGTTCTGCGGCTTCCTTCTCCGACTGCAGCCGCTTGGCGAGCTTCTGCTGCGCGAGCGCGGTGCGGGCGTTGAGCTCCAGGCGCACCTCTTGGGGTGTCTCGCTCGTCTCGGCGAGAACACGAAGAGCCTGATTCAGGCGAACGGCGTTCCGTTCGGCGGCGTTGTACTGATACCGGCCGCGCCATGACGGCAATAGATAAAGCATCCAGAGCAGCACTGCGACAAGGACGATCACGCCCCCACTCAGCACCGGCCCATTCATAGCCTCAACGGTATTCGACCGCGCCCCGCGCGCCCCTCAGCGCCGGCGCGTGTCGCCCGCGAGATCGGACTGGTTTCAGATGGCGAGGCGATCGGCGGGTGGGATGCTGGCGGCGTCCTCTGGCGCACGGCCGCTGAGCCAGCGCGCCAGCACTCCATCCGGCACGTCCTCACGGGTCAGCGCGAACGCGTAGTGATCCCGCCAATCGCCGTCGATGTGGATGTATCGACGCCGGAAGCCCTCGTATCGGAAACCGAGCTTCTGCACGACGCGCAGGCTCGCGGCGTTCTCCGGTCGGATGCAGATCTCCATCCGATGCAGGCCGTACTCGGTGAAGCACGCATCAGTGGCGAGCGCGACCGCGGTCGGAGTGATTCCCCGCCCGGCGAATCGCTCGCTGACCCAGTACCCGATCGTCGCCGAGTTCAACGAGCCGCGGGCCACGCCCCAGACGTTGAGCTGCCCGGCGATCTCACCGTCGTGCAGCATCACGAACGGATAGCCGCCGCCGTCGCGGTACTGCTGGAGGAGCCGCCGGATGCTCAGCCGCATGTCGAACGACGCCGTCCCGCCGGGGATCGTCGCCTCCCACCGCTGCAGCCACGAGCGATTGGCGAGCAGTTCGTTCTGAAGGGTGCGCGCGTCGCGGGTCCTGATGAGCCGCAGCTCCACGGGACCGTGACGATGACCCTGCAGGTATTCCATCGATCTACCCCGCCGGAAGGCCTAGAGGCTCTCGGCGAACTCCTTGAGCCACGGCCGCAGGTCGTCGCCGAGGTCGTCGCGGTCGGAGGCGAGCTGGACGATCGCCTTGATGTAGTCGACGCGGTCGCCGGTGTCGTAGCGGCGACCGCGGAAGATCACACCGACGACGCCGGGTCCGTTCGGATCGGCGGCCAGCTCCTGCAGGGCGTCGGTCAGCTGGATCTCGCCGCCCTTGCCCGGCTCCGTGCGCTCGAGGATCGGGAAGACCGACGCCGGCAGCACGTAGCGGCCGATGACGGCGAGGTTCGAGGGCGCATCCTCCTTGGCCGGCTTCTCGACGAGCCCGGTGACCCGCACGATGTCGTCCCTGTCGGTGGACTCGACGGCCGCGGCGCCGTACATGTGGATCTGCTCGGGGTCGACCTCCATGAGGGCGACGACCGTGGCACCGGTGCGCTCGTGCTCGGCCATCATCGTCGTGATGAGCTCATCGCGCTCGTCGATGAGGTCGTCGCCGAGCATGACGACGAACGAGCTGTCGCCCACGTGCGTCTTGGCGCGCAGAACCGCGTGCCCGAGCCCCTTGGGCTCGCCCTGGCGGACGAAGTGGATGTCTGCGAGGTCGCTCGACTTCATGACCCGCTCGAGGCGACCGGTGTCGCCCTTCTCGGTGAGTCGCACCTCGAGCTCCGGCACGGAGTCGAAGTGGTCGGAGATCGCGTTCTTGTTGCGCCCGATGATGACGAGGATGTCGTCGATGCCCGCAGCTGCGGCCTCTTCGACGACGTACTGGATGGCCGGCTTGTCGACGACCGGCAGCATCTCCTTCGGCATCGCCTTGGTCGCCGGAAGGAAGCGCGTGCCGAGGCCCGCTGCCGGAATGACTGCCTTGATCGACTGCTTTCCCATCTGGCCAGCTTACTGGGGGCGGGCATCAGCACCGCCACGTAGAATCTCAGCATGTCGCCCGACGTCGAACAAGAAAAGCGCGCACTGCGCGCCGACCTGCGCGAGCGCCGCCAACTGCTCTCGGATCAGCAGCGCGAGGCAGCGGCATCCGGCATCACCGAGCAGCTCGATGCGCTGGTCTCCGCGCACGAGGCGCACTCGATCTCATGCTTCCTGTCGACGACGACCGAGCCCGACACTCGCGAGTTCATCACCGGCGCCGTGCGTCGCGGCATACGAGTGCTCCTGCCGATCACCCGCGCCGACGGCCTGCTCGACTGGGCCGTCGCCGACGACTCCGATGAGATCGCCGAGGGCATGTTCGGGTTGCCCGAACCGACCGGGGAGGTCCTCGGTCCGATCGCCGTGAACGACGTCGACCTCATGATCATCCCCGCCGCCGCCGTGGATGCCGAGGGCACGCGACTCGGCTGGGGCCGGGGATACTTCGACAAGACCATCGGATCCATGGAGAACTGCCCGCCCGTGTATGCGGTGACTTATGATTCCGAAGTACTCGACTCCCTTCCGCGGGAGCTGCACGACCAGCCGGTATCGGGCGTCGTGACTCCCACGCGAACCCTCCATCTGTCGCCGCAGCGACACTGAGCCATACAGAGACACACATGCCCACCTATGCCTATGCCTGCACGTCGTGCGACCACGCCTTCGATGCTGTGCAGTCCTTCTCAGACGACGCGCTGACGCTCTGCCCCGAGTGCGGCGGAGCGCTGCGCAAGCAGTACGGATCGATCGGGGTGACCTTCAACGGATCCGGCTTCTATCGCACGGATTCTCGGAGTGGCGGTGGCGAAAAGCCCCGTTCATCGGCATCATCGAAGACGGAATCGTCGACGAGCGCCAAACCGGCGCCCGCGGCGGCGCCGGCCTCGACCTGAGGTCAGAACACACCTACGGGGGTTCCCATGTTCCAGGGATTCAAGGAATTCATCACCAAGGGCAACGTCATCGACCTCGCGGTCGCGGTCGTCATCGGCACGGCGTTCACCGCCATCGTCACCGCGGTCGTCGACAGCATCATCACCCCGCTCGTCGCACTGTTCTACCAGCCGGACGACTCGGGCAATTTCGGCCCGACCCTGACCGGCCTCTACGGCCAGCAGGTCACCTTCCCGCTCGGCAGCCTCATCACCGCCATCATCAGCTTCCTCGCTGTCGCACTCGTCGTGTACTTCGTCTTCGTCGTTCCGATGAACAAGTACAAGGAGCGCCAGGCTGCCAGGAACCCCGCCGTCGAAGAGGAGACCCTGCCCACCGAGCAGGAGCTGCTAATCGAGATCCGCGACGCTCTGCGCAGCGGTGCTGCCGGCACCGCAGGCACCGCTCCACGCCTCTGAGTACGAACCTGCAACGCCGAAAGGGCTCCCGCGCAGCGGGGGCCCTTTCTTTCTTGTATCTCAGTAGTGCGGGGGGACGTCGCGAAACAGCTGATCGTCGTTCGCGCCCTTCGCCCCCCGCCGCTCCGGCCGCTCGGACTTCGGCGGCACGTCAGGGGCAGGGTCGGTGCCGGCGACGGGCGTCAGGCGGGCGCGGCGACTGCCGGCGACGCGGACGATCCGCTGACGCTGCGGCTCAGCGGCATCCACAGGGGAATCCTGGTCAGACATCGCCCGGCAGGTCGATCGGCTGCGTGTCCGTCTCGGCCCGCACGGCATCGGGAGCGATGCCGAGGACGGCGGCGATCCGGGATGCGGCGGTCACGGGGTCGCTGTACAGGTCGAAGGCGTGCACGCGCACATAGTGCCACCCGAGGCGTCTGAGTACGTGCGGTCGCAGACGAATGGTCTCGCGCAGCGATTCACCGAGCGTCTCCGGATCCGACTCGATCACGACGGCCTTGCCGTTGTGCTGAGCGACCAGCGGCAGGAGTCCGCGATAGTCCACGTCGACGGAGGCTCCCAGTCGACGCAGCTCGCGGGCGAGGGCCAGCGTGAGCGGATCCGCGAGGTCCTCCAAGCGGGAGTCCCTGCCCCGTGCGGCGAGGCCGCCGAGGATCGACATGAGGGTGGATGCTCCGTGCTCGAGGCGCCCGTCGTCGAACGAGGACGGGCGGATCGACGACACGATGACCATCGATCGCCGCGCACGCGTCATGCCGACCGTCAGCAGCCGCTCGCCGTCTGGTGTCGACAGATCGCCGAAGTCGCTGAGGACCCGGCCGTGCTTGGTGAGGCCGTAGCCGAGCGAGAAGATCACGCGATCGCGGCTCTCCGCGACCGACTCCTCGAGGGTGAGCACGGCGAACGGCTCTGCGGTGTCGCGGCCGACGAAATCAGCGACGTCCGAGCGCCCGGCGAACGCCGTCGTCACAGCAGCACGCACGCGCTCGGCGTGTCGGGCGCTGGCGGTGATCACCATGAGCGACTCGGACGGACGGTGCACGGCGTGCTCGACGACGAGGGTGACGACGCGCGCGACCTCGGCATCCGGGCTCTCCACGGCACCGGATATCGGGTCCGGTGCGCCGACTCCGCCTTCGACGTAGTCGACGGTCAGACTGCCACGCCCGAGGTATGAGCCGGCCCACGGGAGCGACACGATCTCTCCCCCGTAGAACGCATCGTTGATGAGCTCGGCCAGGTCTTCGCCGCCCGCGCGGTAGCTCCGCGTCAGGGTCATGACGGGCAGCAGCTCGGCAAGACGCTCGAACACCGAGGTCTCATCGAACGGCACCTCGGCCTCCCACTCCTCGCCGGCATCCACTGCCGACTCGAACGGGGTGGGCCGCTGGGTGACCGGATCGCCGAACGCGACGACCTGACGAGCGCGACGGATCGCCGGCGCCGCCTCAGCGAGGTTGATGGCAGCGGCATCCACGAGCAGCACCGTGTCGAACTCGACGGAGTCGGGGATCTCGGGGACGAGGTAGGGCGACGCGATCCACGCCGGGGCCAGGACGTTCATGAGCGTCGGTGCGGCCGACACGATCTCGGCCGTCGTCGGCGTGCCCTGGGTGAGTGCCCGGCGCAGGTTCTGCGACTCGGTCGGCTCGTCGACGATCGCGATCCGCCACTGGTTCGCGAGCTGCCAGGCCAGCAGCGGACCCGCCATCGCGGCATGAGCCTCGTCGACCAGACGGAAGTCGCGCTCGAGCCGATCGACGACTGCCGTGTTCGCGCCGAGCAGCGCCCGGTTCTCCTGCAGAGCGCGCTCGAGCAGCGACTGCCACCAGGCGAACTCGAGCTCGTCGGCGACGCGGTCGTCCGCGACGTGACGCACCGAGAGGTCGGCGAGCAGGGGCTCGAGGCCCAGCGTCGCCAGTTCGTCGCGGATCGTCGCGCGTTCGACGATGTTGTCGAACACATCCGATTTCGCGGCGAGACCCGCCAGCGTGCGCACCAGGCGCTCCACGGGGAGCGTCGCGAGGGGTTCGCGGCGACCGAGTGCGGCATCCAATTCGGAAAGCTCGGCTGCCACCCGCTGCCACGAGGAGTAGACCTCGCCGAGGCCCAGAGGGATCTCCGGCGCCACACCCGCATCGACGAACCGCTGCCACTGCGTGCGCTGCTGCTGGATGCGCAGCAGTGCCTCATGCATCTCGGCGATGTGCACGCCCGGCCGGACGTACTCCTTGGCGAGGCGACGCAGGCGCCGACGGTTGGCTCCGGACATCGCCGGCGCGTCGCGGCGGGAGCCGTGCGCCTGGATGAGCTCGCCCAGGGGGCGCTCGAAGACGGTGGGGCTGAAGCGGTCGAGCGAATCGCGGATTCCCTCGAGCAGGCGCACGTACTCGCCCAGCTCATCGATCGTCGCGAAGGGGCGCATACGCGTCTGCGAGATCAGCGCGTAGCCGCGCTCGAGCAGGTCGGGAACGCTGGTGGAGTGAAGACGACCGGCGAGCTCGTGCGCGGCCCGCGCGTCCTGCGTGCTGCGGAAGTTGACCCCGTACCACGGCGAGTCGTTCGGTCCGAAGCGGAACTCGCCGAGCCTGGCCGCCTGGACGAGTGCGGCAGCGGCAGCACTCCGATCGCCCGCGAGGCGTCGCAGCGTGTCGGCGTTCAATCGCGCGGTGGTCGTCGGAGGCGTCGGCAACGAGGCGAGTCTGGTCAGCTGACGAGTCGCATCCAGGACGGTCGCGCCGAGGCCGTCGATCGGCGCGCTCAGCGACTTGCGATAGTCGATCAGGACGTTGCGCAGTCGAACGAGCGCGTCGTCGACCTCGCTGACCTTCGGGGTCGTCGCCTTCTCGTTGCGGCCGATCGCGCGCACGAGATCGCGGCGGATGCTGGCGGGCGAGACTGTGAGGCTGTCCAGGCCGATGCCGCTGAGGCGGTGACGGACGCCGTCCAACGTGGATCGGCGGGCAGAGACGACCAGCACGCGCTTGCCGGCGCGAACCAGCTCGCCGAGCGCGTTGATGACCGTCTGGGTGCCGCCGGTTCCCGGAAGGGTCGATACGACCAGGGAGTGACCGGCTGAGATGCGGGCGAGCACGGACTCCTGTTCGGCGTCGGCGTCCAGCAGGAGGGTGTCGGACGCTGGAGCGCGTTCGTCCGGGCCGGTGATGTGCGGGAGCGGGCGGGCTGCGGTTACCTGTTCACGGTCGGCATCGTGGCCGGCGAGCGCGTTCAGCAGCCTGTGGTCGAGAAAGCGGCTGTCGCGCGCCAGCGATGCGCCGACGTCGGCGAACGTCGAGACGACCAGACGCGGCAGCACGGCGAACGTGTCGATCGACTGGGTGGCCGCGCGCAGCCGGTCGATCACGGGCTGCGGCTTGAAGATGCCGCCGTCGTACGCGAGGGACGCCAGTGCCTCGGCGTCGATGGTGATGCCGAAGTGCTCGCGTGCGATGCGCACGAGCTCGGGGTTGACCACGAAAGCGCCCTGCAGCTTGAGCTCGTAGTCGGTGTGGTGGCGGCGGATGGCCAGCGGGCGCAGCAGCACCGGAGCCGCGAACTCCGCGCCGCCGATGCGCCAGCTCGCGATGCCGACGGCGAGGTGGACCGCGTCGATCCCCCTGACCATTCGCAGCTCGGTGTGCTTCGCGGTGATGCGCTCGGCGGCCAGACGCGCTGTGCGCAGTCCGACCTCGTCGCGGAAGAGATTCGACAGCAACGTCGACTTGCCGGTGATGAACTGCGGCAGGCTCCCCGGGTGCGCCTTCGAGATGTCGATGCCGCCCTCGACCGTGTCCCGGTAGGTGATCAGCGGCGAGGGTCCGCCGAGGTCGGCGGCTTCGGCGCGCAGCCGAGTGCGTTCGGCGTCGGCGATGTGCGCGACCACGACGGCGGTCGGGTCACTCTGCTGATCGCCGATCATCATCGCGGCATCCGCTGCCGCGGCATCCGCGGCCTTGTCTTCACGTCGCCACACATAGACAGACTAGGCTCCGGTGTCCCACGCACCCTGTATCCTGAGCGGGTTTCACCGGATTGGCCCACATCTCCTCCACATCGGAGGGTGTTTCGCGGCTTCTCCCCCACTCGTGAGATCTCGGCCGCTGCGAGGTCGACGCACGGTTCAGGATGAGCGCATGACATTCCGCTACGACTTCGCACCCACTCCGTTCGGCGACGCGCTCGTCGTGTTCTCCGACGACGGCATCGTCCGGTTCGATCTGTCCGAAGCGGTCGATCCGTCCGTGCCCTGGCTGCTCGAGGCAGTCTCTGCCCGGTTGCACGACACACCTGTTCCCGACCCGGGCGCCGCCGACGAGCTCGCGCACCTTCTCGACGACTACTTCGCCGGATCGCCGGTCGCATTCGACGAGCATGTGCGGTTCGACTGGCGACTCGTCGACGGGTTCCACAGGACAGCGCTCCAGACGATCGCCGCGATCCCCTGGGGCGAGACGATGAGCTACGGCGAAGTGGCGGTGGTCGCAGGCAGCCCTGGTGCGGCACGGGCTGTCGGCACCGCGTGTCGGATCACCCCGTTCTCGATCATCGTCCCCGTCCACCGCGTGGTGCGCTCGGACGGCAGCCCTGGTCAGTACGGCGCGTACCCCGAGCACAAGCGCTACCTGCTCGACCTCGAGCGGGCGTAGACAAGGCGGGAGCCCCTGGCGTGTGGGCCGCCAGAGGTTCCCGCCTCGAGCTCATCGCGGTGAGCAGGGCTCAGCGAGACGAGGTCAGTGATCGACCGCCTTCTCGGCCCCGAAGCCGGTCAGCGAACGCACCTCCATCTCGGCGGCCAGCTCCCGCGACTCGGTGGCACGACTGGTGATGGTGCCCAGCCAGCCGAGGATGAACCCGAGCGGGATCGACACGATCCCTGGGTTGTTGAGCGGCCAGATCGCGATGTCGATCGACGGGATCATCGCCGTCTCCGATCCGGAGAACACCGGGGAGAGCACGATGAGGATGATCGCCGAGCCGAGTCCGCCGTACATGCTCCAGACGGCGCCGCGGGTGTTGAACCGGCGCCAGAACAGCGAGTACAGGATCGTCGGCAGGTTCGCGGATGCCGCGACCGCGAAGGCGAGCGCGACCAGGAACGCGATGTTCTGCCCCTGCGCTCCGATGCCGCCGACGATCGCGAGGATGCCGATGACGATCACCGTGCGTCGGGCGACCTTCACCTCGGCGTTCGGATCTGCGTCGACGGGCGTGCCGTCGGCATTCTTGCGTCCCTTCTGGATGACGTTCGCGTAGATGTCGTGCGCGAACGACGCCGCAGCCGTGATCGTGAGGCCGGCGACGACCGCGAGGATCGTGGCGAACGCGACTGCCGAGATGAATCCGAGAAGCAGCGGTCCTCCGAGGTATTGCGCCAGCAGCGGCGCCGCCGAGTTCACACCTCCGGGAGCCGCCTGGATCACCTCTGGACCGACGAGCGCCCCCGCGCCGTAGCCGAGCACCAGCGTCAGCAGGTAGAAACCGCCGATCAGCCAGATCGCCCACACCACGGAGCGACGGGCCTCCTTGGCCGTCGGCACCGTGTAGAAGCGCATCAGCACGTGCGGCAGGCCCGCCGTGCCGAGCACCAGTGCGAGGCCGAGCGACACGAAGTCCAGCGGGTTCGCGCCGTACTGGAGACCCGGTGCGAGCACCGCGTCGCCCTGCGGCGAGGCTGCGACAGCAGACTCGAGCAGCGTGTTCAGGTTGAAGCCGTTGATCGCCAGCACCCAGATCGTCATCACGATCGCCCCGCCGATCAGCAGGAACGCCTTGACGATCTGCACCCAGGTCGTGCCCTTCATCCCGCCGATCAGGACGTAGATGATCATGAGAACGCCCACGACGGCGATGACGACGGACTGGCCGATCCGCCCCTCGATGCCCATGAGCAGCGAGACGAGCCCGCCGGCTCCGGCCATCTGCGCCAGCAGATAGAAGAAGCAGACCGCGAGCGTGGTGATCGCGGCGGCCATCCGAACGGGGCGCTGCTTGAGCCGGAAGGACAGCACGTCGGCCATCGTGAACTTCCCCGTGTTGCGCATCAGCTCGGCCACGAGCAGCAGCGCGACGAGCCACGCGACGAGGAATCCGATCGAGTAGAGGAATCCGTCGTAACCGTTCACGGCGATCGCTCCGCAGATACCGAGGAAGGATGCAGCAGAGAGATAGTCCCCGGCGATGGCGAAGCCGTTCTGCGGACCGGTGAAGGATCGACCGGCCGCGTAGTAGTCGGCTGCGGTCTTGTTGTTGCGACTCGCACGGATGACGATGAAGAGCGTCACCGCGACGAATGCCGCGAAGATCGAGATATTCAGGATCGGATTGTTCTCACCGCTCGGGGCGGCGGCCAGGTGAACGATATTCATGACTGCGCCTGCGCATTCTCGAGGTCTTCGCGGATCGCCGCAGCCTTCGGGTCGAGCTTTCGATTCGCGAACGACACATATGCCATCGTGATGGCGAATGTCGTGACGAATTGCCCGAGTCCGAGCAGCAGGCCGACGGTGATATCGCCCCACACTCGCTGGCCCATGAATTCGGTCGCGTATGCGCCGAGCAGGACATAGACGAAATACCAGATAAGGAACAGTGCAGCGAGAGGGAAGATGAATGAACGCTGCGTGCGCTTCAGTGCTTGGAATCGGGGTGATTCCTCGACGGCGACGTAGTCGATTCCACCGCCGGACTCATCAGGGATTCGGTCAGTCATGGGGCCTCCTTGCCTCATGTCGGATCCTCGCGCGGTGAGACCCGCGCGAGTGGTAGGGTCGACGCTACGAAACGGGGGCCAACGCCGTCACCCCCGAAAGTCGGTACCGAGGAGCACAACGATCGCACTTGATCCGGACGCTGATCTCGTGACACATGCCGTGCGCGAGCTCGCTCGACGCACCCGCTTTCCCGTCGCTTTCGGGGGCTTGTTCGAAGACGGCGTGGTGTCGGTGACGAGCATCGTCGGTACGCGCACCCGGAGCATCGAGGGGCTGGGAGTGCGGCCCGACCGTGGCCTCGGCGGGCGGGCGATGTCAGAGCTGCGACCGCGGATGACCAGCGACTACGGCGCATCGCGGCACATCACCCACGATTACGACGAATTCATCCTCGGGGAGGGATTGCGCACTCTTCTCGCCGTCCCGATCGTCGTCGGCGGCCGCTCACGTGGTGTCCTCTACGCCGGCGCGTGGAAGGAAGCACCGGTCGGCGGCGTGACGACTGCTCCGGCGATGAACGTCGCCGACGACGTCGCATCCGAGTTGCGCATCCGTGATGAGGTCGACCGCCGCGTACGCGCACTCGCTCCGCAAGGGCAGATCCTCTCGTCATCGGATCGAGAGGAACTGCGGGAGAGCTTCGCCGAGCTGCGCAGCATCTCCGCCGAGGTCACCGACTCCGCTCTGCGTACGCGGCTGAGTCGACTCGAGAAGACGCTGCTCACCTTCGCCGGTGACGCCACCCCGGCGACCGGTCCGATCACACGCCCGATTCCGACCGTGCAGCTCTCGCCACGCGAGACCGATGTGCTCGCCTGCGTGGCGCTCGGCGGCACGAATGCCGAGATCGCCTCACAACTCGGGCTTCGTGAAGGAACGGTCAAGGCGTATCTGGGAACGGCGATGTCGAAATTGGACGCATCGACAAGACATGCCGCAGTCGCACGTGCTCGACGAGCCGGAATTCTTCCCTGATATCAGACGGCTGAATTCCCGAAGAATGCGTTCGGGAACATTGTCTCCGCGCATTCCTCCTGCGTAAGCTGAGTGAATGGCTCGACGAATTGTGCACCAGCTGGTTGATGACATCGACGGAACCGTTCTCGGGGTCGGAGAAGGTGAGACCGTTCACTTCTCCCTGAACAGCACCGCATACGAGATCGACCTGACGACCGAGAACGCGGACGAATTCCGAAAGGCTCTCGAGCCGTACATCGCGGGTGCCCGTCGCGCCTCGGCGGCCGGCGCGCGATCAGGATCAGCTCGCAAGCGATCGGCAGCATCTCCCGAGACCGCCGCGATCCGCGAGTGGGCCAACGAGAACGGCCACCAGGTCTCGGAGCGCGGACGCATCCCTGCGACTGTCATCGAGGCGTACCGCGCCGCGCACTGACCGGCATCATTCTTCTGCGGAGATCGCCCACGGCTCATCGCCGAGGGCGATCTCCGTCGTCATATCCGCGAGGAACCGGGTGATGATCTCGCGCTCGGCCGGAGCGAGTCGGGCCGCGGCTGCGAACCGACGGGCGTGCTGACGCCCGACCGTCTCGATCGCCGAGCGCCTCGTCGCCGCTGTGATCGCGATCGCGAGCGCCCGCCGGTCGGACGGGTGCGGGGATCTCGTGACGTGGCCTCCCCGCTCCAAGCGGTCGAGCAGCTTGGTCGTCGAAGCCGTGGAGATGCCGAGGTGAGCCGCCATCGCACCCGGCGTCGCGACAGACCCGCTGTTTTCGCAGGCGATGAGGAAATGCAGCGCCCGCATGTCCGTGCTGTTGAGTTTCATGTACCGCAAGGACGCCTCCGAGATCTTCTGCTCGGCCTCCCGCAACTCCCCCAGCGCGCGCATGAGCGCGCTGATCTGGCGGACGTCGGCCGCCGACACGGCGCTCCGATCGATCAGCTCGCCGTGAGGATCGCTCACATCCACGTCGTAGACGCCGGATCCCGATTCGAAGGGAGGAACCTCGGACATGGTGACGATGCTACCTCCAACTTGTTTCCTGCTAGGCTTACCTCTTGCCTGGCTAGCTAAATGAGGTCCCATGCCGAAGAACACCGCATCCACGACTCCGCGTACCCGCGTGCGTCGCCGATCATGGGCGCGCGCACTCGTCCCAGCTCTTCTCATCATCGCGTGGCTCGTCGCGGCCGGCATGGGCGGCCCGCTCTTCGGCAAGGTGAGCGAGGTCTCCTCGAACGACCAGACCAGCTATCTGCCGACATCGGCTGAGGCCACCGAGGTGCAGAACCTGCTGGGCGAGTTCAACGACTCCGATGCCATCCCAGCCGTCGTCGTCTTCGTCGGCGACGGCGCGCTCGACGACGACCAGCTCTCCGCCATCGACAGCGCCATCGAGAACGCCCCGGATGTCGACGGGGTCTCCGCCGAGGTCTCCCCCGGCCTCCAGTCCGAGGACCGCCGTGCCGTGCAGGCCTTCATCCCCATCTCCAGCGATGCGGACCTCGGCGACACCGTGGAGGCCCTCGGTCAGCACCTGCGCGACGCTGCGCCGACGGGCGTGAGCGTGTATGTCACCGGACCGGCCGGCTTCTCCGCGGATCTGGTCGCCGGCTTCTCCGGCATCGACGGCCTGCTGCTCGCCGTCGCCCTCCTGGCTGTTCTCGTCATCCTGATCCTGGTCTACCGGTCGCTGCTCCTGCCGGTCGTCGTCCTCTCGACCAGCCTGTTCGCGCTATGCGTCGCACTGCTGGTCGTCTGGTGGCTGGCCAAATGGGAGATCCTGCTGCTGAGCGGTCAGACCCAAGGCATTCTCTTCATCCTCGTGATCGGCGCGGCGACGGACTACTCGCTGTTGTTCGTATCCCGGTTCCGGGAGGAGCTGCGCAGCACGAAGGACAAGGGCGCGGCGATCATATCCGCCTGGAAGGGCTCGCTCGAGCCGATCGCAGCGTCCGGCGGAACGGTGATCGCCGGGCTCCTCTGCCTGCTGCTCAGCGATCTGAAGTCGAACAGCACACTCGGCCCTGTGGCCTCCATCGGCATCGTCTTCGCGATGCTCTCAGCGCTCACCCTGCTTCCTGCCCTGCTGTTCGTGTTCGGGCGCGCGGCCTTCTGGCCCCGGCGGCCGAAGTTCGAACCCGACATCGTCACCGCGGAGCGCGGGATGGCCGGCACCGGGCTCTGGGCGCGCCTCGCCGGCGCCATCGGGCGTCGTCCACGTCTGATCTGGATCGTCACGTCGCTCGTGCTCATCGCCGGCGCGGCCGGGATCACGCAGCTGAACGCCTCGGGGGTTCCGCAGTCCGACCTCGTGCTCGGCGCCTCACAGGCCCGCGACGGCCAGGTGGCGCTCGGCGAGCACTTCCCCGGCGGTTCCGGAAGCCCCGTCTACGTGGTCGTGGCCGAGGAGTCGCTTCAGGATGCCGCTGATGTGCTGCTCGCCAATGACGGCATAGACGCCGTCGCAGTCACCGCATCGGACTCGCCGAGCGGGTCGGCGAGTGTGACCGAAGACGGCATCGCCGCGTTCGGCCCTCCGGGAACGCCGACCCCGGAGCCGACCATCGTCGACGGCGACGTGCTGCTGCAGGGCACTCTGAGCGCTGCAGCCGACTCCGACGCGGCTGCCTCGACAGTCAGAGAATTGCGCACCGACCTGACCGATTCGCATGCGCTGGTAGGCGGGGTGACCGCCACTCAGGTGGATACGAACGACGCCTCGATCCACGACCGCAATCTGATCATCCCGTTGATCCTCGTCGTGATCCTGGTCATCCTCATGCTGCTGCTGCGGTCTGTGCTCGCCCCTGTGCTGCTGGTGCTGACCACGGTGCTGTCGTTCGGCACGGCCATGGGCGTGTCGGCCCTTGTCTTCAACGGGATCTTCGCCTTCCCCGGCGCCGACCCCGCAGTGCCGCTCTACGGCTTCGTGTTCCTCGTCGCGCTGGGGATCGATTACAACATCTTCCTCATGACCCGCGTGCGCGAGGAGGCACTCAAGCACGGAACCCGCGAGGGCGTGCTCCGTGGCCTGTCCGTGACCGGCGGCGTCATCACATCAGCCGGGCTGGTCCTGGCCGCGACGTTCGCAGCCCTCTCCGTCATCCCGATCCTGTTCCTCCTGCAACTGGCGTTCATCGTCGCCTTCGGAGTTCTGCTGGACACGCTCGTCGTCCGTTCGCTGCTCGTCCCGGCGCTGGCATACGACATCGGTCGCGCGATCTGGTGGCCGTCCGCACTGCGACGCGGAGAGCGCTGACGCCGATCGGCCTCAGATGAACGCGGGGATCATCGACAGGATGAATCCGACAGCCCCGAGCGCCGTGAACACGATCCCCAGCGTGGTGAAGAGCTTCCGCAGCACGGGCGGATCGAGGCGCGCATGGCTCGGATCGCGCACGCTGACGAACCCCCGGTGCCAGCCGTCGCCGACGTGCTCACCGGCGGAGAGGGCCCGTTCGTGGAAGTCGCCGCCGGCGAACCACCGCAGGATGGTCCCGTCCGCGCGCTCGACCACGGCGATGTCGGCGCCTTCCCAGCGCCCTTCGGCCAAGGCGATCATCCCGGCGATCACGAGGAGCGGGATGCCGATCCCCAGCCCGATCCACGACACGACCTCGCCGACGATGGCGAGGGTGTCGATCGGACTCATTCGCTCATTCTAGAAGGCGGGCGTGGCGCGGAACGCACTTATAGTCCGCCGATCGACTCCGGTCAACCGGGTCTGCGTCGGACAGGCGCCTGCGTAGCATCCGGAGCATCGACGAAAGGTGAAGTCATGTCCAATCCCCCCATTCCTCCGTTGCCATTCCCCGACGACGACCGCGTGGCGGCCGAGGGCGTCCCGGAACCAGGCGTCGATCCGGCCACCGTCGATGACGACGGCGAGCGCACGATCGACCCCGACATCGACGACGATCAGGTCGACAGCGCGGAGGCAGATCGCCTGGCCGCCGGCGCAGAACCCGAAGAAGGTGCACTATGAGCGGCATCGGAGATCAGGGGATGCGCCCACCGGACGTCGAGAAGGCCCCCGCCGAAGGCGCCGACGACGAGACGAAGAAAGACCGGCCGGACGACGAGACCGAGCAGGTTCCCGCCGGCCGTGCAGGCGCCGACTCCGGTTCCGCCGACAGGGTGCGGATCGATCCGGATGACGAGTCGCAGATCCCGGACACATCCGAGATGAACGACACCCCCGGTGTGGGACCCGGCGACCCTAGCTCTCAGTGACCACGCTCTCCACGTGCTCGTCGATCAGGGTGATGCCGCCGCTGGAGCTGGCCGAGTTCGCGAGATCCTCGACCCATTGACGGCTGATCGCGGGCGCCTCCGGCGCGTCGAAGACGAACCGCAGAGGAATCGACGGGTGAAGCCAGATCGTGCTGCGGCCATTCGCTTCGGTCTCCGGGTGCGGCCATGAGAGCGTGAAGCTCTCGTTGCGCCGCAGCTTCGTCGCGATCACGATCTTGAGATGCGCCAGCGCACGATCCTCGATGTTGATGGGCTCGGCCGAATCGCCGTAGTAAAGGCTCCCCATGACGTCTCTGCTCTCCTGATGCCTCACGGCGCTGCAGAACTGCTGACCCGAAGGCCATGCGCCTGCTCTGAATCTAACCGTCCGACGCCGCGCGCCCCGGCTCGGACTCGAGGCAGGTGCATTCCGCGCACATTCAGTGCGCCGTCAGTCACCGCGCCCACGGCGCAGGGCCTGCGAAGGTGCGACACCGTAGACGTCTCGGTATGCGGTCGCGAATCGGGAGGGATGCGCGAACCCCCAGCGTCGCGCGATCTGACCGACGGTCGATGCGCGGCCGCGCAGCAGCTCTCGGTGCGCGCCGTCCAGGCGCGCTCTGCGAAGCTGCTCGGCCGGGGTCGTGTCGAGGGCGCGACGAAACGCGTACTGGAGTCCTCGCGTGGACATGTGGACGGCGACGGCGATGTCATCGACCGTGATGTCCCGGTGGGCGTTCTGGTCGATGAAATCGAGTGCACGACGCACCGTCGTGGGCGCTTGGCGCAGTTGCGCCGCCCCTTCGAGCGCCTCCCCGAAGCCGGTATCGAAGGCGGTGAGCGTCGCCCACAGCGCGTGTCGGCGAAGCCCCGCGAGGATCAGGTCGTCATCGGGTGATGCCTGCCCGAGCGATGCGGTCAGATAGGCGTACGAGCGCTCCCATTGGGCGGCTGCATCACGTCCGACCGGTCCGAGTTCCCTCACGCGCAGACGATACGCGTCGTTCCCGCTCATTCGACGAGCAAGATCCTGCGCTGCAGTTCGGTCGAAGATGAGTGCACTGACCTTCGCTGCTGCATCCCATCGGGCCCAGACCTGACGGCCGTCTGTCATCCAGGGCAGGTGTGCGTCGACGTCGGCGTGTCCCGAGCCGAGGCCGACGCGCAGCGCTTCGACGCGACAGACCAGGATCTGATCGTCCGGCTCGACAACCGAACGCACTTCGGCGGCGAGCTCGTACTGCACCAGCGTCATATCCGGAGTCTCTGCCGAGAACCAGTCGAAGGCGAAACGCGTGGGGTCCACGTTCTGAAGTGCCGCGGACGGGACAAACTGCTTCCAGGTCTCCTCAACGCGCGAAACGTCCTTCGATTCGAAGCGCAGTGTGGACAGCATCCCGTTCCTTCTCCGTTCTGATTCAGGCCTCACTCGGACAGTATCCGAGGTTTCATGCCTCGGCCGCCATACCGGCGTCGTCCGTCACGGTCAAGCGTCTTGCCGCGCCCTGTGCCCAAGACGAGACTGCCCTCATGACCGTCATCACACCGCGACGAGGCAGCCTCTTGCGCCGTCGTGTCAGACGCGCGTCTGCCGCCGCCGCTCTCTCCCTCATCACCCTGTCCGTCGCGGCGTGCGGGGTGACCGTTCCGACTGACCCGGACGGCACGCTGGAATCCGTGACGGGTGCGACCATGCACGTGGGCGTCACTCCCGACCCCGGCCTGGTGGTCGTCACCGGCGACGAGCCCAGCGGGCCGCTCGTCGATCTGGTGGAGGGCTTCGCCGCGTCGATAGACACGCGCATCGAATGGAGTGCGGGCGCCGAGGAGACTCTCGTCGGCGATCTCGAGTCCGGGAGGATCGACCTCGCGATCGGCGGGTTCACCGATCAGACCCCGTGGGCCGATCGAGCCGGAATCACCCGTGGGTACAAGAACATCGAAGGGTCGGACGGCCGCACTCTGGTCTTCCTCGTGCCGCTCGGTAAGAACGCGTTCCTCTCGAAGCTCGAAGCCTTCCTCGATCAGGAGGTCGGATCATGAACCCGAGTCACCAGTTCGGCCGCACCGATCTGCCACCCGAGCAGCAGGTCGCGCTGAAGAAGGCGGTGTTCTGGGAATGGTTCACGATCGCGTACACCACCTGCACGATCACGCTGGTGGCCTTCGTCGTGGGCAACTCACAGGCCATGCGCACGGCCTGGATCGAGGACATGCTCTCGCTGATCCCGCAGGTCGCCTTCCTCGTCGCTCTCATATTCGTCCGCCGCAGGCCCGACAAGAAGCACCCCTACGGCATGCACCGTTCGATGGGGATCGGCCACCTCGTCGCCGGCGTCGCGCTTCTCACGGTCGGTCTCAACCTCGCTTTCGAAGCCGTGACGGGACTGATCGCCGCGGAGCACGCGACGATCGGCACCGTGCAGCTGTTCGGCCAGACGATCTGGCTCGGCTGGCTGATGGTCGGCGTCATGGTGCTCGTCGTCGTGGGGCCGGTGTTCATCTACGGTCCGGCGAAGGCGAAGCTGGCCCCCGTGCTGCACAACAAGCTGCTGTTCACCGATGCCGACATGGCCAAGGCCGACTGGCAGACGAACGCGGCATCCGTCGTCGGTGTGCTCGGGATCGGTGTCGGCGTGTGGTGGCTCGACGGCGTGGCGGCCGTGTTCATCTCGCTCGGGATCATCCACGACGGGTTCCGAAACACCAAGTCCGCCGTCGTCGGCCTCATGGATCAGCGCGCCACGACCTACGACGACAAGGAGCCGCATCCGCTCGCCGCGCACATCGTCGACACCCTGCGATCATTGCCGTGGATAGCCGACGCGGCGGTGCGCATGCGCGACCAGGGTCAGGTGTTCCACGTCGAGGCGTTCGTCGTGCCTCGGAAGCGCCGGGTGTCGCTGCGTCACATCGATGAAGCATCCGAACGGATCACCGCTCTTGACTGGAAGGTTCAGGACGTCGTCATCGTCCCGTCCGATCGTCTGCCTGACGAAGCGGATGCTGCGCGGTGACGCCCTTCTCCCGGCCCCGGCCCCACTGCGCCAGCAGGTAGAGCACGACGCCGACGACGAGTAGGATCGCGCCGAACAGCCACACCTGCGGACGCTGCTGGGTCAGCAGCAGGATGCATGAGGCGATGCCCAGCACCGGCACGAACGTCCAGACGCGGAAGTGCTCGTGCTCCACTCTGTCCCGGCGCAGGACGAGCACCGACACGTTCGCGCTGATGAAGACGAACAGCAGGAGGAGCACGACGGTCTCTGCGAGCGTGGCGAGATCCCCGACGAGTGTCAGCAGGATCGCGACCAGGGTGGTGGCGAGGATGGCGACCCACGGCGTCTTGCGTTTCGGCAGCACCCGCGCGAGGGCACCAGGGAGCAGCCCCTGTTCGGCCATGCCGTAGGCGAGGCGACTGGCCATGATCATGGTGAGCAGCGCACCGTTCGCGACGGCTATGAGCGCGATCAGACTGAACAGCCAGGAGGGGATGCCGACTCCGGTCGCCTCGACGACGGCGAGCAGCGGCCCGCTGGAGCCCTCGAGCTGCTCCGGCGGAAGAGCCGCCGAACTCGCCAGTCCGACGAGCACGTAGACGACTCCTGCCGTGATGAGAGCTCCGAACAACGCACGCGGGTAGGTCTTCGACGGGCTCTTCACCTCCTCGATGACATTCGCGGACGTCTCGAACCCCACGAAGGAGTAGTACGCGATGATCGCTCCCCCGAGCACCGCGAACCCGACCGGCGTGGCTTCGGGCGCCTGGGTCACCCTCGTGACATCTCCGCCGCCGCCGGCAACGAAGACGCCGACGACGACGATCACGATCACGAGACCGCTCACCTCGATCGCCGTCATGACGAGGTTCGCCCCCATCGACTCGCGGATGCCGCGGGCATTGAGCGCGGCGACGATGGCGAGGAAGACCATCGCGACGGGGATCACCGGCAAGGCGAAGAAGGTCTGCAGGTACTCCCCCGCGAATGCGATGGCGAGCCCCGCGGCGCTGACGACACCGGCGGCCATCATGCTGAAACCGACCAGGAACGACAGGATGCGACTGCGGAACGCGCGTTCGGCGAAGACCGCGGCCCCGCCGGCGCGCGGGTACTTGGTCACCAGCTCCGCATAGGAGCCCGCTGTCAGGAGCGCCAGCAGCAGAGCAAGCAGGAGCGGCGCCCACAGCATCCCGCCGACCTCGGCCGAGAGCACACCCATCAACGCGTAGATCCCCGCACCGAGGACGTCGCCGAGGATGAAGGCGAACAGCAGCGGCCCGGTGATGGCGCGCCGCAAGCGTGAGGGAACCTTCGAATCGTTCGTCATCCCGCGACCCTATTGCGGACGTTCTCTCCCCGCATCGGGCTTGACAATCATGCCGCGGATGAGCCGAGGGTCAGCCGCGGATCCGGCGGGCCCGTGCCTCCTCACGGCGGTCACCGCGCACGCTCTTCGCGATCCGCCGGGCATCCCGCAGCGGCACCTGGACCTGCGTCTCGGCCGGAATGCCCGCCTGCAGTTGGCGGACTCTCTCCACCTCCGCATCGAACTCCGCGCCGACGAGGATCGCCATGTTCGCGATCCACAGCCAGAGCGCGAAGATGATCACCCCCGCGAAAGCTCCGTAGAGCCGGTCGTAGTCGGCGAGCGTGGAGACGTACAGCCAGAACCCGAACGAGGCGAGGAGCAGCACGACGAGGGCTGCCGCAGCGCCGAGACTCATCCAGCGGAACCTCGCCGGTTCGACGTTCGGAGCGAAGTAGTACAGGAACGCCAGTACGAAGACGGCTATCGCGGCCAGGAGCGGCCAGCGCAGGACGCGCCAGACGAGCAAGGCCACATCGCCGAGCCCGAATGCCTGCCCGAGCGTCTCTGCGACGCCGTCGGTGATGGACAGTATGACCGCCATCAGCGCGGTGCAGATGATGACGACGAGGGCGATCAGGAGCTGCCCTGCTTTCAGCCGCCACACCGGGCGGCCCTCTGCGACGCCGTAGATGCGGTTCATGCCTCGCCCGAGAGCGGCGACGTACCGAGCGACGGCCCAGAGCGTCAACGCGAGCGCGAAGAGGAGCAGGAGGCCGGAAAGACGCGCTTCGGCGATCTGGCCGATCGCGTCGCGCACCGCAGCAGCCGAGGCATCCGGTGCCAGGGCACGGACGACGTCGACAACGATGCGGGCGGTCTCCTCACCGCGTCCGAGCAGGCTGACGATCGAGAACGAGACCATCACAGCCGGCACCAGGGCGAGCACGGAGTAGAACGTGAGGCTCGCAGCGACGTCGGGGCATTCGTCGGCGCCGAAAGCTCGAAGAGCTCGCCGCACCGCCAGCCGCCATGATCGTCCGTCGATCTTCGCCGGGGATCCGGGCTCGGCGGCGTGCTCTGATGTCATGACGGGCTCCTGACTCTGTTGCCTCGACTCTGCGCCTCTGCTCGGCACAGAGCACTCCCCTTGACATCCCGCGCTGTGGTGGCGAACCCTGATTGTCAACCCTGTTCGGTGCACGCGTGGTCTCGGCGAAGGTGTAAGCATGAAGGCACTCAGCTGGCAGGGTAAACGCGACGTCCAGGTCACCGAAGTCGACGATCCACAGATTCAAGAGCCGACCGACGCGATCATCCGCGTCACTTCATCGGCGATCTGCGGGTCCGACTTGCACCTGTACGAATTGCTCGGTCCTTTCCTCGATCGCGGTGACGTGCTCGGGCATGAGCCGATGGGAGAGGTCATCGAGGTCGGCGCCGATGTGACGCAGATCAAGGTCGGCGATCGCGTCGTGATTCCGTTCAACATCGCCTGTGGACACTGCTTCATGTGCCGCCGAGGCCTGCAATCCCAGTGCGAGACGACTCAGGTGCGCGAGTACGGCAGCGGCGCCGCTCTCTTCGGGTACACGAAGCTCTACGGTCAGATCCCGGGCGGACAGGCAGAGTACCTTCGGGTGCCGTTGGCCGACTACAACCACGTCCTCGTGGGGAGCGAACTCCCCGACGACCGGTATCTGTATCTCAGCGACATCCTGCCGACGGCGTGGCAGGGGGTCGAGTATGCGCACGTTCCCGAGGGCGGGACGCTCGCGGTGCTCGGTCTCGGCCCGGTTGGTCAGCTCGTGTCGCGCATCGGCACGCATCGCGGCTTCCGCGTACTCGCGGTGGATCCGGTCCCGGAGCGACGCGCGATGGCTGAGCGTCACGGCATCCTCACCTATGACCTGACGGACACGGTCGTCGAAGAATTGCGTGATCTGACCGATGGCCGCGGCGCGGACTCCGTCGTCGACGCCGTCGGGCTCGAAGCGCACGGCGCTCCCGGCGTGAAGTTCGCCCAGCAGGCGATCGGGTTGCTCCCGGATGCCGTGGCGCGAGCGGCGCTCGACAAGGCAGGAGTCGACAGACTCACCGCACTGTATGCCGCGATCGACCTCGTTCGTCGCGGGGGAACGGTCTCGCTCAGCGGCGTGTACGCCGGCGACGCCGACATCCTTCCGATGAAGACGATGTTCGACAAGCAGCTGAGCCTGCGCATGGGCCAGTGCAATGTGAAGCATTGGATCGATGATCTGCTTCCGTTGGTCGAAGACCCGGCGGACCCGATCGGCGTGATGGATCTCGCGACGCATCACGCGCCGCTCGAGGATGCTCCCGGCCTCTATTCGACTTTCCAGCGCAAGGAGGACGGCTGCATCAAGGTCGTCCTCAACCCCTGACCCACGACGAAAGGAAGCGCATCATGAGCGATTCGACGACCGATCCCGAAAGCAATACCCCGGCTGAGCCGAAGCGCCCCGATCCGGAGCAGATGCCGGACGCCGAGGAGATGCAGGAGCCGAGCGCGGAGAAGGACCCCGGTGAGGAGCCCAAGGCCCCTGCTCGCGAGGAGCCCGAACCCAGCCATGAGGCGGTCGGCATCGGCATCATCGGACGGCCGCAGGTCGAACCCGAGCTGGGTGACGAGGGCGAAGGGACGGATGACGCCGAGTAGCGTCGGGCGCGCGCCGTTACAGATCCCAATCGCTCATCGCGTCGCTCGGGTGCAGATGCTCGGGCGTGGACGACTCCGGCCGGACGGTGATCACGACCCTCGACTGAGGCGAGACGAGGACGGAGACGAGGTGCGCGCTGTCGGCGAGGTCGACGAACGTCGGCCTCGACTGCGCGGCTGCTTGGATCTTTGACATGACGTCGACCAGGTCGAGATCTCGCCCGAGCGTGTACTCTCTGCCATCGATCTCGACGTAAGTCGTTGTGCGCCTGCTTTCCCCGTCCATACGAAGAGGGTAGAAGGGCGCATTGGCGGACACTGAGGGCCTTGCGGGATGCTGCAGGAGAAGGTACATGCGCCGGGAAGGCATCCAGTCGCCCCAGGATCGACTCGGCGGAAGCTATGGCTGCCGACGGCGTCTGATGATCTGGATGAAGCTCGAGACGGCGAGCAACACCATCGCCACAACGGTGAACCAGAGGGTGCCGCCCACCACGCCAGTCAGGATCAGCACAGTACAGAGGATGGCGTAGGAGCCCCCGAAAGTCAGGCCAATCCAAGTCATTGTCGGGTTCACCTCGCGTTGTCGCATACCTCCACCCTCGCAGTCCGGGATAAGGCTGTCGAGCCGTCATGGAAACATCCGGAGGATGAGCCGGCGGACGTTCGACAATCTGGCTGTGCCCGTCGATCCCGTTGCAATGCGACAGATAGCGCATCCCGCGTCGGACAGGCAAGCCCCTGACCGCGGCGCGCGCACTCGTTCTATGTTCGACCGAACAGCAGAGAGCGGAGCCATCATGCCCAAGGGAGACGTCGAAACCTTCCACGAGAACGGTACGTGGCACAACCACGTGACGGGCGAGGCCGGGAACACCGGTGAGACCTACCGGACACAGGCCGGAGCAGCCGAAGAGGGCCGGCAGATTGCGGCCAGCCGTGAGGTGGAGCACATCATCAAAGACAAGGACGGCCAGGTCTCTGAGCGGAACAGCTACGGAAAAGACCCGCGCGACGTCAAGGGCTGACGACCATAGTCACCCGTGGATGTTCAATCCGCTCCCATGTGTTCGGCTGCGGCGTTGACATGTTGAAGCGTGGTCGGCGGTTTCCTATAATGACCTCGACGCCTGATGGGTGAGTTCTCCCTGTCGCCGAGATGAGTGCTCGTCACGCTCGACGCTCTACTCAGCGAAGTGGGGTCTCCGTTCCTTTCAAGCGCACCTGGTTCCGTCTGATTGGAGTGTTGAGATGTCGCTGATGCCTGATCCTCGGTTCGAGTTGAAGAAGGTCACGGACTCGGAGTGGTTGATCCTTGACCACCGTTACGGGCCGAACGATGCGCGTAGGACAGTTGCCTGTGTTCACCAGATGGAAGAGTGTCTGGTCGGTGTGGTCTGGGTGCGCGATCTCCCGTTGCGGGTTTCTTACACGGATGCGGCCGAGGTTCTCGAGGACGTGAACCGCTTCCACTCCAGAAGCCGTTCGCGCCGCCCGATCCAGATTCCGCACTTCCCGCCCCTGGCAGCGGCAGCATAGGGCACTCGCAACCGCCGCCCGCCCGACATCCTTGACATCACACCCGCGTGCTCTACCAACAGCTCGCGCGCGCGCTGCGCGGTCACGGAAAGGCCGTGGCCGAGCCGACCACGGCCCGGCGTGTCCGCGCGTTCAGTCAGAATCGTTTCTGCTGCGTAAGCGACGGATAAGAGTGTCTCCCAGGATCCTGTCCACAAGCCGATCCGAGTCGGCAGTATGTGAAGGTGGTGCCCCTGGAGGGACTCGAATGCGAATCGAGCAATTCGCATACCGGTATACAACGACAAATTCCGCGTAACTACGCGGATTGTGGGAGTCGTGGCGACATCAAACGACGTCCGAAAACCGCTAGTTGGAAACAGGATGCGGCCAAAATGCGGCCACGCCGCGGCCCCGAATCCCTGTCTTGGAGGGGCGCTCAGATGTATGCCGAAATGGGATGCGCTCGAGGTCGAGATCACCGAATTGCCGAGACTCGTTTTTTGAGCAGTTTGTCGCTGTCTGCTTGCCATTGGTGGGCAACTCGCACATTTGGTGTTCGACGCGTCGCGTTGCTGTCACAGGTCGATCGACGGGCCGGAAGGTGATCCCGGAGCCTGGTGAGGGCGCGTCCGTTTTTCGTCGACGGCCCGGATCCTGTTATGCGTCTCGCGGGTGATCAGGTCGACGGCGAGGCCGGCTTCACGGGCGCGGGCCATCATGCGCGTGGCGGTGCTGACGCTCACCCCGAGCTGCTCCGACACGAGCTTGAGGGGCGCCAGATTCACCGTCGCCGCGATCCGATACAGCGTCACCGCTTCGCGCACCGTCTCCTCGTAGGTTCGATCGGTGCGCGACCTCACCTCGGCCAAGTAGTCGCGGAGAGGTTCGGGCTTGCCCTGTGCTCGGGTCACCTCGACCACGCGCATGGAGGAGACCGCGACGAGGTACTGGACTCGTACGTCGCGGAGCGCGGCCGCTGTCACCTCCGCGCCCTCCTCCGCGCGATCGAGGCGGACCGATGCCGCGACGGTGCGGCGCAGCTGCTCGTCGAACACCACCTGCAGGCGGATGGCTCCGGCGACGTTCGGCTCTCCGGTGGCGACGACGTCCCACGCTTTCGGGATGCTCACGCCGTCGCCGACATCGATTCGCTCCCTGTCGGTCACCTCGACTGCCACGTCACTCATGCCGTGAGCCTTTCACGATTCCGGTGCGATGAGCAATACGTGTCGCGGATTGCTCACGACAGGAGTACTGTGTGGGCAAGTGGTGACATGCATTGCTCACGAGAGGAGAAGGACATGAACAAGACAGACACGTCACTCGCCCTGACGATGAAGGATGCCGCCAAGCTCGTCGGCGTCGACTACCGCACGATCAAGCTCGGCATCGAGAGCGGAACCATCCCTACGGTGCAACTCGGGCCGCGCCGGATGATCCCGCGGGTGCCGTTGCTCCGGGCATTTGGCATTGACGTGTAGTTACGCCGCTAGGGACAGTGGGGAAAGGTGTTGACGCTGGGCTCATGCCTTCGCATCGGGCTCATGCCTTCGCATCGGGCTCATTCACCGGAATGAATACAGCATTCAGAGCGTCCTGCCCATCGGCGACGGAGCCGCGTACCACGAACGAAAGCTGGTCGAGCGCTTCAAGCCAGTAGTAGATGTCTTGATCGTCGCTAAACCTGCCACACGTTCGCAAGAGCGATTCAGTTACGTCCTGCACATCCCACATCGCCTGGACGGCAGCCGTCTCCAAGTCGTATGGTCTGGGCCCGAGCAGGCCGACCGCGGCATCGCCGCTCTTGAGGGCACGAATAGTTCCTAGGTGCGTCGCGTGTACTTGGCGACTCGCTGCTCTGTATCGAGCACGGTCCCAGGGCTGCCGCACTTCCTGCTCAAGCCGGGAGAACGGAATACGGCGCGGCACGGACGACGACTTTGACTTCTTTACGAATCGTGGCATCGCCCACCCGTTCTCGATCAGCATGGACTCGCTGTGCTTTGCAATGACCTCTCTGAAGCGACCCTCAAGTTCACGCTCCGCGACGAGCCATTTCTTGCTCCTGCGAGCAGCGCCGGCAGGCGCGAAGTCTGCCCTGGAGTTCCACATGTCAACTATGTGGCTATCGAGGTAGCGCTCCGAAAGAATCGCCTCGAAACGGTGAAGGAACTTTGCGATAACGCGTACCTCGTGCAGTGTTCGCGCCAACGATAGAGAGCCGGATGGGTAGCCCATCGTCGTGAGGACGAAGATCTCTTCAATCAGCACGAGTGACCGGGCATGGAGATGAGTCAAAGCGTGGACCTTTGGCGCGGTGCGGGCGCTCGCGGGGATCCACTTTCTCAACGCAAGGTCGTTCACATACCCTGCCAACTGCACGTAGCCCGCTAATAGGAATCTGGTCGTTGAGAATGCCTCGCCAATAGACGTACCGAACGACGACAGTCCATCCGCTCGAGCGATTCCAAGAAGCAGTGCCTCGTTGACGAGGTCCCCCAGGTGACGACCCCAATACTCTTCCTGTTGGGTTACGAAGTGTTCGCTCTGAAGGTGCTTTCGCGAAGGATTGCCGCGGGCAGCTCTGATTCGTCGTGCTAGACGGGCGAAAATGACGTCCTCGTCCTCGGCGCCTGGCCAAGGGTCGCGGTCGGATTCTTCCATAACCAAAGCGTAGAGTCTCACCGAGACGCGGAGTGATCCATCAACATGGCCGTCGGTCGGGCCATGCGCTCGGGGAACGCTGCCCTGCCCAGCACAGGTCAAGTCCCGGGACGTGGTGTAGTGGTCAGTGATCCTTCTGGTTGTTAGGCGCTGAGTTCGAGGACGGTGTCGGTGTTCACCTCCGATCCGGTGTCTGTGACGAGCGTGAGTCGGCTCTTGGCGAGGATGTCGAGTCCGAGGTAGCGGCGGCCTTCGGCCCATTCGTCGGTCTGCTCGGCGAGGACGGCGCCGACGAGGCGGATGATCGCGTCGCGGTTGGGGAAGATGCCGACGGAGTCGGTGCGGCGTCGGATCTCGCGGTTGAGGCGCTCGTTGGGGTTGTTGGACCAGATCTGCTGCCAGAGCCCTTCGGGGAACCCGGTGAAGGCGAGGATGTCTGCCCGGGCGGTGTCGAGGTGCTCGTGAGCGTCCGGGAGCTTGTCGTCGACGTAGTCGAGGAGTCGGTCGAACTGGGCGTTCACGGCATCAGCGTCGGGCTGGTCATAGACCGAGTGCAGCATCGCTTTGACCGCCGGCCACATGCTTTTCGGTGTCACGGACATCAGGTTCGCGGCGTAGTGGGTGCGGCAACGCTGCCAGACCGCGCCGGGCAGGTTCGCCGCGATCGCCTCCACCAAGCCCTGGTGCGCGTCGGAGGTGACCAGGCGGACGCCACTGAGGCCGCGGGCGACGAGGTCGGCGAAGAAGCTGTTCCAGACCGCCCCGGTCTCACTCGTCGCGACACGAAGTCCGAGGACTTCGCGGCGTCCGTCGGCGTTGACGCCGGTCGCGACCAGCACCACCGCGTTGATGACTCGGCCGCCTTCGCGGACCTTCATGGTGAGAGCGTCGGCGGCGACGAACGTGAACGGGCCCGCATCGCCGAGCGGTCGGTGGCGGAACTGGTCGACGTGCTCGTCGAGCTCCGCTGCCATCCGCGAGACCTGCGATTTCGAGAGGGAGTGGATCCCGAGGGTCTTCACCAGCTTGTCCATCCGACGGGTCGAGACACCGGCGAGGTAGCAGTCGGCGACGACGGTGATCAGTGCCGTCTCGGCACGTTTGCGCCGTTCGAGCAGCCACTCCGGGAAATAGGTGCCCTGGCGCAGCTTCGGGATCGCGACGTCGATGGTCCCCACGCGGGTATCGAGGTCGCGGTGCCGGTAGCCGTTGCGCTGCGTGAGCCGGTCGGGTGAGGGCTTGCCCCATTCCGCGCCGGCGACGGCGTCCGCGTCGGCGGACAGGAGCGTGTTGATCGTGGTTTGCAGCAGGCTGCGCATCAGATCCGGCGACGCGTCGGCCAGTGCTTCGCTAAGCACGCTCGCAGGGTCGACAATATGAAGTGCGGTCATCGTGATGATGCCTTTCGAGTGGAGGTAAGAGACTTCTCGAAGGATCACACGGTGACCGCGCTTACGTCGGGAGCGACGAGCCGGCCACCGTGGGCTACACCACTTTAAGGGGCACTACTCCAGCACAGTGCTCGTCGGCGAAGATCCAGCACGTCATGGCCCCGCGCTCAGCCGGTCGGGGCGATCGTGTGCGGGACGATGGCTCTCCATCACGCAAAGGGGCATCACTGGAGCGTTGCGCGACCAGAAGCGGGCTATACCTCCCCGCGATGCGACCTAGACGGGGAGCTTCTCGTAGTTCTCGTGGCAGGTGGCGCACCGCGGAAGGTGCTCGTGGTCGGCAGTCGGCACGAACCAGTGTCCGCACATCGCGCGGACCGCTTCGCCTTCGACTGTCGATCGAGTGAGGTTATCGCGCGGCGCGTAGTGGGCGATTGTTCCGAGGCGTACTTCGCCGGGACGGACGCTTGCGTGGACCTCGCCGGATTCCGCAGCAGCCTGTGCCTGAGAAATGGAGACCTCCGTGAGGCTCGTCCAGTGGGACATCGCGGGCCCGTCGAGCGGAGCGTCTTCCCAGGCTTCCATGCTCGGGTCGATGGCGGTGCACACGACACGGCTCGCGATGTCGCGTAGGTTCGCCTTCTCCCATCCGTGGGGATTCAGCACGACTAGAAGCTCCTTCACGGTGGCCCCGCGAATAGTTGACGACACCACTGTCATCTCCAACTGCAGAAGCGGACTGCCGTCTGGGCCGTTGACTTCTGCCGTGTACGCGGACTCCTCGTCCTGCAACGCGGTATGCAGTAGGACGAGCGCGGTGAGATGGAGCTGAAGCTTCCACGCGCCGAGGCGAGCGACCTTATCTTCGATGACTCGGAGGACGCGGTCTTCCTCATCCGGGAGGAAGCGATCTGATCCGGAGGCGCAGTCCGCGGAGAATTGGGCGTAGAAGTCTTCGGGCGAGCCGGCGCGGTGATACCCGGCAGCTCCGAGCCACACCGTCTCCTCTCCGTTGTCGTCAGGGAGGATGACGGCGGCTCCGCGCCACCGGGTGCCGAAAGTCTGCTTCAGCCACTGGCGGTCCTTGACGGACTTGATGGTCTGCCGCAGGCGGTCACGATCGTCGCCATCGCTGAACTGATCATCGAATGAGTGAATCAGCGGGTGGCCAAGCCTGCACAGCGCCGGCATCTGCGTAAGGTGACGAGAGATCGCCGCGTCGGTGACGTCGCCGCGCATTCGCTTTTCGATGAGCTCCCGCAGTCGCTGGACTGCGATGAGATCCGTAGGGGTCGTCCAATCCTGCGTAAAGTCCTCCGCCGCGCATCGGAGTGTCACTCGCCTGGATCGTCCCATTCATCCAGCATACGAACGAGACCCGACAGAGTGCGTCAATCGAACTCGTCGAGCGCGAGGTGATCGGCCTCGTCCGCGTGCGCCCTGTTCTCCGCAAGTCGCTTTTGCGCTTCGAACATGCGCGCGCGATAGGCAAGCAAGTCTGTGGCCGCAATGCGACGGTCGCGGGAACCTACGACGTGATGCGGTATCGCGCCGGAGTCGAGGATCTTGTAGAGGTGCGTGCGGCTGATGCCGAGCAGACCTGCCGCCTCGGACGGTGTTAGCGTTTCGCGGGGCTTGATGACAAACATGTCCTCGCCCCCGCGCAGCGCATGCGAAAGTGTCTCGAGGGCGGAGCGCAGGATGCCTTCGGGCAACTTGTCTCGGGTCTCCTCGAGGATGTCAATCTCGGTTGTCGGCACGCTGGATGCGTCGAGCTTGGGCATGGGGAATTGCCTCAATCGTCAGGTGGATTGTGCGTGTGTGCCGCGCTTTCGCGGCCCGGGCGCCCTGGGGCTAGTGGGTACGGCTGACGGGAACGGTCACCGTCGTCGGCGGATGCGCATGTCACAAGTGTCACAGATGTCACAGCGTGTGTCAAATATGAATCACTACGTGTCAACAATGATGCAATCGTCGTCGATTGCGGGCGCGCCGATCTGATGAGCATCGTGAATTTCATCGAGAAAGCGCACGGCGCCACAGAGCCGGAACGTCCACCACCGCAGGAGCGGAGCACATCAGCCACGCCATTGCGGGTGGTCGATTGGTCCGGGTAACGTTCCCTGGCATCACCGCCCCGACATCCGACGAATCACCGACGCGTATGCGTCGAGAGCATCGAAGATGCCGCGGTGCTGCCACACGCGGCCGCGGCTCTTCCCCGTGGTCTCGATGAGCACCCCCCGCCCGGTAAGCGAATCGAGCGCGCGAAGCGCGGTCATCTCACCGAGACCCAGCGCGCTCTTGAGGTACTTGACGTTCACTGCGGGCTGGCCCACCAGTGTGGGCAGGATCTTCCACGCCGCGGCATCCGCACGGATGCCCACCATCTTCACGCGGGACTCCTCGAACTGCTCGACGAGAGCGTCGACGAGCTGCATGCCCGTCGTCGCAGCGATCCTGCTCGCGCCTGCGAAGTCGCGGATGATAGGGCCGGCATCCCCCTCACGGAAAGAGCTGAGGGCATCGAAATAACGGGGCACGTCGACAAGGAGGCCGGCCGAGATCGGCACAGCCGTCGATCCGACGAGCCCCTTGTTCCGCAGGATCGACTGCGCGAGTGCGCGGCCGGTTCGACCATTGCCATCCGGGAACGGGTGGATCGTCTCGAACTGTGCGTGCGCGACAGCGACCTGCACGAGCACAGGCATGTCCTGGCGCTTCGCGAAGCGGACGAGATCCCCGATCGATCCGGGAACGCGGTCGTGATGTGGTGGAACGAAGTCGGCGAAACGAGGGCCGGCTTCGCCCCGTCCGATCCAGACCTGTTCGGCACGGAATCGGCCGGCATCCTCGGGAGGGAAGCCCGAGTGGTGGAGCATGAGCGCCTTGTGCATCGCCAGAATGGAGTCCTCGCTGATGTCATCGGCCAATTGCAGAGCGGCCTCCATCGCGCGGACGTTGCCCACGACTGTGAGCGCGTTCGCTTTGTCGCCCTCGTCGATCTCAGCGAGGGCGAGCTGCTTGGCCGACGTCGTCAGCTGCTCGATCTGCGAGCTCGAAGCTGATTCGGTGCGCAGAAGGATCGCCGTCATCGGCCCCAACGCGGGGTTGCCGGTACCGAGCTTCCGTTGCGCGTGATGGTCGAACTCGACCAACTGGCGAGTTGCGTCCTCGACATCCGCCGAATCCTCGCTCGAGATGACAGGCGACCACGCCGCGATGGCTGGAGTGACCGCGGCGTCGTATGGTCCGGTCTGTCGCTCCACCTCGGCCCGCGAGTGAATCTCGGGCGCGCGCGGCGCCCAATCGTAGGTCTCGTACGTCACCGCATCGATGGGGACGAGACTGCCCGTAGGTGTGACCATCGCCGTAGTTTACCAACAGATACAGCGATAAGTGTTAGTAACCGACTTCCTCGCCAACGGATGCTGCGGGGCTCACGCAGCGTCAGTCAGTTCGGTGCGCTCCCAATCCTCGGCCTCCGCAGCGTGGGATGCGACATCATCGCCCGACGCGCCGATCGCAGACCTCAACAGGTGGAGACGCCATCGCCTGTCCTCAGCGTCTGCGAGATGCGCGAGGTGCGCACCGAGCGTGAGCCCGTCACGCGCGGCTTGCTCCTTGAGTCGGTCGCGGAGCTCGACGCTGACTTTGATGGTCGCAGTCACACCCCAAAGTATGACCGACAAGCGAGCAACTGCAGCAAGAACCCGAATCGCGAAGGCTACGAGCTCGGCGTTAGATTCCGATCCCACGCCCCGAACCTGGCGCCTCGACGACCGGCCCGGTCGCTTCCTTGTCCCGCGCCGCCCGCCGCACCTCCTCGGCCGCCGCCCGCACGGCATCCTGCATCGTCAACTCCGGCGTCCCGCGCTGCATCGACTCGGCCAGGCACTCGCGAGCCGCAGCATCCGTTCGCGCCACGACGATCGCGACGTTGTGCACCCGCCCGCGCGTGAGGCCGACGTAGAGCCCCGCTGCATCCACGTCCGGCCCGACCACCGACGCGTCGGCCGTGTCGCCCTGCACACCGTGCACGGTGGACGCGTACGCGAGCTGCAAGTGATCGCGCGCGTAGTCGGCCGAGACTCGCGCCCGCTCGCCGCTGTCGCTCACGGAGACAAGAGACACGCGCTCATCGCGGATGCCGCGCACGATCCACTGCGCACGATTCTCGACGCCCGTGCGACGGTCGTTGCGACGGGTCTGGACGATGTCGCCGACGAGGATCCGCTGCTCGCCCATTCCCCACGCGACGACACCGGCATCGATCTCGCCCTGCTCCACTCGCCGTTGCTGGATGGCATCGTTGATCGCATCCGCCTCGGCGTTCGTGCCGGACACCAGCGTCACCCGCTTGCCGCGCGCGTGCCATTCGAAGTACGCCTCGATCATCCGCTCACGTGCCGCGTCGTGATGGTCAACCCGGTCGACGTGGCCGTGTTCGGCGAGCTCGCCCGCAACCGACAGTGCACGCTCGTGATCACCCGCATCCCGGAGCCGCAGTGTGAGCGCCGCGTAGTCGGGATCGCGAAACCGGTGCACTGTGTCGAGCTCGACCGCGGCGTTCGCATGCCGGATCGCAGACCCCATCGCTCCCGCGTGGCCGACTGGCAGCGCCTGATGCGTGTCACCGACGAACGCCAGCCCGACACCGTGCTCGATCGCGAGTTCGACGAGGGCGTTCGCCGCCTGCAGGTCGACCATGCCGGCCTCGTCGACGACGATCCGGTCGCGCGGACGCAACACGTACTGGCTCGGTCCGCCGTATGCTGCGCCCGTGCCGGGATCGAGTTCTCCCACTTGGACCCTGGTCCAGACTTTCGCCCCGGCCGCGTCTATGGCCCATCGGTAACCGTGGTCGGAGAGCAGGGCGTGAATGCTGGATGCCGCGGCGCCGACCTCGCGAGACGCCACTGATGCCGCCTTTCGGGTGGGAGCAACGACGAGTATCCGTCGCCGCTGCGACGTCAGCGCCGCGAACGCGGCGCACAGCATCCTCGTCTTACCTGCGCCGGCGGGCCCGGTCACCGTCACGAGCCCGTGCGTGCCGGCGATGGCGCACGCCGCCGCGCTCTGCGAGGCATCCAGCGTCGAAAGATCCGCGTTCGGTGCCAGCCTGTGCAGCTCGCCGGTCAGGAGCGAGCGTCCTGGTCGGGCGAGCACGTCCAAGCGTCCGGCGAGCCGCACCTTGGTGTGTACGGTTTCGGTCGCCATGAACGCCTTGACGTGCGCGGGCGGGTACTCCGCAACGAGCCGATGGACGGAATGTGCGGCCCGCTCGGTGATCTCGGTGATCACGCCGTCGAGTCGGTCGCGCTCGGCGACGATGCCTGTGCGCGAGAGCGCGCGCATGGCGCCCGCGCGGATGTCGAAGATGCTGAACCTTCCGCCGCATGAGGTGGACCGCTCGTCGGCGTCGACTACTGCCTGTGCCGCGAGCAGATCTAGATCGATGGCATCCAGGTCTGCCGCATCGACTGGAGCGGGCGCGTGAGGCGTGATCAGTCTCGGATCGATTGCAGCGATCTCGTCGCGGACGTGAGCCTCCCAAGCTGCCTCGTCGAGGTCGGCCGGTTTGTTCGGGCGTGACACCGCCCAGGCGCGCCGATCGATCTGCTGCAGCACCTCCACGCTCGGAGCCGAGCCTCTGTGCGCCGCCGACCACTCCGCGATCAGGTGCGCGCGGTTGGATTCGATCTGCGCCGCCCGGCGCGAGACGGGTCGGACGGCGCTGGCGAGTTCGGCGATCTCGCCTGTCTCGTCCAGCATGTATCCGTGCCGGGCGAGCGCGGCGACCCAGGCGGGATCGGTGCGGGCGGCGAGCTCGCCCTCGGCGTTGACGACGGTGTGCAGTTTCATCGCGACACGCGAGTCGAGGTTCGACCACTTGCCGTCGGCGCCGAGCACCTTGATGTTCAGCCAGAGGTGACGGTGGATGTGCGGGTCGAGCGCACGCGAGCGACGGTGCTGCAGCTCGAGGACCTCGACGCGGGTGATCTCCTCACGGATGAGCCCGCCGTGTCCGCGTCGTGCGTTGAGCTCGGTCTGCCAGGTGAGCAGGATGCGTTCACACAGTCGGTCTTGGAGAGCTTCGAATTCGGTGGCGAGTTCGGGATGCAGCAGCGCGGCGATGCTGTACGACTTCGGGTGGTTGAGCGTTCCGTCGAGCAGCAGGTCGGCGTCGGGGCTCAGCCGCTGATGGCCGCGCTCTTCTCCGGTGACCGGGTCGTGGCCGGTGAGCCAGACGCGAAGCCCGCCGGCAGTGAGCTCGTCGGAAGTGATGACGCCGTTGTTGACGATGAACCGGGAAACGGTTGAATCGGATGCTGCGCTATATGTCTCGAGCGCGTTGACACCGGTCGTGTGATGAAGATGTGCGTCGCACGTGCCCTCGAGTGCGTAGGAGATCGCCTGTCGAACCCCCCGGGAATCGACACCTCGTTTCCAGCGCTCGAGACCTCCTCGCATGCCGCCAGGATAAGTCGCGTTTTACGGGTTATCCAGGTATTTTCACGATGTGTAGCAAGGTGTAGGGGTGTGCTTCTATAGGGTGCCGCTCACCGAGGGTGCCTGCGTGCATTGCATCGCTTCTGTGTGGTCGCGAACGCCCACTCTCGGGGGGCAGCCGAATACGCACCACATGCGTTTCGGCGTGAATCGGTTTCGGCAAGGGGTTTCGGCGGATCGTTCCTCGGCGTGTCGCGCAGGTCGCTGTCGCAAGAGACGAGGTCGCCGGAAACGATCGTTTTCGGTGGGCTAAGGCGAGCAGGTTTGAACAGTCGGGGCGGGCATCTGGCGACCCCGCCCCGACTGTGCATCGCGAGGCAGTGCTCGAGCGATGCGGTGGCGTGCTGTGCACGCAGGTACGTGCTCGTGGGGGCGAGCACGTACGTCTCAGGGCTGCACGACGGGGAGGCCTGTCGTGGCGGCGGCGTCTTCCAGGGAGCCGAGGTTGAGGAGGTCGGTGAAGCCGGCCTGCTTCATCAGGTCGATGGCGACTCCTGCCCGGTTACCTGAACGGCAGTAGACGAGGTAGGTGGCTTCGGGGTCAAGGTCCGGCAGCGCAGCTTGGAGGTCGCCGCCCGTGACGTCGAGCAGGAGGGCGCCGTCGAGGTGGCCGGTGGCGCGCTCGGCGGGGGTGCGCACGTCGATGATGACCGCGTCGGGGCCGAGGTCAGCCTGTGGTGTGGGTGTGCTGGCGCAGGAGGTGAGCGTGAGTGCGGTGATGACGGCGAGGGTGGTGAGGGTTAGGCGGCCCATGTGCGTCCTTTCGTTGTGAGGGAGCGAGAGTGTCAGCGGTCGCAGGCGCCGTTGGCGCAGTGGCGGGTGGGCTGCCTACTGAAGCGTTGGTGCAGGGCACATCCCGCGCACCACCCGAGGGTGGCTTCTAGGAGCAGGACTGTGAAGCAGACTCCGCAGAGCCCGAGAGTCACGGGTAGCGGGACCATTCCAGCGCTCATCGTCACGCACGAGATAGCAGCGAGACCGAGGGCGAGCCACCAGGCGAAGACCTTCTGCGGCGCGCCCACCCAGTGCCGACGGCGGCGGCGTGTCAGAGCACGGCCGAGGGCGAGAGTGAGGGACAGCCGGTCGCTGATGAGTACGCGCGTCGTCATGTCGAGGAGGAAGAACATGCCGAACATCTGCAGCGGCCTGATGCTGTCGGAGGCGAGCGTGATGGTAAGGGCGGTGATGCCTATGGCGAGGAGGATGCCGGCGGCGATGCGGACGGCGTGCTCGTCGAGGACGGGCACCTCGTATCCGTCGACGTGTTCCCCGGTGCGGGGCGCGGTGTCGGTCGCGTGAGGCATGGGCTTCTTTCTGGTGGTGGTCAGGCGGAGAGCGTCTGAATGATGAGGGTGGCGAGCATGGTCAGCCCCACGGCCAGCACCAGAACCCCGAACCCGGTCCGGATGCCGGCAGCCGGGAGGCGATGCGACAGTGCCAGACCGATGAAGGATCCAGCGACGGCGAGCGCGGTGAAGGTGAGGACGATGGGCCAGTGGATGGCCACGGTCGTGATCTGGGTGAGGAAGCCGGCGGACGAGTTCACGGCGACGACTAGCAGCGATGTCCCCACTGCAGCGGCGATGGGCTGGCCGAGGAAGGTGAGGGCGGGGACGATGAGGAACCCGCCGCCTGCTCCCAGTGCCCCTGTGAGGACTCCCACGCCGAGTCCCGTAGCTGTCGTTCGGATTCCACGGACGACCGGCCGCGTCGGAGGGCGCGCCGCGCGTTCTCGTCGCGGCCGCATCATGGCGATCGCTGTGACGATCATGATCGCCGCGAACAGAACGGTGAGCACGGTTTCTGGTAGCAGCTGACCAACCATCCCGCCACCGATTCCCCCGATCAAGCCGGTCGCCGCGAAGACGCCGGCGACTTTCCAGCGCACCTCGCGTCGGCGCACACGGAAGGCGGCGGAGACGGCGCTGGTGATAGCGACGACGAAGAGAGAGGAGACGATCGTCTCCCTCGTTCCGATGCCCAGGACGAGGGAGAAGATGGGGAAAGTGAGGATGGAGCCCCCGCCGCCGAGGAGCCCGAGTGCGACACCGACAAGGGCCGCGAGAGTCATCGCGAGGATGATGGAGGTGTCCACTCGAGCTCCTCGGCCGCTCAGGCGGCCGTCGGCCGAGACGGCGTCGCGGCGAGCCAGGCGTTGTAGCTGCCTTCGATCTCGATGACGTCGAGGCCGGCCCGGCGCAGGGCGCTGGCGGCGACGCTGTTGCGGACGCCGCTCTGGCAGTAGGTGAGGATCTTGCCGGCGGGCAGTTCGTCGGTGTGCCAGAGGGCCCGACCACCGGAGAGCTGCGCGGCGCCGGGGATGTGCCCGGCGTTGTACTCGGTACGGTTTCGCACGTCGAGGAGGAGCGCCGCGTCGACCTGGTCCAGGTCGGTGGGGGCGATCGTCTTGGGCTGCACCGTGGGGAGGCCATCGAGTGTGGTGATGAACCCGTCGACCTGATCGATGCCGACCCGCAGCAGATGATCCCGGAACCGGGCCGCGGCGTCCCCCGAGTCGATGATGAGGACGAGCGGCCGCGTCTCGGTGTCGGGGTCGTAGACCCAGGCGCCGTAGCTGGCTGCTTTCGCGACTCCGGGCACGTTCAGCGCGCCCTGAACAGTGCCCTCGTGCACGAGGGAGTGGTGGCGGGTGTCGACCATGATGACCCGGTCGGCGTCGATGTCGGCGTCAAGATCGAAGACGCTGCGCTCGAGGAGCGGAGGAAGTTCGCCCAGCACGGCCGGTCCGACGCGGTTCTGCCGCTTCATTCGTGCGAAGTAGGCGTGTGCGTCGGGCTGATCGTTCAACAGCGTGTCGATGAATCCCTGCTCATCGCCGGCCTCGAGGTAGGGAGCCCACCAGGCGAAACGCCGCTCGTATCCGACTGTCGAGCTTGGGACGGCGCCGAGCGCCTTGCCGCAGGCGGACCCCGACCCGTGCGCGGGGAGCACCTGCACGTAGTCGGGCAGGGTGAGGAAGTGGTCGCGGAGGCTCGCGAATAGATCCCGTGCGCCGTCGAAGCGGGTGTCGATGCCGCCTGCGGCCTCGTCCAGCAGGTCCGGGCGTCCGACGTCCCCGACGAACACGAAGTCACCGGTGAGGACATAGCCCGGCTCGGAGGTCGTGGCGCCGTCGATGACGAGGAAGGACAGGTGCTCGGGGGTGTGCCCGGGAGTGTGGACCGCCTCGACCGTGATGTTGCCGACCGTGATGCGGTGACCGTGCATTATCCGGGTGGCGTCTTGGAACCCGACACCGTACTGCCAGTCCGGGCCGCCCTCGCCGGAGACATACATCGTCGCCCCGGTACGGGCTGCGAGCTCGCGGGTGCCGGAGAGGTAGTCGGCGTGGATGTGGGTCTCGGTGACCGCGGTGATGGTCATGCTGTTCTTCGCGGCGAGGTCGAGGTAGACCTGGATGTCGCGGCGCGGGTCGACGACGATCGCTTCACCGGTGCGCTGGCAGCCGATGATGTAGCTGGCGTGGGCGAGGTCGTCGTCGTAGAGGCGTTCGAGGAGCATAAGGGTCTCCGTCGCTTTCTTCTGGGTCAGTGCGTGCAAGTGCAGCGCTGGGATACGGGGACGCCCGCGAGGGCTTGTTCGATGTGCTGGCCGCAGCCGTCCCAGGTGGGCTTGCCGCAGGAGGAGCAGGTGATTCGTGCGCACATGGTGCCAGGTCCTTTCAGGGGGTAGCGGTGTTGGCGAGCTGGCGGCGGACGTCGTCCATGTCCAGTTCGCGGGCCTTCTCGATGAGCAGCTCGAGCTGCGGTTCGGCAAGAGCTCCCGGCTGCCAGTAGACCAGGACGCCGTCGCGGACGACCATCAGGGTCGGAATCGAGGTGATGCGGTGGGCGGAGGCCAGAGCGGTCTCGGCCTCGGTGTCGACCTTCCCGAAGAGGATGTCGGGGTGCCTGTCGGATGCTGCATCGAATACCGGGGCGAAGGCCCGGCAGGGTCCACACCACTCAGCCCAGAAGTCGATCAGCGCGATGCCCTCGGCGTGGGTGAGCTGTTCGAAGTTCCCGGTGGTCAGTTCAACAGTTGCCATCGCCGATCACCGTCCGAACAGGCGGGCGAAGAAGCCACCCCGCTGAGACTGGGCGGCCTGGACTTCGGCACGGGTATGGCTGCCATTGCACCAGTCGGATGCGGGCACGGATTTCCGCACGGATGCGACGTGCTGACCGCACCCGGTCCAGGTCGTCTTTCCACAGGTGTGGCACTTCGTTGCTCTGCACATACGCTGATCTCCTTGCTCGGCGATACCCCGGGGAGTATCAGTTCATGTGAATACGATACCCCAGGGGGTATAGTGGTTGTCAACTCGACGGAAGGACCACCCATGACCGACACCCTCGTCACCGGCGACCCGCTCGTCCACGACCCCGAAGCCAAGCGCAAAGTCGTCAACCGCCTCAAGCGAGCTCAGGGCCAGCTGGCGGCGGTCATTACGGCCGTCGAGGACGACGCGCACTGCCGCGACGTCGTGCAGCAGCTCTCCGCCGTCTCGAAGGCCCTCGACCGGGCCGGATTCCTCGTGATCTCGACCGCGCTGCGGGAATGCCTCACCGATCCGGACGCCGACGACGTCACCTCCCCCGCCGAGTTGGAGAAGCTCTTCCTCTCCCTGGCCTGAACCGGTCAGGCCCGCTCCTCGGGGCCCTCGCCTGGTGACCTGGGAGGAGTTCGACGATTCCCGTGTCGAACACCGTTAGTCTTCCCAGGGCGCTGTTCGCATGGGACCGGCGCTGAACAATGATGTGTTGAAGCATTCACAGTGATGCCAGATGAGGAGCGGTGCTTCGTGCTTTTGACGAGTCTTCCCAGCCCCCCACCGTCGTGGGCACAGTTCACCCTCGGGCCGCTCACAATCCACACCTACGCGCTGTGCATCATCGCCGGGATCATCGCCGCCGTGATCATCACCCAACGACGCCTGTCGGCACGAGGCGCGGAGGACGGCGTGGTTGTCGACATCGTCATCTGGGCTGTCCCGATCGGCATCATCGGAGCCCGGTTCTATCACGTGTTCACCCACGTCGGGGACTACTTCTATCCGGGCGCGAACCTCGGGAACATCTTCGCCATCTGGGACGGCGGCAACGCCCTCTACGGGTCCCTCCTGGGCGGCGCTGTCGGTGCGTACATCGGCTGCCGACGAACCGGTATCCGGCTGTGGTCCTTCGCCGACGCTCTCGCGCCCGCGATGCTCATCGCGCAGTCCATGGGTCGGATCGGCAACTACTTCAACCACGAACTCTTCGGGCTGCCCACCACGCTGCCGTGGGGGCTCGAGATCCTGCCGACGGACACCATGTTCCCGGACGGCCTCCCGGCCGGAACGCTGTTCCACCCGCTGTTCCTGTACGAGATCATCTGGAACCTGATCGGCGTGGCGATCATCCTCCTCCTCGAGCGCAGATACCGGTTCCGGTGGGGACGAACCTTCGCCCTCTATATGATCTGGTACGGCCTCGGACGCAGCTGGCTCGAGGCCATCAGGATCGACCCCACCAGCGACGCCCTGTTCGGCATCCCCGCGAACGTCTGGGCATCCGTCGTCGTCGTCGCCCTCGGCATCGCGCTATTCGTCGTCCAGGGGCGACGACACCCCGAACCCGAACCCTCCGTGTACCAAGAAGGACGCGCGCCAGCGGTGGAACATCAGCCCAGCAGCGCAGACGAGAGCTGAACGCCACCCACACCTCCAGCTGTCAGCTAGTTCTGTCTAAGCGATCACGGACACAACGCCTCTTGACGTGGTGCGCCGAAAATCCCTGCCGAGAGGGGTTTCCGAAGATCGTTTGTGGCGCCTCATAAGGAGCCACCGGGCCAGTGACGCCAAAACGATCGTTTCTGGTGTGACGGACGACGGCATGCGGAAGATCATCCGGGTTACCCGACCCGGTTTGCGCCGGGCGTACGCTGATGGTCTCGATCGCGGAAGACAGGACGACGACCATGGGCGACTCGGCACAGGGGCCACGCGGTTCGCTGCTCTATGTGGAGGATGACACGGAGATCGCTGCGCTGACGGTCGAAGTGCTGGAAGAGGTGTACGACGTCGAGCATGCCTCGGACGGCGAGACCGCGCTCCGGTTCGCGCTGAGCAGGCGGTACGACGCGATGGTCGTCGATCGACGTCTGCCCGGCATGGACGGTGTGGATTTCATCCGTGCCGTGCGTACCGCGCACATCACGACGCCGGTCCTGATGCTGACCGCGCTCGGCACCGTGGACGATCGTGTCACCGGTCTCGACGGCGGAGCGAACGACTACCTGGTGAAGCCGTTCGATTACGACGAGCTGCTGGCGCGCCTTCGGGCGCTGCGACGCGCGTTCAGGGCTGATGGGGTACGTCGACGCCTCGGCGAGTGGGTGTTCACGCCGGACGCCCAGGCCGCGTACGATCCATCTGGAATCCGAGTGGCGCTGACGGCGACGGAGAGCGCGCTCCTGGAGCTGTTGAGCACCAGCCCCGAGCACGTGTTCAGTCGGGAGGAGATCCTCCGCGCCGTGTTCCATGAAGGAGATACGACGAGTTCGGTGGATACGTATGTGCACTATGTGCGGCGCAAGACGACTCCCGACATGATCGAGACCGTCCGCGCGCGCGGCTACCGCGCGGGAACACCGTCATGAGCGACGCTGATACCAGGCGCGTGCGACGCGCAGCGCTGTCCATCGGGCTCTGGGTCGGGATCTCGTCTGGTGTGATCGTCGCGATCGGCATCGGGGTGCTGATCGCGGTGGTGCTCTCTACGTCGCGCCGCGAAGGCGAGGAGCACGGCGGCGGCTGGTTCGGCGGTGGTGACGGTGTCAGAGACGACTTCATCGTCGACATCGACGTGGTCGTGCCGACCGTGATCATCCTCGGGTTGATCGGCGTGGTGCTGCTCGGGGTGGTCGCCGCGGTCGCCGCGCGACGGTCGGTCCGCCCGCTCGGGGAGGCGCTGCGTCGGCAGCGGAACTTCGTGGCCGACGCGAGTCACGAGCTCCGCACCCCACTGACGACACTGACAAGCCGTATCCAGGTTCTGCAACGCCGTCATGACCGGGGCGAGGAGCTCGGAGCGGGTCTCACCGACCTGCGGCACGATGCGGACATGATGGCAGACGTGCTCAATGATCTGCTCATTGCTGCGGAGGGGGAATCGCTTGCCGACGGGAACGCGGACGTCGCGACAGCGGCAGCCGCAGCCGTCGCGACGATGACGACGAGCGCGAAGGAGTCCGAGGTCTCCCTCGCGATCACGGTGGAACAGGACGCGGAAGCCCAGTTGCCGGAAGTCACGCTCGTCCGCATCCTGGTCGCGCTGCTCGACAACGCAGTGCAGCACTCCCCCGCCCGCGGCACCGTCTCGATCCACATCGGGAGAGACCGACAGAACGTGACGGTGCGCGTGATCGACGAGGGCTCCGGGATCGAGGGCATCTCCCCGGACCAGGTCTTCGAGCGGTTCGCGCGTCCGCGCGAGAGTGGACGCCCCCGTAGCTTCGGTCTCGGGCTCTCACTCGTGCGGGATGTCGCCCGTCGCGCCGGGGGTTCCATCGAGGTCGAACGGTCGACGGCATCCGGCACGACTTTCCTGCTCACATTGCCGGCTCATGCGTGAACGGGTGCGTATCCTCCGATCGGCGGCGAACCGGCCGTCGTCGTCTGCACGTCCACCATCGTCGCGCCCAGCCAGCGCGTGACGTGGTGCTCATCATCGACGATGATGCCGGTGCGCGACCCCGCAGCCGCGATCCACGAGCGGTTCGCCGGGCCGGCCACCACGGCAGCGGTCGCCCAGACGTCCGCCTGTGTGAGACCGTCGGTCACGATCGTGGCCGACGCGGTGCCTGTCGCGGGCCGGCCGGTGCGGGGATCGAGGATGTGAAGCCCGCGTTCCGCCGTCCCTGAGGTCGCCACCGCACCGTTCGACACGTCGACCACCGCGATCAACTGACCGCGGTCGTGCGGGTCGGCGATTCCCACCGGCCATCGCCAGTCGGCTCCCTCGGCAGTGAACAGCTGCAGGTCTCCTCCGGCGTTGATCCCGACCGCGGTCGCCGCAGCCAGCAGCGGCTCGAGGTGTCGACGGGCAGCCGCTTCCACAGCCCAGCCCTTGACGTATCCCGTCGGGTCGAACCACCCCCGCCACCGAGCAGAGAACAGGCCGCCAGTCTCCTGTTCGGCGCGTTCGCAGGCATCCGCGACCAGCGCGACCCTGCAGTCAGCGTCGGCGACGGAGAGCTCGCCGCGGTGGATGCGGCTGATGTCGGAGTCCGTGCGGTACGTCGAGAAGACCCGGTCGATGTCCCGCAGTTCGTCGAAGCACGCACGCACTGCCCGGTCGGCGCCCACATCGGGTCCCGTTGTCGGAGCGATCAGATGGATGCTCATCGGGATGCCCATGATCTCCTCGACCCAGACCCGCGTCCCCTCATTCGCGGTACGCATCAGCTCTGCGCCTCGTCGATCGCGCTCTGCAGCGACGAGAGATAGCCATCGCTCGTGTAGGTGGCGCCGGACACCATCTGGATTTTGGAGCTCTGCGCCTGGATCGTCTCCGAGACCAGCCTCGGAATAGCGGTCCCGTTGATCTGCCGGTCTCGACCGTTGCTGTTCGGGTAGTCGACCGCCTGCGCATCCGTGATCTCCCCGCCGGAGACGGTGATCTGCACCTGCACCGGCCCGAAGCGGGTCTGCGACGATGCGCCGGTGTAGGTTCCGTCGGCAAGGCCGGTGCCAGACGTGGTTCCCGAGCTCGACGTGGTTCCCGAGCCGCTCGCGCCGGTGTCGGCGGTCGTCGACGAACTGCCCGCTGTCGCCGCACTGGCGTCGGTCGGGGTGACCGCCTCCAGAGACGTTCGGTAGCTGAACAGCAGCACGAGGCCGCTGACGGTCGCGAGCAGCGTGTAGAGGATCTTCTTCATGGCCGTCTCCCTGCTCAGATCGTGAACGATTCGGAATGGATGCGATGGGCGGGGAACCCGGCGTCAACCAGGTCGCGCCGGAGGTCTTTCATCCAGGCCTCAGCGCCACAGATGAAGACGTCGTGGTCCTTCGGCTCCGGCACGAGATGGTGGAGGAGATCTGCGCCCGACCACGCCTCGTGAGTGGCAGGGATCCAGCTCGACGCGCCCGACGAACGCGGGCCGACGAACGGCAGGTACCTCAGGCCCCGGGTGCTGATGAGGTGAGCGATGGCCTCCTGTCGAAGAGCGTCCTCTGCGGCGGACTCCCGGGTGATGAGCATCGCGTCTCCTGGTCCGTAGCCTTCCGTCTCGAGCAGCGAGACGAGCGGTGCGACCCCGGCGCCGGCGCCGATCATGAGCAGCTTCGTCCCGGTCCGCCGCTCGCCGGTCATCTCCCCGTATGGTCCTTCCACGATGACCCGGGTGCCGGAGCGCAGCGCGGTAAGCCGGCGTGTGCCGTCCCCCACCACACGGGCGGTCAACGTCAGCTCGCTTCCCGGCGCAGCGGAGAGCGAGAACGGGTGTCCGCGGGTCCAGCCGGGCCCGTCGAGGAATCGCCAGACGAAGAACTGACCGGCCCGGGCACCGAGCGTCGGAAGGTCGCGACCCGTGACTCGGATGGTGACGCCCCGAGCACCGTCCGCCTCGACCCCTGCCACACGCAGCGCACGACGTGTGGACCGCAGCAGCGGCATCCCGATGCGGAACACCAGCACCGATCCCGCGGCGAGGGCCCAGATCGACCACCAGTAGGCGGTCGCGATCGGCGAGGACAGGAAGTCGGCGCCCGTCCACAGCTGGTGCGGCAGCGCGAGCCCGACGCCCAGGTAGGCGTAGAGGTGCAGGAGATGCCAGGACTCGTACCGCAGGCGACGACGAGCGCGCCGGATGGAGGTGACGACCACGAGCAGGATCAGCAGCGTGCCGGCCGTGGCTAGGAGCATGCCCGGGTAGTCCCAGATGAAGCTCCACAGCTGGACGAGCGGGTTGATGCCGGCCGCCATCGCGTAGCCCACCGCGAGCAGCGCGATGTGCGCGCCCATCAACCAGAACGACCAGAATCCGACGAAGCGATGCAGCCGCGTGATCCCGTCGCGACCGAATCCGCGCTCGAACAGCGGGACGCGTGCCATCAGCAGCACTTGATAGAGCAACAGGTTCGCCGCGACCAGCCCGGTGAGGCGTCCGAGCGACGTGATGGTCTCGGCGTTGACCCCCAGGACTGCGGTCACTCCACCACTGGCGACCCACAGAGCCACGACGAACAGGCTGGTCGCCCAGATCACCGTGATCGCCGCTGCACGCCAGAGCTGCGCGCGGCCATGGGCTGCCCGCCGTGGCTCAGGGGAAGCGGCGGGGACGGAAGCACGCGGTCTCGTCGTCAGAGTGGTCATAGGGGAATCGTGCTGCGCCGACTCTGAGACAGGTCTAAGGAACGGCTCCCGATAGGCAACTCATAGCTGTCTCTCAGGCAACGCCACTCGTCCCGAGCAGCGTGCCGATCGCGAACGTGACCACCAGCGCGATCGCCCCACCGAGCACCACCCTGATCGTGGGCCTCAGCGCGGGGTTCCCGCCGATCCTCGCGCTGACGAATCCGGTCAGCGCGAGCGCCAGCAGCACCACCGCGAAAGCGACCGGCACCCGGATCTCGGGAGGCGGGAGCAGTATCGCCAAGAGCGGAAGCAGCGCTCCGAGTGCGAAGGCAAGTGCGGAGGCCCCCGCCGCCGCCCACGGACTGACCACCTGGTTCTCCGTGATGCCTAGTTCCGCTTCGAGGTGCGCGGTCAGCGGGTCGTGCGCGGTGAGCTCCTCCGCAACGAGGCGTGCGGTCGCCGGGCTAAGTCCTTTCGCCTGATAGATGCTCGCCAGCTCCTCGAGCTCGGTAGCCGGATCATCGGCCAGCTCGCCTCGTTCCTTCTCGATCAGAGCCCGTTGGCTGTCTCGCTGGCTGCTCACCGACACGTACTCCCCGAGCGCCATCGAGATCGCACCGCCGACGAGACCGGCGACACCCGCGGCGAGCAGCGTCGCGGAATCGGTCGTCGCCCCCGCGACACCGACGACGAGCGACGCGACCGACACGATGCCGTCGTTCGCGCCGAGCACTCCGGCTCTGAGCCAGTTGAGCCGCCCAGCGAGATCGCCGCGGTGGGGTTCACCCGGATGCGTCGCCAACATCATCGCCCCGTTCTTTCTCCCGGCGCGGCTATGGAAGGCACATCCCGACGTAGGTCGAGCTCTGCGTGCGCGGAATGCCACTTCGTGAGAGGTCGAGTCATCGGACAAGAGTACGCCCGCCACAAACGCGCGCTCCGCAGCTCGACCGCTAGCAAGTCCGGTCGCGGCACCAACCGAAGGCCCATGCCAGAACGGGGTTCCGGCTCCCGTTAGCGGCGACCGCCCCGGCAACCAAGTGATACCGCGCCGGAAACGATCGTTTCCGGCAGGTGGCCACACCGACTACATGAGTGCGCGCGTGTCGCGTTCCCAAGCCTGCGTCGCCATCTGCACGGCATCCCACGGGGAGCCGAGCGGCGGCGTGTACGAGAGATCGAGGTCGCTCATCCCAGCCACCGTCATACCGTGATGCAGAGCTGTCGCGTAGGTGTCGACGCGCTTGGCGATTTCCGCGCCTCGTGTGCCGACGAGCTGTGCGCCGAGCAGGCGGCCGTCGTGGCTGTCTCCGGTGATGCGGATGCTGATGGGGGTGGCTCCGGGGTAGTAGCGCTTGTGGTCGTCGGCAATGGCGATGTGGCTGTGGGGGGCGTAGTTTGCGGCGGCGGCTTCGTGATCGCGGAGGCCGGTGCGTGCGGCTACGACGTCGAAGACCTTCACGACCTGGGTGCCGAGGCTGCCGGTGAACCGAGCGTTGCCGCCGATCGCATTCTCTCCGGCTACACGGCCTTGTTTATGGGAAGTGGTGCCTAGGGGGAGGTAGGTGACGCCGAGGAGGCGGTGGTGGGTGACCACGCCGTCGCCGGCTGCCCAGACGTTCGGCAGGCCGGTGCGCATGTGCTCGTCGACGACGACCGCGCCGCCCGCGCCCGTGGTCGCGCCGGCTGCGGTGAGCAGGCTGGTGTTGGGGCGCACGCCCACGACGACGAGCACGAGGTCGGCGCTGCGGGTGAAAGCGTCACCGTCGCGGATGCCGGTCACGGTGAGCCGGCCCGCGTCGCGGGTGACAGCTTCGATTCGCGTTCCGGTGAGCACGTCGACGCCGTGGCGGGTGAGTTCGTCGCGGACGAGGGAGCCGAGTTCGGGGTCGAGGGTGGAGAGCACTTCGGGGCCGCGTTGGAGTTGGGTGACGTGCAGGCCCCGGACGGTGAGGGCTTCGGCCATTTCGAGGCCGACGTAGCCGGCTCCGACGATGATCGCGGTTTCGGGCTGGTGCTCGTCGAGGTAGCGCTCCAGGGCGAAGGTGTCGCCCATCGAGTGCAGCAGGTGCACGCCGTCGTCGGGGCCGAGCTGGTCGAGGCCGGCGATGCCGGCGGTGGACGGGGATGCTCCGGTGCCGACCATGAGTTCGTCGTAGGCGATCGTCGATTCGGTGCCTGCGGCGTCGCGGACGGTGAGCGTGCGCCCGTCGACGTCGATGCCGGTGGCGAGAGTGTCCAGGCGCAGGTTCATGCCGGTGGCTTCGAGGTCGGCGTGCGTGCGGTGCGCGAGGGATTGCCAGGGCTGCACTTCGCGGGAGAAGTAGTAGGGGATGCCGCAGATGGAGAAGTTCGGGTAGGCGTCGGCCACGACGACGGTGACGTCGACGGAGGGGTCGAGTTCGCGGGCGCGCAGGGCGGTGGAGATTCCGGCGTCGCTTCCGCCGATCGCTACGAGGTGCATGGGGTGCCTTTCAGGACGTGGTTTCGGGTTGCGTGGGCACCACGACGTCGCTCGCGGTGCGCGCGGCGGTCGGGTAGAAGACGAGCAGCACCGCGAGCCCGAGGGCCGCGCCGATGAGTTGGGCGAGGATGAACGGGGTCACGGAGGCGGGGGCGATGCCGGCGAACGTGTCGGTGAACATGCGGGCGATGGTCACGGCGGGGTTGGCGAACGATGTGGAGCTGGTGAACCAGTACGCGGCCCCGATGTAGGCGCCGACCGCGGCCGCGGTCACCGAGGCTTTCCCTGTGCGGGCGAGAGCGAAGATCAGTAGCACGAGCCCGGCGGTGGCGACCACTTCTCCGACCAGGTGCCCGCCGGTCGCGCGGTCGGTCCCGGAGAGCGCCGGTGCGGTGTCGAACATCACCCCGGCCAGGAGGGTGCCGGCGATGCCTCCGAGGATCTGCGCGGCGATGTACGGGGCGAGGTCGCGCAACGGCAGGCCAGTGCCTTTGCGGCGTCCGAGCAGCCAGTCCGCGAGTGACACCAAGGGGTTGAAGTGTGCCCCCGATACCGGGCCGAGCATGAGGATCAGCACCGCCAGCCCGAGGGCCGTGGTCAGGCTGTTCTCGAGGAGCTGTAGCCCCACATCATCCGGCGAGAGCCGTTGCGCGGCGATCCCCGACCCGACGACGACGGTGACGAGCAGGCCCGTGCCGACGAACTCCGCAGCGGCACGGCGCAGCACATGAGGCCGAGCCTCTGACGGGTGGGATGAAGTGTGAGTGGTGATTTCCATGTCGGCTCATCTTGACCCGAACGAGGTAGATCAGTCAACATTGAATCAATGAACACTGAACGAATCGACACGGTGGAAGCCCGCGCTGCCCGGCACGCGGCGTTGAGCGATCCGTCGCGCCTGCGGATCGTGGACCTCCTGACGCTGGGTGACCTGTCGCCGTCGGAGATTCGGACGGTGCTGGGTATGCCAGGAAATCTCGTTGCTCACCACCTGAACGTGCTGGAGGCGGCGGGCATGGTGGCTCGGTCCCGGTCCGAAGCGGACAAGCGACGCAGCTACGCCCACCTGACCGACACCGCACTCCAGGGCCTCACTCCCGGCCGCGTCGAGCGGGCGAGCCGGGTGGTGTTCGTGTGCACGGCGAACTCGGCCAGATCTCAATTGGCCGCGGCGCTGTGGTCGACCCGCAGCAGCATCCTCGCCGCGTCCGGCGGCACCCACCCCGCAGAGCGGATCGACCCCGGCGCGATCGCCGCGGCGGACCGTCACGCGCTCAACCTTCCCGACGAATCGCCTCGGGCGTTGGAGACGGTGTTGACCGGTTCAGATTTCGTGGTCACCGTGTGCGACAACGCGCACGAAGAACTCGGTGTGACCGGACAGCTGCACTGGTCGATCCCCGACCCGGTGCGCGTCGGCACCGATGACGCCTTCGACACTGCTTACGACGAGCTGGAGCGCCGGATCACGGAACTCGCGCCCCGGATCGCCGCCGCCTGACCCACCCAGAAAGAGAACCCGTGACTGACACCACTCCGACCGTCCTGTTCATCTGCCAGCACAACGCCGGCCGCTCCCAGCTCGGCGCCGCACTCCTGGAGCACTTGGCCGGCGACCGGTTCACCGCGACGTCGGCGGGACTGTCGCCCGCAGGCGAAGTGAACCCCGCCGTGGCCGCAACGGTCGCTGAGCTGGGCATGAACATCACCGACCGCGTGCCCCGCGCGGTCACCGCGGAAGACCTGGATCAGGCGGACATCGTGGTTTTGATGAAGCCCGGCCTCGATCTGCCTTCCACACCCCGCGGCGAGGTCCTGGAGTGGTCCTTCCCCAACCCCGAGGCCTGGGACGCCGAGGCCGTGCGACCGCTGCGCGACGCCGTCTCTGACAAGATCCAGACCACGCTCCTGGCACGCTGAGCAACGAGACGGGGGGCGGATCGCTGATGCGACCCGCCCCTTCTCGTATGTCTGGTCAGACGGTAGCCGCAGCGCGTCCGATCTGGAGCGCCTGAGCCGGCGGGGCACAGCAGGCACCGTCGAGCGATGCCCCGGAAGCGTCGAACAGGCCGGCGCCGCCGCACACGCCCGTGTCGGGCAGCACCAGCTCTACTCGGCGGGCGGACTCATGGTCACCCGCGAGCTCCGCGACGACGCTGCGCACCTGCTCGTACCCGGTGAGGGCGAGGAAGGTCGGTGCCCGCCCGTAGGACTTCGCACCAACGAGGTAGAAGTCAGGTTCCGGCTGCGCGAGGTCGGTAGCCCCGGTCGCCGCAACCGAACCACAGGAGTGCACGTTCGGGTCGACCTCCGCGGCGATCCGCACCGGGGCCTGCAACGTGGGGTCCAGCTCCAATCGCAACTCTGACAGGAATGACAGGTCGGGACGGAACCCGGTGAGCACGACGACGCGATCGGCGGTGAGCGTGCGGCCGTCTTCTGCGACCAGGACCGGCCGGTCCCCGTCCGTTGTGACGCGCTCGACACGGAACCCGGTCACGAGGGACACCAGGCCAGCGTCGACGAACTCCTTCGCCTTGATCCCCAGCGCGCCCCGTGCCGGCAGTTCGTCGGCTTCACCGCCACCGAACGTGTTTCCCGCGGTGGCGCGGCGCAGCGCCCACGTCACCGACGTGTTCGGGTCACGGCGCGTCATGCGAGCCAGCGCGAGGACCGCCGTCACGGCCGAATGCCCGGACCCGATCACGACCGTGTGCTTCCCCTCGAACCCCTCCCGGTCCCGGAAGTCGGGGATGCGATACGACAGCACCCCGGCGGCGGCCCGCTCGCCCAGCGCGGGTAGACCATCTGCGCCCGCGGGGTTGGGTGAGGCCCACGTGCCGGAGGCGTCGATCACCGCGCGCGCCTGCAACCGGTACTCCTCTCCCTCGCTCGGCTGCACGTGCACGGTGAACGGCTGATCACCCCGGCCGGCGTCAACGAGACGGTCACGGCCCAGACGGGACACCCCGACAACCCGAGCGTCGTATCGAACACGATCACCGAGTTCGGCAGCAAGCGGCGCGAGATAGCCACTGATCCACTGCGCACCGGTCGGATACCCAGTCGTCGGCGCTGCCCATCCGGTGGGCTCGAGAATCCGCGCCCCGGCCGCGTCGATCAGCTCCGGCCACTCCGAGAACAGGCGCACATGCCCCCACTCGGCAACTGCCGAGGCTGGGCCAGCTCCAGCCTCCAGCACCATGACCGGCATCTCCCGTTCGACCAAGTGGGCTGCGGCTGCGAGCCCTTGCGGGCCGGCACCGATCACGACGACAGGCAACGCACTATCCATCACAGTCACTCCTCTATGCATCGACAAACCTCGATGCATAGAGAATCGTCGATGTATCGACGAATGTCAATGTGACGTGCCAGAATAGTTGCATGCCCACAACACTTCCCCTCCTCTCAACGGACGCTGCAGTGTGCTGCTCGCCGGTCACCGGCGGGGTGTTGACTACGGACGAGGCTGAGCGAATCGCTCACACTTTCAAGGCTCTGAGCGACCCCACCCGTGTGCGACTTCTCTCGTTGATCGCCGCGTCCGGCGACGGAGAAGCCTGCATCTGCGATCTCACCGCGCCCGTCGGCCTGTCCCAGCCGACCGTCTCCCACCACATGAAACTGCTCGTCGACGCGGGTCTTGCCACTCGCGAGCAACGCGGTCGCTGGGCCTACTACCGCGTCGTGACCGACGCACTCGAACAGGCCTCCCGCACGCTGCGCCCATGAGCGACATTCTCATCCGATCGATGACCGCCGCCGACTGGACGCCTGTAGAGTCCATCTACCGCGAAGGCATCGACACCGGCAACGCGACCTTTGAGACGGATCCGCCAACCTGGCAGGTCTTCGACGCGAGGAAACTCGCCCTCGGACGGTTAGTAGCTGAAAACGCTGCCGGGGCGGTCATCGGATGGGTGGCTGCCTCACCCGTATCGTCTCGCAAGGTCTACCGGGGCGTGGTCGAGCACTCGGTATATGTCGCGAACCAGGCCCAGGGGCACGGCGTGGGTGCCGCACTCCTCGACTCGTTCCTCCGAGCTGCAGACGGCGCCGGGGTATGGACGGTGCAATCGAGCATCTTTCCGGATAACCCCGCCAGTCTTGCCCTCCACGAACGAGCCGGTTTCCGGCGCGTGGGCCACCGGGAACGCATCGCCCTCATGACCTACGGCCCCTGGACGGGGCAGTGGCGCGACACCATCCTCGTCGAACGACGTCGATCCAGCTAGCTGTATGAGGCCAGGACGTTGTTGACGCGAATTGGCACGAGCGTGGCCGGCGGCTGACCGTCCGCGGCACCGTGCGGGCGGTGGTAGTTGTAGTGCAGGTTCCAGCGCTCGAGGGCGTTGGCGCGTTCGTCTTCTGAGGTCCATGTCCGTGCATAGAGGAACTCTTCGGCAAGGATCCGGTTGTACCGCTCGATCTTTCCGTTGTGGCGGGGCGTGTAGGGCGTGATCCGTTGGTGCCGCGACCCGGCCAGTGCATCGGCGAACGCTGAGGCGCGGTAACAGGATCCGTTGTCGGTCACGATCCGTTCGATGTGCGTGATGCCATGAGCCGCGAACCATGCCCGCGCTCGCGCGAGGAACGCAACGGCCGTCGCGGCCTGCTCGTTCGGCAAAGCCTCGGTGTACGCGAGGCGTGAGTAGCCGTCAATCGCTGAGTGGAGGTAGACGTAGCCGGCTCGCGTGCCGCGGGTTTTCGTCCGCGCGACGGCGCGAGCTTCCGGGCTGTCCTTGCCATGAGCCCGCCATCCGCCGCCATCGGGGATTCGGCCGACCTTCTTGACGTCCAGGTGAACCATGTGGCCGGGGCACCGAGCGACAATCTTCCTCGCTTCGCGGTTACTTTCCCCGGTCGGGTCGATGAAGCGGCGCCGGTTGAGCTGCAGGTCGGTGAGGATGCGACTCACCGTGCGCCGACTGATCTGAATGCCGACCTGTTCGAGCTCGAACGTGATCCGAGCCGCTGACCACTTGTGCTCGCGCCGCATGCGTTCGACTTCGCGAACAACGACGTTGGGGGTGGCTGTCGGGGATTGCTTAGGCGTCGATGAGCGGTCGAGCAGACCGACCTCACCGAACTCACGATGGCGATGGACCCACTTTGACGCGGTAGCGCGGGAGATTCCCATCTCAGCTGCCACGTGAGCGATCGGCCGGGTCTTGCAACGCTCGACCAGCCGCCGACGTCCCTCGACTGACAGTGGCGAGTTGCGGTGAGTCATGCACGTCCTTCGAAGAATGTTCCAGTCGAGTCGCTGAGTCCCGGACCAAGCCCCCCATTCAGCCGTCGGCTACTGACCCTCGTGGTCGCCGCCTGACACGCCGAGCCCGACGTTCGTGGTGTCGCAGCAGGCCTCCGGCGATTCGGAACTGGCTCGACGCCGCCTATGGGCGGCGCCAAGGGCGAGTACTACGAGGAGGGAGATGACCGCGAGCGCCGCGATCGGCGCCGTGTGAGCCTGAACCCAGCCGGACAGGGTCGTTGAGAGCCTGGCGACACCGCCGGCACGGCCGGTCGCGACGAGGTTGTTGTCGGCGGTGGCGGCGGGCCACCAGTACCACGCGAGGTAGACGCCGGTGAGCAGCAAGACGGCGCCGGTGATCCGGGGGCCATAACTCCCGAGGCGTGCGACGTGGCGGGTTAGGCCGGTACCCGCGGCGGTGGTCGCGAGTGCGAGCAGCAGCAGGATGCTGGCTAAGCCGGCGGCGTAGACACCGAAGACCAGCAGCAGCCCCGCGTAGCTGGCGGTGGCCTGTGCCTGGGCGATGACAGCAAGGATCACTCCGAAGGTGCACGACAGGGAGGCGAGGGCGTAGCCGATCCCGAAGACCAGCATCCGGGCGGTTGGCGGGAGGCCTTCGGTTGCTCGGCCGGTGATCCGGGGCAACCGCACGGAGATCGAACGGCCGGCCAGCATCCACAGGCCGAGGAGCACCAGTAGGACGCCTACGGCGAGACCGAGTTTGGGCGCTGCCTGGATCAGGCCCCGAGCCCCGGCGCTCACCAGCAGGCCCGCAGCTGCGAGGGTGCCGGCGAACCCGATCGCCAGTGCGATTCCGGACCGCAGGGCCCTCAGCAGCCGCACCGGGACGGGCGAGGCGTCAGCGTCGCCGAGGGTCTGGCTGATCCAGGCCGGCAGCAGCGCGAACCCGCATGGGTTGACCGGCGCCACCATGCCGGCGGCGAAGGCGAGGCTGAGCAATCCGCCCATGGATCAGGCTCCGGCCTTGACGAGTTCGGCGGTGATCGTCTTCGCGTCGGGCTCGGTGGCACGGAAGGTCACCTTGCCGTCGCCGTCGATGACGATGAGGGTGGACAGGGCGGCAACGTCGAATCGCTGGGACAAGGCGGCACCCTCGTCTATGGCGGCCGGGACGTGTTCGGCGTCGACGTACTCCATGAATCCCTCGATGGTCTCCTTGGACTCGCCGGGGTCCATGTCGACGGCGAGGAAGCTCGCCCCAGCACCCGACTTCTCGGCAGCGGTGGCGGCCTCGCCGAGGGAGCGGACGCCTTCAACGCATTCGCCGCAGCCGACGGAGAAGAAGAACACCGCGGTCGGCTTCCCGCTGGCGGGCAGGCTGACCATCTGGCCGTCGATGCTAGTAACCGCCGCTGGCGTGCCCGCATCTGCGGCTGGTGTGGCGTCGGTGTTTCCGCAGGCGGTCAGAGCCAGGGAGCCTGCAAGCAGGAGGCCGGCGACCGAGAGGGTCGCGCGGCGGGTGCGGGTAAGCGTCATCGGTTCTGGTCGTCCTTCGTGTCGCTGGGGTGGGTGGAGTTCACAGGCGGGCAACAGCCATGCCTGGCGTTGTTGCCGCCGCTGCGGCGCCGCGTGGTCGCGAGGACCGCGAGCACCAGGACGGCGATGCCGGTGCCGATCACCCAGGGGTTGCCGAGGAACCCGCCGACACTGGCCAGCAGACCACCGGCGAGGAGCAAGGGAAGTAGGGCGCAGCAGGCGACCATGAGCAGCGCGGCCCCGGCTCCGAGGAGCAGGCCGCTGCCTCCCGGTTGGTCGTCGTGGTTGGACTTCATCGGAGTGGAGTTCCCTTCGGTGTTCTTGGTCAGCAGCGGCAGTGGCCGTCGTCGGCCACTGCCGCGTTGGCCTGGAACTGTTTGAGGAAGCCGGTCGTGAGGTCGGTACCGATCCGATAGGCAACGGCCACGGGCACGACCTCGGCGCGGGGGTGCTCGGCCAGCCAGCCCGCGGCGTCCTCATCGGAGGTGAAGTAGTGGACCTGGTTGCAGAAGGAGGACCGGATCGAGGTGATCTGGTCGGGGTTGACCAGCGACACCACCGCGGTGGCGGGTTCGACGCTGGTGACGCCGGCGACGGGGTCGATGGTGACCCGGATCGGCTCGCCGCTGGTCGGGGAGACCGACTCCACGCTCGCCGCGCGCTCGAGCAGGGTCGGAAAGATCAGGGTGTCCAGGGCGCACCAGGTGTAGAGCTCCTCACCGGCCACGGTGAACCGGTGAGGGGTGGGGCGCAGGGTGAGGCCCTGGCCGATGATGCGGCCCTGGTCGTCGTACTCGGTGTCCGGCACCGCGGCCAGACCCGTGCGTACGTCGTCGACCGGACGGCCGGCGGCCGCGGCGAACTGCTCGACGGTGACCGGGCCGCCCTCGACGATCAGCCGCAGCAGCGGGATCAATAGGACGGCGTCAAGGCCGGTCTCTTCGGTGTTGTTGAGTCGTTCGGGCAGTTGCGTCGTGAGCTCCGACATGGCGGTACCTTCTTCATGAGTCGGGTGGAGGCTGTCGGCTGCGGGTCACGCGCAGCAGGACAGCTTGGAGATGTCGGTGGTGAAGGCCTTGGCGGCGATCCGGATGCCTTCGGTCATGGTCAGGTAGGGCGCCCATGCGTCGGCGACCTCGGTGACGGTCTTGCCGAGGATGTGGACACCGGCGGCGGCGAGCTCGCCGGCGTCTTTGGCGACGGCGGTGAGGCCGAGGATCTCGCCGGTCTCAGCGTTGGCGACGATCTTGATGAAGCCGCGGGTGTCGCGGTTGACCAGCGCCCGGGGCACGTAGTCCAGCGGCAGGACGCGGCAGTCGCAGCGGATCCCGGCAGCGAGCACCTGGGCCTCGGTCATCCCGACCGCGCCGATCGCCGGACTGGTGAAGGTCACCCGCGGCAGCCGGCTGTGGTCCACCGACCGCTCAGCGCCAGCGAACGTGTTCTCAGCGACCATGTTGCCGTGGTGGGCGGCGACGTAGACGAACTCGGGGTGCCCGGTCACGTCGCCGGCTGCCCAGATCCGGGGGTTGGAGGACTGCAGTTGGTCGGTGACCACGATCTCGCCCGTGTCGCCGGTCTTCACCTCCACCGCATCGAGGTTCAGCCCATCGGTGACCGGTCGGCGGCCGAGGGCGACGAGGACCTGTTCGGCGTGGAATTCCTGCTCGCCGCCGGAGATGTCAGCGGTGACAACAACCTGGCCCCTGACGTCGTCACGGGCAACGTGGGTCGGGACCGCACGGCGGACCACGCGGATGCCCTCGTCGGCGAAGACCTCCTGCAGCGCCTTGGATACCTCCGGCTCCTCCTTCGACGCCAGCCGGGAACGAACCAGCAGGGTGACCTTCGACCCGAGCCGGGCGAACAGTTGGGCCTGCTCCAAGGCGACGTAGCCGCCGCCGAGCACCAGCAGCGAGTCGGGAACCTTGGTCAACTCCATCGCCGTGGTCGAGGTCAGGTAGCCGGCCTCCTCAAGACCGTCGATCGGTGGGGCCCATGCGCTGGCGCCGGTGGCGACCAGGTAGTGATCAGCGTCGATCGTCTCGACCGCACCGTCAGTCGCGGTGACCTCAAGAACGGGCGCTTCTGGCGTGCCGGCGAACGCAGCGTCGCCGTGGCGGATCTGCCAGCCGTAGGCGTCGGCGACGTCGACGTACTTCTCACCCCGAAGTTCCTCGACGAGGTCCTGCTTGCTGCTGATCAGCGCGGGCATGTCCACGTCGTCCGCTGTGGTGGCGATCCCCGGGAAACGGTTGCCCGCCTCGGCAGCGGTCTGGCGGGCCTCAGCGGCGGCGATGAGCGCCTTCGACGGCACGCAGCCGGTGTTCACGCACGTGCCGCCGAAAGTGCCGCGCTCGATCATCACCACCGACTTGCCGAGCGTGGTCGCGCGGATGGCGGCGGCGAACGCGGCGCCACCCGATCCGATGATCGCAAGGTCGTACCTGGACTGCATCCCGATTCCTCCCCTGAGTCTTGAGAATTGCTCTTGATGCAGCCACAATGGACCTTCCAGTACGGGGGAAGGTCAAGTGCGACCTGTGACACATCGGAGACCCAGATGAGGATCGGCGAACTCGCCGAGGCGGCCGGCACCACCGCCAAGACCCTGCGGTTCTACGAGGAGCAGGGCCTGCTTCCCGCGGCCGAGCGCACCGCGTCGGGATACCGCGACTACGATCCGGAAGCAGCGACTCGGATCGACTTCATCCACCGCGGCCAGGCTGCCGGACTTACCCTCGCGCAGATCAAACAGATCCTCGACATCCGCGATGGAGGCGAGATTCCCTGCGGCCACGTCCGGGACCTCCTAGACGTTCGTCTGAAGGACATTGAGCGCCAGATCTCGGATCTCGTCTCCCTCCGCGACAACGTTGCCGCCCTCCGCGACGCAGCCGCAGAACCCGAACCCGAGACCTGCAACGCCGACGAGGTCTGCAGGTACCTGTAGCCAATCCGAGATGACGCGCGCAGAGGCGGAGCCTCCTGCCGCGACCTTCCTACGTGACCACAACGTTATGGCCAGCAACAGCTAGCAAAGCGCCGGAACTCTCCACCGAAACGTCGTTTCGGGACGCGTTAACGGCAGCTCTGCACAACGTCGTCCGCTCGCAACGCCGCAAACGATCGTTTTCGGCAGGTTGCACCCTCGATAGCCCCCGAGAAGCGAACTTCTCCATCCATCGTGGAACGAGATGTCCCTAGCTCGCTTCAAGTCAATATGCAATAATCTGCGTATGCATGCAGATCCTAAATGTTCACTGTCGGTGGAGAGCAGTTACGTCGAGCTGGCTGCCGAGGTGTTCTCGATGCTCGCGGACGCGACGCGGGTGAGGATCATTCTCGCGCTGCGGGATGAGGAGCTTTCGGTGAACCACCTCGCCGATATCGTCGACAAGTCCCCGGCTGCCGTCTCGCAGCATCTCGCGAAGCTCCGCCTGGCGCGGATTGTGCTGGCGCGGCAGGAGGGCACGAAGGTGTTTTACCGACTCGCGAACGAGCACGCCCGGCAGCTGGTCGCGGACGCGATCTTCCAAGCACAGCACTCGCTGAGCAACGACCCTCCGCACCACCGGGGCGAGCACCCCTCACCGGAGGACCTGCGCTGATGTTGCGCGTTCTGCGCAACACCACCTATGCGAAGCTGTTCTCCGCGCAGGTGATCGCCCTGTTGGGCACCGGACTTCTCACGGTTGCCCTGGGGCTGCTCGCGTTCGATATCGCGGGGGATGCCGCGGGGTCGGTGCTCGGCACGGCGCTGACGATCAAAATGGTCGCCTACGTCGGCGTCGCACCCCTGATCGCAGCAGTGGTTGACCGGTTGCCGAAGAAGGCGGTGCTCGTGACGGCCGACGTGGTGCGGCTGGTGATCGCCCTGATGTTGCCGTTTGTCACGGAAGCGTGGCAGATCTACGTGCTGGTCTTCGTGCTGCAGTCCGCGTCGGCGACTTTCACCCCGGCGTTTCAATCCCTGATTCCCGCTGTTCTGCCCGAACCGAACGACTACACGCGTGCTCTATCGCTGTCGCGCCTCGCGTATGACCTCGAGGCGCTGGTGAGCCCGACGATCGCTGCGGCGCTGCTGACACTGGTCAGTTACAACAACCTGTTCGTCGGCACTGCCATCGGATTCGCGTGCTCGGCGACCCTCGTGCTGCTCTCCCGGCTGCCGGCCCGAACCGATGACGAGCCCGGGACATCGTTCTGGCAACGACTCCCGATGGGAGCGAAAGTATTCGCCCGAACGCCAACGCTCCGCTTTCTGATGTTGACCAACATTGTCGTCGCGGCCGGCACCGCGATCGTGCTCGTGAACTCGGTGGTGTACGCCCGCGGGGTCTTCCATCTTGACGACGCCGCTCTCGCGCTTGCGTTGGCCTGTTACGGCATCGGCTCGCTCGTGGTCGCGGTGAACATCCCCTGGGTGGTCGCGCGGATCGGTGTGATCCGCACGATGATCATCGGAACGATCCTCATCGTCGTCGGCCTCCTTGCGGCAGTCATCGTCACAGCGGGCTCTGCGAAGACCGGGTCAGGCTGGATCGCACTGCTGGGCACCTGGGTGCTGCTGGGCATGGGAACATCCCTGGTGAACACACCCTCATCGCGGCTTCTCGCCGATGCCTCTACGCCCGCGAATCGGAACCTCGTCTACACGGCTCAGTTCGCCCTCTCCCACGCCTGCTTCCTCATCACCTACCCGATCGCCGGCTGGCTCGGCGCTGCCAGCCTTTCCAGCGCGGCACTCGCCCTGGCCCTGATCGCCATCGTGGCCGCAGCCGCCGCGCTCGTTTTCTCCAGGACGAAGAACCTGCAACGCTCCGAACGTCGTGCCGACGTGCTCGGCCCAAATAGCTCATAGGTGTTCGATGGCAAAGAAGAAGCGCCGAACGCAGGCGACGCCCAAGGATCAGATGATCGTTGTGGTGTGCCGGGGCGGCGACTGCGGCAGCCGGCGTAAGCACCCCGGCACCGACCACGCTGCACAGCTGCGCGAGATCAGAAATGTTGCCGGTACGAAGGTAGCGGTCACCGTCAGCAGGTGTCTCGATGCTTGCGAGCATTCCAACGTCGTCGTCATCATCCCCGATGCGGACGGCAGAAGCGCCGGCGCGTCACCGGTATGGGTCGGTGAAGCAAACGACGCCGAGGTCACCGCCGAGATTCTCCAGACGATGGCCGGCCCCGCCGATCTCACCGGTCTTCCCGCGCTCGTCGACATCCATACCTTCCACCCGACTCGTCAGAATCGTCGGGAACTGGACGAAGAGGTCGACTGAGACGCAGGCGCGCCACGACCAAGAGCGCAGACGAGTACGACGTGCCGCGGGTAGCGTGGCGGTATGTCGATTGAAACGTATATCGCGGTTCTGCACGACGATGAGGCGGCGACTGAAGGTGGCGAATCTGTCCTCTGCCCGCTCCAGCCTGACGGGGAACCTAAGCCCATCATCGATCACGACGGCGTGCTCTATGACCTATTCAAAGCTCAGGGCAGGGACGGTGTCTTCGAGTACAGGCGCGCGCGAGATTAGGCCGTTGCAGGCTTAGCCACACCAATTAGAACAGCCGAACGAATCGTGTTGTCGTGCGGTCTGCGCATCGCCAGATCTGAAACGGCTCAGCGCACGAGGCGGGCGATCGCCTGAGACGCTTTACGCACTTTCTCTTCGGCGATGTCCCCGCCGGCCCGCGCTGCATCTGCCACGCAGTGGCGCAGGTGCTCTTCGAGGAGTCCGACAGCAACGCTTTGCAAGGCGCTGGTCAGCGCGGAGATCTGAGTGAGGATGTCGATGCAGTACTTCTCGTCCTCGACCATGCGGTGGATACCGCGTGATTGTCCTTCGATGCGCTTGAGACGGGCAAGATAGCGGGCTTTGTCAGTGATGTACCCATGCTCACCGTGGTCGCCGGAGGTTGCGGGGTCGGCGGTATCAGTCATCTGGATCTCCGGGGGGGGGCGTCATCGATTCAGGATGGCGCGGGTCGTGGTGTCGGGCCGCAGATCGAGTCGGCGCAACAGCTGTGCGTTGAGGGCGACGACGATCGTGGACAACGACATGAGGATCGCTCCGACCGACATCGGAAGCACGAAGCCGATGGGGGCGAGGATGCCGGCGGCGAGGGGCACGGAGATGAGGTTGTAGCCGGCGGCCCACCACAGGTTCTGCTTCATCTTCCGGTACGAGGCCCGTGACAGTTCGATCACGGAGAGCACTGAGCGAGGGTCGTCGCTGGCGAGGATGACGCCGGCTGAGGCGATCGCGACATCTGTGCCGGCGCCGATCGCGAGCCCGACGTCCGCCTGTGCGAGGGCAGGGGCGTCGTTGACGCCGTCGCCGACCATTGCGACTTTCCGGTCCTCGTTTTGGAGCTCCTGGACCTTGGCGGCTTTGTCCTCGGGGCGGACCCCGGCGAAGACACGGTCGATGCCGAGCTCCTGGGCGACGGTGTGTGCGACAGCCTCCGCATCTCCAGTGATCATCACGACCTGAACGCCGAGCGCGTGAAGGGCGTCGACGGCTTCGCGGGATTCCGAGCGCACCTCGTCGGCGAGCTTCAGGGCTCCGAGAACGCGGCCGTCCTGGGTGACGTGGAGGATGATGGCACCGTCTGCACGCCACCGATCGGCGATCGGGAGTTCGTTCGCGCTTTCCTCGGAGAGCAGGTGCGGTCCGCCGACGCGTACGGTTGTTCCCTCGACCGTCGCGGTGACGCCCACTGCGGGTGACGACGTGAAGTCCGCACTGCGCGGGACGGTGAGTTGCTTGTCGGCAGCCGCGCGGACGATGGCCTTCGCAAGGGGGTGCTCGCTGTCGGCTTCGGCGGCCGCGGCCAGTGCGAGAATCCGGTCGGGGTCCGTGCCGTCGATGGCGGTGACCTCGGAGACGACGGGTTCGCCCTTGGTGAGGGTGCCGGTCTTGTCGAACAGGACCGTGTCGACTGTGCGCATGCTCTCCAGGGCGAGCCGGTCCTTGACGAGCACGCCTCCGCGCGCTGCGCGTTCGGTGGCGATGGAGACGACCAGCGGGATCGCCAGGCCCAATGCGTGCGGGCAGGCGATGACCAGCACCGTGATCGTGCGGATGACGGCCGCATCGGGGAACCCGATGAGCGTCCACACGATCGCGGTGATCGCCGCAGCACCGAGAGCGAACCAGAACAACCACGCGGCGGCCTTGTCGGCGAGGCGCTGCGCGCGGGACGAGGAACTCTGCGCCTCCGTCACGAGACGCTGGATGCCGGCCAGGGTCGTATCATCCCCGGTCGCGGTGATCTCCACCCGAAGCCCCGAATCGGTGGCTACGGTTCCGGCCGTGACCTGGTCGCCGACGCTGCGCTCCACGGTGCGGGATTCGCCGGTGACCATCGACTCGTCCATCGATGCGCGTCCATCGACGATGCGTCCGTCCGCGGGGACACTCCCACCGGGTCGCACCACCACGACGTCGCCGACGATGAGTTCGGCAGGTGAGACCGTCACGACCCGGTCGTCCTCGACACGTTCCGCCTCATCCGGCAGGAGAGCGGCGAGCGAGTCGAGGGCAGACGTGGTCTGCGCGAGGGAGCGCATCTCGATCCAGTGCCCCAACAGCATGATGACGATGAGCAGGGCGAGCTCCCACCAGAAGTCGAGCTCATGGTGCAGGATGCCCAGGGTGGCGCCCCAGGAGGCGACGAACGCGACCGTGATGGCCAGACCGATCAGGAGCATCATCCCCGGCCGGCGAGACCGAAGCTCGCTGATCGCGCCGATGAGGAACGGCTTGCCACCCCAGGCGTACATGACTGTGCCGAGCACGGGCGACACCCAGACAAGGCCCGGAACGTCGGGGAGGGTGTAGCCGACGATCATCGCGAACATCCCGGAGAGCGCGACGGTGGGGACGGCAAGAACGAGCATGATCCAGAACAGCCGGCGGAACTGTCCCACGTGATCGCCGTGTCCTGCGTGGCCGTCGTGCCCACCGTGGCCGGACGTTGCACCGTGGCCCTCGTGCGACATCGACTCGCCATGCTCATGCGGCACTGCACGATGGTCCGTCTGTGAACCGTGCGCTGTCGCGGTCACCGCGGCAGGGTTCGACGGGGTATGGCCGTGCGCCACATGATCGTGATCGGCGTGTGCGTGCTCCGCGCCGCCATTGTGCGGGGTGCTCATGGACCTATCCTCCTCGGAGTTGATGAACCGTGCAGGCCAAATGCTGCAGCCGCACACGAGTGACGCCGTCTCAGACAGCGGCGGTGGCGTATCTGGCCGGGTCAGCGTCGAATGCGGGACCGCATCCGGCGCAGCAGAAGTAGTACCGGTTGCCGTCGTAGTCGCGGAACAAGCCCGCGGCTTCCGCGTCCGCTTTGACGACGGTGCTGCCCACCATGACGGGGCATTCGGCGTACTCATCCGCTGATCGGGCGAGAAGATCCTTGCGTCCGTCGGCAGCGACGGCGCTAGGGTTGTGGCTGCAGCAGGATCCCATGGTGGAGTCGGACATGTGGCGTTCCTCTTTCTCTCGATCGGTACGGACGGTGTGTCTTCCACCCCAAACCGTATACCCCTATGGGGTATTCCGGTAGGATGAGTAAACGCCTTGCGGCCATTTCCCGTATCCGCGAACGAGGTCAGTTCGTCACCCGATGAGGTGCATAGGCCGCGGTGTTAGCATCCTGAGCAGGATGGAGGATCAACGCATGCTTGTCGCGTTTCGCAGCGCACGCCCGCAGCTGTCGCTGCGCGCGGTATTGATGCTGGGCGCTGCCACGCTCATGGTCATCGTCGGGCTGCTGGCGATGCACACCTTCACCGCCGAACCAGCCGGGCACGGATCACCCGGGCTCACCCACTCAACGTCCGCAGCAGGCGCCGAGCACGCCCCTGACGTGATGGGCAGCCCCGACAGCGTGGGCGCCGCCTGTGATGGACCGTGTCATGTAGGCACCGGGCCCGGCCAGGGCCACGACGACATGCTGACGGCCTGCGTGCTCGCGTTGCTCGCCGGCCTCCTGTTGCTGCTTCCTCCGACGCTGATCCAGGGTCGCGGCCTGCCCCTTCACCGCGGGATGAGCCTGGTGAGATGGGATGCCGCAGGTGCCCTTCCGCGGGCTCCCTCGCTCACGTTCCTTTCGATAAGTCGCACCTGAGTAGGCGCCGCCGACCCGAGCGGTCGGTTTCGTGGCGCCTTCTGGCGCCGTTACTTGCGCAACCCTCATACGACTTATCGAAGGAACAATCATGAACAAAAAGCTCCCCCTCGCTGTCAGCACCGGCATCCTGACACTCGCGCTGGCGCTCAGCGGCTGCGCGGACAACAGCACCGCGCCGTCCAGCGAGACCACCTCCCCGTCGCAGTCGTCGTCGGCTTCACAGGCGACTGAGGCGGATGAGATGTTCGTCACGATGATGATCCCGCATCACCAGCAGGCCATCGAGATGGCCGACATCCTGCTCGCCAAGGACGGGGCGGACCCACGCGTGGTCGAACTCGCCGAACAGATCAAAGCAGCGCAGGGTCCCGAGATCGACAGGATGCTCGGATGGCTCGAAGACTGGGACGTGGACTACGACCCTGATTCCATGGGCGGTATGGACCATGGGTCAATGGGCGGTGACGACGGCATGATGTCCGAGGAGGACATGACCCTACTCGAGGACGCCGACGCCGCCGAGGCCAGTCGCCTGTTCCTCGAGCAGATGATCGTGCATCACGAAGGCGCTGTCGACATGGCGCAGACCGCCCTTGACGACGCGCAGAACCCGGACGTCCTCGACCTCGCGCAGCAGGTCATCGACGATCAGACTGCGGAGATCGCCACGATGGAGGAACTCCTGGGACAGCTCTAGGACCCGACTCGGGCGGGCCGAGAAAACGTTCGGCCCGCCCGCACCTGCCACCTCTTTGCCACGCCCTCGACATCCAGTACATGTCGGTGCGCTCCTGCCGCGCGCCGCGAAGCCAGGCCGTCCCGCGGCCGCCATCGGAAGCCATCATGAAACGCTCACTCCTTCTCGCCACTGCCACTGTGACCACCCTCGCCGTCATCGTCACCGGATGCACCGCCACACCGCTCGGAGACCCGGATTCGGCACCCCGCATCGACCACATCCATGGCATCGCCGCCGACCCGCGTGGCGATGACCTGTTCGTCGCCACGCACAACGGCATCTTCACCCTCGCTCTCGACGGGACGATCTCCGGACCGGTCGGCGGACACGATTTCGACGCCATGGGATTCACCGTCTCTGACGATTCGCTGTTCGCGTCGGGACATCCCGGGGAGAACACCCCGGCTGAACTCGGAGCCCCGAACCTTGGCATCATCCGCAGCGACGACTACGGGAACTCCTGGTCCCCGATCGCCCTGAACGGGACCACCGACTTCCACGTCCTCACCGCAGGGCCGGACGACGTGCTCTACGGCATCCCCTCCAGTCAAGTGGACCTGCTCACCAGCACCGACGGGGGAAACACCTGGACAGAGCGTGCACCTCTCGGCGCCGCTGACCTCGCCGTCACCGAGTCCGGCGTCTACGCCGCAGCGGAAGAAGGCGTCCTCGTCAGCACCGATGGCGGCGATTCATTCACGCCCATCGACGCGGCTCCCGTTCTCTACGCTCTGGAAGTGCGCACGGACGGCACACTGCTCGGCGCCGGTACCGACGGCGTCCTGTGGTCACAAGATGAGAGCGGTGCCTGGCAGCAATTGGAATCATTGCAGGGCGCGGTCCAAGCGCTCACCGTCGTCGACGACCGCATCATCCTCGTCGACGACCGCGGCATCGTCGAAGTATCCACCGACGGCACGAACGTCCTCAGCCCCGCCCAGTGACCATGGATAAGCGCAAGAACCCGCTGCAGAATCTCACGTTCTTCATCGCGGTGGCCACGATAGCCGTCGTCCTCCTCGCCGCCGCCAGTTTCCTCGCGATCGGAGCGATATTCCGATGAACCGCGCCAGCTCCCAACCGCCTACTGATCCGGCCCGAACACACCGACGTCTCGTTGGTCTCGGATACGCGCTCCTGGCCACCGGCCCGCTCCTCGCGCTCGCGCATCTGGTGACCGACACGCAATCGACCGACAGCCCCTGGTGGACCTACACGATCGCCAGCTACGACATCACAGTGATCATCGTCATCATCGCCACGGCGCTGATCCTACGAGCGCCCCCTCACCCGAGGTCGGGAACGAATCCAGGAGATCGTGCGCCGTGAATGTCGAGGCGTGCATGCGGCTGCGGGCGTGGGTTAGCCAGGTCGCTTCGAGTGCCTCGCGGGTGTCCGGAATCGGCTGCCACCAGAGCAACCTCATTGCGGTTCGGGGCGGACAAGGTCTACCTCACGGCTTCCCGCTCCGACAATCAGCCGCCCCAGCGATCGGGCACGGCGCAGTGCTCGTCGTCGAACGGCTGCTAAGCGGAGCGCGTCAGCGCGGAGTCTGCAAGGAGTGAGCGGCGAGAACGGAGCCGTGCCCGATCGCTACACTCTCGGCGTCGGAGGGGAGGCGTCCCAGTCCTACTCAACGCCAGTTGGCGACGTCCTCCTGCATCTACCCACATTCGTCGTCGGTGTCGTTGACGGTGCCGAGCGGGTGTCCGAGACTAGGCGGATACTGACCATCGGGCCGGCATCGATCGGAGGTCGAGATGGGCACCATCACGTCGTATGAAACGGTGAACGGTCGTCGGTACCGCGTTCGCTATCGCAAGCCGGATCGCTCCGAGGCGCAGAAGCGCGGCTTCACGACGATGCGGGACGCGGAGCTGTACCTGTCGCTGGTCACGGTGTCGAAGTCGAAGGGCGAGTACGTCGATCCGTCCACGTCCCGCGTTCCGGTCCTCTTGTTCGCGGACAGCTGGTTGCGCTCCAAGCGGCCGCCGATGTCGAAGCCGTCGTACTACACGACGCTCGAGCGGGCGTGGAAGAACCACGTGGCGCCGGTGTGGGCTGAGCGGGAGATCTGGTCGATCCGGCGCTCGGAAGTCCAGGACTGGGTGTCCGACCTTGCCACGCAGCGATCTCGCACCGTCGTGCTGCGCGCGCTCGGCGTCCTCGCCGGCATCCTGGATGTTGCGATCGACGATCGCCGTCTCGCGAGCAACCCGGCCCGTCATATCCGCAGCCTTCCTCGGAAGGGGCCGGGTAAGCGTCGCGTGTATCTCACGCACGACCAGGTGGCGACGCTGGCGGCGTGCTCGGCGCATCCGACGCTCGTTCTCACGCTGGCGTACACCGGTCTGCGCTGGGGAGAGGCGACGGGGTTGCGGGTGCGCAGCGTCAACCGGCTGCGCCGGCGTCTTGTGATCGAGGAGAACGCGGTGATGATCGCGTACGAGATCCATGTCGGCACGCCCAAGACGCACGAGAAGCGCTCGGTGCCGTACCCCGAGCGCCTGGCCGCGATGATCGAGCAGGCGTGCGCCGGCAAGGGGCCCGAAGGTCTCCTGTTCGGCGACGGGGTCAACCACATGCGCAACTCGGGTGCGCAGGGCTGGTTCGCGAACGCGGTGCGCCGGGCGCAGGAGATCGACCCGTCGATCCCGCGGGTCACCCCGCACGATCTTCGGCACACCGCCGCCTCGCTGGCGATCAGTTCGGGGGCCAATGTGAAGGCCGTGCAGCGGATGCTCGGGCACGCGTCGGCGGCGATGACGCTGGACACGTACGCCGATCTCTTCGACGACGATCTGGATGCCGTCGCATCCCGACTCAACGCCGCCATGCCCTTGATCGCGCTGCCGACGGGGCTGCAGAAACGCTACGCCCGACCGACGTGAGTGCCGAGAGCAGATTGCTCAGTTCTGCGACGGCCCACGCGACGCCCGAGATGCCCGTTTTCGACGCGTGAGGACGCTCGATGAAGCCCCTTGTCGGGCCTCGTCTGCGACCCCTTTTCGGCCTCATAGGAGATTCAAATGCGGCCAAAATGCGGCCAAAAACGCGATGTCTGTGGTCTGACCTCAGAAGAAACCCCTGGTCAGAGCGAAAAAGAGGTGGTGCCCCTGGAGGGACTCGAACCCCCAACCGTTTGCTTAGGACGCAACTGCTCTTCCATTGAGCTACAGAGGCTGGCCAGACAAGTCTATCCAGTCGATCGGGCGGCACGAGAATCGCGCATGCACGACGCACGCCGATCGTCAGTCACGCACGCGGATGATCGTCTTGCCCGTGCGGCGCTCAGTCGGGTTGAGCGCCGCGACCGCGTCATCCAGATCGGCGATCGTTCCGATGTTCGTCCGCAGCCGACCGTCTCGAACTCGCTGAACGATCTCGCCGAGCTGCGCGCGGTCGGCCTCGACGACGAAATCGATGGCCAGCCCGTCGACGGGACGCGACTCGGGCGGTGCGACCACTGTGACCAGCGTTCCGCCGGGCTTCACGAGAGCAGCGGAGCGGCACTGGATGTCGCCGCCGATGACGTCGAACACCAGATCGATGCCGCCGACATCCTCCAGCCGATCTCGGTCCAGGTCGACGTACTCGTTCGCTCCGTAGTCGAGCGCCTTCTCCCGGTCGGCAGCACGCCCTGTTCCGATGACGTATGCTCCCGCTTCGTGCGCCAGTTGGATCACCATCGCGCCGACGGCTCCGCCCGCGCCGTGCGCGATCACGCTCTGCCCTGCTTGCAGTCGTCCGTGGACGAAAAGCCCCTGCCATGCTGTCAGCCCGGAGATGGGAAGACTCGCGCCCACGGTGAAATCGACGTCTCCGGGCAGCGGTGCGAGGTTGCGCGATTCCATCGCGACGTACTCCGCCAGCGTGCCGTCGCGGTGCCAATCGGCAAGGCCGAAGACCCGCTGCCCGACCGAGAATCCGGTCGTCCCGTATCCGAGCTGCTTCACGATTCCTGCGACCTCGTGCCCGAGGATCGACGGCGTCCTCGCTCGCCCAGCTCGATCCGTCCACGTGGACGGCCACTCCAGCTCGGTCGGGACGAATCCGGCAGCGTGAACCTCGACGATGACGTCGTTGATCGCCGGAGACGGGTCAGGCCGTTGCACGATCGTCATGCCTGCCAGGCCGGCGGCCTCATCGGCCGCGACTACCGCTCTCATCGATGCTCCTCGCTCAAGCGGCGAGCGCGAGGTACGGCTCCCAGCAGGGGTCGCTGCGCTCGGTGCCGCGAACGGTCCAGCTGTTGCCGTTCGGTTGACGCGGCACGAACCGCAGTTCCCAGCGCATCTCCTGAGGCGTGCGGTCGCTCTTGACGTTGTTGCACCGCAGACAGCACGCGACGAGGTTCTCCCACGAGTCCGCTCCCCCGCGTGACCGCGGCATGACGTGATCGATCGTGGATGCCGCTTTGCCGCAGTATCCGCATCGATGATTGTCACGACGCAGCACACCGCGCCGGGTGACCGGCACCCGGCGGCTCATCGGCACGCGTACGTATCTCGACAGGATGATGACGGCGGGTCTGTCGTACGGGCCCCCAGAGGCCCAGACGGGATCGTCCTCGACCCGTTCGATCACGGTCGCCTTCTGATTCATCACGAGCACCAGGGCTCGTTTGAAGGAGACCACGGCCAGCGGCTCGTATCCCGCGTTCAGAACTAGTGTGCGCATCGTCATCCTCTCGATCCGCCGGGACGGCTTCCCGGCACTCTCGACTCACACGACGCCACACGGGCGGCAGACGATACGCAGAAACGAAAAAAGACGCCGCCCTACGGACGACGTCTTTCGCACACGACAAGCTCAGTGCATCCCTGCGGGCAATGCCGAAGGACGTAACGACCGAGTGCATCCATGGTGCGGATGCTCGGAGTTCGTTCCATCAGCTTCTCCCGTCCGTGCGACGACGGGAACAGGTTAGCCCATCACCCTGACGGATGACGAAACGACGGGTGAACGCTCAGGCGCGTGTCGCCTGAGCCGACGAGGACGGACTCAGCCGGCGTTGGCGGCGAGCCAGCCGTACGGCTCGTACAGGCCGCCGTTGACCCACACCTCGAAGTGCAGGTGGTTCGCCGTCGAGCGACCGGTGCTTCCGACGAAGCCGATCAGCTGGCCTGCACTGACGGTCTGACCCGCCTGCACCTGCCGCGAGCCGTACGTCATGTGTCCGTACGTCGTCGCGACGCTCTGCCCGCCGACCACGGAATCGATCATGACGGCGACGCCGTATCCGCCGATGCTCTCGGCCGATGCGCGGACGACACCCGCGGCAGCGGCGTAGATCGGCGTGCCCTGAGGTGCGAGCATGTCGGCGCCGTTGTGGCCGCCGCCGATGGTGCGGCCCTGGGTGTACGAGCCGCGAGGAAGCGGGTAGCGCACCTCTCCGGATCCCGGCGAGACGAGCGCATAGTTGCCGACGTCGAAGCTTCTGGACGACGCACCGCTGGATGCAGCGGCCGCGGCGGCGGTTGCGGCGGCGCGGGCCTTCGCGGCTTCCTCCGCCTTCTTCGTGGCGATCTCTTCGGGGGTGGTCGCACCGTAGGTCGAACGGTCGAGCGGCGAGGCGGTCGCAGCGGATGCCACGACCAAAGACTGGGCGTCATCCACGGCGACCTGCTGCAGCGTGGTTGCGGCATCGACGGGGCCGGACGAAGCGGCATACGCAGGCAGAGCGACAGCGGCGACCAGGGCGCCGACGGCACCGAAGATCACGATCGAACGCATCGGCTTCACCATGGTTCGCGCGACCTGACGCGGCGCGACAGGGCGTCGGCGCTTCGGGGTCTGTTCAGATGTCGTGGTCGGTTCGATGTCTGCGGCCAAAAGGAAATCCTCCTGCGCCTCAGCGCTCGGGTGCGCTGGCTCGTCGGCACTCTGCTTCTCGGGGCACAAGCTCGGGGTACTTCGTGCGATCTGACCGTGGAGACGACGAGCCGGGGAGGCGATCTTCACGGGGTTGTCCCCGGCGGGCTTCTTCGCCGACGACCTGTCCGAGGTTACCGGAAGATAACGATCATGTCACCCTGTCGGGCTGGCAATCTTCCGAGAGGCGTCAGGCGGCCTCGCCGACGAGGAAGATGTGCGACGCGAGTTCGACCGGAAGTTCGAGCCCCTCGTCGTTGCCGTCCATCTCGATCAGGACGTATCCCTCGCTGTAGCGGTAGTTGCCGCGCGCACCGGGAACGACGCCTGCTTCACGCAACTGCTGGAGCAGTTCGGGGTCGACCTGGGCGGGCTCCGCGAGGCGTCGCACCGTGCCTTCGATGGGCTCGCCGGCCGCGTTGAGCTTTTGCACGAGACCGATGACGCCCTCGTCGAACGTGCGAGCCGGAGCATCGCCGAGCTGGTCGAGACCGGGGATCGGGTTGCCGTACGGCGACTCCGTCGGGTGACCGAGCAGTTCGACGAGGCGACGCTCGACCTGCTCGCTCATCACGTGCTCCCACCGGCAGGCCTCGTCGTGGACGAACGCCCAGTCCAACCCGATGACATCGGAGAGCAGACGCTCAGCCAGACGATGCTTGCGCATGACGTCGACCGCCTTGCGGCGACCGGCATCCGTCAACTCGAGCGTGCGGTCCTCCGACACGACGACGAGTCCGTCGCGCTCCATGCGACCGACGGTCTGCGAAACGGTCGGCCCTGAGTGGCCGAGCCGCTCGGAGATGCGCGCGCGCAGGGGAACGATGTTCTCCTCCTCGAGTTCGAGGATGGTGCGGAGATACATCTCCGTGGTGTCGATCAAGTCCGTCATCTGGCCCTCCGGGTCTTCTTAGGCAAGCCTACATTCCCGCGAAGACGTCAGGCGGAGTCACAGTGCAATCGGCGCTCCGGACGCGCGCCTAGAATCGACGCATGGCGATCGAGATTCCCCGTGACCTCCTGCCCGTCGACGGCCGTTTCGGCTGCGGCCCCTCGAAGGTGCGCCCCGCGCAGCTCGAGGCGCTGGTCACTGCGGGAGCGAGCATCCTCGGCACCTCGCACCGTCAGGCACCGGTGAAGAACCTCGTCGGCAGCGTCCGCGAGCAGCTCGCGAGCCTGTTCCGCCTGCCGGACGGCTACGAGATCGTGACCGGCAACGGCGGTTCGACCGCGTTCTGGGATGCCGCGGCCTTCGGCCTCATCGAGCGTCGCAGCCAGAACCTCACCTTCGGCGAGTTCGGCGGCAAGTTCGCAAAGGCCGCTGCCGCCCCGTGGCTCGAGGCTCCCGACGTGCGCAGCGCTGAGCCCGGATCGCGCGCAGCCGCGGAGGTCGTCGACGGGGTCGACGTCTACGCGTGGCCGCACAATGAGACCTCGACCGGCGTCGCCGCGACGATCGAGCGCGTCACTGCGGACGGCGCTCTGACGGTGATCGATGCGACAAGCGCCGCAGGCGGCATCGACTTCGATGTCACGCAGACGGACGTGTACTACTTCGCCCCGCAGAAGAACCTGGGATCCGACGGCGGTCTGTGGTTCGCAGCCATGTCGCCGGCTGCGATCGAGCGGATCGAGCGGATCGCGGCCGGCGACCGCTACATCCCGGAGTTCCTCAGCCTCAAGAACGCCGTCGACAACTCCCGCCTGAACCAGACGCTGAACACGCCGGCGCTCACCACACTGCACCTGCTCGATTCGCAGCTGCAGTGGATCAACGACAACGGCGGTCTGGCCTGGGCCGGCGCCCGCACCGCGGAGGCGTCACAGGCGCTGTACGACTGGGCCGAGGCATCCGCCGTCGCGACGCCCTTCGTGACGGATCCGGCGCACCGCTCCCCCGTCGTCGTCACGATCGACTTCGACGAGTCGATCGACGCCGCGGGCATCGCCAAGACGCTGCGTGCGAACGGCATCGTGGACACCGAGCCGTACCGCAAGCTGGGCCGCAACCAGCTGCGCATCGCGACGTTCGTCTCGATCGAGCCCGACGACGTTCGTCAGCTCATCCGCTCGATCGACTACGTGCTGGAGAACAGCGGCGCCTGAGGGCAGGACTGCCCGCGCGAACCGGGGATCAGCCGCGCGAACTACTCCTCTTCGTCGGAGTCGTCCGAGTCGGACTCGTCGTCCTCATCGGACTCGTCGGAGTCGTCCTCGTCGGACTCGTCGTCGTCGGTCGAGTCATCGAGCTCGTCGATGTCGACGCCGTCCAGGTCACCGGCGTGCAGGATGTCGGGCTCGTCGTCCTCGTCGAGGTCGTCGTCCACGTCGTCATCGTCCGAACTGCTCGACGCGTCGTCCCCTTCGTCCTCGCCGGACTCGGCAGCCGCCGCGGCCGCCTGCTCCGCGAGCTCCGCCTGGTGTGCGCGGTACTCGGCGAGCCGCTCCGCCCACGGCACCCACTCGGGCGCGAGCAGCGCGCCCTCGTTGGGCAGCAGTTCGACCTCGAGCACGGTGGGCTCGGCATCCTCGACGCGCGCGACCGTGACCGTCCAGTACCACCCGGGGTAACCGGGAAGCCGGTTCTCGAACCGCAACGAGACGGAGCCGTCCTCCTCGACGATGTACCCGGCCGCCGGGCCGATCGTCGAAGCCGGCGTGATCTCCTGCAGAGCGGCGAGCGCGAGATCGTGCGCGCCGATCAGGCGGTCGTCCGCCTCGGCAGAGGGCTCAGGCGTCGAGGTCATCGGCGACCTTGCGGAGCATGGCCGCGATCTTGCGACCGTGACTGCTGGAGGGGTATCGACCGCGACGCAGGTCGCCGCCGATGCCGTCGAGGAGCTTCACGAGGTCCTCGATGATGATCGCCATGTCGTCAGCGGGCTTGCGCTTGGCCTTCGACAGGCTGACCGGGGCCTCCAGCACGCGCACGGAGAGCGCCTGGAGTCCGCGCTTGCCGTCGGCCACGCCGAACTCCACGCGGGCGCCGGACTTGACCGTGGCGCCGGCGGGCAGGGCAGAGGCGTGCAGGAAGACGTCCTGGCCGTCATCTGTGGCGATGAAGCCGAAGCCCTTCTCGTCGTCGTAGAACCTGACCTTGCCGGTGGGCATGGGGAAACCTCGCTGTGTGATGGTGCCGATATGAAGGCACGCGCGTACGCGGCCACCCCCAGCCTACCGGTGTTCCAGGGACTAGGCTGAGACGGATGAGCACGCAGAATTCCGGGCCAGAGGTCCCCGTCAGTCGACTCGATCGCATCCTCGCGTTCACGGCCCTGACGCTGGCGGCGCTCTCGGTGATCTGCTTCTTCGCCATCATCATCGGCAGCTGGGTCGGAATGGATCAGCATGCGTTCGGCGAAGGCATCTGGCCGATCGTCGGCGCGATTCCGCTGTGGGGTCTTCCCCTCGCGTTCGTGATGATCATCGCGCTTCTGATCATCACCTTCGTGCGGAAGGGACGCGCCGCCAAGCGCTCCTGAGATGAGCACGCATGCCCGCCCGCTCGCTGTGTGGCTGGCCGCTGCGCCCGACGCGCAGCTGGCGGCGCTGTTCGCGGCGCGCGGCGTGCGCGCGGATGCCGCATGGGCCGACTTCTTCGACGCGGCCGAAGCGCTGCTCGACCAATCGTCGATCGACCGGATGCTGCCGCGTCTGACCGTCGACGAGGCGAGGGCGCTCCGCCACGCGACCGATGGCGACGCCCCAGGCGCTGACGTCGATGGCCTGATCGCACTGGCGCTGCTGCGGCCCGATGGCACACCGTATCCGCCGGTCGCGGAAGCCGTCGCAGCACGAGAGCTGCCGCCTCACATCGACATCGCCGACCCTGAGCCCGCGGATTCCGTCGCCGCGGCACGGGCGGCCGAACGGGCCTTCACGACCGTCGCAGCGGTCGCCGATCTGGTGCTGCTCGCAGCCGAGACGCCGCTCGCCCTGCTCACCGGAGGCGGCCTGGCCGCGGGTGAGAAGCGCCGTATAGCCGAGAACGGCACGCCCGCAGAAACGCTCGACGACCTCGTCGCCATCGCTCTCGACGCCGGCATCCTCATCGCCGCGGATCGCCGACTGCATGCCACAGCCACCGGCGAGTCGTGGTTGCGGCTGCCGGCATCCGATCGATGGATCGAGCTGGCCGAATCGCTCCGCTCCGCCCTTCCCCGCGGCCTGCGGACCACGGACGGAGGCTGGCTGCCCACCGACGCGTGGGACCGCCAGTATCCGTGGGACGCGACGTGGAGCGACCGCGTTGCGGGGATCGCGGCTCGCGCCGAGCTGCTCGGGTTGACCACGGCGGATGGCTCGGAACCGGAATGGGCCCGCCCCCTGAGACTCGGCGAAAGGGCGGACCCGACGGCGTTGCAGCAGATGCTGCCCTCTGAAGTCGACCGCATCTTCCTGCAGAACGACCTGACCGCGATCGCGCCCGGCCCCCTCGAGCCCGCGCTGGACGTGCGACTGCGGCACATCGCGGAACGCGAGTCCGCAGCGCAGGCATCCTCGTATCGATTCACGGCGGATTCGATCGCGCACGCCCTCACCTCTGGTGAGACCGCAGCGTCGATCCTCGACTTCCTGACCGTCATCTCGCTCACCGGCATCCCCCAACCGCTCGAGTACCTCGTGATGCAGACGGCGCAGCGCCACGGGCTCGTGCGCGTCTTCACCGACTGGTCGGGGCGGACACGCGTGTCGAGCGTGGATTCCACGCTGCTCGACGCGATCGGCGTCGACCAGGTGCTGCGACCGCTCGCGCTGGCACGGGATGCCGAGGGGCTGACCTCTCGCGTCGGCCGGGACACGGTGTACTGGACGCTGACCGACGCGCGCTACCCCGCGATGATCGTCGGCGCCGACGGAGAGCCGATGGTCGTCGAACGCAACCCGGCCCCGGAGGCTCCGACGACGTCAGCGCCTGACCATCAGCCGCTGATCGCCCGCCTGCGCGCTCAGCAGGGCCCGGACGCGGACGCCGCCTGGCTCGATCGCGAACTCGACGCGGCCGTTCGGGCTCGGGCCGTCCTCCTGGTGGAGATCGTGATGCCGGACGGCACAACGCGCGAACTGCAGCTGGAGGCGAGCGGCCTCGGCGGCGGACGACTGCGCGGACGCGATCGTGCCGCCGACGTGGAGCGCACCCTGCCGGTCAGGAGCATCCGCTCAGCACGCGTCATCGACCCTTCGACAGGCGGTTCCTCGTCGAAGGGCTCAGGGACAGACGCCGCCGACGGACGGTAGACTGAAAAGCTATGTCTGATGGCCCCCTGATCGTCCAGAGCGACCGCACGGTGCTCCTCGAAGTCGCGCACGCGGATGCTGAAGCAGCCCGCCACGAATTGGCGATCTTCGCCGAGCTCGAACGCGCGCCAGAGCACATCCACACCTACCGCATCACGCGGCTCGGCCTGTGGAACGCCCGCGCAGCCGGGCACACCGCCGAGGACATGCTCGAGGTGCTCGACCGCTGGTCGCGCTTCCCCGTTCCGCCGTCGGTCTCGGTCGATCTGCGGGAGACGGTCAACCGCTACGGCCGCCTGGTCATCGAGCGCGACGACGAAGGCACGCTGATCCTGCGTTCCACCGACCCGGCGGTTCTCACCCAGGTGGCGAACAACAAGCGCATCCAGCCGCTGCTGATCGGGCATCCCTCCGCCGAGACATTCGTCATCGACGCGTGGGCCCGAGGACAGATCAAGCAGGAACTGCTGAAGATCGGCTGGCCTGCGGAGGACCTCGCCGGCTACACACCGGGGACCCCGCACGAGATCGAACTCGCGGAGGACGGCTGGAAGATCCGGCCGTATCAGCAGGATGCCGTCGACGCGTTCTCCAAGGACGGCTCCGGAGTCGTCGTCCTCCCCTGTGGCGCGGGGAAGACGATCGTGGGGGCCGGCGCCATGGCTGCGACCAAGACGACCACACTCATCCTCGTGACCAACACGGTCTCCGCCCGTCAGTGGCGGGACGAGCTGCTCAAGCGCACGTCGCTGACGCCCGAGGAGATCGGCGAGTACTCCGGCCAGGCCAAGGAGGTCAAGCCGGTCACGATCGCGACGTACCAGATCCTCACGGCCAAGCGGAAGGGTCAGTACGCGCATCTGTCCCTTCTGGACGAGATGGACTGGGGTCTGATCGTCTACGACGAGGTGCACCTGCTGCCCGCACCCGTGTTCAAGCTCACCGCCGACCTGCAGGCACGTCGTCGCATCGGCCTCACCGCCACCCTCGTGCGAGAGGACGGCCGGGAGGGCGACGTGTTCAGCCTCATCGGCCCCAAACGCTTCGATGCACCGTGGAAGCAGATCGAGGCGCAGGGCTTCATCTCCCCCGCCGCCTGCTACGAGGTGCGCGTCGACCTGCCGGCGGACGACCGACTGGAGTACGCGGCGGCGACCGACGACGAACGGTATCGCCTCGCGGCATCCGCTCCGGCGAAGGTCGACGCCGTGCGCGACCTGATCGCCAAGCACCCCGGCGAGCGCATTCTGGTGATCGGACAGTATCTCGACCAGCTCGAAACGCTCTCCGAGGCGCTGAATGCGCCGCAGATCACCGGCGCGACGCCGATCGACGAGCGCGAAGAGCTGTATCGCCAGTTCCGCGAGGGCGAGATCGAGCTGCTCGTCGTGTCGAAGGTCGCCAACTTCTCCATCGACCTTCCCGAGGCGTCGGTGGCGATCCAGGTGTCGGGCTCGTTCGGCTCGCGCCAGGAGGAGGCGCAGCGACTCGGACGCCTGCTGCGGCCCAAGGAGTCGGGCCACACGGCCAGCTTCTACACGCTGATCGCGCGCGACACGGTCGATCAGGACTACGCGCAGAACCGCCAGCGCTTCCTGGCCGAGCAGGGCTACAGCTACACGATCTTGGACGCCGACGCTCTCGCTGCGGCCTGATCGCCTTCTCGCGCGAACCAGACCAGAGCGAGCGCGGCCACGGCATCCGGCGCGTCGTCGACGATGAAGTGCGCGGCGTCATCGACGAAGGCGAGCTCGAAACGGTCGGCGCGACGGGCGTGGTCTCGGCAGATGCGCCGAGCCGTCGGCTCGGCGAACGGCCCGTCCTCGCGGCCGAACACGACGAGCGTCGCGGGGTGCAGCCGCATCCGCTTGTACACCCCGCGCATGAGGCGCATCGAGAAGGGGACGACCATCCCGCGATACATCGCGGCGACGGCCCTGGTGACCCCGGGCCGCTCCTGCACGCGCAAGTAGCCGTCCCGAGTCTCGACGCTCAGCGGTCGCGCCGCGTAGCGAGGCCCGAACAGGTAGTCCAGTGGGCCCCCGGCCCGGTGCATGAGCAGCTTGGGCATGTGCGCGAACGCCGGCATCACCCTCGGCGTGAACTCCATGAACCCGGGCGGCACCGACAGCTGCACGATGGTGCGCACCCGCTCGGGATGCCGGTACGCGAGCTGCATGCCGGAGATGGCGCCCATGTCGTGACACAGCAGGTGCGCCCGCTCTATGCCGAGCGCATCGAGCAGCGCGACGACGTCGTTCAACTGCGATTCGGGTTCGAAGCGCGGGTCGATGGCCTCGGTCCACCCCGAACCGCGCAGGTCAGGGCAGATGACGCGATAGCCGGCCGCCGCGACGGTGGGAGCGACGTGCCGCCACTCCCACCAGTGCTGCGGAAAGCCATGGAGCATCACGACCGGATCGCCTTGGCCGATGGTCGCGATGTGGGTGCGCAGGCCGGGGGTCTCGATGACCGAGTGCTCGAATCCGGGCGCCTCCGGCAGTGGTGGATTCCCGTTCATGCACCGAGAATACTACGTTCATAGTGTCATGTCACTAGGAACATAGTGATCGCGTTAGAATCGCTGGATGAGCACCCGCCTGCGCGCCCTGGATGCAGCCGTCGATGTCGTCGGCGCGGACGGCGTGCGCGCACTGACGCACGCTCGAGTGGATGCCGCGGCCGGCCTCCCCCGCGGCTCGACGTCCAACCATTTCCGCACACGCGCGGCTCTTGTGGCCGGAGTCATCGCCCATATCGCGGAGCTCGAGCGCGCCGACGCACGGATCCCCGAGATCCGCAGTGCGAACGATCTCATCACGGCCCTCACCGGGATGATGGAGGCGCAGTCCGGGCCATTCGCGTCCCGCACCCGGGCGCGGTACGCCCTGTTCCTCGAGGCCGACTCCGACGCAGTCGCCCCCTTGACGATTCAGCGCGAGGTATTCGAACGGTGGACGAACGGCATCCTGTTCGCGCTCGGCGGCGAAGCGGCGGCGGCCCGCACCACGTTTCTCATGGCCGCCTGCGACGGGCTTCTCCTGCACCGACTGACGGTCGACCGCGACGCGGAGCTGGTGGCGTCCGTCGGCCTGGCCGTCGATGCGGCGCTGGGCGGCAAACAGGGCGCTCCGCAAGACAATCAGCCGTCGCATGGTTGAAGTCACCATAATGGGGTCATGACTGATGCGCGCATCCTGGTCGTCGACGACGAGCCGAACATCCGTGATCTGCTGTCCACCGGCCTGAGCTTCGCCGGCTATCAGGTCAAGACGGTGGCCAACGGCGCCGCCACGATCTCGGCGGTGCTCGAGGAGGAACCAGACCTCATCATCCTCGACGTCATGCTGCCCGACATGAACGGATTCAGCGTCACCAAGCGCCTGCGCGGCGCCGGGTTCACCGCCCCCATCCTCTTCCTCACGGCGAAGGACGACACCCAGGACAAGATCGAAGGCCTCAACGCCGGGGGCGACGACTACGTCACCAAGCCGTTCGCGCTCGATGAGATCGTCGCGCGCGTGCAGGCGATCCTGCGGCGGACCATGCAGGCCGACGAAGAGTCGATCATCCGCGCCGGCGAGCTGTCGATGGACCAGGACACCCATGATGTCTTCGTCGGCAAGGAGCCGATCGAGCTCAGCCCCACGGAGTTCAAGCTGCTGCGATACCTCATGCTCAACCCGAACAGGGTGCTGTCCAAGGCGCAGATCCTCGACCACGTCTGGGAGTACGACTTCAACGGCGATGCCGGCATCGTGGAGAGCTACATCTCGTACCTGCGTCGCAAGATCGATCCGCACACCGAGGAGTCCGTCATCCAGACCAAGCGCGGCTTCGGCTACATGCTCAAGGTGGGCAAGTAGTCCGCGAAGGGAGCGCGCATGGCGCACAAGCCTGACGCGGTCACCGGCTGGTGGCGACGCATCAGTCTGCGTGCCAAGGTCACCGGTGTCACCGTGGCCGTCCTCGCCCTCGGCCTCGTCGTCGCCGGTATCGGCACCGTGCCGCTGCTGCGCAACTCCCTCATCACCAACATCGAGGCTCAGCTGCCGTCGCTGGCGGCCAGCGACCTCGTCAGCCGCTGGTTCGACGTCGAGACGGTCGACGGCGAGCAGAAGCTCGTCCCCTCGGAGAACGCGCCGCGCGCCGCCGACTACACCTTCACGGTCTACGCCGCCGACGGCTCGTTCCTCGCCAGGGCGGGCGGAGCGACGGACGAGTCGGCGCCGGCGTTCTACTCGTCACTGGCGCTCGAGCAGGCGCACGCCCTCGACGGCGAGATGATTCCGCTGCGCAGCGCCGACGGACAGGAGTTCCGCGGTGCTGTCGCGGTCGTACCGGGCAACGACGGCACCCTGTACGTGCAGTTCGTCGCGCTCCCCCTCGCCGAGGTCGACAGCATCATCGGCCAGTACTTCGGCATCTACACCACGGTGGCACTGGTGACGATCCTCATCGCCGCCCTCCTCATCCGCGGCCTGGTGACCCTGACGTTCCGTCGCCTCGGCCAGGTCGAATCCACGGCGATGCTGATCGCCTCAGGAGACTTCAGTCAGCGCCTCACCGACCTCGAGCCCAGCACAGAGGTGGGGCGGCTCAACTTCGCCATCAACACCATGCTCGACCGGATCGACCGCTCCCTGGCTCAGCGCGACCGCACCGTGCAGCACATGCGACGGTTCATCGGCGACGCGAGCCACGAACTGCGCACCCCGCTGGTCAGTGTGCGCGGATACGCGGAGCTGTACCGGATGGGCGCCATCCGCGGCGAGGAGGACACGGCGCGCGCGATGGAGCGCATCGAGAAGGAGGCGATCAGGATGGGCGTGCTCGTCGAGGATCTTCTCGACCTCGCCCGTCTGGATGAGGAACCGGAGCTTCAGATCGGGCCGCTCGATCTGCGGCCGCTCGCCCGCGATGCCGCCCTGGATGTGCGTGCGGCGGCTCCCGGGCGGACGATCACGGTGATCGACAGGACAGCGGATGCCAAGACCTCTGCACCGGCGCCCAGCCGCCCGACGCTCCCGAAGCTCACTCCCCCGGTGACGAAACCGCGCGCCGGAGCGCTTGCGCGTCTGCGACGCCGCCCTCGGGGCGCCGGCGAGCCCATGCCGCAGATCGACTTCACCGAAGCGGAGGACGTGCCGGTGCGCACCCCTCCGATCGTCCTCGGCGAGGAGAACAAGGTGCGCCAGGTCGTCGCCAACCTGCTCGGCAACGCACGCCGGTTCTCGCCGGACGATGCCCCGATCGAGCTCGTCGTCGATTCGGACCGCACCGCGGGAACGGCGAGCATCGCGATCGTGGACCACGGCGAGGGCATCCCCCCTCAGATCCGCGAGCAGATCTTCGAGCGGTTCTGGCGCGCGGACACCTCGCGTGCGCGGGAGACCGGCGGCTCGGGCCTGGGCCTGGCGATCGTCGCGTCGATCGTCTCCGCGCTGGGCGGGAGCGTCCGGGTCGACGAGACCTCCGGCGGCGGCGCCACCTTCACGGTGACCCTGCCGCTCGCCCCGTCGCAGGCGACGCCCGAGCACCTGCTCGAGGACACGCAGCCCCTGGAGCGGGTCGATCTGGACGGCGCCTGACCCGCTCTGCACTTCGTCCCCTCCGCTGGGTTCCTCCACGGATGCCGCTTCCCCGGCTCTCGCGCGTTCACGCGCTCTTCTAGCGTGTGAAGCCCGACGAGAGGAGTTCCCATGTCCGTCTACACCGTCGACACCGAGGCGGTCTTCGCCGCGAACGGTGCGACCAGGGCCACGATCGAACGTCTGCGCAGCGAATCCCAGGCTCTCAAAGGCCAGCTGACGCAGTTGCAGTCATCGTGGACCGGTGCCGCATCCGCCGCGTTCCAGGGGTGCAGCGATCAGTGGGCCGCCGCCCAGCTGCACGTCGAGCAGGTGCTCGATTCGATCGGCACGGCCCTCGGGTCTGCGGCGACGCAGTACTCGGACGCCGATCAGTACTCGGCGAGCCTGTTCCGGCAGTGACCCCGCCCCGGAACGCAGGAACGCCCCGGCCGTGAGGCCGGGGCGTTCCTGCGTAGGGCTACGACTCAGAAGTCCATGCCACCCGTCGGGTCGCCGGCCGGAGCCGCCGCCTTCTCGGGCTTGTCGGCCACGACGGCCTCGGTGGTGAGGAAGAGACCGGCGATCGATGCCGCGTTCTGCAGCGCGGAGCGGGTCACCTTGGCCGGGTCGATGATGCCTGCACCGAACATGTCGACGTACTCGCCGGTGGCGGCGTTGAGGCCCTCACCGATCGGAAGCTCGGCGACCTTGTTGGCGACGACACCCGGCTCGAGGCCGGCGTTCATCGCGATCTGCTTCAGCGGAGCCGAGATGGCGACGCGAACGATGTTCGCACCGGTCGCCTCGTCACCGGTCAGCTCGAGAGCGTCGAGCGCCTTGGTGCCGGACTGGATGAGTGCGACGCCACCACCGGCGACGATGCCCTCTTCGACGGCCGCCTTCGCGTTGCGGACGGCGTCCTCGATGCGGTGCTTGCGCTCCTTGAGCTCGACCTCGGTGGCTGCACCCGCCTTGATGACGGCGACGCCGCCGGCGAGCTTGGCAAGACGCTCCTGCAGCTTCTCGCGGTCGTAGTCGCTGTCGGTGTTCTCGATCTCGCGACGGATCTGGGTCACGCGACCCTCGATCTGGTCGGACTCGCCAGCACCCTCGACGATGGTCGTCTCATCCTTGGTGATGATGACCTTGCGCGCACGGCCGAGCAGGTCGAGCGTGGTGTTCTCGAGCTTGAGGCCGACCTCTTCGGTGATGACCTGACCACCGGTGAGGATCGCGATGTCCTGCAGCTGAGCCTTGCGACGGTCGCCGAAGCCGGGAGCCTTGACCGCAGCCGACTTGAAGATGCCGCGGATCTTGTTGAGGACGAGAGTGGCGAGAGCTTCGCCCTCGACGTCCTCAGCGATGATGACGAGCTCCTTGCCGTCCTGGATCACCCTGTCGACGACGGGGAGAAGATCCTTGATGTTCGAGATCTTCGAGTTCGCGATGAGGATGTAGGGCTCCTCGAACACGGCCTCCTGGCGGTCGGGGTCCGTGACGAAGTAGGGGTTCAGGTAGCCCTTGTCGAAGCGCATGCCCTCGGTGAGCTCGAGCTCGGTGCCGAAGGTCTGCGACTCCTCGACGGTGACGACGCCCTCCTTGCCGACCTTGTCGATGGCCTCGGCGATCAGCTCGCCGATCTCAGCGTCGGCCGCGGAGATCGATGCGGTAGCGGCGATCTGCTCCTTCGACTCGATCTCCTTGGCGCTGGAGAGCAGCTCGTCGGTGATGGCGGCGACAGCCTTCTCGATACCGCGCTTGAGCGAGATCGGGTCGGCACCGGCTGCGACGTTGCGCAGGCCCTCGCGCACGAGCGCCTGGGCGAGAACGGTCGCGGTGGTGGTTCCGTCGCCGGCGACGTCGTCGGTCTTCTTGGCGACCTCCTTGACGAGCTCCGCGCCGATCTTCTCGTACGGGTCGTCCAGCTCGATCTCCTTGGCGATCGACACACCGTCGTTCGTGATCGTGGGGGCGCCCCACTTCTTCTCGAGCACGACGTTGCGACCGCGCGGGCCGAGGGTCACCTTGACAGCGTCGGCGAGGATGTTCAGGCCACGCTCGAGGCCGCGGCGGGCCTCCTCATCGAAAGCGATGATCTTTGCCATGAGTTTTGTCGTCCCTCCTGGACGTAGACGTTGGGTTTAGCACTCAGAGTGAGAGAGTGCTAACGCCATTCTGGCACTCGACCCCATCGAGTGCAAGCCGCCGAGGCGGTGTCTACTCCGCGGGCGTCTCCGTGGACTCCGGCTGCGCGCTCGAGCGGTCCAGCCCCACCACGACGACGAGCTGCTTCTGCTCGGGGTCGTTCGGGTCTGCGTAGATATCGCTTTGATCGACCAGCGCCCCGCCGATCAGATCGGCGAGTCCGAGGGCGGCTTCGCGCTCGGCATCCGATACGTAGTACACGGTCGTCTCGGCGAAGTCCTGCGTGCCGGCGTCGCCGTAGCTGATGAGCTCGTCCGGCCACTGCGCGTTGATCAGGGTCTCGCGCACCTGCGCATCGAGCCCGTCCTCCGGCGTCGCGTTCAGGACGAGCACCGAGTAGGTCATGTCGACCACGCCTGTCTCCTCCGGTGCGGGAGCGACCGATTCCTCGGCGACCGGGAACAGGGTGATGCGCTGCTGCGCGACGAGCGTGGCGAAGATGCCGACGACGATCAGGATGAGAGCGGCTACGAACGACCACAGCAGCACGGCCCAGCCGTTCATGCCGGGAGCTTCGGCCCGATGCGCGCCTACCCGACCTGAGGTACGGGGGACGTCGTCGAAGCGGTCTCTCACGGGCTGGGGCACGCGTCGATGTTACCCGGCGAAGCCGCGCATTCGCGCAACGCGCTGGTCGACCCGATGCTCCCGCAGGCGCCGCAGGCGCCGGACGAGAAGCGGGTCGTGCTCGAGCGCCTGCTCGGTGTCGATCAGACGCCCCAGCAGCTGGTAGTAGCGCGCAGGGCTCATCCCGAGCGTGCTGCGGATGACCTCCTCCTTGGTCCCGCCGTGGCGCGGCCATGCGGCCTCCAGGGCGAGGATCGCGCGATCGCGATCGGTGAGATCTCCGAGCATGGCTCCAGGCTAGGTCCGAGATGCCGCCTCGTCCGCGCGCCACTCCCACCATCGTCCGAGTGGATCCGCTGACGCGCGCACGTCCCCGTCGAGGGCGACCACGAAGCCCGGCCACGCCGCAGCATCCACCGGCGGCTCCCATGCCTCGTGCAGCGTCGGGGCATCGATCGTGATCCATCGCGCCGGCAGGGCGCGAACACGGTCGATCAGCGCGAGCCTGGCCGCGCGCGGAATGTGCGCGAGGACACCGGGTGTGGTGATCACGAGGGTCGCGTGCCGAGGCGCGGATGCCGCCACCTCGGCGACGAGGTCGAGGGCGTCGCCCTGGGTCATCCGAGGCGGATCGGCCGCGACGACGTCCAGCGCTGCTGCGATCCGCTCCTCCCGACCGCGCTCCCCTGGCCACACGAGCCCCTGCAACCACGCGCGATCGCGCGGACTCCGCGCATCGAGCGGCGCGAGATCGATTCCCGCTCTCCAGACGATCTCCGGCATGCTGACGGCGGGCATCGCCCCGCGGACCTCGCTGGTCAGCACGACAGCCGAGGGGCCGTCCGCAGGGTCGAGACTCGAGCGCAGTGCGCCGTCCTCGCCGACGAAACGGTACGAATACCTGTCGGGGTACAGGCAGAGCCCACCGGACGCGCCGATCTCGAGCAGCGCGATGGGCCCGTCGATCTCGGACAGCACCGGGAGCAGCGGCGCGAGCCGCAGCGGCTCATTGGTCTGCACGCTGCGCGCGGCGCACTCCGCCACCACCGCGTCCTCGTGCGCGAGCAGAAAGGCGCGCCAGGTGGAGAATCCCTCGAGCGGCGCGCCCAGCGTCCGCGTCACCGCGAAGACGAGCGGAGGCTGCCTGTGCGCCTCAGGGATGCGAGCGAGGACCCGGCGGACCTCCGGATCGGATGCCGCACCCTGCGCCCACTCCTCGTACAGCTCTGAACGCCCCGGTGCCTCCTCGCGGGCGAATCGCTCGTAGCGCTCGCGCACAGCATCCGTCATGCGTCCATTGTCACCTCTCGTCATGATGGCCCGCGTGCCCTGTGCACGGTGGACAATGGAGAGGACTCAGGAGGACTGATGGACTACAGCGTGAAGAAGACCGACGACGAGTGGCGCGAGGAGCTCGGCGACGAGCAGTTCGCAGTGCTGCGCGAGGCTGCGACCGAGCGCGCCTGGACGGGCGAGCTGCTGGACGAATCGCGTGCAGGGCTGTACACCTGCGGCGCGTGCGGCACCGAGCTGTTCAAGAGCGGGACGAAGTTCGACTCCGGCTGCGGCTGGCCGAGCTTCTACGAGTCGATCCGTCCTGACGCCGTGCAGCTGCTCGAGGACAACACCCTCGGCATGCAGCGCACCGAGGTCCGCTGCGCGAACTGCGGCTCGCACCTCGGCCACGTCTTCCCCGACGGCTTCGGAACCCCGACCGGTGACCGCTACTGCATGAACTCGCTGGCCCTGAACTTCACCCCCGAGGCCCCCGAGGCCCCCGAGGCGTGAGCGCCTATGAGGCCGCGCTCGCGCGGCAGTCGTGGTCGAAGGTCACCGGCGACGGGCCGACGCACGAAGAACTGGTTCGCCTCGTCGCCGCGGCAGGACGCGTCGCCGACCATTCCTCGCTGCGGCCGTGGCGGCTGATCGAGCTGCGCGGCGATGACCGTGTGCGGCTCGGCAAGGCGATCGCGAAGGCCGAGAAAGACCGGCATCCGTCGTCGAAGCCGATGCGCGCGCCGGTTCTGATCGCGGTGGTGGCCAGCTTCCAGAAGAGCTCCAAGGTGCCGCACTGGGAGCAGGAGGCGGTGGCGGCCGGGGTCGCGCACACACTCAGCCTGCTGCTGGACGAGGCCGGCTGGGGCGTCTTCTGGCGCACGGGCGGGTATACGCGCTCGAAGCCCGTCGCGAAAGCTCACGGGCTGAAGAAGAACGAAGAGCTGCTGGGCTGGCTCTACGTCGGCGAGAAACCCGCCGACCGGAAGCCAAGCAGGCGCAAGTCCGTCGACGCCGAGGCGTTCATCTCGCGGATGCCGTCGAAGAAGCAGTAGTCACCGACGTCGGCGCCACGGCACCGCCACGACGACGGATGCCACCGCCACAGCCACCATTGCCAGCAGCTGCCAGAGCGCAGGCACGGCTGCTGCGGGCCAGAGCAGATCGATGATGACGGATGTGACCAGCTGTCCGAGCACTGAGCCGAGCCCGAGCAGCAGCACCCCGGTGTGAGCGACGATCGTCGCACCGAGCAGGATGTACGCGAATCCGAGCAGCCCGCCCGTGTACAGCCAGGGCTCGTTCGGCAGGGCGGCCGGCATCCCGTTCACGGCGACGCTGATGGATGCCGCGACGGCGAGCACGAGCGTCCCGCCGACGAAGCTCATCAGGGTGGCCGTCATCGGCGACTGCACCCGTTGAGCCAGACGCCCGTTCGCCGCGGACTGCCAGGCGATGCCGACCCCGGCGGCGAACGGCAGCACCAGCAGCCACCAGGGCGCCCGCGTGAGCGCGTCGCCGCTGAGCGAGATCCCGACGGCGGCGAGCGCGAAGACGCCGCCGAGCACCCGACCGGGTGTCACCGCGACCACACCGGCCGGTCCGACGCCGATGCGGTCCAGGAGCAGCCCGTTCACCGTCTGCCCCGCGACGACGCCGACGGTGAACAGCGATACGCCGAGGACGCCGGCTGTGAGGCCCTGCGTGGAGACCGTCAGCGCGCCGCACACGCCGCCGAGCAGCATCCAGATCGGCACGTGTCGAGAGCGGACTCCTCGCCACAGCCGTGCGGCTCCGGCACGTGAGGTCGGCAGCGCGATCGTCACGATGATGAGAACGACGAGCCCGACGCTGAAGGAGACGAGACCCGCGACGATGCCATCGTCCAGGCGGACTCCGAGAACGCCGTTGATGCGCGCCTGGATCGCGGTCATCGCACCGATCGACACCGCACCGCCGAGCGCGACAGAGGCGGGCATGCGGCGGGACGTCTGGGGCACCAGAGCACCCTACCCGAGCATGCGCGCGAGTTCCGTGTCGGTGGCCGGCGGTACGCTAACGGCATGTGCGCGAGCTATGGACTCGATCCCCGCTTCACCGACGCCGAGCTGCTGGCCGAAGCCGACGCCGACATCCTCGAGGGTCTGCGCGAGTGGGCGCAGCAGAACGACGGCGAGACCCTGCGGCCCACCGGCAAGAACCTGCGCAACCTGAACCCGGTCGTGGTTCCCGGCAGCGGCCGAGCCGCGCTCGAGCCGGCGTGGTGGGGGTACTTGATCGACGGCCAGCCCTCACGGTTCCCCTCGATCAACACCCGCTCGGAGCGCCTCCAGGATCGGCCGGGCAATCTGCGCACCCGCGCGATCGTCCCGACGACCGGGTGGTTCGAGATGCGCAAGCCGGAGCGGGTGTGGAACGAGTTCACCCTCGACGACGGCGTGCTGTTCGGCATGGCGGCCGTCACGCAGCGCGGACGCACTCCCGGCGGGGACTGGGTCACCTGCTATTCGATCGTGATGGCCCCGGCTCCTGATCACCTGGCAGAGGTCCACGACCGGATGCCCGTGCTCATCCCCGCAGAGATGAGCGCTGACTGGCTCACCGCAGAGCCGGGACGAGAACTCATCGACGAGGCGCTGGCGGCATCGGCCGAGATGGCGGAGCGGATCAGCGTGGCGCCACGAGCGTCCGACCGCTAGGCGGGCGGCAGCAGCTTCGCCCGCAGCGCCGCCCTGGTGGAAGAATCCACCCCCGCGCCGTCCAGGTACGCGCTCATGCCGCCGTACTCGCTGTCGATCCAGTCGAGCGTCTCATCGAGAACCTCGGCCGGCGAGCCGGTGAGCACAGCGACGATCTCGTCGGTCACAGGCACCCGGAAGCGTCGCACCTTGCGCAGCATCCGCTCGGTCCACTCCCCCGCCAGGTTGGCCGCGGTCGCCGCGTAATCCGCGAGGATGACGCGGCGGTCGATGTCGAGCGCCGCGAGCGTGAGTGCGACGATCAGGCCGGTGCGATCCTTGCCCGCCGTGCAGTGCACGAGAACCGGGCCGTCGGACGCCGCGATCTCGCGGATGATCCGGCCGAGGATCGGCTGGTGGCGGGTGAGGATGACCCGGTAGACGTCGGCGAGCGTGATGGTGGCGAGATCCACGGCGCGCGGCGTCCCGTCGATCGGGACACTCACGCGGATCGCACCAGTGCCGCGCAGCCTGTCGCGGCCGCCGAGACGCCGATCGATCGCCGACCGCAGGTCGAGCACCGTGCGGATGCCGAGTTCGCCGATGCGCCGCCGGCCGGCCTTGTCGAGACGGTGAAGCGCGTCGGAGCGGTACAGCCGACCGGACGCCAGCACCCCTGGAGCCACCTCGCGGAAGTTGTAGGTCCCCGGCACGTCGAGTCGGCCTGCGGCATCGCCAGGGGGTTCTAGGACCATGGCGCCATGCTAGTCGTCGACTATCGTGGGCTCATGGGTTCCGAGGACGACAAACCGCGCCCGCGCGCACTGCGCGACGGCACGGCAGAGCCCCGTTTCGCGGCGCGCTACGCGACGATCGACGAGGTCGCCGAGTTGCTCGGCGTGACGCCGGTGTCACTGCGCCAGACGATGCGACGGCGGGATGCCGGTGAGGCGTCGTCCGCGAGCGACGCGTTCATCGATCCGATCGGCAACGTGTCCGGGTATCTGTGGGATCGCGACGATCTCACGCCGGAGGCCATCGACGCGTGGCACAACCGCCCCCGCAGGGGCCGCAGGCCGAACAGCGCGCAGTGACGCGTCGAACTCTCGGTGATTCTGTGGAGCCGACTACGGGATTCGAACCCGTGACATCCTGTTTACAAGACAGGTGCTCTACCAGCTGAGCTAAGTCGGCGAACGCCGTCCAGCTTAGCGAGCAGGACGCGCGAGTCTGAAACCAGGACGCTCTGAGACTAGGGGGCCGGCGTCTCGGTTGCGGTCGGAGTCGGAGTCGGCGTCGCGGTCGAATCGGTCTCGGCCGCGACCGTGAGAACGAACTGCGAGAACTCCGCCGGGTCCTTGAGCGATCCGACATAGGCTTCGCCGTTCACGACGATCATCGGCGCGCTGGTGAGGACGAGGTCGTCCGAACCGTCCAGCGGGCCCTCGAGTGCGCGGGATGTCGCTTCCTTGGCCCACGTGAGGAAGTCCTGGTCCTCGATGCAGGAGCGCACCGCCTTGGGCGTCTGAGCGCCGACGGCGACGGCGAGGTCCGCGAGCTCGACGTCGGTGCGCCCGCTGCTGTCGACCTCCGGCTGGTCGACGAGCAGCTCGTGGTTGAAGGCGTAGAACTGGTCGGGTGAGTGCGTTGCGACGCACGCGGCGGCCGCTGCGGCGCGCAGCGAGTACTTCGTGCCGTTCGAGCTGGCCGTGAGCATCGCGACCGGGTGGTAGGTCACGGTGACCGCGTCCTCGTTGATCCAGCCGGCGAGCTGGCGCGTGTTCGCGCGCTCGAATTCTCCTGCGCCCGGTGAGAGGTAGTCGACGTAGATGTGCACGTCGACAGGAGCGGTCGTCGGCACGGGCGTCGGCGTCGGCGCTGCGCTCTCCTCGCCGGCACCGGACTCCTCCGGAGCAGGAGTGCTCGGCACGCTCTCGGCGACTGTGTCCGAAACGCTGCCGACGACGATGCCGTCGCCTTCGAGGCCCTGCGGGTTCATGACCGGCTTGGACACGCTCGAGGTCACTGCCATGGTGACGGCGGTGCCGATGGCGCCGACTGCCACGATCGCGACAGCGCCGATGATGATGCGTCGCATGATGCGCGCGCGCGACTGCTTCGCGTGCATCTGCTGGGCCTTCTCCCTGACCGCCTCACGGGAATTGCGAGGGGTGGGGACGTTCGGCGTTTCGTCGCTCGACATCGTTCCTCTTGAAGATCTGATCGGGGACGGGTTCCCCGGCATCCGCCGAACACGCGATCTGCATGCCTGACCGGACCGTCTTCGATGGTATCGAGCCAGGCTGGGAAATACCCAGGTGGGGCCGCCCCGTGCCATACTGAAACCGGCCCGATGGCGGGCCACGGCGGGTCACCTCGCCGCTTCCATCACAACGGATCGTCCGGCACGTACCTGCCGGTGAAGGAGAAAACAATGGCATCGGTAACTTTCGACAGCGCCACGCGGCTGTACCCAGGCGGAACCCGCCCGGCTGTCGACAAGCTCAACCTCGAAGTCGCTGACGGCGAGTTCCTCGTCCTGGTCGGCCCCTCCGGTTGCGGTAAGTCCACCTCGCTGCGCATGCTCGCCGGCCTCGAAGAGGTCAACGAGGGACGCATCCTCATCGGTGACCGCGACGTCACCGATGTGCCCCCGAAGGATCGCGACATCGCGATGGTCTTCCAGAACTACGCGCTGTACCCGCACATGACCGTCGCCGAGAACATGGGCTTCGCGCTCAAGATCGCCGGTGTCGGCAAGGAGGAGCGCGCCGCTCGCGTTCTCGAGGCAGCCAAGCTCCTCGACCTCGAGGAGTACCTGACCCGCAAGCCGAAGGCGCTCTCGGGTGGTCAGCGTCAGCGCGTCGCGATGGGCCGCGCGATCGTCCGCCAGCCGCAGGTGTTCCTCATGGACGAGCCGCTGTCGAACCTCGACGCAAAGCTCCGCGTCCAGACCCGTACGCAGATCGCCTCGCTGCAGCGTCGCCTCGGCGTCACCACGGTCTACGTCACCCACGACCAGACCGAGGCACTGACGATGGGTGACCGCATCGCGGTTCTCAAGGACGGTCTCCTGCAGCAGGTCGGCACCCCGCGCGACCTGTACGAGAAGCCCGAGAACGTGTTCGTCGCCGGCTTCATCGGCTCGCCCGCCATGAACCTGTTCGCCGCAGACCTCGCTGAGGGAGGCGTGCAGTTCGGCACCGAGGTCGTGCCGCTGGACCGCGACACCGTCGGCCGCGCGAACGGCTCGCAGGTCACCGTGGGTGTTCGCCCCGAGGACATCACCGTCGGCCCGGCCGACGGCAAGGGCCTCTCGGTCACCGTCGACCTCGTCGAGGAGCTCGGTGCCGACGGCTACCTCTACGGCCACACCGACATCAACGGCAAGCGCACCGACATCGTCGCTCGCGTCGACGGCCGCAGCCACCCGAACGCCGGCGAGACCGTCACGCTGGCCGCCAACGCCGGCCACGTGCACGCGTTCGACATCGAGTCGGGCGAGCGCCTCAACGACAAGCCGGTCGTCTCGGCCTCGTAGGTTTGCCACACACGCGGCGCGGGCTGACCTCACGGTCACCCGCGCCGCGTCGTTTCCCGGCCGCGTCATCCAGGGAGGTCAACATGCAGAACGCCCTGCGCATCACCGCCAGCAAGGTCGACCCTGAACTCCTCGCCCTGCCCTGGTCGACTCCGCTCGCCAAGTGGCCATCGGAGCGGATCGTCTCACTGCCCAAGGGACTCTCCCGCCACCTGGTGCGTTTCGCCGATCTGTCCGGCCGTGTCGTCGCGCTCAAGGAGACCACGGCCGAGATGGCCCAGCGCGAGTACGACATGCTCGGCAACCTCGCCAGGCTCGCTGTGCCGTGCGTCGAGCGCGTCGCGGTCATCGCCGGGCGAACGGATGCCGGGGGCGCGCATCTTCCAGCGGTCCTGGTCACCTCGCACCTGAGGTTCTCGATGCCGTACCGCGCACTGTTCACGCGCGTGCTTCGGCCCGACACCGCCACCCGCCTCGTCGACGCCCTCGCTCTCCTGCTCGTGCGGCTGCACAACGTCGGCTTCTACTGGGGCGATGTGTCGCTGTCGAACACGCTCTTCCGTCGCGACGCCGGTGCGTTCGCCGCCTACCTGGTGGACGCCGAGACCGGAGAGCTGCACGAGGAGGGTCTCACCGAGGGGCAGCGCCTCTACGACCTGGACCTCGCGCGGACGAACATCGCCGGGGAGATCATGGACCTCGCTGCGGGCGGACGCCTGGAGCACGGTGTCGACGCCGTCGCGATCGCCGACGGCATCGTGTCCTCTTACCACTCGCTGTGGGCTGCACTGACGGCCGAGGAGTCCTTCTCGGCCAACGAGACGTGGCGCATCACCGAGCGCGTCGAGCGGCTCAACGCCCTGGGCTTCGACATCGACGAGATGTCGATGGCCACGACCGCCGACGGCACGGTCGTCGAGATCCAGCCGAAGGTGGTCGACGCCGGGCACCACCAGCGCCGTCTCATCCGCCTCACCGGCCTCGATGTCGAGGAGAACCAGGCACGACGCCTGCTCAACGACCTCGACGAGTTCCGCGCCCGCTCGACGAAGGAGTGGGCCGACGAGGAGATGTACGCGCATGAGTGGCTCACCCGCGTGTTCGAGCCGGTCGTGCGCGCCATCCCCTACGAGCTCCGCGCGAAGCTCGAGCCCGCCGAGGTGTTCCACCAGGTGCTGGAGCACCGCTGGTATCTCTCGCAGGCGAACGGCCGATCAGTGCCGCTGGCCGAGGTTCTGACCTCGTACATCAACGACGTGCTGCGTCACCGTCGCGACGAGGCCACCATCATGGGCCCGCCGACGGAGACGGTGTCCCTCCCCGTGGTCACCGGCGCCGTGCCGGTGACCGACGAGGAGGAAGCGGTCGACTGGCGCGACCTGGTCTGACTCTCGAGCCCGAGGGGCCAGGGATCAGTAGCCGACGGCGAAGTTCTCGCGGTGGTGCTGGGGGTTCTCGATCTCGTCGACGAACGCGACGCCGAGGTCCGGGCCCGAGATGAACGATTCGCCCTTCTCGTCGGAGACCAGAACGGGTCCGCCGTCCCGGTACGTGCCGGTGCGCTCCCCCGGCGCCCAGTTGCCGAAGCCGCCGGCCGGGTGGACGAAGAACCAGTCGCGCCCGCTCGTGTCGGCCTGCAGGTCCTCGAGTACGCCGATGGCCTCGAGCGCCTCGGCCTTGAACTCGTCGGGGAAGCCTGCATCCACCAGGCGGGGCCCGTCAGGGGAGACCAGGCTGCCTCCGGCGCCGCCGACCACCCCGAGACGCACGTTCTCGGGGAGCGCTGCGAACAGCTCCGCCGTCGCGGGGCGTACCTTGCCGACCATGTCGCCGCGCGGCGAGAGTGCCTGGATGACGACATCGGCCTCGCCGATCTGCGTGAGGAGGCCGGGGACGTCGAGGATGTTGCCCTCGAGGTACACCGCGCCCTCGACGCGCTCGGCGGGAACGGTTCGAGCGATCGACACCACCGAGTGACCGCGCGACACCGCCTCTGCGACGATGTTCGAGCCGGCGTAGCCGGTGCCTCCGATGACGGCGATGCGTGCCATGTGCGTTCCCTTCGTGGACGTCGGTCGCTGAATGCGGCCCGCTCAGGGAAACAACCTGCCTCGGCAAGTATTCCGCGACCGATGGATCAATTCCCGCCTGCGGCGCGGAACGTGGAGATCTGGTACAGCGCGACGGATGCCGCGATGCCGGCGTTCAGGGATTCGGTTGCTGCGGAGATCGGAATCGAGACGATCTGATCGCAGTTCTCGGTGACCAGACGCGACAGCCCCTTGCCCTCGGAGCCGACGACGACCACCACGGGACGATCGGCCAGTTCGAGCGCGGGCAGCGCGACGTCGCCGCCGCCGTCCAGGCCGAGGACGAAGACGCCCTGCTTCTTGAACTCCTTCAGCTGGGTCGTCAGGTTCGTCGCCATCGCCACAGGGATGCGTGCGGCAGCGCCGGCGCTCGTCTTCCAGGCTGCGGAGTTCACACCCGCCGAGCGGCGCTGAGGCAGGATGATGCCGTGCCCGCCGAATGCGGCGGTCGACCGGATGATGGCGCCGAGGTTGCGCGGATCGGTGATGCCGTCGAGGGCGACGAACAGCGGCATCTGACCGCGATCGATCACCTGCTCAAGCAGATCCTGCGGGTGCGCGTACTCGTACGGCGGCACCTTCAGGGCGACGCCCTGGTGGACGCCGTCGAAGCCGGCCATGCGGTCGAGCTCCTGTCGGGTGACCTCGAGCACGGGGATGTCTCGGTGCGTCGCGATCGACAGCATCTCCTTGACGCGGTCGTCCATCTCGACGCGTTGCGCGATGTAGAACGCCGTGGCGGGGATCTTGGCGCGCAGCGCCTCGAGCACCGAGTTGCGGCCGGTCACGTTCTCGGTGTCGTCGCCGGCCTTCGCCTTAGGCGCGCGGTTCGGGTTGCTGCCACTGCTGCGCCCACCGCCCGAGCCCGCCCCAGGGCGACCCTTGCCGCCGGCTGCTGCGTAGCGCTCGTTCGCGGCCTTGCGCTTGCCCGCGACGTGCCACGCACGGTCCTCGGCCTTGGGCGTCGGACCGCGGCCCTCGAGCGACTTGCGTCCGAGTCCGCCGGTGCCCTTGAGAGCGCCCTTCTTCTTGCTGTTGCCCGCTCCGGGGCGTCCTGGCTTAGCCATCAATACTCCAATGAGTTCCGGCCGGAGTGTCCTCCAGCGTGATTCCTGCTGCGGCGATCGCGTCGCGGATGCGATCCGCTGCCGCCCAGTCCTTGTCAGCGCGGGCCTGTGCGCGCTGGGTGATCATCTCCTGCACGAGGGCGTCGAGCGCCGAGCCCTCGGCGCCTGCGCCGTTCGCACGCCACTGCGCCGCCAGGGGGTTGATGCCGAGCACGAGCGTCATGTCCGTCACGTCGGACACGTCCTGACGTGCCGCGTCGATGCGTCCGGCATCCAGGTGGGCGTTGCCGGACCGAATGCTCTCGTGGATGACAGCGAGCGCGCGCGGCACTCCGAGATCATCGTCCATCGCCTCGGTGAACGCCGCGGGGAGGCCCTCCTTGTGCTGGCCCCACCCGGCAGCCGCCATGCGCTGCCCGCGCTCGAGGAAGGTGCGGATGCGTCCCACAGCGGCCTCGGCCTCGGCCCAGGACGACTCCACGAGATCCAGGCTCGAACGGTAGTGCGCCGCCGCAAGCGCGTAGCGGACGACGAGCGGGTCGTGCGCGGCGAGCACGTCGGCCGCCAGCGTGAAGTTGCCGATCGACTTGGACATCTTCTGCCCGCCGACGGTGACGAGTCCGTTGTGCACCCAGTAGTTCGCGAACCCGTCGCCGGCTGCCGTCGACTGGGCGAGCTCGTTCTCGTGATGCGGGAAGCGCAGGTCGAGTCCGCCGCCGTGGATGTCGAACTCGGCGCCGAGGTAGCGCTTCGACATGGCCGAGCATTCGATGTGCCAGCCGGGGCGCCCCGCCCCCCAGGGTGAGGACCAGGTGGCATCGGCCGGCTCACCGGCCTTGGCGCCCTTCCAGAGGGCGAAGTCCTGCGGATTCCGCTTGCCGCGAGGATCGGCATCCTCAGCGGCCTCCATCGCGTCGAGCGACTGGTGCGTCAAAGCCCCGTAGTCGGTCCAGGAGCGCACGTCGAAGTAGACGTCCCCCGATCCGTCGGGCGCGGGGTACGCATGACCTCGTTCGATGAGGCTCGCGATGAGCTCCTGCATCTGCGGGATGGATGCCGTCGCGCGCGGCTCGTACGTGGGCGGCAGCACGCCGATGCCGGCGTACGCGGCGGTGAACTCCTGCTCCATTCGATACGCGAGCGCCCACCACGGCTCGGAGTCCGTGGCGTTCGCGATCACCTTGTCATCGATGTCGGTGACGTTGCGCACGAAGGTCACGCGCCCGTACCGGTGGGTCAGCCAGCGGCGCAGGATGTCGAAGCTGAGGGCGCCGCGGACGTGCCCGATGTGCGGGCCGGACTGAACGGTGGGTCCGCACACGTACATCGTGATGTTCTCGGGGTCGAGAGGCACGAAATCGCGCAGTTGCTGTGCGCGGGTGTCATACAGGCGGAGAGTCACTGCTCCAGCGTACTCGGAGCACCTGCAGAACCAGGCAGAACGAGCGCGACGGCGGTCACAGCGACACCTTCGCCACGGCCCGTGAATCCGAGGCCGTCGGTCGTGGTCGCGGTGACCGACACCGGGGCGCCGAGCGCAGCCGACAGGGCCGTCTGAGCCTCGGCGCGACGGGTGCTGAAGCGCGGCCGATTCGCCTGCAGCTGCACCGAAACGCTGCCGATCGCGAAGCCCGCCTCCGCGAGGATCTCGCGAGTGCGGGCCAGGAAGACCGCCCCGTGCGCTCCGGCGTACTCGGGGTGGGAAGTGCCGAAGTGCTCGCCGATGTCGCCGAGGCCGGCGGCGCCCAGGAGCGCGTCCACGATGGCGTGGGAGACGGCGTCCCCGTCGGAGTGCCCGGAGAGCGCCGGCTCCCCCGGCCATTCCAGTCCGGCGAGCCAGAGGTCGCCCTCACCGCCGTAGGCGTGCACGTCTGTCCCGACGCCGACGCGCGGGATGGATGCCGCGACCCGGTCGCTGCGCGAGAGCAGCTGGCGGGCGCGCTCGAGGTCGGCGGGAACCGTGATCTTGAAGGCCAGCGGAGATCCGGTCACGTGAGACACCTGACGACCCGCAGCCGCGAACAGCGCGGCGTCGTCGGTGTACTCGGCGCCAGAGGCGCCGGCAGCCGCGTACGCCGCCTCGAGGAGATCGCGCGGGAAGCCCTGCGGGGTCTGCGCGGCGACGAGTTCGCTGCGATCCACGGCCTCGACGACGTCCGCGCCGGCGACGCGCTTGAGTGTGTTGACGACAGGGAGTGCCGGGATCACCCCGGACGTCGGAGTGACCGCCGCGGCGACAGCGTCGATCTGAGCGGGCGGCGTCAGGGCGCGCGCGGCGTCGTGCACGAGAACCGTCGTGATGTCGCCCCACAGCGCGTGCAGTCCAGCGGCGACCGACGCCTGTCTTGTCTCGCCGCCGACCACGACGCGTCCGAGATCGGCACGGTCTCCGGCGGCCGCACGCAGCTCGGTCTCGGCATCCCCTTGATGCCCGTCTGGTACGACGACGATCACCTGAGCGGGCGACGCGGCGAACACGCCGTTCAGGGCGTGACGCAGCACCGACAGCTCATCGATGCCGACGAACGCCTTGGGAGCCGAGGCGCCCAATCGCGTTCCAGAGCCGGCAGCGACGACGATGATCGCCGTCGTCGGCACGGGAAGGAGAGTCACACTCTCAGATTACGATGCGAGGACCTCGTCGAGCAGCGCGCCGGCCTTCTCCTCGTCGCACTTCTCAGCGAGCGCGAGCTCGGAGATGAGGATCTGACGAGCCTTCGCCAGCATCCGCTTCTCACCAGCGGACAGACCGCGGTCCTGATCCCGGCGCCACAGGTCGCGCACGACCTCGCTGACCTTGATCACATCACCGGAGGCGAGCTTCTCGAGGTTCGCCTTGTAGCGACGCGACCAGTTCGTGGGCTCCTCCGTGAACGGGGCGCGCAGCACCTCGAACACGTGATCGAGGCCCTCCTGGCCGATCACATCGCGAACGCCGACGAGGTCGACATTCTCTGCGGGAACCTCGATGATCAGGTCGCCCTGAGTGACATTGAGCTTCAGATACTTCTTCGTCTCGCCCTTGATGACGCGATCCTTGACCTCGATGATCGTCGCGGCCCCATGGTGCGGATAGACGACCGTCTCGCCAACCTCAAAAAGCATAAAATCGTGTCCTTTCGGCAACCTCCAGAATACCACAGGCGACATGCGCTAAGGTTTGCCTCCGCATCGTCCGTGCCGGCGCGATCGATACCCATAGAATGGACTGGACATCCCACAGCTCCAGGAGGATCCGTGAAATCGCGCCTTGTAGCGTCTGCCGCCCTCAGCGCCCTCGTTCTGCTCGGCGCGACCGGATGCACGTTCATCACGCCGCAGTCGACAGAGATCGATTATCCGGCCTCGGACGGCATCAACATCCCGGACTCCGACGGCCCCCTCCAGATCCGCAACGTGATGGTCATCGCCACCGAAGACGGCTCGACGGGCAACCTGATCGCCGCGATCGTGAACGACACCGATCAGGCAGAGGTGCTCACCGTCGAGATCGAGGGCCTGTCCCCTCTCACGGTCCGCGTCGGAGCGCGCGACACGCTGAGCCTCGGCGCGAACGCCGAGCCGCTGCGCATCGACGATCTCAACACCATGCCCGGGGCGACCGTCGAGATGTACTTCCAGTCCGGCGGAGCCACCGGGAAGACGGCCGAGGTTCAGGTTCTCGACGGCACTCTGCCGTACTACGCCGATCTCATCCCCGCAGCGTGACGATCTGACATCACGAGAGGCCGGTCACCCCGTCGGGTGCCGGCCTCTCGTCGTACGCGGCGCGCTCAGCCCTCGAATCGGTACCCCAGGCCGCGCACGGTGACGAGCATGACCGGCTCTCCCGGGTTCTCCTCGATACGTGAGCGGATGCGCTTGATGTGGACGTCCAGCGTCTTCGTGTCTCCGAAGTAGTCGCTGCCCCACACCCGGTCGATGAGCTGGCCGCGGGTGAGCACGCGGCCGGAGTTGCGCATGAGCACCTCGAGCAGCTCGAACTCCTTGAGCGGCATGTTGATCTCCGAGCCGGCGACCGTCACGGTGTGGCGGTCGATGTCGAGGGAGACCCTGCCGCCCTCCAGCACGCGTTCGTCGAGGTCGCCTTCTGCCTGGACGACACGGCGCAGCACGGCACGCATGCGCGCGAGCAGCTCGCGCGACGAGTACGGCTTGGTGATGTAGTCGTCGGCGCCCAGCTCGAGTCCGACGACGATGTCCACCTCGGAGTCCTTGGCGGTGAGCATGATGATCGGCACCGCGGATGTCGATCGGATCTGACGGCACACCTCGGTGCCGGGCATCCCCGGCAGCATCAGATCGAGCAGCACGATGTCTGCACCCCGCTCCCGGAATGCGCTGAGCGCGCCCGGGCCGTCCTCGGCGATCTCGACCTCATAGCCTTCACGGCGAAGAAGGTAGGCGAGCGGGTCGGCGAGGTCTGGCTCGTCCTCGACGAGAAGGATGCGGGTCATGCGTTCTCTCCGTTTCGAACACGCGCCGCTTCGGCGGCTCGGAGAGCCTGCTGCGCGCGCTTCTTCTTTTTCTTCTTCTTGGCCTTCTTCTCGGCCTCCGTCATCGGAGCGTCGATGCGCGGGAGGACCATCGTGAAGGTGGATCCACGGCCGGGGCGCGACCAGAGCCGCACCTCTCCCCCGTGCCGCTGCGTCGCGTGCTTCACGATCGACAGTCCGAGACCTGTGCCGCCTGTACGACGAGAGCGCGCCTCGTCTGCACGGTAGAAGCGCTCGAAGATGCGCTCACGGTCGGACTCGGTGATACCGATCCCCTGGTCCGAGACTGCGATCTCGATCGTCTCGCCCTCGACCTTGACCCCCACCCCCACGCGAGAGCTCCGCGGGGAGTACAGGATCGCGTTCGCGATCAGGTTGCCGACGGCCTCGATGAGGATCTGCGCGTCGCCGCGCACGAACGTCCCTCGGTCGCCGCCGCGCACGAGCTCGACGCCGGCTGAATCCGCCTGGACCGTGTGCGCCTCGATCGATGCCGCGATCACCTCGTCGACGGCCACCGCTGCGAAGTCGGCGACGCCGTCCGAGGCCTGCAGCCGCGACAGGCTCATGATCCGGCCGGTGAGCTGGCCGAGCCGATTGGCCTCGGCGGAGATCCGAGAGGCGAAGATCCGCACCTGAGCAGGATCATCCGCGGCGGACTCGATCGCCTCGGCGAGCAGGCTGACGGCGCCAACAGGCGTCTTCAGCTCGTGACTGGTGTTGGCGACGAAGTCACGCCGCATCTGATCGAGACGCTCCTGCTCGGTGACGTCCCGGATGATGAGCAGGGTGAGCTGCGCACCGAGGGCGCTGGCACGGGCCGAGACCAGACGAGGATCGAGGCTGACCCCGGAGCGCGTCAGGCGCAGCGTCTCGGTCTTCGACGTCTGGGTCGACCGCACCGTCCGCACCAGCTGCCTGAGCTCCTGATTGTCGAGCGTCGAACCGACGTCGATGCCGAACTTCGCTGCGGCGTGCGAGATGGCGAGCACGAGCCCGGAGGAGTCGACGACGCAGGCCGCGTCGTCCATGCTGTTGAGGACGTCGACGGTTCCCTGCGGAACGACCGTCGATGTGGCCTCGGCGAACTGGGCACGAGTGTAATAGGCCCATGCGACGACCGCGGCGAGGCCGAGGCCGATGACGACGCCGGCGGCCAACGCGATCATGGCGATTGTCCCCGGGCTCATGCCTCCAGCGTAGAGCCCGTTCACCTCCTCTTCCGCAGGTTTCCGCGCCACTCCTGGGTGCCGCGAAGTAGTATTCACACGATGGGCACCGTTCGTTAACCTTCGGCGCACAGAATCACTGAGGGCCTGCGAATGCGGCCTCGCCCTCCATCGGCCGGCCGGAACCGCCCGAACCGAACGAAAGGTTGCGCCGTCATGCGCGAAGTCTTCCATCAGTCACTCGAGGAGATTCAGTCCCGCCTCGTGGAGATCACCGACCTCGTCACCGTCGCCATCGACAAGGCCACCCGCGCCTTCGCGAACAGCGACGTGGCGATGGCCGAAGAGGTCATCGCCAACGACGTGCAGATCGACGAACTGGCCGTCAGCCTGGACGAGCTGGCCATCGAGGTCCTCGCCCGTCAGCAGCCGGTGGCCCGAGACCTGCGCATCGTCGTCTTCGCCCTCCGCGTGAGCGCCTCGCTCGAGCGCATGGGCGACATGGCGGAGCACATCGCTCAGCTCGCGCGTCTGCGCTTCCCCGAGCGCGCCATCCCGAAGGGCCTGAAGGGCACCTTCACGAAGATGGGCGAGCGTGACGTGGAGATCTCGCGCACGCTCTCCGAACTGCTCCGCACACAGGACCTCCGCCTGGCCGACGTCATCCGCAACGCCGACGACGAGGTCGACGAGCTCCACGCACGCGTGTTCGAGAAGGTCCTCAGCGACAATTGGAAGGGCGAGCCGACGGCGACAGTCGACGCGACCCTGGCCAGCCGCTACCACGAGCGCTTCGCCGACCATGCTGTGGCCGTCGCCAAGAAGGTCGTGTACCTGGCCACCGGCGACTGGGCAGTCGGCGACGACGACATCGCCGCTGCCGCCGAGGCGCACGGAGAGATCCGCAAGACCGAAGAGGCCTGAAACCCCCTGTTACCGCCGAGGCCCCTGGCTGCTGACGTCAGCAGCCAGGGGTCTCGGCGTGAAAGCGGGGTCTCGGCGAGGCTACTTCTTGCCCTGCGCGGCGACCGCTGCCGCTCCTGCGGCGGCGGCCTCGGGGTCGAGGTAGCGGCCGGGGCCGGTGGGGACGTTGTCGTCGTCGAGCTCGTACACCAGCGGGATGCCGGTGGGGATGTTCAGCTCGGCGATGTCGTCGTCGCTGATCCCGTCGAGATGCTTGACGAGGCCGCGCAGCGAGTTGCCGTGGGCTGCGACCAGCACGGTCTTGCCCGCCTCGAGGTCGGGGACGATCTCGTTCTCCCAGTAGGGCAGCATCCGGTCGATGACGATCTTCAGCGACTCGGTGCGGGGCACCTCGCCGTCGATCCCGACGTAGCGCGGGTCGTTCACCTGGCTGAACTCGCTGTCGTCATCGAGCAGGGGCGGCGGCACGTCGAACGAGCGACGCCACAGCTGGAACTGCTCGGGGCCGAACTCCTCGAGCGTCTGCGCCTTGTCCTTGCCCTGCAGCGCGCCGTAGTGGCGCTCGTTGAGACGCCAGGTGCGCTTCACGGGGATCCACAGGCGATCGGCCGAATCCAGAGCGATGTTCGCGGTCTGGATCGCGCGGCTGAGCACCGAGGTGTGCAGCACGTCGGGCAGCAGGCCGGACTCGGCGAGCAGCTCGCCACCGCGGCGCGCTTCTTCCTTGCCCTTCTCGGTGAGACGGACGTCCACCCAACCGGTGAACAGATTCAATTCGTTCCACTCGCTCTGGCCGTGGCGGAGCAGGATGAGAGTGCGGGTCATGGCCCCAGTCTATGGCTCTCGCCGCCAGCCGCCCGATGGAAGAATGGGCCCATGCCCCCTTCGCCGATCGGTCGCCCCACCCGGGGCACGACGGGGACGAACCGGCTGCGGCGCAACGACCGCTGGATCGCGTCGAGCGCTGCCTTCCGCACAGCATCCGACCCGCTCGTGGTCGACCTCGGATACGGCGCCAGCGGTGTCACGGCCTTCGAACTCGCCACCCGGCTGACGAAGGTGCGCCCTGACGCCGAGGTGATCGGCTTCGAGCTCGACCCCGAGCGCGTCGCGACAGCCCGCGGCCAGCTCGACGAGGTCCGGCTCGGACGGACCTCGTTCTCGCCCGCTCTGCCCGTCGCGTTCGCCCGTGGCGGCTTCGAGGTCCCGATCGCCGGCGGACGCCGTCCTGCCGTGATCCGCGCCATGAACGTGCTCCGCCAGTACGACGAGGAGGACGTGCGCGACGCGTGGCGCACGATGAGCGCACGACTCTCCCCCGGTGGGATGCTGTGCGAGGGCACCTGTGACGAGATCGGTCGTATCGCCAGCTGGGTCGACGTCATGCCGGACGGCGACCCGGTCCGCCTCACCGTCTCCCTGCGCCTGGCCGGGCTGGAGCATCCCGGAATCGTCGCAGAGCGACTGCCCAAGGCGCTGATCCATCGCAACGTCCCCGGCGAGCGCATCCACGATCTGCTCGTCACGCTCGACCGCGAGTGGGACAGGGCAGCGCCTCTGTCGACGTTCGGTGCGACGCAGCGGTTCCTCGCCGCGGTGAAGGCGCTGAAGGAACAGGGCTGGCCCGTGCTCGGAGATCGCAGCCGGTGGCGGCTCGGCGAGCTCACCGTCCCGTGGGACGCCGTGGCGCCCGCCCAGGTGCTTTAGACCCTGCGCGGATCCTGGCCGGCCGGTCGTCGGGAGAGGCGCGTCAGGCGCGGCACGTCGGCGGTGGCACCGGCATCCGCCGGAACGATCACCTGCTGAGCCGCCGCGATGTCGGTGCCGTCGGTGCGCACGACGAGATCTCCGGCTGGCGCTCGGCGCGACAGCATCGCCAATGCGATCGGCCCGTCTTCGTAGTGGCGGGCGACCGAGGTGATCTGCCCGACTTCGTTCTCGCCTGCGAACACGGTGTCTCCCGTCGAGGGGAGCACATCGTCGCTGCCGTCCAGGTGGAGCGCGGCGAGCCGGCGCGGCGGGTGCCCGAGGTTGTGCACCTTGGCGACGGTCTCCTGGCCCCGGTAGCAGCCCTTGTTCAGGTGCACGGCGCTGCGGATCCAGTCGGCCTCATGTGGGAGCAGTCGCTCATCCACCTCGCCGGACCAGCGGGGGCGCCAGGCCGCGATGCGGAGCGCTTCGGTCGCGAGAAGGCCGGCCGCGTCGATCTCCGACAGAGCGGATGCCACGGCATCCTCCTCGACGATCGCCACTCGCCAGCGGTACTCGGCGCCCGGGTGCTGCTCCACGGCCGAGTACTGATATCCGCCGGCCTGCACGGAATGCCACGGGTCGGACCACACCAGCGTCGCGTCATGCGGAGCCGAGGCCGCGGCGCTGACGGCGGCCTCGGCGTCGCCGCCTGCGAAGAAGCCCAGCAGCGCGAGTTCGGGACGCAGCGTCACCGCGGCCCGCGACCGGAACACCATGCGCTGCAACCAGGTGGCCAGACCTTCAGCATCGGCGGCGTCCGCGATGAGCCACGTCGACGCGCCGTCCTCGAGAACCGCAGCGGCGTGTTCGACCCGCCCTTGCGGGTCGAGGATGAGCAACTCGGTGCTGTCGCCCGGCGCCAGCCGGGTCAATGCCTGCGAGGTGATCGAGTCGAGCCAGGTCAGTCGGTCTTCGCCGGCCACTTCGATGACCGTCCGGTCACCGAGCAGGGCGATCGCCGACCCGTCGGCGAGGCGGCGCTGCTCGCGCATCGGGTCGCCGTAGTGCGCGATGAGTCCGCCGTCGACGACCGCGCCCTGCCGCGCGGCCAGCGCGTCGTGGAGAGCGGACACGATCAGACCCGAGCCAGTCGCGCCGAGGCGTGCGATGCCATCCCCGAGCCGAGCGCGGCGATGTCCCACGCCCAGAGCAGATGGCCATCGACCAGTCCGTACATCCGGCTGGCCGCGCCGTACTCCTTGCCGCCTGCCGGCCGGACGATGGCGTCTGTCGCGATGTCGATGCGCGGCCCGTTGATCTCGCCCAGGTACAGCTCGAGGACGCCGTCCGAGTGCGTCAGCGAAACCTCGATCGGGAACCCGCCGGATGGCGCACGCAGCAGCTCGACGTCGTCGACGGTGCGGACGGGCGGCTCTTCGATCGGCGGCAGCAGAGCAGGGCCGGCATCCGCCGGCGTCGCCGGTCGCGAGAGACGCCAGAAGCCGGTCTCGGCGACCAGGGGGATCCGCGTCTCGCCGTCAGCGGGATCCATCCAGCCGGCAGCCGAATAGTTCAGGTGGCCGGTGCCGTCGTGGCTGAAGCTCACGCGATGCGTGAACTCGCCTTGGAAGCGGCGGTCGCCGGCCGTGTACTCGATGACGCCGGTGCCCTCCCACACGCCGATGAGCCAGCTCAGCGGGGCGAGGTCGGCAGGGAGATCCGTGGGCAGCTCGAGCATGACGGCTCGGTTCGACCAGGGGTCAGCGCTGGCCGCGGAACAGGTTCCGCAGCACGACGCCTGCGACGAAGACGATCGCGAGGCTTGCGAGACCGAGCAGGCCGATGAAGAAGAATTCGAGGGCGACGAGATCCATGGGCCCCACTCTACCGTGCGGCCGTCACGCGGGGATCAGCGCGGCGAGCCCGAATCCGGCCGATACGACGCCCAGCAGGACGAGAGCGCCGATCGTGCTGGCTGCGACTCGGAAGATGAAGCCCGTCGTCTGCCCGTACCAGAGCTGCATGGCGAACGAGAGGAGGATGGAGCCCCCGAAGCCGATGAGCAACCATGTCACGCGCCACTCCTCCGGCACGGCGAGGCCGATCACGACCGCCGCGACGAGTGCGACGGCCCACACGATCATCACGCCACCGAGGGCGTTGCGCGGTGCGAGAGCGGGTTCCGACATGCCTCCATTCTCACCCATCGGTATCATTGGCGCACGGCGCCGTGCTGGCAGCCGACCTGGGCGGCCGCCTCGCCGCTCGAAAGGAATGCGCGTGGCTTCGATCCTGATTCTGTCTTCGGTCCCCTCCGAGCAGGTGCTGCCCGCGCTGGATCTGCTCAGCCACCACGTCCGCCGCATCCCTGCTGAACCAGCCCAGCTCGTCGACGCGCCGGAGAGCGACGTCGTGATCGTCGACGCACGAACCGACCTCGCCGGGGCGAAGTCCCTGTGCCGTCTGCTGCGGGCCACCGGCCAGGACTCCCCGCTGCTGCTCGTGGTCACCGAGGGCGGCATGACGGCCGTGTCCGGCGAGTGGGGCATCGACGACGTGCTGCTCGCGGATGCGGGCCCGGCCGAGACCGATGCCCGCATCCGGCTCGCGATCGCCAGGGCGGAATCGACCGCCGCGCCGACGAGGGTGCAGGCATCCGGAGTCACGATCGACGAGCAGTCCTACTCGGCGAAGCTGCACGGACGCCCGCTGGACCTGACGTACAAGGAGTTCCAGCTCCTGCACTTCCTCGCCACCCACCCTGCCCGAGTGTTCACCCGCGAGCAGCTGCTGAGCGAGGTGTGGGGGTACGACTACTTCGGCGGCACCCGCACCGTCGACGTGCACGTGCGGCGACTGCGCGCCAAACTCGGCGACCAGGAGCAGATCATCGGGACGGTCCGCAACGTCGGCTACCGCTTCAACGTGCACGACGACGAGCAGGTCAGCGCTCCGGCCTCCTGACCGCGGTTCGGGTCCGTTCACACGCCCGTCACTTCGCGGTGCAAAGATGTAACCCATGATCGATGCCGCAATCACCGATGCCGGGCTCGGCGACTCCGAGGACGACGACTTCGACGCCATCGAGGCCCCGGACTCCCTGCTGCCCGACCATCGGTATCACGACCGCGAGATCAGCTGGCTGGCGTTCAATCAGCGCGTTCTCGAACTCGCCGAGGACCCGAGCCTGCCGGAGCTCGAGCGCTCCAACTTCCTGGCCATCTTCGCCAGCAACCTCGACGAGTTCTTCATGGTCCGCGTCGCCGGACTCAAGCGCCGCATCGTGACCGGCCTCGCGATCCCCACGAACGTGGGCCGATCACCGGCGGACGTCCTCGCCGACATCTCTCAAGAGGCGCACGCGCTGCAGCTCCGCCATGCGCGGGCGTGGACCGAACTGGTACGGCCCGCACTCGCAGATGCCGGCATCGAGATCACCGAATGGGATCAGCTCACCGAGTCGGAGCAGTCGGGTCTGACCGAGTACTTCCAGCTGCACGTGTTCCCTGTGCTCATGCCACTCGCCGTGGACCCGGCGCATCCGTTCCCGTACATCTCGGGGCTCTCGCTGAACCTCGCCATCCGCATCCGCAACGCGCGCACCGGGCGGCAGGAGTTCGCCCGCCTCAAGGTGCCGCCGATGCTCCCCCGCCTCGTCGAGGTGCCAGGCACGAGCGAGATCGCCCGCTACCTCCCCCTCGAAGACCTGATCTCGAACCACCTCGGCGACCTGTTCCCGGGCATGGAGGTCCTCGACCACCATGCGTTCCGGCTCACTCGCAACGAGGACGTGGTGATCGAAGAGGACGAGAGCGAGAACCTGATCCAGGCGCTCGAGGCCGAGCTGCTGCGGCGCCGGTTCGGTCCGCCGATCCGGCTCGAGATCGCCGACGACATGGACGACCTCACCCTCGATCTTCTGATCAAGGAGCTCGACATCACCGATCAGGAGGTCTACCGCCTCCCGAGCCCTCTCGACCTGCGCGGACTCTTCTCGCTCTCGCGCGTGAATCGTCCCGATCTGCGCTACCCCCCGCATCTGCCGACGACTCCTGTCGCGTTCCAGCCGACGGGTTCCAACAGCCGCGCCGACATCTTCGCCGCGATCCGCAAGAGCGACGTGCTCGTGCACCACCCGTACGAGTCGTTCGCGACGAGTGTGCAGGCCTTCCTCGAGCAGGCGGCCAGAGACCCGCACGTGCTCGCCATCAAGCAGACGCTGTACCGCACGTCGGGCGACAGCCCCGTGGTGCAGGCGCTGATCGACGCGGCGGAGGCGGGTAAGCAGGTTCTCGCCCTGGTCGAGGTGAAGGCCCGATTCGACGAGGCGAACAACATCGTCTGGGCCCGCAAGCTCGAGAAGGCGGGCGTGCACGTCGTCTACGGTCTCGTGGGCCTGAAGACCCACTGCAAGCTCGCCCTGGTGATCCGCGAGGAGGAAGGGCAACTGCGCCACTACTCCCACGTCGGCACGGGAAACTACAACCCGAAGACCAGCCGGATCTACGAGGACTTCGGACTGTTCACCGCCGACGCTCAGGTCGGCAAGGACCTGACCCGGCTGTTCAACGAACTGTCCGGGTACGCGATCGAGAAGAAGTTCAAGCGGCTGCTGGTCGCGCCCCTCCACCTGCGCAAGGGCCTGCTCCGCCTGATCGACGGCGAGCGCAAGAACGTCGTGGACGGCAAGCCGGCGCACATCCGCATCAAGGTGAACTCGATGGTGGACGAGGAGATCATCGACGCGCTCTACCGCGCGAGCCAGGCCGGCGTGAAGGTCGACATCTGGGTGCGCGGCATCTGCAGCATCCGCACCGATCTGCCGGGCATCAGCGACAACATCACCGTCCGCAGCATCCTGGGCCGCTACCTCGAGCACTCCCGGATCTTCGCTTTCGAGAACGACGGCGATCCGCAGGTGTACATCGGCAGCGCCGACATGATGCACCGCAACCTCGACCGCCGCGTCGAGGCCCTGGTGCGGGTGAACGATCCGGCGCACGTGACAGAGCTGCTCGCGTTCTTCGACCTGTCCCAGGACGACGGCACGAGCTCCTGGCATCTCGGGGCGGAGGGCATCTGGGAGCGACACTCCGAGGATGCCGACGGCACGCCGCTGGTCGATCTGCAGGATAAGACCATGAACCAGATCCGTCGCCGCCGCCGTTCCCGCTCGGTGCGATGACTCAGGAGGTCCAGGTCGTCCGCGACGACAAGGCTGTGTACGCCGCCGGCGCGGTGGTGTGGCGGCTCACGGAGGACAAGCTCCGCATCCTGCTCATCCACCGCACGAAGTACCAGGACGTCACGCTGCCCAAGGGCAAGGTCGACCCCGGCGAGATGCTCGCCGAGACGGCTGTGCGCGAGGTGTTCGAAGAGACCGGGATCCGGGTGCATCTCGGCGTTCCGGTCGGCGTCAGCCGCTACTTCATGCGACCCAAACGCCAGAAGGTCGTGCACTACTGGGCGGCCGAGGCCACCGACGATGCGATCCGCCGGTCGACGTTCGTGCCGAACAGCGAAGTCGCGGCGCTCGAGTGGGTGAGCCTGAAGAAAGCCCGCAAGCATCTCAGCTATCCCGTCGATCTCGAGATCCTCGACGAGTTCGAGCGTCTCGTCTCGGACGGCGTGCTGCGCACGTTCCCCATCGTGGCCCTCCGGCACGCGAAAGCCGTCTCGCGTTCGGAGTGGGACAGGTCGGATGCCGCAAGACCGCTCACCGAGCGAGGGCTCCGTCAGGCCCAGGCGATCGTCGCGCCGCTGCGCGCCTTCGGCATCCGCAAGATCGTCACCAGCGACGCGGTCCGCTGCGTGCAGACGGTCGCCCCGCTCGCATTAGCACTCGGACGAACCCCGACGGGGACGGCGCGGATCAGTCAGGATGCGTGGGAGGAGGGCGTCTCCGACGTCCGCAGCGTCGTCGGCAAGCGAGTGCGCTCGGGGAAGCCCGCGGTAATCTGCAGCCATGGCCCCGTTCTCCCCGGCATCCTCTCCGAACTCGCTCTGGCGACCGGCACCATGCACGGGTCCTATCTCGGCAGCGCATCGGCGCTCGAGGTCGGCGCATTCTCCGTCGCGCATCTGTCGGCGACCAATCCCGGCTCCGGAATCATCTCGATCGAGACGCACGTTCCGAAGGTCTGACGCTTCGACGGACCCCGCAGCGAACGAGTCGGCGTCGGGCGGCTCCCCCAAGGGGACGGCTCCCGTTCACCTCCCGTTTACCCGTGCGCGCGAATCTCGTTAACCGCCGCACTTAGCGTCACTGTGTGCCCTGCACCGGGCCTCAACCATCCACGATCGAACGGATCCCACAGTGAAGATCTCCCGAATCGCTCGCATCGGCGCCATCGGCGCCGTCGCCGCTCTTGCCCTCGCCGGCTGTGCTGCGAACGAAGCCGCTCCTCAGGACAACGCCTCCGACGCTCCCGAGTCGACCGTCTCCGGCACGATCGAGGCCACCGGCGCCTCGTCGCAGGAGGCCGCTCAGCAGGCCTGGGTCGCCGCCTTCCAGACCGCCAACCCCGACGCCACGGTGAACTACACCTCCACCGGCTCGGGCACCGGCCGCGAGAACTTCATCGCCGGTTCTTCCAACTTCATCGGCTCGGACCGCGCCTACAACGCTGACGAGATCGCAGCCGGCGGCTTCGGCGCCTGCACCGACGACGAGATCGTCGAGGTCCCCGTCTACATCTCGCCCGTCGCCGTCGCCTTCAACCTCGACGGAATCGACACGCTGAACCTCGACGGCGCAACCATCGCGGGCATCTTCGCCGGCGACATCACCAACTGGAACGACGAGGCCATCGCGTCGCAGAACGAGGGCGTCGAACTCCCCGACCAGGCGATCGTCCCCGTTCACCGCGCCGACGCCTCCGGCACGCAGGAGACCTTCACCTCCTACCTCGAGGCCGTCGCGCCCGATGTGTGGACGAACGAGGCCAGCGACGAGTGGCCGCTCTCGACCGGTGAGGCAGCCGATGGCACCTCCGGTGTCGTGAACGCCATCACCAACGGCGTGGGCTACATCGGCTTCGCCGACGCTTCGCAGGCTTCCGGCCTCGGCCAGGTCGCCATCGAGGTCGAGGGCGAGTACGTCGCATACTCCGCCGAGGCCGCTTCGGCTCTCGTCGCCGCGTCGCCGCTCGAGGAGGGCCGTTCGGACCACGACCTCGCGTTCGCCGTCGACCCGGCCGCCGCACCCGCCGGCTCCTACCCGATCGCCCTGGTCTCGTACCTGATCGGCTGCGTCAACTACGAGGACGCTGAGGTCGCCTCGCTCGTCAAGGCGTACTTCCAGTACGTCGCATCGGCAGAGGGCCAGGACGTTTCGGCCGAGGCTGCCGGCAGCGCCCCGATCTCGGACGACCTCCGCGAGAAGGTCAACGCCGCGATCGACGCCATCGTCACCGAGTAATCTGACCCTCAGCCGAGGCTGAGAAAGTCACACGCCCCCGTGGCGCTGATCGACTGGATCGACAAGCGCCACGGGGGCACCCGCATGAATGACCCGAACACCCTCCGAGCCCAGGCATTTCTCTGAACCCGAGATCTTCCCTCTGAACACCGTGGAGCCGCTCAGATGACAACCACCACGACGGGACCCGAAACCACCCGCCCGTCTGCGGAGCCCAGAGCCGTGAGACGAGTGGGAGACCGCGTCTTCTCCGGCACGGCACTCGCTGCCGGCATCATCATCCTCGTGACGCTGGCGGCGGTGGCGGTCTTCCTGATCGTCCAGTCGATCCCCGCGTTCAAGGCCGACACGAGCAACAACCACATCCTCGAGGGCCAGTCCTTCATCTCCTGGGTTTGGCCGTTCGTCTTCGGCACGCTGTACGCGAGCGCGATCGCCCTCATCGTGGCAGCGCCCCTCGCGATCGGCATCGCGCTGTTCATCTCGCACTACGCCCCGCGCAAGATCGCCGGTGTGCTCGGTTACATCATCGACCTGCTGGCTGCTGTCCCCTCCGTGGTCTTCGGCCTCTGGGGGGCGCTCACGTTCGCGCCCATGCTCGTGCCGTTCTACAAGTGGCTGAACACGAACCTCGGCTGGATCCCTATCTTCGGCGGCACGCCCTCCGGCACGGGCAAGACGATCCTCACGGCATCCCTCGTGCTCGCGGTGATGATCCTCCCGATCATGACCGCCATCTGCCGCGAGGTCTTCCTCCAGACCCCGAAGCTCCACGAAGAGGCGGCTCTCGCGCTCGGCGCGACGCGCTGGGAGATGATCCGCATGGCCGTTCTCCCCTTCGCCCGCAGCGGCATGGTCTCGGGTGCGATGCTCGGCCTCGGCCGCGCGCTCGGCGAGACGATGGCCGTCACCCTGGTGCTCTCGCCGCTCGGCATCGTCACCTTCAACCTGCTGAACCCGGAGAACCCGACGACGATCCCCGCGATCATCGCCCTGCGATTCCCCGAGGCTCACGATGAGGGCGTCAACACCCTGATCGCCGCCGGTCTCATCCTGTTCATCGTGACCTTCGCGGTCAACTTCGTCGCACGCTGGATCGTCTCGCGACGCGCCGAGTTCTCGGGAGCCAACTGACATGACCGCCACCGCTGTCGCTCCGTCCACTCGCACGTACACCGCCGGCCACCTGCCCAAGTGGGCGCCGTGGATGCTCCTGCTGGTCTGCTTCGCCATCGGCGCCGTGATCTTCGCGTTCGCCAACACCGGCGGCGACCCTGCAGACTTCAACATCGCCATGGCCCTCGTCGTGGGAATGATCCTCTACATGGCGCTGATCTTCATCGTCTCGACGGTCGCCGAGAGCCGCCGTCACGCGATGGACCGGCTCATGACCGCCCTGGTGTCGACGGCGTTCGTGATCGCACTGCTGCCGCTGGTCTCGCTGCTCTACACCGTCGTCCTCAACGGACTGGTGCGCTTCGACGCCGAGTTCTTCAGCTCATCGATGCGCAACGTGGTCGGCGAGGGCGGCGGCGCTGTCCACGCGCTCTGGGGCACGCTGCTCATCACGCTCGCAGCCACGATCATCTCGGTGCCGATCGGCCTGATGACCTCGATCTACCTGGTCGAGTACGGCGAGGGCAAGAAGCTCGCCCGCGGGATCACCTTCCTCGTCGACGTCATGACCGGCATCCCGTCGATCGTCGCGGGTCTGTTCATCTACTCGGTGTTCGCGCTGCTCATCGGGCCGGGGACGCGTATGGGCATCATGGGCTCGCTCGCGCTGTCGGTGCTGATGATCCCCGTCGTCGTGCGCGGCTCGGAGGAGCTGCTGCGCATCGTGCCCAACGAGCTCCGCGAGGCGGCGTACGCACTCGGTGTGCCGAAGTGGCTGACGATCCTCAAGGTGGTGCTGCCCACCGCCATCGCCGGCATCACCACGAGCATCATGCTCGCGATCGCCCGCGTCATCGGAGAGACCGCCCCGCTGCTGCTCACCGTCGGCATGGTGCAGAGCCTGAACGTGAACCTGTTCAGCGGACAGATGGCGACACTGCCGGTGTTCACCTACATGCAGGCCAAGTACCCGGGCATCCCCGCCGAGGCGTTCATCGATCGCGCATGGGCGTCCGCACTCGCGCTCATCCTCGTCGTCATGGTCCTCAACCTCGTCGCCCGCCTCATCGCGAAGGTGTTCGCCCCCAAGACCGGCCGCTGAGCGGCCCAACCGACCCGACTGAACAAGAAGGATTCAAGTGTCAAAGAGCATTGAAGTCAACGACCTCAACGTCTACTACGGCGACTTCCTCGCCGTCGAGGGCGTCAGCATCGACATCAAGCCGAACACGGTGACGGCGTTCATCGGCCCGTCCGGCTGCGGCAAGTCGACGTTCCTGCGCACCCTCAACCGCATGCACGAGGTCATTCCGCGTGCCCGTGTCGAGGGCGAGGTGCTCATCGACGGCAAGAACCTCTACGGGCCGGGTGTCGACTCCGTGCTCGTGCGCCGCCAGGTCGGCATGGTGTTCCAGCGCCCCAACCCGTTCCCGACGATGTCGATCAAGGAGAACGTGCTCGCCGGGGTCAAGCTGAACAACTCGCGCATGGCGAAGTCCGACCAGGACGCCCTCGTGGAGAAGTCGCTGCGCGGCGCGAACCTGTGGAACGAGGTCAAGGACCGTCTCGACAAGCCGGGTTCTGGCCTCTCGGGTGGTCAGCAGCAGCGTCTGTGCATCGCTCGCGCGATCGCCGTCTCCCCCGACGTCATCCTCATGGACGAGCCGTGCTCGGCCCTGGACCCGATCTCGACCTTCGCGATCGAGGAGCTCATCGCCGAGATCAAGAGCCAGTACACGGTCGTCATCGTGACGCACAACATGCAGCAGGCCTCGCGGGTGTCGGACCGCACGGCGTTCTTCAACATCGCCGGCACCGGCAAGCCCGGCAAGCTCATCGAGTACGACGACACCGCCACGATCTTCACGACGCCGTCGGTGCAGGCCACAGAGGACTACGTCTCCGGCCGCTTCGGGTAGGCCCGGCCCGGCCGCCCCCTCGCATCCGTGCTCCCGGGCGCAACTTCGGATGCCGCGCACGACACGCCGCACGATCGCTCTGATCGGCGGCGTGTCACCGTTTGGATCCGAAGTCGTGCCCGGGGCGAGTTGCTCTGCACAATGAGGCGAATGAGCGGATGCTCCACGGAATGCGCGAAGCAGACCGCAGAGAGACTGACGGATGCTGCAGGCTCAGCGGCATGTGCGAGACCTGGGCCCCGGCGATCTGGACCTATGCCGAGCTGCGCGGTGACCTCAGCCGCCGCGAGATCGAGTCGCAGCACTCCGTCGGACTCCTCCGACGGGTGCGCCGAGGCGTCTATGCCGGCGTCGACGCGTGCACGGATGCTGTGGATGCCGCTGCGCACGGCGGTTCGCTCGCGTGCGAGAGCGCGGCCCGTCATCTCGGCCTCTGGGTGCTCGACGACGTCGACGGCGTGCACGTGTGGATGCGCGGGGAGCGCCATCAGTACGAGCACGGCGAGAAGGCCGAGTGCGACTGCACACCGCACTGGGATCACGCCGACGCCCCATCCGCTTTCGGCTTGCCCCCAGTCGAACGCGTGCTCCTGCAGGTCTATGGATGCCGCGGCGGAGAGAGCTTCTTCGTCGCGCTGGAGTCGGCCCGCAGGAAAGGCCTCATCTCCGCACCGGCTCTGCGGCGGTTGCACCGCCTGATCGATCGTCGCGGCCAGGATCTGATCGAGTTCTCCCGCGACGACGCGGACAGCGGTCTGGAGTCGCTCATCCGGTTGCGAACGAGGCATCACGGCTGGGATCTGCAGTGCCAGGTATGGATCTTCGGCACCGGCAAGGTCGACTTCCTCATCGACGGATGGCTGATCGTCGAGGCCGACGGCAAGGAGAACCACGACGGCGAGAGCCATCGGCACAAGGATCTTGTCAGAGACGCGAACTCCGCTGCGTGGGGCTACGTGACGCTGCGCTTCGACTACGCCATGATCGTCCACGATTGGGATGCCGTCGAACGCGCGATCCTCGCTGCCATGGCCGCTCACCCCACCACCTGACCCCACCACCTCCTCGTGCACAACTTCGGGCCGGGTCGTTCGACACGCCGCGGCTGCAGCCCGAGTCGCGGCGTGTCGTCCCCGGCATCCGAAGTTATGCACGCCCGGGGCCGGGGCGGGCTCCGGGGGGGGCGGGGGGGGGGGGGACGCCGACCGCCGGGTCAGTCGCGCGGAGAGAGGAGGTACTGGTTCAGGGACTCGGTCAGCGCATGGTCGACGGGCAGCGGGCGATCGTCGACGGCCGTGATGGGCGCGGCCAGGCGGACGCTCGAGACGAGCCATGCGGCATCCGCCTCGGCGATCCGCGACGCAGGCACCTGCTCGTAGCCCGCCTCGAACCCGCGCCCCTCCAGGTACTCGTAAACGCTGAGCTGCGTCGTGCCCTGCAGGATGCCGCCGCTCGGCACCGGTGTGACGAATCGGTCGCCGAAGCGCAGAATGAGGGATGCCGTCGGTGCCTCGAGCACGAAGCCGTCGCTGGAGAGGAACACGGCGTCATCGGCGCCCCGGCGGTGCGCCTCGCGGAGCGCCGCCATGTTCACCGCGTACGACAGTGTCTTGGCTCCGAGGAGCAGCCACGGCGCGCGCTCTGCAGCGTCGAGCGGGTAGCCGCGGTCCAGCGTCACGACGGAGACGCCCGATGTTCGCACCGCGGTGAAGACCGCCGCTGGGGCGGCCGTCACCCAGGCGGTCGGCGTCGGGCCGTGCTCCACTCCCCTGCTGAGGATCAGTTTGATGACCCACTCGCCGGCAGGGCATTCCGCAGCGGCCACGGCGACCGCCTGACGCCACTGCTCCAGGTTCGGCGCCGGCAGATCGCAGATCCGGGCGGAATTCGCCAAGCGCTCCAGGTGCGGCACGACCTCCTGCGCGTGCGCATCGACCACGCCGATCGACTCGAAGACGCCGTCGCCGCGCTGGGTGCTCAGTTCGCTCACGCTGAGCGCCGGCGCCCCGGCATCCACCACCGTGAAGGTGTCGGAGAAGTCGGCGCGCTCCTCAGCGGCATCGGCTGGGTCGAGAATCAGAGCGAAGCGCTGGGCCATGAGAAGACTCTACGGCCACTCAGGAATACCCAGGGCGCGGGGACGTTACACTGGAGTGGCCGGGCCGCATAACCCCGGGCTCCAACTTCTGCCGCTTAGAGCGGCCTTCCGCCGAGAGGCGTTCTTGCGGCCCGGTCTTCCTGTTTCGGGGCGAGAGCCGATCCCGCGAACGGGCCGGAGCCGGGCACAACTTCGGACGTGGACGACGACACGCCGCCGACCTGAGCGATCGCACGGCGTGTCACCTCCGGCATCCGAAGCTGTGCACGCACGGATCCGGGTGCGACAGGTCGGGCCGTCCGTTCAGGCGAGCGCGTCGGCCCGCCACAGCATCGCCGCCGCGGTCAGGTCGTTCGCGTACAGGTGCAGCCTGCGCGCCCTCGCGGTCAGCTCTGTCGCCCGGTCAGGCTCCGTGGCGTCGTAGTCGTCGGCAAGATACGTCGCGCCCGACACCTGCACCCGACAGAACGCGGCCGCCCGCTCGAGCGCGACGGAGAAGTCCCCGCGGAACGCGCCGCGCAGAATCGTGTCGATCAGCGCGACGATCTCTTCCGGGCTCGCCGGCACCGGCGCCCCTGCGACGACGGCATCCGCCGACGCCAGCTCGACACGCCCTCGCTCGTACAGCAGCGCAGAGGTCTGCGGATCCGTGTGTATCGCCAGTTGCAGCAGGTACAACCGCCACAACGCGCCCGGCAGCGACACAGCAGGTGCCTGCGCCCACAGCTCGGCGATGTCGTCGATGCCGTGCTCCGCGGTGAAGGCGATCAGGCGCTCAGTGCTCTCGCCGCTCTCATCCTCGCGCGCGCGCATGAGCAGCGCGGACGCCGTGGCGTGCGCGACCCTCATGGCCTCAGCCGAATCGGTTGAGCCGACGAGGTTGTCGAACGCCGCAGTGGGTCGACGAATGGGCCGGTGATGCTCAGGCATCCGTCCAGGCTACTCGCGCTTCAGGCGGTGGGGATCGCGATGATCGGATCCGTGGTGGGGAGCCCGGTCGGGGATCCGCCGGCCTGCTCCACGGTGACGGCGATCACGTCGCCCTCGTGCATGGCGCCGTCCAGCAGCGCGGTGGCCGCGCCCGCCTCCGTCTCGAAGAGCCCTGCGGGGAGCGCTTCTTCACCGCGGACGAACCAGAGCTGGTAGGTCTGGTCTTCGTCCAGAGCATCCAGCCCAGCGGTGACGAGGACCGCACTGCCGACGGATGCGGACCAGTGAGCCGTCGCCTCAGCACCCGACTCGAGTTCGACGGTGGCCTGCTGCGCGTCGGACGCCGCTTCGATCTTCTCGAGTGCCACCACGGATGCCGGCTGCACGAGCTGCGGGATGAGAACAGCGGCGCCGATGCCGAGTCCCAGGATCAGGACGACGGATGCGGCGAGCGTGAACAGTCGGCGGCTCCAGCGCCGCGGACGCTCCGCGGAATCGGGCGCAGAAGCGGGTCCGGGCGCAGACGTGCGCGCGGGCGCTGGTTCAGCGGCATCCGTCTGAGGAGTCACGGCGATCTTCGCGAGCAGGGCGTCTCTGATGCCGGCGGGCGGCACGGACGCCTGCGCGGCATCAGCCAGGAGCGCAGCCGTCTCGGCGTCGTGTTCGGCGATAGCCGCCCATTCGGGATGCGCGGCGAGGGCGTCCGCATAGCGGCGCTCGTCAGCATCCGACAGCGCGTGCAGGGCGCGACCTGCCGCGAGCTCAGCGAACTCGTTCTCGTTCATGCGTTCACCCCCATCTCGTTCCTCAGTCGTGAGAGTCCGTCTCTCATCCTCGTCTTGACCGTTCCCAGCGGAGCACCGATGAGCACGGAGATCTCGCTCTGACTGTAACCGCCGTAGTACGACAGCACGATCGCCTCACGCTGCGGTTCGGGCAGCGTTCTCAGGGCTGTCACGACCCGCTCGCCCTCGATGCTCAGCTCCACCTGCTCGGCGACGCTGTCGTGGGAAACCGCGACGTCTCGGATCCCGGCCCGGACGTCCCGATCCGTGCTGGACTGCGACGCCCTCACACGATCGACCGCGCGGCGGTGGGCCATCGTGAGAACCCAGGTGCGTCCTTGCCCCTTGTTCGGAGCGAACCGGCCAGCGGATTGCCAGATCTCCAGGAACACTTCCTGGAGCACCTCTTCGCTCTGCGCTCGGTTGACGAGCACGCGGAGGATGAGTCCGAACACGCGCGAGGAGAGCAGATCGTAGAGTTCGGCGAACGCCCGCTGGTCTCCGCGCGCGACGCTGACCAGGAGATCGGCGACGGGATCCCCCGCCGAACCGTCCTCCGGCACGTCCACACCGTCGATGACCATCTCCACAAGCATGCCGTATCAATCCCCTTCGCCCTGACCACTCACCGATCATCAGCTCATCCGAAGGTGAACGAGTAGGCCTGGATGCCCTCGGGGATCTGCACCGTCAGCTCCCCCGAACCCGGCTCCCCCTGGAGCAGGCGATACGATCGCGGGGTTCCCGAGACGTCGATCGTGCGGCTGTCGCCGTCAGCGGTCACAGTGACCTCGCCCTCGCCGGCCAGCACCATCCGCACCTCGGACGCCCGATACCTGAGACGCACTTCGGCGCCGGATTCTGCCGGTGTGGCGTACTGCGACGCGATCTCCCACGTGCCGTCGAGCGCGAACGTGTCCTCGTCCTGGTCCGCGGGGAAGGAGAACTCCGACGTCCCCGCGCCGTACTCGTCCCCGCCGCCGTAGTTGACGTCCTTGGACGACCCGAGGAATGTCTCAGGCGTCGTCGAGCCGAGCTCCGGCGTCTCGTCCTCCACGCCGGATTCGGCGGGAAGCCGGACGTCGGGATCGGCGTCGACGAGAAGCTCGCGGATCATCTTCTCAGTGGCCTCGTAGTTGCCCTCGCCGAACGAGATGTGCCGCACGGTGCCCTCGGCGTCGATCAGGTAGTGCGCCGGCCAGTAGCGGTTGCGGTAGTTGGTCCAGGTCGAGAGGGTGTTGTCGAGTGCGACGGGATACTCGATCCCGAAATCGCGGATGCCGGCCGCGACGTTTCCGGCGTCCTTCTCGAACGCGTACTCCGGCGAATGGATGCCGATGACCTGCAGCCCGGCGTCGCGATAGGTCTCATCCCAGCCGACGACATGCGGGATCGATCGCTGGCAGTTGATGCACGAGTACGCCCAGAAGTCGATGAGCACGACCTGGCCGCGCAGGTCGTCGAGTTCGATCGCCTCACCGTCAGGAGTGTTGAGCCAATGCTCGATCCCGCGGATCGACGGCGCGGTGCCGCAGGACTCGAGCTCTTCCGCACCGTTCGTGCACTTGTCGAGGTCCTGGTTCTCGTCGTTGACGAGGCCGCCGAGGCCGAGCGCCTCTTCTGCGGCGTCGTTCTCGGTGAGCTCCTGCTGCAGCGGAGCGGTGTAGTCGGGCAGCAGCCGCTGCAGCATCTGCGGCACATTGAACACGAGGCCGACGGCGAGCGCGATCATCGCGATGCCGGCGGCGATCCGCAGGCCGCGCTCGCGGGTGCGGAAGGCACGGATGCGGTTCACGACGCTGCGGCCGGCCAGTGCGAAGATCAGCAGCGGAACTGCGACTCCGATCGAGAAGGACACCGTCAGCAGCACTGTGCCGGGGCCGATCTGCCCGGTGGACCCGGCCACGATGATCGCGGCGAGCACGGGGCCGGCGCACGGCACGAACACCGCTCCGAGCGCGAGCCCGACGCCGAAGCCGCTCCCCTGGTTCTTGACCTCTTTGCGGGGCAGCCACTGGAAGGGCTTCTCGAGCAGCTGCTCGAACCGCGGGATGAGCAGGCCGACGCCGATGATGATCAGCACGATGATGCCCGCCCAGCGCAGCACGTCCTGCGGGAGCCCCAGCAGGCCGAGGATCAGCGAGCCGACGAGCGTGACGAGCGTGAAGCTGAGGACGAGCCCGGCGATCACGAGATAGGGGCGGCTTCGGCGCGCAGGGATCACCTCGCCGTCGCCTTCGAAGCTCGCGGACTGCGCGCCTCCGGTCAGGAAGATGACGGGCAGGACGGGCAGGATGCACGGCGAGATGCCGGTGATGAGCCCTCCGAGCAGGCCGATGAGTACCAGGTCCATGAGCTCCTCGCTTCTGTTGCGAGTTCTTCGGCGTCGAGGGTCATTCGGATTGACCGAAACGAATCTGAGATTCTTCCCATCCGAACCGCCAGGGGTTCCGAACAGCAATCAACGCCGCGGAGATGTCGCGGCTCCGAACCCCGGAGGTAGAGATGTTCAGCACCAAGAAGAAGATGACCGCAGCACTGTCGCTCGGATTCGCCAGCGTGCTCTTGCTGGCCGGATGTTCGATGGGCGGCGGCAGCACGGCCGAGGAGTCCACCGAGCCGTCCGCCCCTGAGACGTCTGAGGCTGCGCCCGACACGATGGACCCGGCCGCCAACCTCGTCGGCCCCGGCTGCGAGGCCTACGCTGAGGCCGTGCCGGATGGCGCAGGTTCCATCCAGGGCATGTCGCAGGATCCCGTCGCGGTCGCAGCATCCAACAACCCGATGCTGACCACGCTCGTCTCGGCAGTGAGCGGAGAGCTCAACCCCGACGTGAACCTCGTCGATACGCTCAACGGCGACGAGTTCACGGTGTTCGCGCCGGTCGACGACGCCTTCGCGAAGATCGACCCCGCCACGATCGAGACGCTGAAGACCGACTCGGACATGCTCTCGTCGATCCTGACGTACCACGTCGTCCCCGGTCAGATCGAGCCCGCCGACATCGCCGGCATGCACAAGACCGTGCAGGGCGCCGACCTCGAGGTCACGGGTGAGGGAGACATGTGGATGGTGAACGACGCCAACATCGTCTGCGGTGGTGTGCAGACCGCGAACGCCACCGTGTACCTGATCGACTCGGTCCTCATGCCGCCGGCTGAGTGACCCACCCATGCGGCGCGCCCTTCGTTCTCGCGACGGGGCGCGCCGCATATCCTTGCCTCATGCGGTTCTCAGCGGATGACGGCGGCACACGCGCATGAACTGGGCGTTGACGGCCGATCTGCTGGGAACCTTCTTCTTCGCGATCTCCGGGTCGCTTCTGGCCGCGCAGCGCGGCTACGACATCGTCGGCTCGCTGCTGCTGGGAAGCCTGACCGGGCTCGGCGGCGGCGTGATCCGCGACCTGATCATCGGCGTCCCCCCGACCGCGTTCGCCGAACCGGTCCATCTCGCCGCTCCTGTCGCGGCCGCCGTGCTGGTGTTCTTCCTCGCAGGCGGCATCGAACGCTACTCGCGCCCGCTGCTGATCTTCGACGCGGCGGGCCTCGCGCTGTTCTGCACGACCGGGACGGTCAAGGCGCTCGAAGCAGGAATGAACCCGGTCGCCGGGATGCTGCTCGGCGTCACCACAGGCGTCGGCGGAGGGCTGCTGCGCGACGTCGTCGCCAACCGCGATCCGCAGCTGTTCAACTCCTCCGATCTGTACGCCGTGCCGGCGTTCCTGGGGGCCGCGATCGTCGCTGTCCTCTGGTTCACCGTGCTCCCGAACATCGCGACGGTGCTGGCTGCGGCGATCGTCGTCTTCGTGTTCCGCGTGCTGTCGCTGCGATTCCACTGGCGCATCCCGCACGCGCAGGGACAGCCGAGAAGAGGAAGGGCATCCGAATGAGCATCGCCGTCGGCATCCTGAACGACTACGACTCCATCCGAGAGGATCAGGAGGCGCTGTACCGCGACCTGCACGCGCATCCCGAGCTTTCGCACCACGAGATGCGGACCGCGGGCGAGGTCGCCCAGCGGCTGACCGAGTGGGGTTTCGAGGTGCACACCGGCATCGGCGGAACGGGAGTCGTCGGCATCCTGCGCAACGGGGATGGTGCGACCGTGCTGATGCGCGCCGACATGGACGCTCTGCCGATCACGGAGGCGACCGGCGTCGAGTACGCGAGCACGGTGGATGCCGTGATGCACGCGTGCGGGCATGACGTGCACGTCGCCTGCCTTCTGGGCGCCGCGCGGCTGCTCGCCGCGCATCAGGACTCGTGGCAGGGGACGCTGGTGGCGCTGTTCCAGCCGGCGGAGGAGACGGGCGACGGGGCGAGGGGGATGCTGGATGACGGGCTGGCCGGCATCATCCCGAAACCCGACGTCGCGCTCGGGCAGCATGTGCTCCCCGGCCCCGCAGGCACAGTCCTGACCCGGCCGGGCCCGGTGCTCTCCAGCGCCGACAGCGTGCGGATCACCGTGTTCGGGAGGGGCGGACACGGGTCGATGCCTCAGAAGACGGTCGACCCGGTGGTGCTGGCCGCCCTCATCGTGGTGCGGCTGCAGACGGTCGTCTCGCGCGAGATCGCGCCGACCGAGCCGGCGGTGCTGACGGTAGGCAGCATCAGGGCGGGGTCGAGGAGCAACATCATCCCGGATGACGCCGTGCTCGAGTTGAACCTCCGCACCTACACCGATGCGACCCGCGCCCACATGCTCGAGGCGATCGAGCGGATCGCCCGTGGAGAGAGCCAGGCGAGCGGCTCGCCGAAGGAGCCCACCATCGAGGTGCACGATAGCTTCCCGCTCACCGAGAACGATCATGCTGCGACGACGCGCGTGGCTCTCGCGTTCACCGAGCACTTCGGCGATCGCGCGCTGCCCATGGAGCTGCAGACCGCCAGCGAGGACTTCAGCGACGTGCCACGCGCCCTCGGCGCTCCTTACACGTACTGGTCGATCGGCGGCACGGATCCGGATGCCTGGGCCGAGGCCGAGCGCAGAGGCACGGTGTTCTCCGACATCCCGGCCAACCATTCGCCGTTGTTCCTGCCGGTGATGCAGCCGACGCTCGCGACGGGGACGGCCGCACTGGTCGTCGCCGCCGGCGCGTGGCTGGGCCTCGAGAAGAACCGATAGACTCGCATACGCGGGCCTCTAGCTCAGTTGGCAGAGCATCGGACTTCAACAAAAAATAGGAGCGCCTCGGGGGAAACTCCGGGGATGACACCACTCAAAGTCGGGGAACCCTTCCTGGGAGACCAGTTGGCAATCCCGAGCCAAGCCGGATGAAAGTCCGGAAGGTGTAGAGACTGGACGGGTGGCACCTACAGCGCAAGCCAGGGTGAAGGGACAGTCCAGACCACGAACGTCCATTGGACGGCGGCGAAAGCCGAAGTGGCATGTTAATCCGCGGGTCATGGGTTCGAGCCCCATGGGGCCCACCGCAATTACGTCTGACCCCGGCGTTAGTGTGACGCCATGAAGAAATGCGGCACCTGCCGGAGGGTCAGACCGTTGACCGACTTCAATCCGAGTTCCTCCTGGCCCATCCCTGCATAGACTGCGGCAACGCCGACCTCCGAGTTCTCGACTTCGACCATCGTCCAGGAACATCGAAACGTGACGCCGTGATGAAACTCGTGCGCGATGGATTCAGCACTCGAACAGTCGTCGAGGAGATTGGCAAGTGCGACGTTCGCTGCCGCAATTGCCATGCGATCGTCACGTACCAGCGCATGGGGCGCAACTGGCGGTCCGCCGCGATGCACGGACGAGGCCTGTGACTGTGCTCACTGGCGCGCCCGGTGCCGGCGCACTGCGGCGCGGTTCGCGCATCGCACGGAGCAGAATCTCTGCCGGCCATTGCGCGTGACGTCGACCACGACGTTCGTGCAGGGCGCTGCAGCGCATCGTCCGAGCCGGTCCATGCCACGTGTGACCAGGTGCAGTGAGGTGCCGACGCTGATGATCGCGCGCAGCACGTACGGCAGTGATTGCACGTCGTCGCGATAGTGCAGATGCCAGCCCTCACCGTCGTGATCGGTGAGCCGCGGGTAGGCAGCCGCCTGAGCGAGCTGCACGTTCAGCAGCTCGGCGCGAGCAGCGTGATCCGGCTCGTCGACGATTCGGAGCCAGTCGTCGATCACGTCGCGCACACGGGCGTGGTCGTCCTGCGCCGGCGGGAACGTCATGGTCATGCCGAGATCCAGAGTGCGATCCTCGATACCCTGCCGGTCGTCCGGCCACTCGTTCGCGAGAGACGCTGCCAGCAGCACCGCGTACTCACCGTAAGGGTTGAGATGCATAAGACCATTACATCACGCTGGTCTCATGACCACACTGCACACTCGGCCGATCCCCCAGCAGACGACCCTCACGATGCACGAGCACGCCTGGCTCACCGAGTCGAGACATCGCACCAGCGAAGGCTTCGTGATCTACGTGCGCTGCGCAGGGTGCACGGCGAGGCGCGTCGACCTGCAGTCGAGGCCGCAGCTGCCACCCGTCGCCCTCAGCCGCAGCGTCGACACTGCATCATGACCGCGGCACGTCGATGAGGCGCTCCACGCCGGTCGGATGCACCGGCACAGCGCCGGCGGATGCCGCGGCCACCTCTGCACGGAGCGCATCGAGTTCGTCCGGCGCGACCCAGAGCGTGAAGGTCGCACGACTGGCGTAGACGGGGTCGTCGAGCACGGCATCCCGGCCCTGCATCCACTCCCGAAGCAGGTTCTCGAAGCGTCCGGCATCCGCGTGCATCACCGCCACTTCGACCCCGGTGAGCATTCGCCGGTCGACGAGCACCGCGAGATCGAGCGCCTCCGACACAGCCGATGAGTACGCCCTGACGAGTCCGCCGGCACCGAGCTTGACCCCGCCGAAGTAGCGCGTCACCACGGCGACGAGGTCGGTGAGCTCGCGTCGTCGAAGCACCTCGAGCATCGGAACGCCAGCGGTCCCCGATGGCTCACCGTCATCCGACGAGCGCGCCCGCTCCCCCAGGGAACCGGTCACGTGCGCCGAGCAGTTGTGCCTGGCATCCCACGTACGCTTCTTGACGGCGGCGATCACCGCATCCGCTTCCTCCGGCGATGCGACGGGGGCGACGAACGCGATGAACCGGGACTTCTTGATCACCGTCTCGTGTTCGACCGCGTGAGCGATCGTCGCGGGGTACCGGGTCACGCTGTGAGTTCGGCGAGCTTGCGCGTCGTACGGAGGTTCCTGGCCGTACCGGCGACGCCGAGCGCGCGGTCGAGCACCGCCTTGGTGAGCTTCGTCGCGTGGACGCCGTTCTCGCTGTAACTGATCCAGAGGTCGCGTCCGACGAGTTCGACCTCCTCCCCCGGAACTGCGCGTCCCCGCAGCGCCTCAACGGCCCCGTCTGACGGCTCCGCTTCGAGGAACATCGCGTGCACGAGCTTCTCAGCCCCGTCTGCGAACGGATGCGATTCCAGCGCCGCCACGAGCTCGTCGTGCGTGCGCGGGATGACGGGGGTGTCGACGCCGAAATCGGCGGCGATGACCTTCCGCACGCCTGCACACGCCGCGGCCGGGTCGGCAGGAGTGTCGCAGATGATGTTGCCGCTCGCGATGTACGTCGAAACGTTCTGCAGGTCGGTCTCGGATGCCAGCACCTCGCGGAGCCGCGCCATCGGGACGCTGTTACGGCCCGAGACGTTCACGGCGCGCAGCAGCAGAACGCTGCGGCTCACGAGGCCGGGCTCTCGAACGCCTCGTCGCTGCGGACGAGCTCCGCCCCAGCGTGGGCGAGCTCGGCGAGTGCCGCATCGCTGGACGCCTGATCCACCCCGGCGACCAGGTCTGTCAGCACCCGCACGTGCACGCCGTGGGCGATGGCGTCGAGCGCCGATGCCCGGACGCAGTGGTCGGTCGCGATCCCGACGACGTCGGCAGCGAGCACCCCGTGCTCCCCCAGCACAGCCGCAGCGGTCGCGCCGTCCTCGGTCCCGCCTTCGAACATCGAGTACGCCGGCACGCCCTGGCCCTTGCGGACGTGATGCGTGACGGCATCCGTCGCCAGCAGCGGGTCGTACTCGGCGCCGGCGGTGTCTGCCACGCAGTGCACCGGCCAGGTGCCGATGAAGTCGGGCGCCTCGGCGAAGTGTCCTCCGTTGTCGCTGTCCGCTTCATGCCAGTCGCGGGAAGCCATGATCACGTCATACTCGGGCGCGTGGGCCGACAGGAACTCCGAGACGGCGGAGGCCACGGCATCCCCTCCGGCGACCGCAAGCGCGCCGCCTTCGGTGAAATCGTTCTGCACGTCGACGATGAGGAGTGCTCGGCTCATGATTCGAGCGTACGCTCCCGTCGAGACCCGTGGATATCTGCTGTCCGGTGGAGAAGAATCGCCGCATGTCTGCCATCAAGCGATTCGACCATGTCGGTATCACCGTCTCCGATCTGGATGCCGCCACGAAGTTCTTCCTCGATCTCGGACTGGAGATCGAGGGCGGACCGATGCCCATGGAAGGAGAGTTCCTCGACACCGTGTGCGGCATCCCCGACGCGAAGACGACGATCGTGATGCTGCACGCACCCGGAGGCGGTACAGGGATCGAGTTGTCGACGTTCGAGCGCCCAGCCCCGGGCGCAGGACAACCGGAGGCGATGGCGAACGAGATCGGCATCCGCAGTGTCGCGTTCGAGGTCACAGGGCTGCGCGAGATGGTCGAGCGACTCACAGCAGCCGGCTACCACCTGGACGGCGGCATCGGCGAATACGAGAACTACTGGCTGATGACGTACGTGCGCGGGCCGGAGGGCATCATCGTGGCGCTCGCCGAGCGGCTCGGCTGACCTCTTCGGCTCCGCGGGAGACGAAGAAGCCCCGTGATGCTCTTCGCATCACGGGGCTTGTGGAGCCGCTTGTCAGAATCGAACTGACGACCTTTTCATTACGAGTGAAATGCTCTGCCGACTGAGCTAAAGCGGCGTGCGTCGCAGAAGCGGCGCGATCAACGATATTACCGTGTCGACGCCGCTATCGCGAATCAGTCGCACTTCACGTCGGCATCGGGCACGGTGTCATCGAGGAAGTACGCGTCGACGGCGCTGTCCACGCAGACGTTGCCCTTGTTGTAGCCGGTGTGCCCCTCGCCGACGCGCGTGATGAGGACACCCTCTTCGAGCTGCTTCGCGAGCGAGACGGACCATTCGTACGGCGTCGCGGGGTCGTTGGTCGTACCGACCACGAGGATGGGACCTGCGCCTTCGGCATGGATCTCTCCGCGCGTGCCCGTCGGCGGGTACGGCCAGACCTCGCAGGAATCAGGACCGCTCCAGTACGGGGCGATCGTCGGAGCCCCGGCAGCGATCTTCGCGTCGGCGGCGTCCTGCGCCGCCTGATCATCCTCCACCGGATAGTCCATGCAGTTGTACGCCCTGAACGCCTCACTCGAGTTGTCGAGGTACGTGCCGTCCTCGCGGGCGTTGTAGAAGTCGGCGAGCACGAACGCCGTGTACGGATCGCCCTGCAGGGCGCCGTCGAGGGCCTGGGTGAGGTAGGTCCAGCTGTCTGCCGAGTACAGCGCGGCGATGATGCCGGTCATGAGCGAATCCGCGCCGAGCATCCGCCCGTCGTCGTTCTTCAGCGGCGTGCGGTCGACAGCTGCCAACAGCGCGCCGAGGTCTGCCATCGCCTCGTCGACAGTGCCGTTGAACGGGCACGACCCGGAGTCCAGGCAGTCCTGCATGTATGCGCGGAGCGCGGACTCGAAGCCGAGCGCCTGGGTGGTGCCGACGTTCATCCCGGAGACGGCCGGATCGATGGCGCCGTCGAGCACGAGACGACCGGCCTTCTGCGGATACAGGTCGGCATAGGTCGCTCCGAGGAACGTGCCGTACGAGTAGCCGAGATAGTTGAGCTGCTTGTCACCAAGGACCCCGCGGATCAGGTCCATGTCGCGTGCCGAGTTCACCGTCGTGATGAACGGCAGGATGCCTTCGCTGTTCGCATCGCACGCCTCGGCGAACGCCTTGTTGCGCTGAGTCAGCTCCGCCTCCCACTCCGCGGTACCGCGGGGGGATGCCGGGATGTCGTAGAGGTACGCGTCCATGCCCGCCGCGTCGAAGCAGCGGACGGCGGTGGAATCACCGACGCCCCGGGGGTCGAACCCGATCACGTCGTAGTTGTCGGCGAGGTCGGTGCTCACGGCGTAGCTGAGGTTGTCGAGGATGAAGTCGCGGCCGCTCGCTCCTGGCCCGCCCGGGTTCGTCAGCAGCGACCCGGCCGGCGTTCCGGCCGCCTGGTGCCGCACGATCGAGAGCTGGATGTCGCCGTCGCCGGGGTTCTCCCAATCGAGCGGAGCGTTGACGTAGGTGCAGTCGAAGGCCGCGCCCCCTCTGTCGCACTGAGTCCACTCGAGCGTCTGCTCGTAGTACGGCAGAAGCTCAGCGGACACGCCCTCGGTGTCCGGGGTGTTCGTCACCGACGGACGGGGGGCCGCGCCCTCCGGGATCATCGCGTACAGGCATCCGCTCAGCATCATGGATGCCGCGACGAGCCCTGCCGCGATCGCCGCGATCCGCCGCAGGCGAGAAGTCTGTCGAGTGTTCACGGTTTCCTCCCGCTCGCGACCGTCACGAGCAAACTCTCCAGGGCCAGCGTCGGAGCGATGTTGCGCTCCAGCGACTCCCTGGTCTCGGCCAGATGATCGAGCACCACCAGCGTACGTTCCACCGGCCACGCCGTGGCCAGCGCGGCGAGCTCGGATCCCAGCTCGCGGTTGATCTGGTCGTCGCCGCGACCGTACTGCAGCATCACCACGTCGCGGAACATCGACTGCATGTCGGTGAGCACACGATCGATGCCATCGCGCAGACTGCGGGTGGCGCGCTTCTTCTGGTCGTCCTCGAGAGCCGAGATCTGGGCGCGCAGCGCCGGCGGCACAGCCTGGCCCTCAGCGATACCGACCGTGCGCAGCAGAGACGCGCGCTCGGACGCATCGCGTTCGGCGGTGAGCGCCTTGGCGTCGTCGGTCGCTGCCTGGATGATGTCGCCGGCGACTTCGACCGCGCTGCCGACACCGCGCACGGACAGCACCGATCGCAGCGTGCTGTCGCGCCGGCGACGGGCCGACTCGTCGGTCGCGAGGCGCTGAGCCATTCCGATGTGACGCTGCGAGTGGCGGGCCGCCTGCTCCGCCACCTCGGGAGCAGCTCCGGTGCGCTCCACGATCAAGCGCGCGACATCGTCGACGTCGGGTTCACGCAGCCTCAGCGGACGCACCCGTGAGCGGATGGTCGGCAGCAGATCGGCTTCGCTCGGTGCGCACAGGACCCAGACGGTCCTCTCCGGCGGCTCCTCGAGCGCCTTGAGCAGAACGTTCGAGGTGCGCTCGACCATGCGGTCCGCATCCTCGACGACGATGACCCGGTAGCGCCCGGCGGACGGCGAGAAGTACGACCGCTCGACCAGGGCCCGCGCTTCTTTGATCGTGATGATGACCTTGTCGGTGCGCAGCGCCGTCACGTCGGGATGCGTGCCGGCGAGCACCTGGCGCATTGTCTGCTCGTCATCGGGGGTGTCGGCGATCAGCGCGGCGGCGAACGCGTAGGCCAGAGTCGATCGTCCTGATCCTGGTGGGCCGGTGATCAACCATGCGTGGGACAGCGAGGCGGGATCGGCTGCCGCGGACCTGAGCGTCTCGACCGCGTCGTCCTGCCCCCACACGTCCGTCCAGGGGAACGGAGCGAGGGTCGCGGTCATGGTCTCAGCCTAACTGTCGCCGCCGACACGGCCTGCTCGCCGGACGGGCCTGTGAGGGCGGGTCAGAGGAGGGTCGAGACGCGAGTGCGGATCGCGTCGGCGATCGCATCGGCGGATGCCGCGGCATCCAGCACGAGGAATCGATCCGGCTCGGCATCCGCCAACGCGAGGTACGCCTCTCGGACGCGAGTGTGGAAGTCTAGCTTCTCCGCCTCAAGGCGGTCGAACGGCTTGTCCGCCGAGTCGAGCCGCTTCCTGGCTGCGACCGGATCCAGATCGAGCAGCACGGTGAGATCGGGCAGCGCTCCCTCGGTCGCCCACAGCGACAGGTCGCGCACCTCGGTTCCGTCGAGTACCCGCCCCGCGCCCTGGTAGGCGACGGACGAGTCCAGGTAGCGGTCCTGCAGCACGATCTCACCGCGCCCGAGCGCCGGGGTCACCACCGTCGCGACATGGTGCGCGCGGTCGGCGGCGTAGAGCAGCGCTTCCGCGCGGGGCGCGATGTCGCCGCGGTGATGCAGCACGATGTCGCGGATCAACTGGCCGACCTCGCTGCCGCCCGGTTCGCGGGTGCGCAGAACCGTGCGACCGGCATCGGCCAACCACGCCTCCAGTCGTTCGGCCTGGGTCGTCTTGCCCGAGCCATCGCCGCCCTCGAGCGTGATCCAGAGGCCGCGGCCTGCGGTCACGCGTTCGCCTTCACTTCGGCAGGCTCAGTGCGCTGCTTCGCGGCGTTCGCCGCGCGGGTGGCAGCAGCCTTCTTCGCCGCGGCCGAGCGCGCAGCGGCCTTCTCGGCATCCGTTTTGGCGGCCGCGCTCTTCGCTGGCGACTTCTTGGCCGCGGCCTTCTTCGCCGGTGCTTTCTTGGCCGCTGTCTTCGCCGGAGCCTTCTTCGCGCCGCGCTTCGGAGCCGGGCCCTTGGCCCGCTTGTCGGCGAGCATCTGCACCGCGATCTCGAACGTGATGTCCTCTGGCTTCTGACCGCGAGGGATGGTCACATTCGTCTCGCCGTCGGTGACGTACGGGCCGAAGCGTCCGTCACGCACCCGGATCGGCTTGCCGCTCACAGGGTCGGCGTCGAACTCGGCGAGCGCGCTGGAGGCTCGGCGGGAACCGGCGCCGTACTTCGGCTGGGCGTAGATCGCCAGAGCCTGCTCGAGCGTCACGTCGAAGATCTGCTGCTCGCTCTCGAGAGACCTCGAGTCGGTGCCCTTCTTCAGGTAGGGGCCGTAGCGTCCGTTCTGCGCCGTGATCTCATCGCCCGATTCGGGGTCGACGCCGACGACGCGCGGGAGGCTGAGCAGCTTCAGCGCGGTGTCGAGATCGACGGTGTCGACCGACATCGAGCGGAACAGCGACCCGGTGCGGGGCTTGGGCGCATCCTTCTTCGCCGTCTTCTTCTTCGGCGCTTCGACGACCTCGCCGGTCTCCTCGTCGACGACGGCGTCGTCCTCGGGCAGGTTCTCCTGCACGTAGGGGCCGTAGCGGCCGTCCTTGACCACGATGACGCGACCGTTCTCGGGGTTCTCCCCGAGAACACGGTCACCGGCGACGGGTGCGTCGATGAGCTCCTGCGCCTTCGCCGCGGTGAGCTCATCCGGCGCGAGGTCCTCCGGGACGTTCACGATGCGGCCGCGCTCATCCGGCTTGGCGGGGTCGACGACCTCGAGGTACGGACCGTACTTGCCGAATCGGAGCGTGGCGTTCTCCGTGATCCGGGTCGAGTTCAGCGCGCGCGCGTCGATCTCACCGAGGTTGTCGACGACCTGACGCAGTCCGACGTGCGCGTCGGACCCGAAGTAGAACGAGTGCAGCCACTCGACGCGCTTCTGCTCGCCGCGGGCGATCGCATCGAGGTCGTCCTCGAGCGCTGCGGTGAAGTCGTAGTCGATGAGGTCGGCGAAGTGCTCCTCGAGCAACCGGACGACGCTGAACGCCATCCACGTCGGCACGAGCGCCTGGCCCCGTTTGGTCGCGTAGCCGCGATCGATGACCGTGCCGATGATGCTGGCGAACGTCGAGGGGCGGCCGATGCCGTGCTCCTCCAGCGCCTTGACCAGCGATGCCTCGGTGTAGCGGGGCTTAGGCGTGGTCTTGTGCCCCTTCGCCTCGGCATCCGACATCGCGAGCTCGTCGCCGACCGCGACGGCGGGAAGCGACTGGTCGGACTCGGCGTCGGCGTCGCCGCGCTTCTCGTCCTTGCCCTCCTCGTAGGCGTCGAGGAAGCCCTTGAACGTGTAGACGGTGCCGGATGCCGTGAACTCGGCGTTCTTGCCGTCGGCGCTCACAGAGATCGTGACCGTCGTGGTCTCGTACTTCGCGTCGGCCATCTGGCTGGCGACCGTGCGCTTCCAGATCAGGTCGTACAGGCGCAGCTCTTCACGGTCGAGCTCACCCGAGACGGATGCGGGCTTGCGGAAGTTCTCGCCGGACGGGCGGATGGCCTCGTGCGCCTCCTGAGCGTTCTTGCTCTTCGACTTGTACACGCGCGGCTTCAGAGGCACGGCACTGTCGCCGTAGAGCGCGACCGCCTGGCTGCGCGCAGCCTGCACCGCCTGGGTGCTGAGGGCGACCGAGTCGGTTCGCATATAGGTGATGAAGCCCTTCTCGTACAGACGCTGGGCGACGCTCATCGCCTGCTTGGCACTCATCGAGAGCTTCCGACCGGCTTCCTGCTGCAGTGTGGAGGTCGTGAAGGGGGCGTACGGGCTGCGCGTTCCTGGCTTGGCCTCCACCTTCGTGACGGTTCCGGCACCGGCGGCGTCGACGGCGTGCGCGAGCGAGGTGGCGTCCTTCTCGGAAAGGACGACGACGGCCTTCTTGAGCTTTCCGGTGTCGTCGAAGTCGGTTCCGCGGGCCAGCTGGCCCCCGTCGACGCGCACCAGGCGCACACGGAATGAGGTGCCGCTCGATGCGGTTGCTTCGACGTCCCAGTAGTCGGCGGAGACGAACGCCATCCGCTCGCGCTCCCGCTCGACGATCATGCGCGTCGCGGCGGACTGCACCCGCCCGGCGGACAGCCCGGTCTTGACCTTGTACCAGAGCACGGGCGAGACGTCCCAGCCGTAGAGGCGATCAAGAATGCGGCGGGTCTCCTGCGCGTCGACGAGCGCGAGGTCGAGCTCGCGGGTGTTGCCGACAGCGGCGCGGATGGCGTCCTTGGTGATCTCGTGGAACACCATGCGCTTCACGGGCACCTTGGGCTTGAGCGTCTCGAGCAGGTGCCAGGCGATGGCCTCGCCCTCGCGGTCCTCATCAGTGGCGAGCAGGAGCTCGTCGGCGTGCTTCAGTGCGCGCTTCAGTTCGGCGACCGTCTTGGTCTTGCGATCGGAGACGACGTAGTACGGGTCGAAGCCGTTGTCGATGTCGATGGAGTACTTCCCGTACGCCTGCTTGTCAGCGGCCGGGATGTCCTTCTTGTCTGCGAGGTCGCGGATATGGCCGACGGAGCTGAGCACCTCGTAGTCGTCGCCGAGGTACCCCTGAATCGACCGCATCTTCGTCGGGGACTCGACGATGACGAGCTTCTTGCCTTCAGCCAAGGGTGCGTCCTTTCTTCGAAGCACACCATACACACCACGGTCGTGGCGCGTTCACAGCGGAGCCGTGAGCGGAGTCTCGGGAGTGGTGCCGTCAGAATCCCTCGGGCGGCCCTGCGCGGGCTCGGGAGACGGCAGCAAGACCAGCGTACGCCGCTTCGACACGCACGGTCGCCACGAAGCCGTCGACGGTGCACGCCGTCAGCGTCGCGCCGGACGCCGCGGCGACCCGCGCGGCGAGCGCGCACGGCTCGTCGTCGGTGATGATCGCCCCGGATGCGGCATCCGCAGCCGACAGGGCCGCAGCATCCGCTGCTCCCGCAACGCGCTGGGCAGTGACAGCGGCACCGCCGACGGCTGCGAGTCCGACCGCGAGCGCGGCCGAGACGGCGAGGATGCTCGCCGACAGCGCGGCGCCCGCCATCACAGGCCTCCGGTCAGAGCACAGCTCGACGCGGACAGGGGGATGCTGATGAGCCGCCCGACCCGCGCATCGATCCGCGCGCTGACACAGACGAACTCACCACGGATCTCACTGCTGACGTGCGCACCGGGAACCGACGCCGCGACCGTGGCGTGCGCCGACGCCTCGTTCTCGCCGCGGCCGAGGAGGCGCGCGGCGTCGGCGACGGCATCCTGAACCGAGACCAGTTGCGCCGCCGCTCCGAGCGCCCCCGCACCCAGCAGCAGCGTCAGCGCGACCGCGGGCAGGGCGAGGGCGAGTTCGGCGGCGACGGAGCCGCGCTCCGCATCGTGCTTCGCGCACATGCCGGTCACGACACGGTGAGCGCCCGGCGCACGAGATCGGTGAGGATGCCGCGCACCTCGTCCGACCGCATGATGACCACCAGGAGCCCGGCGAAGGCCACAGCGGCCATCGTCGTGATCGCGTACTCGGCCGTTGCGGCCCCGGACTCGTCGGTGAACAGTGACGATGCACGGCGTCTGGTGAGGGTGGGGATGGTGTTCATGTGTTCCTTCTTTCTTGTGGTGCTGCTCAGATCGGCAGCGGGGTCGAAGCGAGGACCGACAGGATGAGGGGCGCGACCCCCAGCAGCAGGAAGGCCGGGAGCGTGCAGGCGCCGAGCGGGATCAGCAGCTGCGACGAGAGCTTCGCTGCCCGCACGCGGCCCTGCACGCGGGCGTCGTGCCGGTCCTGAGCCGCGGCCGCGCGCAGCAGTTCCCCCGCCGGCACACCGGCTGCACGCGAGAGCTCGAGCACAGCGGTCGTGCGATCGCCCTGCAAATGATCACGCGCAGGAGTGTCGTCGACCAGCTGCAGCGAACGAGTGATCGACGCCCCGCCTGAGAGGGCGACCGCGACGAGTTCCGCATGCATGCCTGGGCTGCCGGGGTCTGGTTGAGCGCGTCGCAGCAGCCGTCCGGTCCACAGCCGCGCGCACAGCACGAGCAGCAGCCCCGCCACCAGGCAAGCCGTGCCCATCGGATTCGTGACGAGGATGCCGAGCGTGTCGAACCCGAGCGCGAATCCGAGCAGCAGTCCGGCGAGCGGCATCCACAGCAGCAGCCGGGCCGTGCCGGCGGGCTCCGCGAGCGCGATCCGCACGTCGTCGGCGGCGGATGCGGCATCCCGCATGCTCTCGGCGAGCGAGCGGAGCACCTCGGCGAGCGGTGCGCCGACAGTCGTCGCGACCTCCCACGCCGCAGCGAGGTCGCGCCACGCGCCGCCCTCCGCTTCGATGGCCGCGATGAGCTGACTGCCTTCGTCGCAGCGGTCGATGACCCGCTGCGCGCTCACGTCTCCGGAGTTCGCGAGATGCCGCCACGCGTTCAGCGGCACCGCTCCTGCCTGCAGCAGCACCGCGAGCGTCCGCACCGAGACGGCTGCGGCCTCAGCCCCGGCGACAGCGGCGACTCGGCGCCGTCCGATCACCACGGCTGCACCTGCTCGATGTCGAGCCGCTCGCCGCGAAGACGGAACCGCCCGGCGCTCTCGAGCCGCCTCACCCCGTCCGATCCGCGCGCCAGGTGCAGCACGACGGTGAAGGCGCTGACGACCTGGCGCGCCAGCGCCGTCGCATCCATCCCCGCGAGTGCGCCGAGGGCCTCCAGCCGTGCGGGCACATCCGTGAGGCCGCTCGCGTGAAGGGTTCCGGCTCCGCCGTCGTGGCCGGTGTTCAGCGCAGAGAGCAGTTCGCGCACCTCCTCGCCGCGACATTCGCCGACCACGAGGCGATCGGGGCGCATGCGCAGCGACTCCCTGACCAGCCGAGCGAGCGTGATGGAGCCGGCGCCCTCGAGATTCGACTGCCGAGCTTCCAGGGCGACGTGATGCGGATGCTCGGGGCGGAGCTCCGCGACATCCTCGATCGTCACGATCCGCTCATGGGCCGGGACTTCTCTCAGCAGCGCTGCCAGCAGCGTCGTCTTGCCCGTACCGGTACCGCCGGTGATGAGGATGTTCGCCCGAGCGGCGACGAGCGTCTCGAGCCAGGCGCGTCGGGCGGCGTCGAAAGCGCCGAGGGCTGCGAGCGCTTCCAGATCGGTCGCCCCGACACGGGGAATGCGTACGGAGACGGCGGTGCCGGAAGTCGATACCGGTGACAGCACGGCGTGGACGCGGATGCCGGACGCGAGCCGCACGTCGACGCAGGGCGACTGGTCGTCGAGATGTCGGCCGCCGGCGCCGATGAGCGCGACGGCGAGGTCGCGGACCTCTCGCTCGGATGCCGCCCAGCCCGCTACGCGCTCGACGCCCGCCCCGCGGTCGATGAACAGCCCGTCGGAGCCGTTGACGAACAGGTCGGTGACGAGCGGATCCGCACAATGCGCAGCGAGGGGCCCGAGGGCGGCATCCAGGTCGGGCGCCGAAGCAGCACGCGTTCCTGGCACGACCGACGACGCTCGAGGTTGGATGATGAACGGCTGCGGCATGCCCCGACGGTATGCGGGTCGACGCTCCCCTGGGCCCCTGATTCCCACGCTCTGTGCGCAACCTCCGACCGCCGCGGCAGGTGCAGAGAGACTGCCGTGAACGGTTCGTACCCACTTTCGGCGGTACTGACGGGAAGTGCGCGAGACTAGATTCACGTGTCAGTGTCGTGACCAGTGCACGACCTCGTCCATCGCAAAGGAGCGCATGCCATGAGCAGCCAGATCGACCATCTCCTCGACGAGACCCGGCAGTTCCCGCCGTCCGACGGGTTCGCCGCGGCGGCCGTGGCGAAGCCGGAAATCTACGAACGCGCCGCCGCCGATCGCGAGGGGTTCTGGGGCGATCAGGCGCGCGACCTGCTGCACTGGCAGAAGCCCTTCACCCGCGTGCTCGACTGGTCGGCACCGCCGTTCGCGAAGTGGTTCGACGACGGCGAGCTCAACGTCGCATACAACTGCCTCGACCGCCACGTGGAGGCAGGCAACGGCGACCGTGTCGCGCTGCTGTGGGAAGGAGAGCCCGGCGATGAGCGCCGGATCACCTACGCGGAGCTCACCGACGAGGTCAAGCGCGTGGCCAACGTTCTCGAGGGACTGGGGGTCGGCGCCGGCGACCGCGTCGCCATCTACCTGCCGATGATCCCCGAGGCGGTCGCCTCGATGCTCGCCGTGGCCAGGCTCGGCGCGATCCACTCGGTCGTGTTCGGCGGATTCAGTGCCGAGAGCCTCCGTTCACGCATCGACGACGCCGGCGCCAAGATCGTCATCACCGCCGACGGCGGCTACCGCAAGGGCAAGGTCTCGCCATTGAAGCCAGCGGTCGATCAGGCGCTCAGCGATGACCGCTTCGGCGAGCAGCAGACGGTCGAGCACGTGCTCGTGGTCAAGCGCGGCGAGAACGAGGTCGACTGGGTCGACGGTCGCGACCTGTGGTGGCACGATGTCGTGCCGGCCGCGTCCGCCGAGCACGTCGCGCAGCCGTTCCCCGCCGAGAACCCGCTCTTCATCCTGTACACCTCCGGCACCACCGGAAAGCCGAAGGGCATCCTGCACACCTCCGGCGGGTACCTGACCCAGGCCGCCTACACCCACCGCAACGTGTTCGATCTGAAGCCGGAGAGCGACGTGTACTGGTGCACGGCCGACATCGGGTGGGTCACCGGTCACACATACGTCACGTACGGCCCGCTCGCGAACGGCGCCACGCAGGTGCTCTACGAAGGAACCCCCGACGCCCCGCACCCCGGTCGCTGGTGGGAGATCATCCAGAAGTACGGTGTGAGCATCTTCTACACCGCGCCGACCGCGATCCGCTCGTTCATGAAATCCGGTCGTGCGATCCCGCAGAAGTTCGACCTGTCTTCGATCCGTGTGCTCGGATCGGTCGGAGAGCCGATCAACCCCGAGGCGTGGATGTGGTACCGCGAGGTCATCGGCGGGAACAGGGCGCCGATCGTCGACACATGGTGGCAGACCGAGACCGGAGCGATCATGGTCTCTCCCCTGCCCGGCATCACCGCCACCAAGCCGGGTTCGGCGCAGGTCCCGGTGCCAGGCATCTCGATCGACGTCGTGGACGAGGGCGGCAACGAGGTCGGCAACGGCAACGGCGGCCTGCTGGTGATCACGGAGCCGTGGCCGAGCATGCTGCGCGGGATCTGGGGCGACCCGGAGCGCTACAAGGAGACCTACTGGGAGAAGTTCGAGAAGCAGGGATACTACTTCGCCGGCGACGGTGCGCGTCTCGACGCCGACGGCGATCTGTGGCTGCTCGGTCGGGTGGACGACGTCATGAACGTCTCCGGGCACCGGCTCTCGACCGCCGAGATCGAATCGTCGCTCGTCGCGCACGAGGCCACGGCCGAGGCCGCGGTGGTCGGAGCGTCGGATGAGACCACCGGGCAGGCCGTGGTCGCCTTCGTGATCATCAAGGAGAGCTACCTCGCGGCCCACGACCCGGCCGGTCTCGCCACGCAGCTGCGCGGCTGGGTCGGCGAGCAGATCGGCGCGATCGCCCGCCCGCGCGACGTCTACATCGTGGGCGAGCTGCCGAAGACCCGCTCAGGCAAGATCATGAGACGCCTGCTGCGCGACGTCGCCGAAGGGCGCGAAGTCGGAGACACCACGACGCTCGCGGACACCGCGGTGATGAGCATCATCTCAGCGCAGGTGAAGTAGCGAGGTCCTCGAACGCCTCGTGCCGCTGCTCGTGGTGCGGGGCGCTCACCGCGCGGGGACGCTGAGGGCCTGCATCCGCTCGCGCACGATGCGAAACACTGCAGGGTCGAACGGGAAGTCCGCTCCGCCCTCGCCGACCAGCCGCATGACCTCGTCGCCGAGTGTGACGGAGAAGTTCACGATCATCCGCGCCTCGGTGGCGTGGTCGGCGTCCACCAGACGAGCGGATGCCGGATGCTCATCGAGCCAGCTCCTGATCACGTCCTGCAGGCCGGCGCGACTCGTCCCCGCTGCCCACGACACCGTCGTCGTCGTTCCAGGCTCGCGCGCGAAGAGCGCGAATCGTTTGCGCAGGAGTTCGTCATCCCGTTGCCCGCGTACGGACTCCATCACGATCAATGAGGCCGCGACCACGAGATCGTCCTCGTGCGCCGCGAGGATGCGCTCGGTAAGAGCGAGGTCGTATGTCAACGCGGGTCCGAAGATCGCGTGTTCGAGCGACGGGAAGTAGTTGAAGAACGTGCTGCGCGAAACCATCGCAATCGCGCAGACGCGGTCGACCGTCACCGCCTGCACACCGTCGTCGTAGGCGAGCCCGACCGCCGCTTCTTCCATCGCGCGACGCGCGATACGCATCTTGCGCTCTCTGAGCCCTTCGGTCATCACTCTCCCCTCGATCCGGATGCCATCCTACGTTCATCAATACTTGGCTTGTATGCAAGTTTGGACCTAGTCCATACTTAGCGGAGAACGATCAGAAGGGATCGCCATGCCCCGCCTCACCGAACCACGTCGTCGCGACCGGATGCCACGTGTGCGCACCCTCGGGGCGCTGTCAACGATCACCGGACTCGTCCTCGTGACGCTGCCGTTGACCGCCAACGCCGCTGAAGCCGAACGTGTGCTCATCACGACGACGATCTCGGACGACGTGGCCTCGGCACCGCTGGGCGGCACGACCGTGAGCGTGCACCCCGCAGACGACCCCGAGCAGGTGATCGCCACCGGCGTCACGGGCGCCGACGGAACCGTTTCTCTCGAAGTGCCGGCGACCGACACCAGCTTCATCGCCGAGGCATCCTGGCGCGGCGCCATCGGCGACCTCGTCGACTCCGCGGCGCGGACCGAGTTCAACCCCGCCCTGGGCGATCCGGTCTCCCTCGTGCTGGGAGGTTCATTCGGCGCCATAGGCGGGTCGGTGACGGCGACGACGGATGCGGGAGCCGTCTCAGACCTCTCCGGCTCGAGCATCACGATTCTCAGCGGCGGCACGGCCGTGCAGCGCATCGCCGTCGCCGCCGACGGCACTTTCACCTCCGGCGCCCTACCGACGACATCCACAGACGATTACAGCATCTCCTTCGAGCCCGCCACGGGCTTCACGCTCACGGACGTGCAACCATCGACCAACCCCGCCTTCGCCCTTCCCCGCGGCGTCGAAAGCCCCAGCGGCGTCGATGTGGCCCGGTCGTTCGCGCTCACCGCGGACAGCGCGACTCCGACTCCGACTCCGACCCCGGCTCCGACTCCCTCGCCGTCGACTCCGACCCCGACCCCGGCTCCCTCGACTCCGACTCCGACTCCGACTCCGACTCCGACTCCGACTCCGACTCCGACTCCGACTCCGACCGCACCCTCCATCGACCCGGTTCAGCAGCCCTACATCGCGTTCTTCCACCGCCCCGATGGCACTGGCCTCACTGACGTGTTCAGCGGCATATCGGAATCCGAGCTTGCAACTCTGCTCGCGACCGCGGCAGGCACGCCGAACAGCGCAGTCCCCCTTCTCAACGCCTCGGGCCAGGCGCTCGGCCTCGCACAGCAGCCGACGCCGGACAAGGCGGCCGCCGCAGCCCAGTTGCTGTCGCCGGTCGTCGCCGACATACCGGGGTTGACAGTGAACCAGATCTCGCTCACCGCGTTCGATCTCGAGGGAGCTCTGCTCGCCGTCCAGGATAGGCGCGCTCAGCTGCTCGACCAGCAGCTGTCTTCGCAGCTCACGGATGTGCAGAAACGCAACGCCCGCATCGCCACACTCAACAAGGCCATCTCGGCCCTCCGCGCATACGTCGCCGCTCCGGCTGATGGATCGCTGGCCGTTGCGGTCACGGCCGCAGGCGCGGCGGTGGAGTCGCACGATCTCCTCTCGGCGACTTCGGATTCCCCCGAGGCGAGAACGGCCGCCGCCTCGCTCGTCGCATCGTTGCGCATCGAACTCGACTCCGTCACGAACACCCAGCAGATGGACATGCTGCGGCTGGCCAGCCTGTCGAACAAGCGCAATGAATCGTTCGACATGATGACGGACTTCGTCAAGAAGATGCAAGACTCGCGGTCGGCGATCATCGGCAACATGCGATCGACCCCGGTCTCGATCGGCACCGTCCAGTGGGACGGCGGAGCCATCACTGGCCACTTCGATCTCGCCGCCGTCGAGGACGGCGAGCACCACGTCATCATCAGCTTCGACGACATCGGCCTCACCGTGGTCGCCGCGGTGACCGTGGGGCGCGGCGAACTGGCAGCGACCGGCTCCGAGTCGAGTGCGGCTCCCTGGGTGGGTGCTGCACTGCTCGCGCTCGGGGCCGGGTCGCTGGTCGGCTCATCTCTCCGGGCGAGGCGCCACGTGCACGTCTGACCCTCGAACAGCAACGGAGGCCGCCGGCGCCATGGGCGCGGGCGGCCTCCGTACTGCACGGACCGGGTCAGGCGAGGATGAAGGTGACCTCGACCTCGACGGGGCTGTCCAGAGGCAGCACGGCGACGCCGACGGCTGCGCGGGCATGCCTGCCCGCATCGCCGAAGATCTCGCCCAGCACCTCGCTCGCGCCGTTGATGACACCGGGCTGCCCGGAGAACGACGGGTCGGATGCCACGAATCCGCCCACGCGCAGCACGCCGCCGATCCGATCGAGGCCCCCGGCCGCTAATGCGGCCGCGGCGAGCGCGTTCAGGGCGCAAGTGCGGGCGTAGCCCTGTGCGTCCTCCACCGACACCTCGGCGCCGACCTTGCCTGTCGCCGGCAGAGTTCCTGCGGTGAACGGCAGCTGACCCGACGTGTACACGAGTCCGCCGTGGACGGCTGCGGGGACGTACGCGGCGACGGGTGCTGCGACCTCCGGCAGCTCGATTCCGAGCTCTGCGAGGCGTGCGGCGACGCTCATGCGGTGCCTCCGTCGAACTGGCGGGCGGCCTGCTCGGCAGCGGCGAGGCCGGCGGTGTTCGAGCCGTCCCCCGTCACCGGGCGCTTGAAGTAGGCGACGAGCCCGCCTTCAGGGCCCTGCACGACCTGCACGAGCTCCCACCCCTGCTTGCCCCAGTTGTTGAGGATCGCGGCGGTGTTGTGGATCAGCAGCGGGGTGGTGAGGTACTCCCACGTGGTCATGGCACTCCTGGCGTCGGTGACGACGGGATCCCGTGCGTCAAGGGCGGTTATTCAGGGAACTCCCCTACCATCTAGCGTATGCCCCAGAAGAATCGCACGGCATCAGGCGTGCTCGGCGGACTGCTCGGCCTGGTCGGGCTCAGCGTGGTCGCCGGACTCCTGGTGACCGCAACGGTCACCCCCGCACTCGCTGTCGCCGGTGCCGCCGGCTCGAGCGCTCTCGACCTGTTCGAGAAACTCCCCTCGTATCTCAAGCCGGACGAGCCGATGGAACCGAGCACGATCTACGGAGTCGGTGAAGACGGCAAGCCGCTCAAGCTCGCGACGTTCTTCGATCAGAACCGTCAGCAGGTCGAGTTCGACGAGATCAGCCCGGTGATGTACGACGCGATCCTCTCCAGCGAGGACAAGAGCTTCTACGAGCACGGCGGCATCAACCTCGGCGCCACGGTCAAGGCGCTCGTCGACAACGTCCGGGGCACTTCATCGCGCGGCGCTTCGACGATCAGCCAGCAGTACGTCAAGAACGTGCTCGTCCAGCAGTGCGAGCAGAACGTGCTCCCCGGCACGGAGGGCTACGACGACAAGATCGCACAGTGCTGGCTCGATGCGACGAACGCCACGGGCGCCGACGGCGTCGAGCGCAAGCTCCAGGAGATGCGCTACGCGATCCAGATCGAGAAGGACTACTCGAAGAACGACATCCTGCTCGGATACCTGAACATCGCCAGCTTCGGCGGAACCGTCTACGGCATCGAGGCCGCGGCGAACTACTACTTCAACACCAGCGCCGCCAAGCTGACCGTCGCCCAGGCCGCGACGCTGGCCGGCATCGTGCAGAACCCGAACACGTTCCGCATCGACAAGAAGGACGGCACTCTCACGAACGACGCCGGCGAGGGCGTCAACGGCGAGGCGGACGGCTGGGCCCTGACCAAGGACCGCCGCCACTACGTTCTCGTGCGCATGCTCGCCGACGGCAAGATCACTCAGGCGCAGTACGACGAGGCCGACGCGTCGGATATTGTTCCCGACATCAAGGCGCCGACGCAGGGATGCGGCGCGGCCGGGAACAACGCGTACTTCTGCAAGTACGTGCAGACGCTCATCCTCGACGACGAATCCTTCGGCTCGAACCTCGCGGAGCGCACCCGTGCTCTGCAGCGGGACGGCCTGCAGATCTACACCTCGCTGGACATGCGCATCCAGAACCCCGCCGTCACCGCGCTCAAGGATCGCGTGCCCGCGAACTTCGATAACAAGCACTTCGGTGCCGCGGGCGTCACGGTCGAGCCGGGCACAGGGCGCATCCTGGCGATGACGCAGAACACCACGTTCCGTGAGACCAAGACGGATGACCAGGCGTACTCGAGCCTCGTCTACGCCTCGGACAAGAAGCACGGTGGCTCGGGCGGATTCCCGGTCGGCTCGTCGTACAAGCTGTTCACGCTCATCGATTGGCTCGAGAAGGGTCATTCGGTCAACGAGAGCCTGAACGGGAACAACCAGCGCCTGAACATGACCGACTCGTGCACGGGCATGGGCGGCCCCTTCGATACGAAGACCGTCGGCAACTTCCGAGACGCGCCCGGCTACCAGGGATCTCCGATGGTGTTCACGCGGAACTCGCTGAACTCCGGCTACTTCGCCATGGCGTCGAAGCTCGACCTCTGCGACATCAACAAGGTCGCCGATCGCATGGGCGTGAATGTCGCAGACGGCACGAAGACGTACGATTCGAACGGCTCGTTCGAATCGGTGCTTGGTTCGAAGTTCATCTCGCCTCTGGACATGGCCGGCGCGTACGCCACGGTCGCCAACAAGGGCGTGTACTGCGAGCCCCGCGCGATCGACAAGGTCGTCAACCAGAAGGGCGAGGAGTTGCCCGTTCCCGCGGCCGATTGCTCTCAGGTGATCACGCCCGAGGTCGCTGCCACGGCCGCCTACGCGCTGCAGGGCGTGATGGCATCCGGCGGAACCGGTTCGCAGGCCAACCCCTGGGACGGCACTCCCCTGATCGGCAAGACCGGTTCGCACAACAAGATCACCACGATGATGATCGAGTCCAGCACGAAGGCGACCACCGCCGTGTTCGTCGGCCGCACCGAAGGCTCCGAGAACATGTGGGGCTACATGTACAACGGAAACCTGCTGGAGAACATCCGCTACCTCGTCGCCCGCGACATGCAGCGCGCCGCCAACCAGGTCCTCGGCGGCGGAGATCCCTTCCCTCAGCCGGACAAGAACCTCACCCGCCAGGTCCTCGTGAACCTGCCGAGCGTCGTCGGCATGTCCGTCGACGAGGCGACCACGACCCTGCGCAACGCCGGCTTCTCCGTCACGGTGGGCCCGGCCGTCGACAGCGACCTCGCCAAGGACATGGTCGCCGAGCAGAGCCCTGGGGCCGGCCGCGTCACCAGCGGCACGACCGTGACGATCTCACCGAGCAGCGGCAAGCCGAAGACTGCTGAGGTGCCGAACGTGGTCGGTTCGAAGTTCGCGCAGGCGAAGAACGCGATCGAGAAGGCCGGGTTCACCGTCGACTCCAATGGATGCTCCGAGGGCGACGACGTCGCCGCGCAGAATCCGGGCAAGGGTCAAGCAGCACCAGGCACCACGGTCATGCTGCTGTGCGCCGGCGGGGACGATTGAACGCACGCGCGCCGCATCCGGCCCTCATCGCGCTCGGCGCGGTGGGGGCCGTCGGCGCTGCCTGCGCAGTGTGGGGCATCGGCATCGAGCGATACCTGTTCACGGTCCGCGAGGCGACGGCTGCCGCCCTTCCCGCAGGCTCCGCGCCGCTCCGAGTGCTGCACGTCTCGGATGCGCACATGGCGCCGTGGCAGCGCCGGAAGCAGCAATGGCTGGCATCGCTGGCCGATCTCGAGCCCGATCTCGTCGTCAACACCGGCGACAACCTGGGGCATCGGGACGGTCTCGACGGCATCCGCCGCGCGTTCGAGCCGTTCGCCGGGACGCCAGGGGTCTTCGTGCACGGATCCAACGACGTGCACGGGCCGACCGCGAAGAATCCGCTGCTCTACTTCGCCGGCCCCTCGAAGCGACATGTGAAACCGGAGCACCTCGACACCGCCGGGCTCGACGCGTTCTTCACGGAGGAGCTCGGCTGGGCCGATCTCAACAACGCCGCCGCGCGCGTGCGCGTCGGTGATCGCGACGTCGACTTCTTCGGCGTGAACGACGCCCACCGCCACTGGGACGATCTGGGCGCGCTCCCCCCCGCCATCGCCGAACTCGACCGACGCGACGATGCCGCCACTCCCCTGCTCGGAGTGACGCACGCCCCCTACCAGCGCGTGCTGAACGGCTTCACCGACCTGGGCGCCCAGGCGATCTTCGGAGGGCACACGCACGGCGGGCAGGTCTGCCTTCCGTTCTACGGCACGCTCGTCGCCAACTGCGACATCCCGCTCGGGCAGGCCAAGGGCCTGAGCACCTGGACGCACGGCGGGCGCAGCATCCCGCTCAACGTCAGCGCCGGCTGCGGGCACTCGATCTATGCCCCTGTGCGGTTCGCATGCCGCCCTGAGGCGACGCTTCTGACGCTGACGGCGCGGGACACGCCCGCCTGATCGCGGCGCCGCCGTCGATTCGGCTCAACCGATATTTCCCTGTAGACTCAAACGGTTGCAACGGGGTGTGGCGCAGCTTGGTAGCGCGCTTCGTTCGGGACGAAGAGGCCGCAGGTTCAAATCCTGTCACCCCGACGTTGCAGGAAGGCCGCCCTCACGGGCGGCCTTCTTCCATATCCTGGAGACATCATGACTTCACCGCGTCCGACACCTCCGCGCCTGGTCGCGTTCGATCTCGACGACACGCTGGCAGCATCGAAGAGCGCGATCGACCCGCGGATCGCCGCGCAGCTGCGCGCCCTGCTCCGCGTCGTCGACGTCGCGATCATCTCGGGCGGCAATGAGACGCAGTTCCGCTCGCAGGTGGTCGCGCACCTCGGCGACGCGAATGCCTCCGAGCTGGCGCGCCTGCACCTGCTCCCGACCTGCGGCACCCGGTATCTGCGCCACGACGGCGAGGACTTCGTCGCCGTGTACGCCCACGACCTCTCGGGCGATGAGAAGTCCTCCGCCCTTCGTGCGCTGCGTGAAGAAGCGGAGCGGCTGGGGCTGTGGGAGCAGAACCCCTGGGGCGAGATCCTCGAGGACCGCGGTTCGCAGATCACCTTCTCGGCGCTGGGCCAGCAGGCGCCCGGCGATGCGAAGCACGCCTGGGACCCCACGGGACAGAAGCGGCTCCGACTGCGTGACGCCGTCGCCGCCCGCCTGCCAGGGCTCGAGGTGCGTGCCGGCGGCTCGACCTCCATCGACATCACCCGCGCGGGCATCGACAAGGCCTACGGCATGACGTCTCTCGCCGAGCACACCGGCATCCCGCTCTCGGACATGCTGTTCTACGGCGACCGTCTCGATGAGGGCGGCAACGACTACCCCGTGCTAGCGCTCGGCGTCCGCTCGATCGCCGTCAGCGACTGGCGCAACACCGCCGACGAGCTCGACGCGCTGCTTCCGACGCTGCAGCCGCAGATGGAGTCCCGTCCGTCGTAGCATGACGGCATGGACCCACTGACGCTCGTCGTCGTCGTCGCAGCCGTCGCCAGCGGCGCTTGCTGGGTGCTCTCGATAGCCACCCGCGACACATCGTGGGTGGACAGGGCGTGGTCGATCGTTCCGGTGGTCTACGTGTGGATCTTCGCGATCGCCGCGCTGACGGCCGGCTTCGATGCCGCGCGCCTGATCGTGATGGCGGTGCTCGCGACGGCCTGGGGCGCTCGGTTGACGTTCAACTTCGCGCGCAAGGGCGGCTACACCGGCACGGAGGACTATCGGTGGGCGATCCTTCGCGGCCGGATGCGTCCCTGGCAGTTCCAGGCGTTCAACCTGCTGTTCATCATCGGCTTCCAGATGACGCTGCTCGTGCTCATCACCCTTCCGGCGCACATCGCGCTCACGACCCCGGCGCCCTTGACCGCGTGGGATGCGCTGTTCAGCGTGCTCTTCCTGGCTCTGCTCACCGGTGAGACCGTGGCGGACCAGCAGCAGTGGGACTTCCATCGCCGAAAGGCCGCGGGCGAGGCGTCCGGGTTCCTCGCTGCCGGGCTGTTCCGCTACAGCCGGCACCCGAACTTCTTCTTCGAGCAGTCCCAGTGGTGGATCTTCTACGCGATCGGCGCGACAGCGGCCGTGGCATCCGGTGCCGGATTCATCGGCGGAGCGCTGAACTGGACGATCATCGGTCCGATTCTGCTGACCGCTCTGTTCATCGGCTCGACGATCTTCACCGAATCGATCTCGGCGTCACGCTATCCGGAGTACGCGCAGTACCGCCGCACGACCTCGATGATCGTGCCTCTGCCCCCGCGGGCGACGACGTAGCGTTCAGCGCGAGGCCGTCTCCTCCGCGTTCCGCGCCAAAGGGACGAGGCGGGTCAACTGCGTGACGTGCGCCGGCTCCAGCTCGGCGAGGCTCGAGACGCCCAGCAGGCGCATGGTGCGCACGATCTCGGTGCGGAGGATCTCGATCGCGCGATCGACGCCCTGCCTGCCGCCAGCCATCAGGCCGTACAGATAGGCACGGCCGATGAGGGTGAAGTCGGCGCCGAGAGCTATGGATGCCACGATGTCGGCGCCGTTCATGATGCCGGTGTCGACCATGACGGTGAAGTCGTCGCCCACTGCCTTGCGAACGCTCGGCAGCAGGTGGAACGGGACCGGCGCCCGGTCGAGCTGGCGCCCGCCGTGGTTCGAGAGCACGATGCCGTCGACGCCCTCACCCTGCAGTCGCACGGCGTCTTCGACGTTCTGAACTCCCTTGATGACGATCTTGCCCGGCCACAGATCGCGGATCACGGCGAGGTCGTCGTAGCTGATCGTCGGGTCCATGGCGGCGTCCAGCAGCTCGCCGACGGTGCCACCTGTGGTGCTGAGGGAGGCGAACTCGAGCTTCGGGGTCGTGAGGAAGTCGAACCACCACCACGGGCGCGGAATCGCGTTGATGATCGTGCCCAGCGTCAGCTGGGGCGGGATGCTGAAACCGTTGCGCTTGTCTCGCAGGCGCGCACCGGCGACCGGGGTGTCTACCGTGAAGTGCAGGGTGTCGAAGCCGGAGGCGGCTGCGCGGCGAGTGAGCTCGTACGAGATCTCGCGGTCGCGCATCACGTACAGCTGGAACCAGTTCCGCCCGTGCGGGTTCGCTGCTTTCACGCCCTCGATCGAGGTCGTGCCGAGCGTGGAGAGCGTGAACGGGATGCCGGCAGCGGCCGCGGCCCCCGCACCGGCGATCTCACCCTCGGTCTGCATCAGGCGGGTGAATCCGGTCGGGGCGATGCCGAAGGGCAGGGCGCTGAGCCCGCCGAGGATGTCGGCGCTGGTGTCGACATCGGGTGCCGGCTTGAGGATGCCCGGGTGGAACTCCACGTCCTCGAAGGCCTGGCGGGCGCGCGTCAGGGAGATCTCGCCCTCGGCTGAGCCGTCGGTGTAGTCGAAGGCGGCCTTCGGAGTGCGGCGCTTGGCGATCGTGCGGAGATCGGCGATCGTCAGCGCACCCTCCAGGCGTCGCTTGCGGCCGTCGAGCTCGGGCTTCTTGAACTTCATCAGTTCGAGGAGCTCGGCGGGGTTGGGCAGCTGGCGCTGGACCATGGCGTTCCTCTCAGGGGTGTGCGCCGGACGTGAGCCCGGCAGCGGTGTAGTAGCCGGTGATGTGATCGCGGACCAGGGTGCGCGCGGCATCCGCATCGCCCTGATCGATCGCGGCGACGATGTCGCGGTGCTCGGCGCGCAGCCGAACGGTCATGGCATCCCAGTCGTCGATCTGCTGCGATCCGGCGAGAACGTACGACTCGATGGCGGTGCGCAGGCCCGCCATCATCGCCGCGATCACCGCATTGCCGCTGGATCGGGCCAGTGCCAGGTGCAGGTGCGCGTCGAGCGCGAGGAACTCGGCCGCGGTGAGGTCGTCGGCATCCATGGCGTCGAGGATGTCGTGGGCGGCCGCGGTGTCGCGCACGTCGGCGGAGGCGAGGGATGCCGCGACGGCATCCTCCAGGACGAGACGGGTCTGCACCACATCCGTCAGCGGGAAGCCCTGTGCGGCCACCTGGAGCCGCATCAGCGCCGACAGCCCACCGGAGGGCGCGGCGATCACGATCGCGCCGGAGGAGGGCCCAGAACCCGTCGCTGTGCGGATGAGCCCCATCACCTCGAGGACGCGGAACGCCTCGCGCACGCTCGAGCGTCCGACGCCGAGCTCGGCGGAGAGCTCGCGCTCGGACGGGAGCCGGTCGCCCGGTCCGAGGCGCGCGTCGAGGAGGTCGCGTTCGATCCGCTCGAGCACGAGCTGCCACGCGCGTTCCGCCATTGCTCGCCCCTTCATCCGCCACTGTGGTCTGACCACAGCGTACCTCGTGTGGTCAGACCACGCAATGCGCGGCTGCGCTTCGCCGCGCGGGTCGTTGAGCGAGCACAGCGAGCCGAGCGAGGAGCGCAGCAACGAGTCGAAGCCTCGACCTCAGCCCAGGCGTCCGCCGGACTCCTCGAGGTAGCAGTTGCCGCACAGGGACTCGTAGGTGACGACGTCGGCTGGTGCTCCCCCGAGTGCTCCCTCGTCGATCGCGACCTGGTCGCCGTCGAAGACGAATCGCCCGCGGACGAGACGGCCGTTGAATACGGCCTTGCGTCCGCAACGGCAGATGGTCTTCATCTCCTCGAGCGCGTGCGCGATCGCCAGCAGCCGCGCAGATCCGGGGAACGCATGTGTGAGGAAGTCGTTGCGGATGCCGTAGGCCATGACCGGGATGCCGTCCTCAACGGCGATTCGGAACAGATCGTCCACCTGGTCCGCAGTGAGGAACTGCGCCTCATCGACCAGCAGACAGGCGACATCGATCGGGTCAGCGGGGATGAGCCCCTCGGCGCTGCGGCGCTGCATCCGCTCGCGTTCCTGTCGGAAGAGCTCGCGGGCATCGCCGCCCGCGGGGATCAGGAAGTCGACCTCGCGGGTCACGCCGAGACGGCTCTCGATCTGGGTCGCACCCTTGGTGTCGATCTCGGGCTTGGCCAGCAGAACGTGCTGACCGCGCTCCTCATAGTTGTATGCGACCTGCAGCAGCGCCGTGGACTTGCCGGAGTTCATCGCTCCGTAGCGGAAGTAGAGCTTCGCCACGGCGACGCGTCACTTCGAGATGTTCAGCGCGTCGGCCGTCGCCGACATCGACTCATCGGCAGCTGCCGCATCGTCGTTCAGCGTGCGTCCGTACGTGGGGATGAGCTCGCGCAGCGCGGGCTCCCACCCGGCGTAGTGCTCGGGGAAGCAGCTCTTGAGCAGTCCGAGCATGATCGGCACGGCCGTCGAGGCCCCGGGCGATGCGCCCAGGAGCCCGGCGATCGAGCCGTCGGCGGCCGCGACGACCTCGGTTCCGAACTGCAGGACGCCGCCCTTCTTGGCATCCTTCTTCATGACCTGAGCGCGCTGGCCGGCCTGGATGAGGGTCCAGTCCTCGTCCTTCGCCGTGGGCATGAACACGCGCAGGCTGTCGACCTTCTTGCGGTGCGTCTTGGTGAGCTCGCCGAGCAGGTACGTGATGAGGTCGGGATTCGCGAACGCGACCCGCAGCATCGGCCACAGGTTGTGCGTGCGCACCTGGCTGACGATGTCGAGCATCGAGCCGTTCTTGAGGAACTTCGGGCTGAACGTCGCGAACGGGCCGAACAGCAGGGACGCCTCGCCGTCGACGACGCGGGTGTCCAGGTGCGGGACCGACATCGGCGGAGCGCCGACAGAGGCCTGCGAGTAGACCTTCGCCTTGTGCTGAGCGACGACGGCAGGATTGGTGGTCTTGAGGAACTGCCCGCCGATCGGGAAGACGCCGTAGCCCTTGATCTCCGGGATGCCGGAGCGCTGCAGAAGCTTCAGAGCCCAGCCGCCGGCGCCGACGAACACGAACTTCGCGTTGATGCGTCCTGGCGTGTGCCCGAGGCTGTTGCGGAACTTGAGGTTCCAGCTGCCGTCCTTCTGCTTCTTCAGCGATCGGACCTCATGGTTGGTGCGCAGCTCGACGCCGGCATCCGCGAGGTGGTCGAAGAGCTGGTGGGTGAGCGCGCCGAAGTCGACGTCGGTGCCCGCCGGTACGCGGGTGGCCGCGAAGGGCTCGCCCTTGCGGCGCTTCTGCATGAGGAGCGGCGCCCACTTGTTGATGACGCGGGAATCGTCGCTGTACTCGATGCCCTCGAACAGCGGCTGCTCCTTGAGGACCTCGTAGCGGTCCTTGAGGTACGCGACATCCTTCTCGCCGCGCACGAACGTCATGTGCGGCGTGGCGTTGATGAACGTCGACGGGGCGTCGAGGACGCCCTTCTCAACGAGCGACGACCAGAACTGACGGCTCTGCTGGAACTGCTCGTTGATCGAGACGGCCTTGGCCGGATCGAGCGGCGCATCGCCGTTCTGCGGCATGTAGTTCAGCTCGCAGAGCGCTGCGTGGCCGGTGCCCGCGTTGTTCCAGGGGTTCGAGCTCTCCTCCGCCACATCGGACAGTCGCTCGAAGGCGACGATCTTCCAGTCCGGCTGGAGTTCGTGCAGCAGAGTGCCCAAGGTGGCGCTCATGATGCCACCACCGATGAGGACGACGTCGACGGATTCAGTCACCCATCCATCCTAGTTCGCCTGCGGCTCCCGCTCGAACTGGGCAGAACTCAGACCGCGAGGCGCTCGGCGACGATCTCGGCGATCTGCACGGCGTTCAGCGCGGCGCCCTTGCGGAGGTTGTCGTTGCTGACGAACAGCACGAGGCCCTTGTTCTCCGGTGCGGACTGATCGGCGCGGATGCGACCGACGAAGCTCGGATCCTTGCCCGCCGCATACAGCGGCGTCGGCACCTCTTCGAGCACGACGCCCGGGGCGTCGGCGAGGATCTCCCGCGCACGGTCCGGTGTCACGTCGTCGCGGAACTCGGCGTGGATCGACAGCGAGTGCCCGGTGAATACCGGCACACGGACGCACGTGCCCGCGACACGGAGGTCGGGCAGCTCGAGGATCTTGCGGCTCTCGTTGCGGAGTTTCTTCTCCTCGTCGGTCTCGTTCAGGCCGTCGTCGACGATGGCACCGGCGAGCGGGATGACGTCGAACGCGATGGGAGCGACATACTTCTCGGGCTGGGGGAAGTCGACGGCCGAGCCGTCGTGCACGAGCCGCAGGGTGTCGCCCTGCGCGAGCACGCCCTCGACCTGGCCGAGCAGCTCCTGGGCCCCGGCGAGCCCGGAGCCCGAGACGGCCTGGTACGTGGAGACGATCAGGCGTTCGAGCCCTGCTGCCTCGGCGAGAGGCTTCAGCACCGGCATGACGGCCATCGTGGTGCAGTTCGGGTTCGCGATGATGCCGCGGGGGCGCTCATCGATGGCGTGCGGGTTGACCTCGCTCACCACCAGGGGGACCTCGGGGTCGTTCCGCCAGGCACTGGAGTTGTCGATCACGACGGCGCCGGCGGCGGCGAAGCGCTCGGCGTAGGCGCGGCTCGCGGTGGCTCCGGCCGAGAACAGTGCGATCTCGATGCCTGAGGGGTCCGCGGTCTCGACGTCCTCGACGATCACCGAGACGCCGCCGAAGTCGATGGCCGTGCCGGCGGAGCGCGACGACGAGAAAAGCCGCAGCTCACGAATCGGGAAAGCACGCTCCGCGAGAATCTCGCGCATCACGGTGCCCACCTGACCGGTGGCGCCGACGATGGCGACGGAGTGTCCTTGATCGGAGATGCGGGTCATGAATGTTCCTTGGCGTCGTGCAGATGGTGCAAGCGAGGCGCAGGGCGCGGCGTCGGGGTGCGGATGCCGCGCCTGGCGCCGATGTCAGGGTTCTGGCGAGTCTACCGGCTCAGCGGCCGGTGCCGGCGTGCACGACGGCCTCGTCCTCGGCATCCAGGCCGTAGGCGGTGTGCACGATGCGCGCGGCGTCCGCGAGGTCCGTGTCCCGGAGCACGACGGAGATGCGGATCTCCGAGGTCGAGATCATCTCGATGTTGATGCCGGCGGTCGACAGAGCCTCGAACAGGGTCGCTGAGACGCCCGAGTGCACGCGCATGCCAGCGCCGACGACCGAGAGCTTTCCGATCTGGTCGTCATGGACGAGGCTGTCGAAGCCGACCTCGATCTGCTCAGCTGCGAGGGCCTTGAGCGCGGCCGGCGCATCCGCCTTCGGCAGCGTGAACGAGATGTCGGCACGGCCGGTGGCGGCACCGGACACGTTCTGCACGATCATGTCGACGTTGGCGCCGGACTTCGCGACGATCTTGAAGATCTCTGCGGCTTTGCCCGGTACGTCCGGAACGCCGATGACGGTGATCTTGGCCTGACCCTTGTCGGTGGCGACGCCGGCGACGATCGGTTCTTCCATGGCTTCTCCCTCAGCTTCGCGCGGGTTCTTCATGCCCTCGCCCAGAACGTAGGTGCCCTCGCTCGACGAGAACGTCGAACGAGCGTGGATCAGCACGCCGTGGCGGCGCGCGAACTCCACAGCACGGATGTACAGCACCTTGGCGCCGTTCGCGGCGAGCTCGAGCATCTCCTCGCTCGAGACGTGGTCGAGCTTCTGCGCGCGCGGGATGACGCGCGGGTCGGCGGTGTAGATGCCGTCCACGTCGCTGTAGATCTCGCAGACGTCCGCGTCGAGCGCGGCGGCCAGTGCGACCGCGGTCGTGTCGGAGCCGCCGCGGCCGAGCGTGGTGATGTCACGAGTGTCTCGGTTGAAGCCCTGGAAGCCGGCGACGATGACGATCGCGCCCTCGTCGAGCGCCTCGCGCAGACGCACGGGGGTCACGTCCACGATGCGGGCCGACCCGTGGTGGTCGTCCGTGATCATCCCCGCCTGGCTGCCGGTGAAGGATCGGGCGTCGAAGCCCATCGAGTGGATCGCCATGGCCAGCAGGGCCATCGAGATGCGCTCTCCGCTCGAGAGCAGCATGTCCATCTCGCGTGGAGCGGGGATGGGGGCCACCTCGTTCGCGAGGTCGAGCAGCTCATCCGTCGTGTCGCCCATAGCGCTCACGGCGACGACGACGTCGTGGCCGGCCCGTCGAGTGTCGACGATGCGCTTTGCGACGCGCTTGATGCTCTCGGCGTCGGCGACGGACGAGCCGCCGTACTTCTGCACAATGAGGGCCACGTTCACTCCCGGGGACATCGGGCGGATTCGCCCATGCGTCATTCTACGTTCGACGCGTATGCGCGCCGGCGCATGTGACACGTGCCGCTACAGCAACCCCAGCCGCCTGCCCTCGCTGGCCGCCGCAGCGCGGCTGGCGACCCCGAGCTTCTCGAGCAGGTGGACGACGTGGGTCTTGACAGTGGACTCCGAGATGAACAGTCTCGCGGCGATCTCCTTGTTCGCGGCGCCCTCGTCGACGAGCGCGAGCACGTCGCGCTCACGGTCGGTGAGGACGACGCGGGGGGCGCGCAGCGCTGCGATGATGCGGCTGTCGCCGCCCGGCGTGAGGACCATGGCCCCGGCAGCGGCGTCGCTGATGGCGGCGACGATCGTGTCGCTGTCCACATCCTTGAGCAGGTAGCCGGCCGCGCCGGCCTCGATGGCTCGGATGATCTGGGCATCGTGGTCGAACGTCGTCAGGATCACGACGGCAGGAGCATCCGGCATCCGTCGCAGCATCGATGTCGTGTCGACGCCGTCCATTCCGTCGCCCAGTCGCAGATCGCAGAGCACGACGTCCGGATGCAGAGCGGATGCCATCTCCACAGCCTCCTCGCCGGTCGAGGCCTCCCCGACGACCGTGAACCCCCGCGCTTCGATGACCGCGCGGAGACCGGCCCGCACGATCGGGTGGTCGTCCACCAGCAGGATGCTCGTCGTCATCGCGCCATCCCATCCTCGGGCGCGGGTGCGGCGGGCAGCGCCGCGACCAGCGTCGTCCCCTCGCCCGGCGCCGAACGCACCTCTAGCGCTCCGCCGAACTCCCGCAGTCGGGACCGCATCGCCGCGAGTCCATACGAGGTCGTGGGTGCGGCGGCCGCGTCGGCGTCGAATCCGACGCCGTCATCGTCGACCGTCATCGTGACGGTTCCGGCATCCACAGCGAATTCGATGCCCACGTGCGCAGCGACGGCGTGCTGACGGACGTTCGCCAGAGCGGACTGGGCGACGCGCAGGAACGCGACCTCGTGCGAGGTCGGCAACGACGGCAGATCGGCGTCGACGTGCAGCGAGGTCTGGACGCCGGTATCGTCCCGCAGCGAGGTCAGCATCCGCTCGACCGCTGCGGCGAGCGCCGCCCCCTCGAGCTCGGCCGGCGCGAGGGCGGCCACGATGCGTCGCAGATCGGTCAGCGAATGCTGCGCCAGCGACTCGATCTGCGGCAGTCGCTCGACATCGCCGCTGCGCGCCATCAGCACCATCGAACTGAGCTCCTGGGCGATCGTGTCGTGCAGATCGCGCGCGAGCCGCGTGCGCTCCTGCGTCGCGCCGGCCTCGCGCTGCGTGCGGGCGAGCTCCTCCTGCAGGGATGCCATCTCGTCCTGTGTTCGGACGAGCGATGCGATGAGCCGCTCGCGCTCGACGGCATCCCGCAGCAGCGCGTCGTAACCGAGCGAGATGCCGAGCGCGAAGCCTCCGCCCAACAGGGGTCCGACGATGTGGGCGAAGGTTATCGTCACCTGATGAAGGATCGGCGCGAGGATCGCGGCGACCAGCACCGGCACCGCGAACACGACCGACGGCCAGCGATGCAGCACGTGACCCGCGAGCAGCAAGAGCGGGAACGAAAGCCACACGAATTCGGCTGAGATCAGCAGAGTGCCTGCCCACAGGATGCCGAGAAAGCCCAGCCACCAGGCGCCGAACCGGCCACGTGCGAACGCGGCCCCTGCCGCATACCAGGCGAGGAAGACACCGGCCGCGAGCATCGCCGGCAGCAGCGACACGCCGGTCGCGATCGCCCGTATCGCGGTCACGGCGGACAGCAGTGCCGTGATCAGATGCAGCGCGAATCGCGCGATGGACAGCATCCGCTGGCGCGAGACGCCGGACGGATCGGCTGACGAGGACATGACCCGATTCTCTCGCGATCGACGCGCGGATGCCGCGAGCGGAGATCGATCTTTCGATGGATCCGCATCCGCGGGTGCGCGAACAGGCTGGATTCATGACCACAGACATCGCTCGCGCATCGCGCTCCGCCCAGCTCCAACTCCTCATCGCAGTCACCGTCTACATGGTGCTCGGACTCGCCGCAGGGCTCTTCTACCGCGAGTTCACCAAACTCAACGGCTACGAAGAGGGGATGATGGGCCAACTCGGGCTGGCGCACACCCACATCCTCATGCTCGGCATGATCGTGCTGCTGCTGGTCCTCGCGCTCGAGAAGTCGTTCGCGCTGTCGTCGAGCAAGCTGTTCCGCTGGTTCTTCTGGGTCTACAACGTCGGCGTAGTACTCACGTCGTCGATGCTCGTCTGGCACGGGATGCTGCAGGCGCAGGGTCTGGAATCGTCGAAGATGATCTCCGGCATCGCCGGGATGGGCCATATGCTGGTCGGCGCAGGATTCGTGCTGCTGCTGATCTCGCTGTTCTCCGCCATCCGCCGGGAGGAGTGAGCGGAGTCCGCTCCGGACGCGGTCAGGGCATCTGGGGCGGGGGCAGCGACTCCTTGCGAGGACGCAGCCTTCCCCCTGTTCCGGCGAACCAGCATCCGATGATGACCAGAGGGAAGCCGATGAGGAGACCCGGCGTGATCGGCTCCGACAGGAAGATCGTGCCCAGGAGGATCGCCACGATCGGATTCACATAGGTGAACAGCGGCGCGCGCACCGGTCCGACCTCGCGGATCAGTGCGAAGAACGCCACGAACGCCACTGCAGTGCAGATGATGCCGAGCAGCAGCAGGGAGACGCCGGAGCGCAGCGTCGGGAGCTCATGCTGCGTCAGCAGTGCTGCCGGCAGATATCCGAGGCCGATCGCGAACAGGGCGAGCGTGATCGTGCCGATCGACGGCACGTCGGCGAGCTTGTGCGCGATGATGAACGGCGCGATGGCGTACAGGACCGCGGTCAGCAGGATCTCGCCGATCGCCACGACACTCGCCGACTCGCTCGGAAAGAGTCCGGGACCCGCGACGACCACGGCGACACCGACGAACCCGAGCAGCAATCCTCCCAGGCGCACGGGGGCGAGCGCGCTGCGGTCCCCTCGCAGCAGCGCGATGATCACGGCGAACAGCGGCACCGTCGCCACGAGCAGCCCGGTGAGACCGGAGGGCAGCTGCGTCTCGGCGTGGCTGAGCAGCAGGAAAGGACCTGCCATCTCGACCAGTCCGAACGCGAGCACCCAGGGCCAGTGCTTCCACGCCGCCTTCAGCGCTCCGCTGCGTATCGCGAACGGCAGCAGCACGAGTCCGCCGAGCAGGGTGCGACCGGCGACGACTGCGGGTGGCGTGATCGACTGGACCGACTCTTTGATGAACAGGTAGGTGATCCCCCACACGAACGCCATCACGGCGAAGAGGAGCCAGCCCTTGCGCGTGAAGCCGCCCTGGGCGTTCACGCGGCTACGACCGTGCTGAGCGGACGCGTCGCGCTCACAGCGTGCGCCGACCCTCGAAGGCCCGCCCCAGAGTCACCTCGTCCGCGTACTCCAGGTCGCCCCCGACGGGCAGGCCGGATGCCAGGCGCGAGACGGTGATCTGCATCGTGAGCAGCAGTCTGCTCAGGTAGCTGGCCGTCGCCTCGCCCTCGAGATTGGGGTTCGTGGCGATGATGACCTCCTGCACGGTGCCGTCGGCGAGCCGGGACATGAGCTGGGCTATGCGCAGGTCATCCGGACCGACGCCGGCGATCGGGCTGATCGCGCCGCCGAGCACGTGGTACAGACCGCGGAACTCACGGGTCCGCTCGATGGCCGAGACGTCCTTGGCGTCTTCGACCACGCAGATCAGGGCGGGGTTGCGTCGCGGGTCACGGCAGATCGCGCAGCGGTCCTGCTCCGACACGTTGCCGCAGATCTCACAGAACCGCACACGCGCGCGCACATCCGTGAGCAGCTCGGCGAGACGGGCGACGTCGAACGACGGCGTCTGCAGGATGTGGAAGGTGATGCGCTGCGCCGACTTCGGGCCGATGCCGGGGAGGCGACCGAACTCGTCGATCAGCTCCTGAACGATGCCGTCGTACATCAGGCGAACCTCGTCGGGGGCTCGTAGGGCTCTTCGCGCACGAACGTCGCGCCGAGCACCTGGCGGATCACGGCCTCGCCGTAGCGCTGGACACCACCGGGCGCCCGCTCGGTGACCGCCGGCGCCATGCGGGCCGGCGCCTGTGAAACGGGAGTCTGCGCCTGCGGTGTCGCCCCGCGCGGTGAAGCCTCGGCAGCCTGGCGCGGCGGCTCGTACGGCGGCTCGTCGTCCGGCGGCGGAGCCTCGTCGTCATCGGGCAGCGGCGGCTCGTCGCGGTCGACGAGGCCGTCCTGCGGTGCGACGGGGGCGGATGCCTCGACCTCGGCGGGTTCGTCGTCAACGGGGAACTGCGGCTGGGGTGCGGACTCGGCCGGAGCAGGAAGGTCGGCGGGAGCGTCGGCAGGGATCGCGGCCACAGCCCAGTCGGTGACCGGTGCCGCGGGGGCGGCTTGGGGCTTCGGCGCCGGCGGGGCGGTGCGAACCGGTGCGGGTGCCGCCGCCTCGGACAGCGCCGCCGGTGGGATCTGCGCCGGCCGGTACTTCACCTTCACGCCCAGCTCCTGCTCGATCGCCGCGCGGAGGTGATCGGATGCGCCGCTGCCCGGAGTCTGCCCCTTGAACTTCGCGAGGTCCTGCTGGCTCGCGAACCCCACGGTGAGTACATCGGTGTCGGATTCGAAATCGAGCGGCTGCACTGCCGTGACCAGGAGCCACGACGTGCGGCTCACGCTCTCGAGCCGCGTGAGGACGGCCGGCCACACCGCGCGGATCCGGTCGATGTCGACCGGGCCGGATGGGGTGGAGGCCGGTGCCGGCGTCTCGGCCGGAGTCGAGGCGGCCGGAGCGGACGTCTCGGTCGGAGCCGAGGTTTCGGCCGGAGCGGACGTCTCGGTCGGAGTCGAGGTTTCGGCTCGCTCCGCTCGCTCAACCCGTTCCGTCTCGTTCGCTTCGCTCGCTCGCTCAACGACCCGCGGGGATGACTCTGTAGGAGCGGGAGCGGCTTGAGCGGGAGCGGCCGGAGCGGGAGCGGCCTGAGCGGGAGCGGCTTGAGCAGATCCCTGCCCAGCCGCGCTGAGCACGCGGGCGATCATGAGCTCGAGGTGCAGACGGGGCGATGTGGCACCTGTCATGTCATCCAGGGCGGCGCTCACGACGTCGGCCGTGCGCGAGAGGCGCGCAGCGCCGTACACGCTCGCCTGCGTGCGCATGCGTGCCAGCTCGTCTTCGGCAAGACCGCGGAGCACAGCGGAAGCCCCGTCGCCGACGGCCGCGATCACGATGAGGTCGCGCAGACGCTCGAGCAGATCGTCGACGAACCGGCGCGGATCCTGCCCGGTCTGCACGACGCGGTCGATCGCCGGGAAGGCAGCGGCGGCGTCCCCCGCGGCGAGCGCGTCGACGATCTCGTCGAGAAGCGCGCCGTGCGTGTAGCCGAGCAGCGATACCGCCCGCTCGTACGCCACGGAGTCGCCGTCGGAACCGGCGATGAGCTGATCGAGCAGCGACAGCGTGTCTCGAGGCGATCCGCCACCGGCGCGCACGACCAGCGGCAGCACGCCCTGCGCGACCTTCACGCCCTCTTCGACGCAGAGCTTCTCGACGTATTCGAGCATCGCCGCAGGCGGCACGAGACGGAACGGGTAGTGATGCGTCCGCGAGCGGATCGTGCCGAGCACCTTGTCGGGCTCGGTGGTCGCGAAGATGAACTTGACGTGCTCCGGCGGCTCTTCGACGAGCTTCAACAGGGCGTTGAATCCCTGCGGCGTGACCATGTGCGCCTCGTCGAGGATGAAGATCTTGAACCGGTCGCGGCTCGGCGCGAATGTCGCCCGCTCGCGCAGGTCGCGGGCGTCGTCGACGCCGTTGTGGCTGGCCGCGTCGATCTCGACGACATCCAGTGAGCCGCCACCGGCCCGTGACAGCTCGACGCAGCTCGGGCACGTTCCGCATGGAGTGTCCGTCGGGCCCTCTGCGCAGTTCAGGCAGCGTGCCAGAATGCGTGCTGACGTGGTCTTTCCGCACCCGCGCGGGCCGGAGAACAGGTACGCGTGGCCGACGCGATCGCTGCGCAGCGCCGTCATCAGCGGATCCGTCACCTGCGACTGCCCGATCATCTCCCCGAAGTTCTCGGGGCGGTAGCGGCGGTAGAGGGCTGTGGTCACCCGTCCAGCCTACGGCGTGCCACCGACACTTCGGCAGGCTCAGCGCATCGCACTTCGGCAGGCTCAGCCCGCGCCGCTAGTCCTCGTACGCCGCGATCACCGGAATCGCACTCGTGACGACAGGAACGGATGCCGAGATCCTGGTGCCGTCGTCGCGACGCGCATCCTCGAACTGCCCGAGCCTCGGACGGTCAGGCAGCACCGGGCCCTGGTCCTCGAGCGTCACCACAGCATCGGTGTCGACCGCTGCCCAGTACTCAGCACCGCGTACCGTGAAGGTCACCGGATCGCCCGATCTCACGTGCACGCGCAACTGGTCCCTGGTCACCGTGACCTGCAGCATCGCCCCCTGCCACTGCAGCGGGAACGACAGCGACGGCCACTCCGCCGGCAGCCGCGGATCGAAGCTGAGCTCACCGCCGTGATCGCGCATGCCACCGAAGCCCGAGACGAGCGCCGTCCACACGCCACCCGCCGAGGCGACGTGCACGCCGTCGGAGGCGTTGTGGTGCAGGTCTCCGAGATCGACGAACAACGACTGCCGGAAGTACTCCAGCGCCAGATCCTGGTACCCGACCTCTGCGGCCAGAACAGACTGGACGACGGCAGACAGCGTCGAGTCACCGGTGGTCAGCGGGTCGTAGTAGTCGAAGTCCGCTCGTTTCTCCTCCGGCGTGAAGTGATTGCCCTGCAGGAACAGTGCGAGCACGACATCCGCCTGCTTCAGCACCTGGAACCGGTAGATCACCAGCGGGTGGAAGTGCAGCAGCAGCGGGCGCTGATCGTTCGGCGTGTTCTCCAGGTCCCACAGTTCGCGCTCGAGGAAGAGCGAATCCTGCGGGTGGATGCCGAGGCCCTCGCTGAAGGGGATGAACATCGCCTCGGCCGCACGATCCCAGGCATCCGGCTCGCCGGCATCCAACCCGGTGCGCTCGACCACACCGGCGTACGCCTGCGGATCCTGCTTCTGGATGTCCCGCACCACCCGCGCCGCGAAGCGCAGGTTGTATCGAGCCATCACGTTCGTGAAGAGGTTGTCGTTGACGACCGTGGTGTACTCGTCCGGACCCGTCACGCCGTGGATGTGGAAGGTGGCGTCACCGTTCGCACCGCGCCAGAAGCCGAGAGTCGCCCAGAGTCTCGCCGTCTCGACGGCGACGTCGACGCCCTCCCGGCGGATGAACTCCTCGTCCCCCGTCGCGCGTACGTACTTGCCCAGAGCGAAGCTGACGTCGGCGTTGATGTGGTACTGCGCGGTGCCGGCCGCGTAGTACGCCGACGCCTCCTCGCCGTTGATCGTCCGCCAGGGGAAGAGTGCGCCCGCTTCGTTCAGCTGCGCCGCACGGCGACGCGCCGCCGGCAGCATGAGCACCCTTGCGCGCAGCGCGTTGCGCGCCCACTGCGGGCTCGTGTACGTCAGGAACGGCAGCACATAGATCTCGGTGTCCCAGAAGTAGTGGCCGCTGTACCCGGAGCCGGAGACGCCCTTCGCCGGCACGCCGGTGCCATCGGCGCGCGCCGCGGCCTGCGCCAGCTGGAACAGGCACCAACGCGCCGCCTGCTGCAGATCGTCGTGGCCCTCGATGACGACGTCTGAGCGCTCCCAGAATGCCGCGAGCCAAGCGCGCTGCCGGTCGAACTGCGCCTCCACACCCTCGACGGCAGCGCGGTCGAGCGAGCGACGGCAGCGGTCCACGAGCTCGCGCGCCGGGACGCCGCGCGATGTGTGATAGCTGACGAGCTTGGTGATCGCGATCGGGATGCCGGCCTTGGCCTGAACGCGGAAGACGTTCTTGGCGATGTCCTGCTCGATGAGCGTGCGGGCGCTGTACTCGTTGTCCGTGGCGATGACGTGATCGGCGACGAGCGCGATCGTCATGCCCGAGTCGGCGACCTGATACGACAGCGCCGAGCGCAGGCCGTCCTGCCAATACTCGACCGGCTCGAGAACACGCGCGGTGATCTTCTCGGTCTTGCGGGGATCGAACGCGGCCGACTTGGCCTCCGTCGGAGTCCCGGCGTACACGTCGCCGCCGTCCTGCCTGTTCAGCAATTGGCAGCTGACCGTGACGGGCGCGTCGGCGTTCTCGACCGTGACCTCCAGGCGCAGGACTGCGAGGTGACGCTCCTCGAAGCTGACGAGGCGCTCGTCGCGGATCCGGATGCGCTTGCCCGACGGCGTCTCCCACACGAAACTGCGGGACAGGACGCCGGTGCGCATGTCGAGCGTGCGCTCGTACTCGCGCACCTCCGCCTCGTCGAACGAGATCGGCTCATCGTCGACGTAGACGCGCATGATCTTGGCATCCGGGGCGTTCACGATCGTCTGTCCGACCTCGGCGAACCCGTAGGCCTGCTCGGCGTGGCGGATCGGCCAGGTCTCGTGCAGACCGTTGATGAACGTGCCGTGCTCGTGCGCACCGCGACCCTCGATGTGGTTGCCTCGGAGGCCGAGATAGCCGTTCCCGACGGCGAAGAGCGTCTCCGAGACGCCGTCCTCGCTGTAACGGGTCTCGGTGAGACGCCACGGGTCGACGGGGAAGCGGTCGCGATCGATCATGCGTTCTCCTGGTTGTCCGTCGACGAGTCGTTGTCGAGCGATGAGGCGTCGTCGAGCGATGAGGCGTCGTCGAGCGACGAGGCGTCGTCGGTCGAGGGGATGAGCAGGCGGTCGAGGTCGTCGATGACGCTCGTGGCACCGGCCGCGCGCAGCGCCTGCGCACCGGCGCCGCGGTCGACGCCGACGACCGTCGAGAATCCGGCCGCGACGGCCGAGGCGACGCCGGACAGGGCGTCTTCGACGGCGACGCTGTCAGCGGGGTTCACTCCGAGTGCAACGGCACCGGCACGGAACATGTCGGGCGCCGGCTTGGATGCCAGTGCGTCGCGCTCGGCCACCCGGCCGTCGACGACGACGGTGAAGAAGTCGCGGATGCCGGCGCTCTCGAGCACCTCTTCGGCGTTCTTGGAGCTGGAGACGACCCCCTGCGGGATGCCCTCGTCACGCAGCTGCCGGATGAGCGCGAGCGACCCCGGGTACGGCGCGATGCCCTCGCGCCGCAGGGCCGAGGCGAATGCCGCGTTCTTGCGGTTGCCGATGCCGCAGATCGAGTCGACTTCCGGTTCGTCGGTCACCTCGCCCCACGGGATCTCGATGTTGCGGCTGCGCAGCAGGCTGGCGACGCCGTCGTAGCGCTTCTTGCCGTCCACATACGCGTAGTAGTCGGCATCCGTGTACTCGGGCGTGATCCCCCACTGCGCGAAGACGCCGTCGAACACCGCCTTCCAGGCGCGCATGTGCACCTCGGCGGTCGGGGTCAGCACACCGTCGAGGTCGAACAGGACGCCGTCGGCGCGACGCAGGTCAGGCAGGTTCTCAGGCACTCGGCTCTCCAATCAGGTCAGGCGGATGCACAGCGATCATGTCAGACTCATCGCCTGGCGGGCGATCTCGAGCTCCTCGTCCGTGGGCACCACGAGGACGTCGACCTTCGACGCGTCCGTCGAGATGCGCCGGATGCCGGGGACGCGCTCCTCGTTGCGCTCAGCATCGATCTCGATGCCGAGGAATCCGAGGGTCGCCATGGCGTCCGCGCGCACCTTCGCAGCGTTCTCCCCGACCCCGGCGGTGAACGAGATCACGTCGACCCCGCCGAGCTGGGCGATGTACGCCCCCGCGTACGCGCGGAGCCGGTGGATGTACACGTCGAACGCGAGCGTCGCGGCATCCTCCCCCGCCTCGACGCCGGCGAGGATGTCGCGCATGTCGATGCGGCCGGCGAGACCGAGCATTCCGCTCTTCTTGTTCAGCAGCTCATCGATCTCGCGATCGTCGAGCTGGGCGACGCGGCCGAGGTGCAGCACGACGGCCGGATCGATGTCACCGGATCGCGTGCCCATCACGAGGCCCTCGAGCGGCGTCATGCCCATCGAGGTCTCGACCGAGCGCCCGCCGTCGATCGCTGTGACCGAGGCTCCGTTGCCGAGATGGAAGACGAGTTGCTTCAGCGCGCCGAGCGGCCGATCGACGAACGCCGCGGCCTGCTCGGAGACGTACTTGTGGCTCGTTCCATGGAACCCGTACCGGCGGATGCGGTGGCGCTCGGCGATCTTGCGCTCGATCGCATACGTGTACGCGGCCGGCGGCAGCGTCTGGTGGAACGCGGTGTCGAAGATCGCGACGTGCGGGACGTCCGCGAAGGCCCGCCGCCCTGCGCGGATGCCGGCCACGGCCCCCGGGTTGTGCAGCGGCGCGAGCACCGAGAGGTCTTCGATGTTGATCTCGATGAGGTCGTCGATGAGCGTCGGCGCGAAGAAGCGGGCGCCGCCATGCACGACGCGGTGTCCGACGACGACCGGCGGATGCTCCGCCAGCTGCGGCCCGTGCTCTGCGAACTGCTCGAGCATGACGGTCATCGCCGCGTCGTGGTCGGCGACCGCCCGCTGGCTGCGGTGCGTGGCATCCAGAACCGCCGGCGCCGGCTCGCCAGGGGCTGCGACGCGGCGGACCGTGTGCGCGATGTCGCTGGATTCCTGGCCGATGCGCTCGATGAGGCCCTCGCCGATCGGCACCTCGCGCTCCATGTCCATGAGGCTGTACTTCAGCGACGACGAGCCGCTGTTGATGACGAGGACGACGCTCATTCCGCACCTCCTTGAGCCTGGATCGCGGTGATCGCGACGGTGTTGACGATGTCGTCGACGAGCGCGCCGCGCGAAAGGTCGTTGATCGGCTTGTTCAGGCCCTGCAGCACCGGCCCGATGGCGACGGCGCCGGCCGAGCGCTGCACGGCCTTGTACGTGTTGTTGCCCGTGTTGAGGTCGGGGAAGATGAACACCGTCGCCCGCCCGGCGACCGCGGAGTCCGGCAGCTTCGCCTTCGCGACGGCTGCGTCGGCGGCTGCGTCGTACTGGATCGGACCCTCTACCGGCAGCTCGGGGGCGCGCTCGCGCACCAGCGCCGTGGCCGCGCGGACCTTGTCGACGTCGGCGCCTGTTCCGGACTCCCCCGTCGAGTACGAGAGCATCGCGACCCGCGGATCGATGCCGAACTGCCGCGCGGTCCGGGCGGAGGAGATCGCGATGTCGGCCAGCTGTGCACTCGTGGGATCGGGGATGACGGCGCAGTCGCCGTAGACGAGCACCCGGTCGGCGAGCGCCATGAGGAAGACGCTGGATACGACGTCGACCCCGGGCTTCGTCTTGATGATCTCGAACGAGGGCCGGATCGTGTGAGCCGTGGTGTGCGCCGCACCGGAGACCATGCCGTCGGCGAGGCCGAGGTGCACCATCATCGTGCCGAAGTACGACACGTCGGTGACGGTGTCGGCCGCCTGGCCGAGCGTTACGCCCTTGTGCGCGCGCAGCCGTGCGTATTCTTCGGCGAATCGCTCCACGTACTCGGGATCCGTCGGGCTGATGATCTGCGCGGCCGACAGATCGATGCCGAGAGAGGTCGCCCTGGCGTGGATGTCCGCCGGATCCCCGAGGATCGTCAGTTCAGCCACGTCGCGGGCGAGCAGCGTACCGGCGGCGCGCAGGATGCGATCATCATCCCCCTCGGGGAGCACGATGCGCTGACGATCGGCGCGTGCGCGTTCGATCAGTCCGTACTCGAACATGAGCGGCGTGACGACCGTGGACTCCGCCAGTCCCAGCTGCGTGGTCAGTTCGGCGATGTCGACGTGCGTCTGGAACAGCCCGAGCGCCTTGTCGTAGCGGTGCCGCGAGTCGGCGGCGAGGCGTCCGCGCGCACCCATCACCCGCACCGCGGTGTCGTACGTGCCGTGGTCCGTGGTGATGATCGGAACCCGTGAGGCGAGACCGTCGAGAAGCCGTTCGATCGTCTCCGGCAGGGGGAAGGGGCCGTTCAGGATGATGCCGGCGATCGAGGGGAAGGTGCCGGAGGCATCGGCGAGCAGCAGCGCGAGCAGCACCTCGGTGCGGTCGGCCGGCACGACGACGACGGCGTCCTCGGTGAGTCGAGGGAGGACGTTGACCATCGACATGCCTGCGACGACGACGCTCAGCGCCTCGCGGGTGAGCAGATCGGGGTCGCCCTTGATGAGATGGCCGTCGACCGCCGAGAGGATGCCGCGAATCGACGGCGCGACGAGAGTGCGGTCTTCGGGGATCGCCCAGATCGGAGTCGTCTGCTCCTTCACTGCGCGCACGGCATCGACAGTCGCAGACAGCGAATCCGGGTCGGCGCGGTTGACGATCACCGCGAAGAGCTCCGCACGTTCGGCCTGCAGTTCTGCGATCGCGAGCGCCGCGCTCTGGCCGACGGCAGCCGCAGTGCGGGCGGTCGACGTGCCGAGCTGCTCAGCACGGTCCTGCTGATCGCGGCCGCCGAGCACCAGGAGCACCGGGGCGCCGAGGTTCGCGGCGATGCGCGCGTTGTACCCGAGCTCGGCGGGACTCGCCACATCCGTGTAGTCGCTGCCGATGATGACCACGGAGTCGCACTGCGCTTCGACCGACTTGAAGCGCGAGACGATCGTGGCGAGGGCCCGATCGGGGTCGTCGCGCACTTCGTCGTAGGTGACGCCGATGCAGTCGTCGTAGTCGAGATGCACGCCGTCGTGGGCGAGGAGGAGTTCGAGCACGTAGTCGCGCTCGGCGGATGACCTCGCGATGGGCCGGAAGACCCCGACGCGCGGGGTGGCGCGCATCAGAGCGTCCAGAACGCCCAGAGCGACGGTGGACTTCCCAGAATGGCCTTCGGCCGAGGTGATGTAGATGCTCCGCGCCACGTCTCCAGCTTAGGCGGTGGGGCGTCAGGCCGGGCAGGGGCCGGACAGCACGTCGACCAGTTCGGACGCAGCGCCTTCGAATCGCGCATAGTGCCCGGGGTCGGCATTGATCTGCACCCGGTGGATCGCGATGGTCGGCTCCAGCTCCTGCCAGCCGGGCAGCCGCGCGAGCCGCGCGTAGAACAGGCCGGCCGCGGACGCGGGGTCCATCCGGTCCTCGACGCTCCCCCACCAGTCCTGCTGCTGGAACAGCCCGATGCTGCTCGTGCGGGTGCCGTCAGGGTTGGTCACCCCAGACGTCTCCCAGTCGCCGTAGTCGATGTTGTGCAGGCTGCTCTCGCCGATCGCCGCCATGACGCCGAGGACCTGACCGTCGCGCTCGAACCCGCGATCGCGTGCCGCCGTCACGATGATCGCGGCGTTCTCGAGCTGCTCCCGGTCCCACCCGTCGGCTCCGGATTCCGGGAAGGTCGACGGCTGGGTCGCGCACAGCGCGAGAGGGTCGCGGGATGCCGCCATCGGCACGAGGACGGCCAGCAGCACCACGAGCGTCGCACCGCCGATGAGTATGCCGGGGAGCCAACCCCGTCGGCGCGCACGTCGGCGCCGCTTCGATCTGACGCTCACGCTCCGAGCGCTCCGCGTCCCCGTCGCGCTCCTCCGCGAGGAGAGCTGGCGGCGAGCGCAGCGAGCGCCCCGCCTATCGCCCCGAACAGGTGCGCCTGCCACGAGACACCAGGGCCAGCGCCGAGCACGCCGGCGAGCATCGAGCCGCCGTACAGCACGATGACGAGCAGCGCGATGAGGGCATAGACGAGCCGGTGCGCGATCGGTCGCGGCGAGAAGACGCGGACGACGATGTAGGCGAAGTAGCCGAAGACGAGCACGGAGGCACCGACGGTCAGCGTGCCGGGTGCGTTGATGAACCACGTTCCCAGCCCGCCGACGAATGCGGCGGCCGCCGTGACGAGCCAGAACCTGCCTGCACCTTCGACGGCGACGAGGCACCCCAGCACCAGCAGGGGAAGCGTGTTGCCGATCAGGTGGGGCCAGCCGGCATGCAGGAGCGGGCCGAGGACGACGCCCGGCAGGCTCCCGAGGTCCCACGAACGAAGCCCGAATCCCGTGAACGAACCGGGGAGGATGGCGTCGGCGAACTGGATGACCCACATCAGAACCACGAGCGCGACAGGAGACGCGAAGCGCGAGACGGCGCTGCAGCGGGAGGCGACGGGGGTGGTCACACCACGATCCTCGCAGGTCGAGCCGGAGAGCGCCGGACAAAAGAAAGGACCCTCCGCGCACCCAGCAGAGCCCGGTTACCCTTGCTACGTTTCCGTCCTGGGGGAATTGGCCTGGATGCTGCCACGCGGAGAGCCGCAGGCAAGTCTACCTGCACCAGGGACCGGTCGAGAACCGCTCGCCCCTCGCACCCCTGGCAGAGATACGATCAGTTGACACCCGACGGCGGGCGAAAGGCAGCGCATGGACGATTCCCTGATCACGGCCGAGCAGTTCGCGACGCAGACGTCAGCGATCCTGGCATCCGTCGGCGGCGTGATCGATGGCAAGGAGGATGCGGTCCGCAGCGCCCTGGTCTGTCTGCTCGCCGAGGGCCACCTGCTGATCGAGGACGTCCCGGGGGTCGGCAAGACCATGCTGGCGCGTGCACTGGCCGCGAGCGTGGATGCCACGGTGCGCCGCATCCAGTTCACACCCGATCTGCTCCCGGGCGACGTCACCGGCGTCTCGGTGTACAACCCCGTCGACAGGGAGTTCGAGTTCAAGCCGGGCGCCGTGTTCGCGCAGATCGTGCTGGCCGATGAGATCAACCGCTCCTCGCCCAAGACGCAGTCGGCGCTTCTGGAGGCGATGGAGGAAGGCCAGGTCACCGTCGACGGGCGCACCCACATGCTGCCGGATCCGTTCCTGGTGGTGGCGACGCAGAACCCGCTCGAGATGGAGGGCACCTACGCCCTGCCGGAAGCGCAGCGCGACCGGTTCATGATGCGCATCTCGATGGGATACCCGGATGCCGCGGCCGAGGCACTCATGCTCCGTCAGCGCGACAGCGTCAATCCGCTCGCTGCGATCCGGCCGGTGGCCGATGCGGCATCCATTCTCCGCATGATCGGGTGGGCGCGCTCGGTGCACGTCTCCCCCGCCGTCGAGGAGTACGCGGTGGCGCTGGCCCAGGCCACACGCAGCGACCCGAGTCTGCACCTCGGCGCGAGTCCGCGCGCCACGCTCCAGCTGGTGCGCGCCGCGAAGGTCTGGGCGGCGCTGGACGGCCGAGAGTTCGTCATCCCCGACGATCTCACGGCGCTGATCAGCCCGGTATTCGCGCACCGTCTGCTCCCCGCACGCGGGGTGCACCGCGCCGGCGCGCAGCCCGTGGAGGCCGCGTTGCGTCAGATCGTCGACCGCGTACGCGTGCCGCTGACCGCACGCGCCTGATGCCATGCGCTCCGGCCGGCCCCTGACAGCTCGCGGCGTCGCCGTGCTGGCCGTCGGCGTGCTCCTGGCGATCGCGGCGAATCTGGTCGCCGCCCCGATTCTGCTGTACGTCGCCGTGCTCCTGTTCGCCGTGCTCGTGATCGGCATCCTCGTCGTGCACGTCCCCCGACGCAGCGGTTCGGTCACCCGGCGCATCTCGACCGATCTGCTCACCGTCGGCGAGGAGTCGCAGGTGGCGGTGCGCTTCGATCTGCGCGCATTGCGCGTCCCGTTCGGCGCCTGGAACGACGAGCTTCCGGATGCGGTTGCAGGTGACGCCTCGGGAGAGTTCCCCACCGACAACGGCACGCACATCCGGTACAGCATCACCGGCGTGCGGCGAGGAGTGTGGCCGGTCGGGCCGCTGTCGCTGCGGACCATCGACCCATTCGGCGTCGCGCAGCGCACGCAGTCGTTCGGCGATACCCGCACGGTCACCGTGGTCCCAGAGGTCGTCCCGCTGTCCCCGATGAGCAGCGAAGTGGGAGCGGCCGGCGGCACCGCCCACACGGCCTCGGCGCGGCTCGGCCAGGGGAGCGACAACCTGTCTCCGCGACTGTACGTCTCCGGCGACTCGATGCGGCGCATCCACTGGCGCGCCACCGCTCATCGCGGAGATCTCATGGTGCGCCAGGAGGAGGAGGAAGCCAGCCCGGACGCGATCGTCATCCTCGACCGCGCCGCGCGGCGCTGGGCTCCCCGGTCCGACACCGCGGACCCGACGTTCGAGTCGGCGGTGGCGGCGTGCGCGTCCGCGGCGCTGCACCTCGTCCAGGAGGGCTACAGCGTGGACGTCCGCGACTCCGGAGGAACGGTGCTCGGTCAGTTGCGCGGCCAGGAGGACGATCGCGATTCACTGCTCGTCGCGCTTGCTATGGTGACGCCGCAAGGAGAGGGGCGCGATCTCGTCTCGCTGTTCGACGGCACCCCGCCGGGCCCGCTGGTGATGATCACGGGCCGGATCGATGCGGACGACGCGGCGCATCTGCGCCACTTCGGGGCCGGTGCGCCGATTCTGCTCGCCACAGCCCCAGGGCCCGGCGCGTTCGCCGCAGCGGGTGACCTCGGCTGGTCGGCCGCCGAGCTCGGCGAGGACGTGTCAGAAGCGTGGGACGACGCCCTCGCGGGATACGTGGCACCCGGCGGCGGTCATGTTCCGCGCTGAGCCGCGCGCCGCGGTGCGCACGCCGATCGAATACGAGCAGCGCGTGCGACGCCGCGACCGCACTCTCGCGATCGCGCTGCTGTCGGCGTGCGCGGGATACGTCGCGCTCTGGCCGTACACATCGGTCGTCACGCCAGGCGCCTGGACCCTCGCGGGCGTCTACGTGATCACCGTCGTCGCCCTGACCGGCATGATCGTTCGACTCGTGCGGTCCGGCCGATTCGCCGATGGGCCGCTGCCGCTGATCGCTCAGCTCGTCGTCGCCGTCGGCGCCCTCACGCTGCTGCTGGTCCCGCAGGGTGCGCTGTTCGGCGTCGTCCCGACCGGGACGACCGTCTCCGCTCTTGGCCGCTCGGCCGGGGAGGCCTTCGAACAGGTGCAGTACGGCACCGCCCCGCTCGTCGACACGCCCGCTCTCCGCACGATGCTCTCGATCGGCTTCGCGCTCGTCACGATCCTCGTGGACCAGCTCATCGCCGCCCGATCGGCGCTTCCGGCGATCGTCCTGATCGCAGCGGTCGGCGCGCTGCCGATGATCATCACCCTCGGCGACGCGAATGTGCCGTGGTTCGTGATCCTCGCGCTCCTCGCGCTGTTCCTGCTGCGGCACGGCGTCAGGCATGATCCGCGTCAGCCGCGCCGGGCCTCCGTCGGGCTCTCGGCCGCGACAGGTGCAGCGGCGATCGCTGCCGCACTCGCGATCACTCCGGTGCTCCCGGTCTCGGACACCTGGGTCGGCGTCGGCACGAGCACCCAGCTGGACCCGTCGCTGCGCCTGGGTGAGGATCTGCGGCGTCCCACACCTTTCACGGTGATGACCCTGGCCACGAGCGCCGCGTCGGCGCCGTACCTGCGCATTGCGAGTCTGTCCGAGTTCGACGGCGATACATGGTCGCCGGACGACGGCGATCTGCAGCAGATCACCGACGGGTTCGGCGACCCGGACTGGTCGGAGGACATCGAGACGGTCGAACGCCGCACCTCGATCCGCATCACGGGGATCTCCGGTTCCTGGCTGCCGGTGCCGTACGCCGCCACCAAGATCGTCGGCGCCACCTCAGGGTGGCAGATCATGCCGTTCAACCGCACGGTGACCTCCGAGATCCGCGATGCCGCGGACGAGGATTACACGGTCACGGCTCAGGTGATCGATCCCACCCGCGAGCAGATCCAGGCCGAGTCGGCGACGACGGCGGATGCCGAGGTCCCCGAGTTCATCGCGGAGACCGCGCGCGAGGTGACAGCGGGGGCGACGAACGACTACGACCGGCTGATCGCGATGCAGAACTGGTTCCGGTCCGACTTCGAGTACTCGCTGGACGCGCCGGTCGACGGCGACTTCGACGGCACCGGCACGGATGCGGTCGAGGAGTTCCTGCGCGTCCGCTCCGGTTACTGCATCCACTTCTCCGGCGCGTTCGCGCTCATGGCGCAATCGCTCGATATGCAGGTCCGCATCGTGGTCGGGTACCTGCCGGGGTCCATGACCGACGAGAAGCGCGGCGACGAGGCGATCTACACGGTCAGCAGCGATCAGCTGCACGCCTGGCCGGAAGTGCATTTCTCCGGGCTCGGCTGGGTCCCGTTCGAGCCGACGGCGTCGCTCGGGACGCCGACCGACTTCCTCCCTGCGACGACCGGCGGCGGCACTACCACGGACCCGACGGACCCGCAGCCGTCCGCCACTCCGTCCGCGGCCCCTTCGCGCGGCCCGGAGGCCCAGGACGACCCCGGCAGCTCGTCCGCCCAGGGTTCCGATTCGCTGCGGCGTCTCGACCCTCAGCCGATCGTGCTGGTGGGAACCGGCATCCTGATCGTGCTGCTCCTGCCTCTGCTCGTGCGACTGGGCATCCGCGCACGACGGATCGGACGCGCCGGGCGTGGAGACGCGGCGAGCGCGTGGCAGGAGGTGCGCGCCACGCTCGTCGATCTGAGGCTGCCAGTGTCGGACGCCGACACCCCGCGTGCACGCGGTGCCCACCTGATCGAACAGGGCGCGGATGCCGCGTCGGTCGGTCTGATCGTGGATGCTGTCGAGCGGGCGAACTTCGCCCGCTCCGCTCCGGCATCCGCAGATCTCGCGCACGCGCTGCGTCAGGCGACGTCCGGGCTCCGGCGGAGCGTCGATGCACGCGACAGGGTGACCGCCCTGCTGCTGCCTCGCTCGCTCTTCGCCGCGGACACATCACGCGTGACGGCGCGCCGCTGAGGCAAGGACGATCTCAGCCCGCCGTCGCTGCGGCGTGCTCCTCGCACGGGATCGCGTCGCACGCCTCGCAGACGACGAACTGGCGTCGGCAGGACGCATCAGGGCAGTTCGCCGTCCGCTTGGTCGCGGCGCCGCAGCCGACGCACTCGCCGACGACGACGGCGTGATCGCTGAAGTCGATGGAGCCGCGCTTGTCGAAGACGTAGAGCGAGCCCTCCCAGAGCCCGTCATCCCCGAACGTCTCGCCGTACCGGACGATGCCGCCGTCGAGCTGGTACACCTCGCCGAAGCCACGGGAGACCATGAGGCTCGAGAGCACCTCGCAGCGGATCCCTCCGGTGCAGTATGTGACGACCGGCTTGCCCTTGAGATCGTCGTAAGCGCCGGAGTCGAGGAGCGCCACGAAGTCGCGCGTCGTCTCGGTGTCGGGCACGATCGCGTCCTTGAACCGACCGATCTCGGCCTCGAGGGCGTTGCGTCCGTCGAAGAAGACGACATCGTCTCTGGACTCGACGAGCTCGTGCAGCTTCTCGGGCGAGAGGTGGATGCCTCCACCGACGACGCCGTTTTCATCGACCCGCAGCTCGTCCGGGGCACCGAACGACACGATCTCGTCGCGCACCTTGACGCTGAGCTTCGGGAAGTCGACGCTGCGTCCGTCGTCGTCGAGACCCGTCCCCTCGCTCCACTTGATGTCGGCGTTCTTGAACGGCGCGTACGAGCGGAACGACCGCGCCCACTTCTTGAGGTCGTGCAGGTCGCCGCCGAGCGTGCCGTTGATGCCGTGCTCGGAGATGATGAGCCGCCCGCGGAGCTTCAGCGCCTCGCCGAGGTCGCGCTGCCAGACGCGCACGGCGTCAGGGTCGGCCAGGGGCGCGAAGGCGTAGAACAGGACGATCTTGGGTGTGCTCACCTGGAGATTGTAGGCGGGCAGCCTCAGTACACGCGCCCAGTCGCGCACCCTTCGGTGTCGCCAGTGGTGCCGGTCACGTCGCCGGGGAGCGTGACCGGCTCGTCCTCCGGCGTCGCGGACGCCGTCGGAGCCGGTGTCGCCGGCGCTGGAGACTCCGTCGCCGGGGGCTCGCCGCCTTCATCCTCGTCGGCGAGCGCGAGCGCTTCGTTCTTCTCGAGAGCGTCGAAGAGCGCGGCCGCGGCGTCGGGCAACGGATCGAGGCGGTTCCGGTCGACGGCCGACTCGGCTGCCGGGTACTGCACGAACACGTAGTCGCTGACGGGGATGTCCTTCAGCGCGAGTCCCATCTGTGCGAGCGTGACCGGGTTGGTGAGGCTCGTGCTGGGGTCGACCGACGCCAGGATCGTCTTGGCCAGCCGCAGCAGGAGCGCGGGGTCGGTGAGCACCTTCTCGCTGGTGATCTTGCGCACCAGACTCGACATGTACAGCTGCTGGTTGCCGATGCGGGCGGTGTCGCTGCCGTCGGTCGTGGACTTCCGTGCGCGCAGGAACGCGAGGGCGTCCGCGCCCTTGAGCTCATGCGTTCCCGCTGGCAGATCGATGCCCGAATCGGCGTCCTTCATCGGTGTGGCCAGGCACACCTCGACGCCGCCGATCGCATTCGTCACATCGATGACGCCGCCCCAGTTGATGGATGCCGCGTATCCGATGTCGAGCCCGGTGAGGGACTCCACGGTCTTCACCGAGCACGCCAGCCCTCCGGTGCCGAATGCCGAGTTGATCATCTGACCGTAGGCCTCGGATGTCGCGTTGCCGTTCGCATCGATGCAGGAGGGGATGTCGACGAGAAGGTCACGCGGAAAGCTGATCACGGTGACCCTGCGCGGCAGCTCCGAGATGTGCACGACCATCAGCACGTCGCTTCGGACGCCGTCCTCGGCGTCCGTGCAGCGGTCGCCGAACAGATCGGCGTACTCGGGTTCGCAGTTGTCGGTGCCGGCGACGAGGATGTTCGCGCTGCCCTCGAACTCGGAGAAGGCGGGCGGATCGTCGCCTTCCAGCTCGACGACGTTCTCGGTATAGGTCGAGCTCAGGTCGATGTACAGCCAGGCGACGACGCCGAGCACCGCGACGAGCACGACGGCCGTGCCGATGCCCAGTGCCTTGAGCAGGCGCCTGCCCCTGGAGGGCGGCTTCTGCTGCCCGTGTCGGGCGACCGTGGCTCTGGTGGACTGCCGCATCATGCGGTCAGCCTACTGGCGGACGCTGTCGGCCCCCGTAGCGTCACGGGTGCAGGGCGCGATCGGATAGACTGTTCAGGTTGTTCCCTGGTGACGTGTCCGAGCGGCCGAAGGAGCACGCTTGGAAAGCGTGTGTTGTGCAAGCAACCGCGGGTTCGAATCCCGCCGTCACCGCCAGACGACTAAAGGGCCTCGCGCAAGCGGGGCCCTTTAGTCGTCTATTGGATGCCGGGGATTCGGGGAGGCACGAGCGCAGCGAGTACCGGAGTCCCGCCGTCACCGCCAGACGAACAAAGGGCCTCGCGCAAGCGGGGCCTTTTGTTCGTCTATTGGCTGCCGGGCATTCTGGACGCTCAGAACCGGATGCCGTAGGCCAGTTCGCCGGGCGCGGTCGCCAGCCGCTGCATCCCGATGCGCTCGTAGAACGCGGCAGCTCCCGTGTTCGCGGGGTCCATCCCGAGATGCAGCCCCGGCACACCCCGCCGCCGGAGCTCGGCGAACAGCGTCCCGATGAGCCGACGCCCGAGGCCCTGCCCCTGCGTCTCCGGCAGCAGGTCGATGTGGAGGTGCGCCGGGTACGCGTCGACGTGCGGCTCGCGGCCGCGCCCCCGCGCGTAGGCGTGCTCGATCATCGTCTCCTCGCGGGTCTGCGCTGATGCCGGCCGGGGGAACCGTTGGACGAACTGCGGCCACCATTCGCCCTGGAACCATCGCTCGAAGGCATCAGTGTCATCCGTGGCGACGATGTATCCGATGATCCTTCCGTCGTCTGATTCGACGACCCACGTGAGATCGGGATGCCGTTCGGCATAGGGCACCGCGAACAGGAGTCCCCACAGGTCGTCGTCGGCGAACAGCCCGCTCGCGTCGCCTCCCGCGTCGGCAGTCCGAACGCAGACATCGAACAGCGCAGCACGGTCCGGCGCGCGGTAGGGCCGGATGCCGGTCACGACGGCGTCTCTGCGCGCCGCGGCAGGTCGGGCTCTCTGCCGCGCGATCGCGCCCAGGTCAGCAGGAAGCCGGCCATGACGAGCGAGACTCCGGCACCGATCAGCATCCCCCCGACGATGTCGCTGAGCCAATGCACCGAGACCAGCGTCCGCGAGAACGCCATCGCGAGCGTCCACGCTGCGGCGGCGATCACCACCCACACGCGCGGAAGGAGCAGGACCGCAAGTGCAGCGAGGGTCGCCGCGTTGGCCGTATGCCCGCTGGGGAATGAGCCGAAGTCCGACTGCACGAGCATGTCCTCAGGGCGCCCTCTGGCGAACAGGCTCTTGAGCAGTTGCACGGCGGCGACGCTCACGAGCATCACGACAGCGGCGAAGACCGCGGCGCGCCAGTGCTTGGCGATGAGCAGCCCCGCGATGACAGCGAGCGGGACGAGATACGTCGCGACCCAGCCGCCGCCGATGTGATCGAGCACGTTCCCGAACGCGATGAGCGCAGGTGTGCGGATGTCGCCCATGAAGGCGTTCCAGCCGGCGTCGATCCACGGCGCGTTCGGACCGGGGCCCGTCACCGCGATCCCGAGCACGACGGCCGCGAGGATCGCACCGATCCCCCACCACAGCAACAGCGGACGCGTCATCCGGCCATTGTGCCCGATCGGCGCGTGCGAGACGAGGAGCCCGTCAGCGTGTGGAGCGGACGAGACCCGCTTCGAGGTCGGCGAGCAGGTCGCTGATGTCCTCGATGCCGACCGAGAGACGCACGACGTTCTCGGGAACCGCGAGCTCGGTGCCGCGAACCGACGCGTGCGTCATGTCCGGCGGGTAGCCGATCAGCGACTCGACCCCGCCGAGCGACTCCGCGAGCTGGAACAGCTCGGTCGATTCGGCGAAGGCGCGAGCGGCACCCTGCCCTGCGGCGAGACCGAGCGACAGCATCCCGCCGAACCCGCTCATCTGGGATGCGGCGATCTCGTGCCCGGGGTGGGACGAGAGTCCGGGGTAGTACACGGTCTCGAACTCGGGGCGGGAAGCAGCCCACTCCGCGATCGCCTGGGCGTTCGCAGAGTGCTGGCGCATCCGCAGCGCGAGGGTCTTGATCCCGCGGGTCGTCAGCCACCCGTCGAGCGGCGCTGAGACGGCTCCGACGGCGAACTGCTGGAACTTGACCTGCTCGACGAACCGGTCATCGCCGAAGATCACCGCTCCTCCGAGCACGTCGGAGTGCCCGCCGAGGTACTTGGTGGTCGAGTGGACGACGAAGTCGGCGCCGAGGGCCAGCGGGCTCTGCAGGGCGGGTGAGGCGAACGTGTTGTCGACGACCACCAGGACCCCGGCCGCATGCGCGATTTCAACGGTCTTCGCGATGTCGACGATCTTGAGCAGCGGGTTGCTCGGCGTCTCGATCCAGATGATCTTCGTCTCCGGGCGCAGCGCGGCGCGCAGCGCGTCGGCGTCGCCGAGCTCGACGATCGAGGATTCGACGCCCCAGGCCGCGTGCACCTTGGTCAGCAGCCGGTATGTTCCGCCGTAGACGTCATTGCCCAGCACCACGTGGTCGCCGGGCTTCAGGATGCCGCGCAGCAGCGCGTCCTCTGCCGCGAGGCCCGAGGAGAACGACAGCGCTCGGATGCCGCCCTCGAGAGCGGCGAGCTGCGTCTCGAGCGACGTGCGGGTCGGGTTGCCTGCGCGGTTGTACTCGTAGCCGTCCCGGAAGCCGCCGATGCCGTCCTGAACGTGCGTGGAGGCCTGATAGATCGGCGGGATGATCGCTCCGGTGACCGGGTCGGGTTCCTGGCCGGCATGGATGGCACGAGTGGCGAAGGCGTGATCGGACATGTCTTCAGCCTACGTCGCACCCGCTCCCGGCATCCGCCTGTTACGTCGCCGGACGCGTCCGAACCTCAGCGCGCGAGGTAGGCCACGAGGTCCTGTCGGGTGAGCACGGTGTGCGGCCGTCCGTCGACGGTCACCAGCAGGGCGTCGGCGTCGGCGAGCGCAGCGCGCGCGTCGTCGACGGACGTGTGGATGCCGACGAGCGGCAGCTGCTCGCCGATGTGCGCCGCCAGTGCATCGGCGGGCTTCGCCTCTCCGCGGAACAGCAGATCGAGCAGTCTCCGCTCATCCACGCTTCCCACGACCTCGCCCATCATGACCGGCGGTTCGGCGCTCAGTACGACCAGCTGCGACACGGCGAACTCGGTCATCGTCGCGATCGCGTCGTGCACGGTGTCGCTGGGGTGGGCGTGGACGAGATCCGGGATGGCCGGGCCCTGGGCGCGACGGGCATCCAGCACGTCGGCGACGGTCTCGCCTGCGTCGACGTCGCTGAAGCCGTACGAGCGCATCCACGAGTCGTTGAAGATCTTCGAAAGGTACCCGCGACCGCCGTCCGGCAGGAGCACGACCATGACGGCATCCGCCGGCAGGCCTTTCGCCACGCGGAGCGCCCCCGCCACCGCCATGCCGCTGGATCCGCCGACGAGGATCCCCTCTTCCCGTGCGAGACGTCGGGTCATCGCGAATGACTCGGCGTCGTCGACGGCGACGATCTCGTGGGGGACCTTCGGGTCGTATGCCCCTGGCCAGATGTCCTCGCCGACGCCCTCTACCAGGTACGGGCGGCCGGTCCCGCCGGAGTACACGCTGCCCTCCGGGTCGATGCCGACGATGCGCACCCGATCGTCGGACACGTCGCGCAGGTATCGACCGGTGCCTGTGATGGTGCCACCGGTGCCGACGCCGGCGACGAAGTGCGTGATCCTGCCGTCGGTGTCGCGCCAGATCTCGGGACCGGTGGTCTCGTAGTGACTCCGGGGGCCGTTCGGGTTCTCGTACTGGTTCGGTTTGAAGGCGCCGGGGATCTCCTCGGCGAGCCGGTCGCTGACGCTGTAGTACGACTCCGGGCTGTCTGGGGCGACCGAAGTGGGGGTCATGACGATCTCGGCCCCGTAGGCGCGCAGCACGTCGATCTTGTCCTCGCCGACCTTGTCCGGCAGCACGAACACGCACTTGTAGCCGCGCTGCTGGGCGACCAGGGCCAGACCGACGCCGGTGTTGCCGCTGGTGGGTTCGACGATCGTTCCCCCGGGCTTCAGGTCGCCGGACTCCTCGGCGGCGTCGATGATGCGCCGCGCGATGCGGTCCTTCGCAGACCCTCCTGGATTCAGGTACTCAAGCTTGACGAGCACGGTGCACTCCACGCCCTCTGTGACATGCTGCAGCTTCACGAGGGGGGTGTTGCCGACGAGGTCGACGATGTGCTCCGCGTAATCCATGTGCACAAGCGTAGACGGCGCGGACCTCGTCGGCTGGTGACGTTACCCCTTGGTCGCTCCGGCCATCAGGCCGCGGACGAAGAATCGCTGCAGGGCGAAGAACACGATCAGCGGGACGATGATCGAGATGAATGTTCCGGCGGACTGCAGGAACCACTTGTTCCCCCACGTGCCGGACAGCGAGTTCAGCGCCTGCGTGATCGGCAGTGCACCCGGCGAGGCGAAGATCGTCGCCACGAGCAGGTCGTTCCACACCCACAGGAACTGGAAGATGCCGAACGAGGCGATCGCCGGCATCGCCAGCGGCAGGATGATCCGGAAGAACACCTGCCCGTGGCCTGCACCGTCGACTCGCGCGGCCTCGACGATCTCGCCGGGGATCTCGGCGATGAAGTTGTGCAGCATGAAGGTCGCCAGCGGCAGCGCGAAGATCGCGTGCGCGATCCACACACGGGCGAAGCTGTAGCTGACGTCGTTCAGGCCGAACCCGGGGAAGATCATGACATCGCCGATGGTGAGGCCGTCGGAGAACAGGCTCAGCAGCGGCACGAGCGCCATCTGCAGCGGCACGATCTGCAGCGCGAAGACGAAGACGAAGAGCATGCTCCGTCCCTTGAAGTCGATCCACGCGAACGCGTAGGCGGCCAGGGCCGCCATGACGATCGGGAAGACCGTCGCCGGGATCGTGATGGCGAGGGAGTTCACGAAGGCGGATGCCAGGGTGGTCGACGTGCCACCGGCGTTGAGCGCCTGCATGTAGTTGTCGAACGTGAATTCGGGGTCGGTGAACGCCGTCCACCATCCGGTCGACTGGGTGTCGGCGCCGGGTCGGAACGACGTGACGAGGAGTCCGAACGTCGGGATCGTCCAGAAGATCGCGATGATCGCCGCGGCGATCGTCGCCCCCTTCGAGGTGAGCTTCTTATGGGCGATCGCCTCGTTGCGCCGGGTGTCGCGCGCGACCTGGCGCTTGGTCCGGTTGTCCGTGACGACGGCTTGCGTGGCACTCATCAGCGGATCTCCCTCTGCTTGCGCATGGCCTGGGCGTTGTAGATGATCAGGGGCAGCACGAAGATGAACAGCACCACGGCGAGTGCGGAGGAGTGTCCGTAGCTCTGGAAGCGCTGCTGCTGATTGACCATCTCGAAGCCGAGGACGGTGGTGTCGTCTCGGCCGCCGGTCATCACGGCGACGATGTCGTAGACCTTGAGCGATGCGATCGTGATCGTGGTGAGCACGACGATCAGGGATGACCGGATGCCGGGGACGGTGACGTTCCGGAACCGCTGCCAGGCGTTCGTGCCGTCGAGCTCGGCTGCTTCCATCTGCTCGATCGGCACGGCCTTGATGGCCGCTGAGAGGATGACCATGGCGAACCCGGTCTGGGTCCAGATGAAGACCACCAGCAGCATGAGCGTGTTGATGATCGGCTTCACCGCGAGCCAGTTGACTGGATCGCCGCCGAACATCGTCACGATCGCGTTGAGCAGGCCGAGCTGATCGCCCTGACGGTAGTCGTACATGAACTTCCAGATGATGCCGGCGCCGACGAACGAGATCGCGACCGGCATGAACACCAGGACCTTCAGCAGCTTCTCGCCCCGGGCCCTGTCGATGAAGACCGCGTACGCGAGGCCGATGCCGACGGCGATCGTCGGCGCTAGAAGGGCCCAGATCAGCGTGTTGATCACGGACGCCGCGCCGGTGGGGTTCGTGAAGACCCAGAAGTAGTTCTCGAGGCCGACGAAGTCCGTACCGGTCTTGTCGAAGAAGGACTTGAAGAATGTGGAGATCGCCGGATAGATGAGCCCGAGCAGCAGCATGATCGACGCGGGAGCCATGAACAGGATGAGCTGGAACAGGTACCCCGCCCCCTGCCGCGATCGGTAGTCGGCGAAGAAGAGCAGCCCACCGGCCAGCAGCGCGATGGCCACGACGTAGAGCAGCGCGTTGGAGTACGGTCGCAGCAGCAGGAACGCCAGCACCGGGATGACGAGGCAGGCGATCAGGCGCATGATGAAGTAGCCGCGGCCGGCGCGGGGCGCGTACTCGATGAGCACGAGCACGATCGCGACGACGATGCCGAACAGCACGAGCACGACGGGGATCTGCAGCAGCGGGTGCAGCCCGCCCATCCAGATGAACAGGCTGTTCAGCGAGAACCCGATCGTGATGCGCTGCGGGTCCTCCACGGGTGCGCTGATGAGCAGGAGGAAGATCAGGGCTGCTATCAGCACGAATCCGACGACCACGACGACGCGCGTGATCGTGCGACCTCGCGGATCGGTGCCGTGCAGCTTCGCGGACACCTCTTGCGTCGCGTGGGTCTCCGCGACTGGTGCCTCGTCAGCGGCAGTGTGCGACATGGACACTCCTTCTGAGTACGACTCTGGACTCGAGTGGTGCGGTTCGCGGGACCGGGCAGCGCCCGGTCCCGCGAACCGTCATGTCTCGAGAATAGGGACTGCTAGTTCTCGTAGCCAGCCTGGATGTCGGAAAGCACCTGATCGGTTGCCTTTCCGTCGATCCAGTCGACCATGCCCTTCCAGAACGAACCGGAGCCGACCGTGGACGGCATCAGGTCAGAGGCGTCGAAGCGGAAGACCGTGGAGTCGTCCTGCATGATCGTCATGGCTTCCTGAAGGAACTCGCTGGATGCCAGGCTGGGGTCCGCGTTCTTGTTGGCGGAGATCACGCCGCCGAGCTCGACGCGGGCGTCGGCGAACTCAGGGGATGCCATGAACTCGAGCACCTTCTGCGTCGACTCGTCGTCGGAGAAGCCGGCGACGAACTCGCCGCCACCCTCGACCTGAAGCTCGCCAGCGGTCTCACCCGGCATCACGAACGCGTAGACGTCGCCGTCGGGGGCGACGGTCGGCGTCTCACCGTCGGCGTTCTGCACGTCGAGGAAGTTCGCTGACAGGAAGGAGGCCTGGTGCGTGAGAGCGCAGCTGCCGTCAGCGACCTTCGCCGCGACGTCGCCGAAGGCGGTGGAGTTGATGCTCTTCACCTCGCCGTAGCCGGCGTTGACGTAGTCCGGGTTGAGCAGGATCGAGCCGACCGCGTCGAACGCCTCCTTGATCTCGGGGTCGGTGAACTTCACGTCGCCGGCCACCCAGTCGTCGTACACGTCAGGACCGGACTGGCGCAGGACGAGGTCCTCGATCCAGTCCGTGCCGGGCCAGCCGGAGGCTGCGTCGGAGGCGAAGCCGGCGCACCATGCGGGGCCGCCCGTCTTCTCGACGATGGTGTCGGTGAGCGCGATCATGTCGTCCCACGTCTCGGGGACCTCGACGCCCCACTCGGCGAAGCTCGCCGGGGAGTACCAGACGTAGCCCTTGAGGTTCGCGAGCATCGGCGCAGCATAGAACGTGTCGTCGAACGTGCCGTAGGTCTTCCAGTCCTCGGACCAGTTCTCGTCGACGGCGGCCTCGACGGCCTCAGGGGCTGCCATGACCTTGCCGGTCTCGACGAGGGTCTTGAGCAGACCGGGCTGCGGGACGATGGCGATGTCAGGAGCGTCGCCACCGGTGACCTTGGTGACGATGTTGCCCTCGAAGCTCTTGTCACCGGTGTACTCCACCTTGATGCCGGTGTCCTCGGTGAACTTGTCGAACGACGCGTTGAGGTCGTCCGCCTCGATGCCGGTGATGCCACCCGAGATGCGAACGGTCTTGTTGCCGGCGTCTCCGCCGCCGTCACCGGACCCGCCCTCGGCACAGCCGACGAGCGTGAGCCCCAGAACCGTCGGAATTGCAAGGGACGCGAGCAGGACGCGCCGCTTGGACTGACTCATGAGTGCCTCCTAGAGTGACGCAGGAGATCTTCCTGCGCTGGGGTCAGCGATGACCACCTGTGCCCAATCTATTCCCAAGAGAGCGCTCCCACAACCTTCCGAAGGTCACGACAACACAACCTTCTTGGCGCGGAATGCACGACGAAGGCCCCGGGGCGAACCCCGGGGCCTTCGTGATGCGAGAACGCGATTACTTGAGGGTAACCGTGGCGCCGGCGGCCTCGAGGACCTCCTTGGCCTTCTCAGCCGACTCCTTGTTGGCGCCCTCGAGGACAGCCTTCGGAGCACCGTCGACGACGGCCTTGGCCTCGCCGAGGCCGAGCGAGGTGAGCTCGCGGACAGCCTTGATGACCTGGATCTTCTTGTCGCCGGCAGCCTCGAGGATGACGTCGAAGGAGTCCTTCTCCTCTTCAGCCTCGGCACCGGCACCCGCGCCCGCAGCGCCGGCAACGGCGACGGGTGCAGCAGCGGTGACGTCGAACTTCTCCTCGAACGCCTTCACGAACTCGCTGAGCTCGACGAGGGTCAGGTCTGCAAACTGCTCGAGCAGCTGCTCAGTGGTGAGCTTCGCCATGATGTATCTCCTAGATTGATGGGGTTTGTGGAACGAGATCGCCGGTCGCTCACGCGGCCTGTGCGGTCTCCAGCTTTTCGCGAAGCGCGTCGATGGTCGCGGCAGCCTTGCCCATCGTCGCCTTCATCATGCCCGCAGCCTTCGCAAGCAGAACCTCACGGCTCTCGAGCGAGGCGTACTTGTTGACCTCGTCGGCGGTGAGGGCATTGCCCTCGAAAACGCCGCCCTTGATCACGAGAAGCGGGTTGGCCTTGGCGAAATCACGAAGAGCCTTCGCGGTGGCGACGAAGTCGCCGTGCACGAACGCGACAGCCGACGGACCCTTGAGGTCGTCGTCCAGCGCGGAGATCCCAGCCTTGTTGGCGGCGATCTTGGTCAGCGTGTTCTTCACCACGGCGTACTCGGCGTCCTGACGGATGCTGTTACGCAGCTCCTTGAGCTGGGCAACCGTCAGACCGCGGTACTCGGTCAGCAGGACGGCGTTCGAGTTCTCGAATGACTTCGTGAGCTCGGCAACCGATGCATCCTTCTGCGCCATGGTCACTCCTTGGTGGGTACGGGATGCCTCACGTTCGTGAGACATCGACCTTGGACCGCGCATGCAAACAAAAACGCTCCGGCGCAAGCGACGGAGCGTGGAATCCAGTTTCCTGGAGAACGATCATGTCCCCTGCGCGGGCCCCTGCAGTGCAGTGCTTCAATCGCCTGACGCTTGCGCGCACGACGATGACCAGCGGTCTTCGGTTACGACAACTGTACCTCACGGGCCTACCTCTGCCAAATCGCGCGCGTCAGCCTGCTCGCACGCCTCCCCGGCGGTGCGCCGCGCGCCCTGAGTGCCCGGCGAGCGCGTCAGCGGCCCGAACGAGCGCGAGGTGGGAGAACGCCTGCGGCACGTTCCCCGCCTGCCGTGCTCCGCCGACGTCGTACTCCTCCGACAGCATCCCGACGTCGTTCACGAGGGAGACGAGACGGTCCATCAGCGCGTGCGCGTCGGCGGTCCTGCCGCTGGCCGCGTACTGCTCGACCAGCCAGAAGCTGCAGGCGAGGAACGGATGCTCGCTCCCGACGAGGCCGTCGACGCCGGACGACGTGCGATACCGCATCAGCAGCCCGTCACGCACGAGCGTCCTCTCCAGCTGTTCGACGGTGCGCAGCATCCTGGGATCATCGGGATCGCAGTAGCCCACCTGCGGCAGCGTCAGCAGCGAAGCATCCACCTCGTCGGTGTCGTAGTGCTGCAGGAAGTAGCCGTCAGCGTGGACGCCACGCTGATCGATCTCGGTCCGCAACCTGTCGCGCGCCTGCTCCCAGCTGTCCGCCTCGCCGTCCAGACCGTGCTCGCGCACAGCCCGCACTCCGCGGTCCAGGGCCGCCCACATCATCACCCGCGACTGCGTGAACCACCGGAGTGGTCCGCGGATCTCCCAGATGCCGTTGTCCCGACGGTCGACGTCCGCCATCACGCGTTCGATCAGAGCCCGCTGCAGCGGCCATGAGGACGCGGACTCCTCGAGGCCCGCGATCCGAGCCGCCTCAAGCGCGACGAGCACCTCCCCGAGGACGTCGCCCTGATACTGGTCGACCGCGCCGTTGCCGACTCTCACCGGTGCGGCGCCATCGTAGCCGGGCAGACTCGCCACCTCGCGCTCCGCAAGATCGCGCTCCCCTGCGATGCCGTACATGATCTGCACCTCGGCCGGCTCCCCCGCCACGGCGCGCAGCAACCAGCGCCGCCAGTGGTGCACCTCTTCGAGGAAGCCGTGAGCGATCAGCGATTCCAGCGTGAGCGCGGCATCCCGCAGCCAGACATACCGGTAGTCCCAATTCCTCGAGCCGCCGAACTGCTCCGGTAGCGAGGTCGTGGGAGCGGCGACGATGCCGCCGGTATCGCGATGGGTGAGAGCCCGCAGCACCAGCAGCGATCTCACGACGGCATCCTGATACGCCCCATCGCGCTCGATCGGGCTCGCCCAGCCCTGCCACCAGGCGCGAGTCCGCGCGATCGCATCCTCGACATCCAATGGCGGCGGCTCCACTTCGTGCGAAGGATGCCAGGTGAGAACGAGATCGCGATCCTCGCCGCCGACGACGGAGAAGTCGGCGCCGTGGACATGGTCGGATGCGGCGAGCGCGATCCCGCGGACGATCACCGCGTCCGGCCCGGCTATCGCGCTCAGCGCCGGGGCTCCCTCCTGCCCGACCTGTCGCACCCAGGGCAGCGCCCTGGCGTAGTCGAAGTGCATGCGCAGCTCGGTGCGAAACTCGACAGTGCCCCGCACACCGACGACGCGTCGGACGAGATCCGTGCGGTCCTCCGTCATCGCCAGGAACTCATGCACCTCGGCCGCGCCGCTCGCCGTCTCCCAACGTGTGACGAGCATGAAAGTGTCGGGCTGGTACCGTCGCTGCACTGTCGCCGATTCATCGCGCGGACGCAGCGTCCAGCATCCGTGCGTCGGGTCTCCCAGCAGCGCGCCGAAGATCGACGGCGAATCGAAACGCGGCAGACACAACCAGTCGATCGCCCCGTCGCGGGAGACCAGGGCCGCGGTCCGACAGTCGCTGAGCAGTGCGTAGTCCTCGATCGGCGCCGGCATCGCCCGATTCTCGCACGCCCTTCGTTCCGATGCGAGCGGTGGGATGCTGGGTGGTCGGGATGTGAGGCTGGTCGGGATGCGGGGGGCGCGTTACGGTTGGCGCATGGATGCCGCCACCACACTCGTCCTCTTCGGAGCCACCGGCGACCTGGCCTCGCGCCTCCTGCTCCCCGCGCTCGGCCAGCTGCTCACGGTCGAGCCGGACCGCCGGGTCCGCCTCATCGGCGCCGGCACGCAGGACTGGACGGATGCCGACCTGAAGAAGGTCGTGCAGACGGCGTTCACCGCCTCGGATGCGGCGGACGCCGTCGAGCGCGTCGAGATCGAGTACCAGAAGGCGGACATCACGACGGCCGCCGATCTGAAGCGCCTGCTGAAGGGGCTGTCGGGGCAGGTCGCGCTGTACTTCGCCGTTCCGCCGTCGGTCGCTGCCGCGGCGTGCGAGGCGATGACTCCCGAGATGCTGCCCGACGGGGTGATGCTCGCGCTGGAGAAGCCGTTCGGCACGGATGAGACGGGTGCCCATGAGCTCAACGCCCGGATCGCAGCGCTCGTCCCCGAGGAGCAGGTGTTCCGCGTGGACCACTTCCTCGGCAAATCGACGACGCTGAACCTGCTCGGCGCGCGGTTCGCGAACCGCCTGCTCGAGCCGCTGTGGTCGGCGGAGAGCATCGAGTCGGTCAGCGTCGTGTACGACGAGAAGCTGGGGCTCGAGGGCAGAGCCGGTTACTACGACGGCGCGGGTGCGCTCGTGGACATGATCCAGAGCCACCTGCTGCAGGTGCTCGCCGTGATCGCCATGGAGCAACCGGCCACGATCGGCGAGGCGGACTTCCGCGAAGCCACCTCTGCCGTACTGCGGGCGACACGGGTGTGGGAGGGCGATCCGACCGCATCCTCACGGCGCGGACGCTACACGGCAGGCAGCATCGACGGTGTGGACAAGCCCTCGTACGTCGACGAGCCGGGCGTCGATCCGTCGCGCGGAACCGAGACGCTCGCTCAGGCGACGTTCGAGGTGCGCAACGCCCGCTGGGCCGGCGTGCCGTTCACGCTGAGGTCGGGCAAGGCCATCGGCGACCCTGCGCGGGAGATCACGATCCGATTCCGAGCCGTCCGCCACGTGCCGGAGGGTCTGCGCGGCGCGGCCGACGGCGCCGTGCTGCGCTTCTCGCTCGGCCCCGACCGGATGTCGCTGGAGTTCAACGTGAACGGCGCCAACGACCCGCTGGTCCTCGAGCGCGCGACGCTGTCGGCCGACCTCGGCGCCGGCCAGCTGCTGGCCTATGCCGAGGTGCTCTCCGGCATCCTGGACGCCGATCCGATGCTGTCCGTCCGCGGTGATGCCGCAGAGCAGTGCTGGCGCATCGTGCAGCCGATCCTGGAAGCGTGGGCGAAGGACGAGGTCCCCCTCGACGACTACAACGCCGGATCGCCCGGCCCCGCGCACTGGCCGTTCCTCGGCTGACCGCACCGCCCGCTCCACGGTCGCCGCAGACGATCCGGTTAGCTCGGCGCGGCAGCGTCGTCGAGGTCTGCGGTGCGGGGTAGCCTCGAATGGTGACTCCGGAACTCCAGGCTCGAATCGTCGCGGACTCCCGCGACCGGGTCGCCTGGCTCCGGGCTCGGGCGCGCGGCATCACCGCGACCGATGTCGCCGGGCTCTCCAGCGAGAAGTCGATCATCCGCGCGGCGGACGCGAAGCTCGGCGGCGGAGCCCGCTTCGGCGGCAACGCGTACACCGATCACGGACGCCGGCGCGAGCCCGAGATCGCCGCGTGGGTCGCCGCAACGCACGGCATCCGCCCCTCGTCGGCGCTGTTCCGCGCCGAGATCGAGCAGCGTCATCTCGCCACCCCCGACGGCATCGTCCAGGATGCCGGTGGCCGGATCCTGCTCGCCGAGATCAAGACCACCAACAAGAACTGGCGAACGATCCCGCGCACCTACCTCCGTCAGGTCTGGTGGCAGCAGCACGTGCTCGGCGCCGAGCGCACGCTGTTCGTGTGGGAGGAGCACGACGACTTCCGGCCCATCGACGACGAGCCGCGGTGCGTCTGGATCGACCGCGACGAGCGCGAGATCGATCAGCTCGTCAGGCTCGCCACGAACCTCATCGACGAGCTCTACCACCGCACCACCGGCAACCGCCCGCCGAGTGCGCGTCCCGCCGTCGCATCCCGTCGCGATGCTCTCCGCGAACGCGACGCGTTCCGGGCACTGGCACTCGCCGACTGAGCTGCCAGGATTCACCGGCCGCGGGTCAGTTGCTCAGAGTCAGCGGCGCAGGACGCGTGCCGCCTCCTGCGCGACCTCCGCCGCGATCGCGTCCAGCAGCGTGGAGCGCAGGTTCCACTGCTGCCAGTACAGCGGCACGCGCACGGGCTCGCCGCCCAGGGGCCTGACTGCTCCGGATGCCAGCGCCGCGCTCAGCTGCGGCTCCGGCAGCATCCCCCAGCCGAGGCCCAGCGTCACGGCCTGGGCGAAGTCGTGCGATGCAGGAACGTAGTGACGCGGCACCCTGTGCGCGTCGACGCCGCGGGACGCGAGCCACTGCTGCTGCAGCGCGTCCCGGCGGTCGAAGTCCACGAACGGCGCCACGCGAAGGGCGTCGACGCCGATGCCGTCGGCGAACCAGCGCTCCGCGAATGCGGGCGTCGCCACCGCCTCGTAGGTGAGGATCCCCAGAGCCGAGACCGTGCAGCCTGTGACCGCAGCGGCCTCTGAGGTCACAGCCGCCATGACCTCTCCGGACTCGAGCAGGCGGGCTGTGAAGTTCTGGTCGTCCCTGTGCAGGTCGAAGTCGATGTCGTGCGCTGCGCTGAGGCGCGCCAGCGGGGCGAGGAACCAGGTCGCCATCGAATCGGCGTTCACGGCGAGCGGCACGCTCGCCCTCGCGCCGGACTCGTCCATCCCGAGTTCGGAGAGAGCCTCGTGCTCCAGAAGTGCGATCTGCCTGGCCATGCGGACGATCGCCTCTCCCGACGGAGTGACGGTCGCCGGGCGGCCCCGGACGACGAGCACGCGGCCGAGTTGCTGTTCGAGCGTCTTGAGACGCTGGCTCACGGCCGACGGGGTGATGCTCAGCGCGCGCGCCGCGGCCTCGAGACTGCCGCCGTCGACGATGGCCGCGACCGTGGATGCGAGTTCGGGAGCGATGGACGACATGAAGCAAGGCTAATGGAACGTAAGATTCCTGCGCTGGCTCTTATGGTGCGCGCCGCCTAACGTCGAAGGGTGCTCTCCTTCCTCGCCGGGCTCGGTCTCGGCCTCTCCCTCATCGTCGCGATCGGCGCGCAGAATGCGTTCGTCCTCCGTCAGGGCATCCGCCGCGAGCACGTGCTCGCCGTGATCATCATCTGCGCACTGTCGGATGCCGTGCTCATCGTGGCCGGCGTCGCCGGGCTCGGGTTCCTCATCGAGCGGATGCCGTGGCTCGTCGTCGTCGCGCAGTGGCTGGGCGCGGCGTTCCTGCTCACCTACGGCCTGCTCGCTGCCCGGAGAGCACTGCGCGGCACTGATCTGGGATTGAGTGCACAGGCCCTGACGCGAGCGCGCCCGGGCGGCCGGCTCGTCCCCCTGGTGCTGACGGTACTCGCGCTCACCTGGCTGAACCCGCACGTGTACCTCGACACCGTGCTGATGCTGGGCTCGATCGCCGCCACGCACGGCGACGAACGCTGGATCTTCGCGGCCGGAGCCGTCGTCGCCAGCATCGTGTGGTTCACGGCGCTGGGCTACGGCGCCCGCTACCTCGGTCGCTGGCTCAACACCGCACGGGCGTGGCGAATCCTCGATGGCGTCATCGCGGTGATCATGATCGCCCTGGCCGTGAGCCTGATAGTGCAGGCGGTCAGCGGCTGATCAGTTCGCGTCGCCGTCGCCGGATGCCGGCGTGGCGCCGTCGCGTCCGTCAGCATCGAGCGGTCGCATGATCCGAGCGAGGAAGCGCTTCGTGCGCTCGTGGACCGGGGCGGTGAACAGCTGGTCCGGCGGCCCCTCTTCGAGGACCACTCCCCCATCGAGGAACAGCACGTGGTCGGCGGCCTCCCGCGCGAACGCGAGCTCGTGCGTGACGACCACCATCGTCCAGCCCTCGTCCGCAAGCTCCTTGATGACGAGGAGCACCTCGCCGACGAGTTCGGGGTCGAGTGCACTTGTCGGTTCGTCGAACAGGAGCAGAGCGGGTCGAAGCGCGAGCGCGCGCACGATGCCGACGCGCTGCTGCTGACCGCCGGAGAGTTCATGCGGGTACGCGTCCTCCTTGTCGGCCAGGCCCACTCTGTCGAGCAGCCCCCTCGCCGCGGCGATCGCGTCCTCCTTGGGAACGCCGTGCACGCGCCACGGCCCCTCGATGACGTTCTGGAGCACCGTGAAGTGCGGGAAAAGATTGTGATGCTGGAACACCATCGCCGAGCGATCCCGTAGCGCGAACCGGGTGGGCTTGTCCAGGCGCGCCGAGAAGTCGATGTCCGGCCCGCCGTCGAGGGTGAGAGTGCCGGCATCCGGCGTCTCGAGTCCGTTGAGCGAACGGAGGACGGTGGTCTTGCCGGATCCGCTCGGGCCGATGAGCACCACGACCTCCCCACGGTGCACCGTCAGGTCGAGACCCTTGAGCACCTCATCGGAGCCGAAGCTCTTGTGGAGTCCCCGTGCGGAGAGAAGGGGCTGCTCCCCGATGGAGCGCGGTCGGTCAGTGCGCGACATGACGGTCGAGCCTCCTCTCGAGCAGGTTCTGTCCGGATGCCAGGACGAGGCAGAACACCCAGTACACGAGTGCTGCCGTGAGGTACACGGCCATGAACTTGTAGTTGAACGCAGCGATCTGCTGGGCAACGCGGAACAGCTCTGTCACGAGGATCAGCGAGGTGAGGGAGGTGTCCTTGACAAGCGAGATGAACGTGTTCGACAGGGGCGGGACGGACACACGTGCAGCCTGCGGAAGGATGACCCTGGTGAGGGTGCGAGTGCGCCCCATGCCGACTGTGTACGCAGCCTCCCACTGGCCCTTCGGAACGGACAGGATGGCCGCGCGGATGACCTCGGCGGCGTAGCCGCCCACGTTCAGTGAGAGCGCGATGACGGCGCTCGGCCACGGATCGACGACGACGCCGATGGACGGAAGCCCGTAGAAGATGACGAACAGCTGCACGAGCAGCGGCGTGCCGCGGATGATCGAGATGTAGACGCGGGCGATCACGGACAGAATGCGGTGCTCGGAGATCCGCATGAGCGCGGCTCCGAGTGCGAGCGCCAGCCCGATCGCGAACGAGATCAGGGCCAGTGGGATGGTTGCGACCAGGCCGGCCAGGGCGATGGGCCCGACCGAGCTGAGGAACACATCCCACAGATCCATGGTTACTCGGTGACGTCGGCGCCGAAGTACTTGTCGCTGATCTCAGCGAGGGTGCCGTCTTCGCGCAGTTCGGCGAGGGCGCCGTCGATGGCCTCGGCGAGATCCGTCTTGTCCTTGCTGAAGACGAAGGCCGACAGCCCGGCCTCGTCGGTCTCGGCCGCGATCTTCAGGCTGGTGTCGCCCTCGGTCTTCTCGTAGTCGAGGAACGTGAGCTTGTCGTTGATCGTCGCGTCGACGCGCCCCTGCTTGAGGAGAGACACAGCCTGCGCCCATCCCTCGACGCCTTCGACTTTGGCGCCGCTGGAGGTCGCGAGCTCGTTCCAGTTGCTGGTGAGCGACTGTGCGGTCGTCTTGCCGGCAAGGTCGTCGAACGAAGTGATCGAGTCATCGTCGGCGTTCACGACGATGACGCCGGGAGAGACGGTGTACGGCTCACTGAAGAGGTAGTTCGCCTCGCGCTCGTCGTTGATCGTGACCTGGTTGGCGATCAGGTCGAAGCGCCCGGCATCGAGTCCGGCGAAGATCGCATCCCACTGGGTCTCTTCGAACTTGATGTCGAGGTCGAGCTTCTCGGCGATCGCCTCGATGATCTCGACGTCGTACCCGACGAGCTCCCCGGTACCGTCGCCCTCGTGGAAGCTGAACGGACGATAGGTGCCCTCGGTCGCAACCGTCAGAGTGCCGCCCGCGATGAGACCGTACTCGTTGTCGGCGTCGCCGCCGGAGCTGCCGTTCGCGCCGCAGCCGGTCAGTGCCAGACCTGCGATGACGAGAGCTGCTGCAACGGTGACGACGCGACGCGACATATGTGGTTGACCCTTCCGGTCGATGATCGCCTTTCGGCGTGTTAACGCAAAATGGCCACCCTGCTTTGGGTGGCCATTTTGACTAAAAGGAGTCCGGCGGTGTCCTACTCTCCCACAGGGTCCCCCCTGCAGTACCATCGGCGCTGTGAGGCTTAGCTTCCGGGTT